>CANJUF010000017.1 GCA_947477745.1 Sphingomonadaceae bacterium | reverse complement strand
GAATTGATGGGCGCTGGCTGATCCGCATTCCAAGACTCAACGTGTCGGGCCACCTTCGGGTGGCCCGTTTGCGTTGGGACTACTGATATCCCATGCCGGCCGTCTCGCCGCCATCGACCAGCAGATCGCAGCCAGTGATAAAGCTGGCCTTGGGTGAAAGCAGGAAGGCGATCGCCGCCGCCAGTTCCGACGTATCGGCAACTCGCTTCGTTGCGGATTCGTTGATCATCTTTTGAATCACCTCGGTATCGCGATCCTTGGTCATCTCGGTGTCGATGAGCCCGGGAGAGACCGAAACGATGCGCGCGCCGCGCACACCGAACGCCACGGCCTCGCTCTTGGCCAAGGCACGCACACCGCGTTTCGCCAACAGGTA
Source organism: Sphingomonadaceae bacterium (assembly GCA_947477745.1). GTDB lineage: Bacteria > Pseudomonadota > Alphaproteobacteria > Sphingomonadales > Sphingomonadaceae > Novosphingobium. The sequence continues at coordinate 61,461 of CANJUF010000017.1, read as the reverse complement.
ACCTTTGAACGAATCCCCGACGCGCTCGGCATAGGCGGCGCTTTCGCCAGCCGCTAGCGGTCGTTCGAACACTTCCTTCAGGTCCTCGTCGATCGGGAAATAGGAGGTGTTGGAGGCGATCAGCACGGCCGCCCCGCCCTCGGCCATTCGTGGCTTGATAGCATTGGTGAAAGCGAGCGCCGATTCCCAGTTGATCTCCAGCATACGCGCCGTGTCGACCATTTTCGGCGCGACACCGGCAGCATGGACCGCCGCCGCAACCGGCTTGCCTTCACACGCCGCGATCATTCGCTCCATGAAATCGGGCGCAGTGACGTCGCCTGCCAGTGTCGCGATGCGCGCGCCGGAATTGTGCAGCTTCTGCGCGGTTTCCTCAAGCAGTTCGCCATTGAGGTCGCACAGCAGAATGTCGCTCCAACCCTCCTCGACCAGCGCCTTGGCGCAGGCCGCACCGATGCCGCGCGCTGCGCCCGTGACGATGGCGATACCCTTCGGCTTGTCCTGTCCGGCCATGCAATCCTCCCAATTCCTCTGTTGCTCCCAGCTTTGCCGGGTTGGACACCCGCGTCAACCGGACTATGCCGCTCTGAACTGACTTGGGAGGGCGCGGTGAGCGAGCTGGTGATCTACGAAGGCGGTGATGACGGCGTGGTCACGCTGACGCTCAACCGGCCCGAACTGCGCAACCCGATTTCCGACCAGGAGATGGTCGAGGCGCTGCTCGCCGCGCTTGCCCGGCTCGATGGCGATAGCGGCGCGCGTGTCGCGATCCTGACCGGCGCGGGCAAGGGCTTTTCATCGGGCGGCAACGTCAAGGACATGGTCATGGGCGGCGCGCTCAACACCGGCGATCCGGTGAATACGCGGCGCGGCTACAAGGACGGAATACAGCGTTTGCCGCTTGGCTTCCGGAAACTTGAGGTGCCGGTGATCGCGGCGGTAAACGGTGCCGCCATCGGCGCAGGCTGCGACCTCGCCTGCATGTGCGACCTTCGCATCGCGGGCGAATCGGCGCGCTTCGCCGAAAGCTTCGTGAAGCTCGGCCTTATAGCGGGCGATGGCGGATCGTGGCTGCTGCCGCGCGTGGTCGGATGGTCGAAGGCTGCCGAAATGGCGCTGACCGGCGACATGGTCGATGCACAAGAGGCACTGGCCTGCGGGCTCGTGTCGAAGGTTGTGCCCGATGGCGAGCTTATGGACACGGCGCGGGCGCTTGCGCTGCGTATTGCCGCAAACCCTGCCCACGCCGTGCGAATGACCCGCCGCCTGTTGTGGGAGAGCCGCGAATCGCCTCTGGAGACAGTGCTCGAGATGGCTGCCGCCATGCAGGCGAGTGCGCACCACACCGCCGACCATGCCGAGGCAGTCGCCGCTTTTCTCGAAAAGCGGGCACCGAAATTTTCGGGACACTGAAACAGCACTGTGAATAACGATGTGATTCGACCCTTGCTGAATCACATTGCGATGTGTAGCTCAGCTGACATGAGTGAACTTCTTATCGACAAGGTCCGCACGCTGGTCAGTGATGGCGGAATGAGCAAGGCCGGGCTGGCACGCGCCGCCGGGCTGCACGCCAACACGCTTCGCGACTGCACCGAGCCGGACTGGAACCCCACCGCCGAAACACTCGGCAAGCTTGAGCGCTTTCTCCTCGCGAACGACGATCGTCCGGTGCTCTGCCCGATCGAGGAGATCATCGAGGAAGCCAGGAATGGCCGGATGTATGTGCTGGTCGATGACGAGGACCGCGAGAACGAAGGCGATCTGATTATCCCTGCGCAGATGGCGACGCCTTCCTCGATCAACTTCATGGCCACTCACGGACGCGGACTCATCTGCCTGTCGCTTACCGGTGAACGGATCGACCAGCTTGGTCTTGACCAGATGACCGCCAACAACCGCGAGCAGCACTCAACCGCCTTTACCGTCTCGATCGAGGCGCGCGAGGGGGTCACCACCGGCATCTCCGCTGCAGACCGCGCGCGCACCATTTCGGTCGCTATCGATGGCACCAAGGGCAAGGACGATATCGTCTCTCCCGGCCACGTCTTCCCGCTGCGCGCGCGCGACGGCGGCGTGCTCGTGCGCGCCGGGCACACCGAAGCGGCGGTCGACATCTCGCGGCTCGCAGGTCTCAACCCTTCGGGCGTGATCTGCGAGATCATGCGAGAAGACGGCACGATGGCGCGGATGGACGATCTCGTCACTTTCGCGCGCATGCACGATCTCAAGATCGGCACGATCCGCGATCTCATCGCCTATCGCCGCAAGCACGACCGCATGGTCGAACTGGTTCGAGAATACAGCTTCGAGAGCAAATGGGGCGGACAGTGGCGCGCCCGCGTTTATTACAACAAGGCGACTGGCGACGAGACCATGGTGCTGGTCAAGGGGCATGTCGTGCCCGGCACACCGACACTGGTTCGGATGCATACCCTGGCGTTTTTCCCCGATATCTTTGGCGAGCTCGGCACCCGCGCCTCGCTGCTCAGTCGCTCGATGGAATTGATCGCACAGGAAGGCAACGGCGTCATCGTCGTGCTCAACAAGCCGCTGGTCAATTCGATGGCGAATGTCATCGACCTCAAGGTCGGCCTGCTGCAGGGCAAGGTGCCCAAGATGGAGGACATGCGCGACTATGGCGTCGGCGCGCAGATCCTCGCCGAACTGGGCATTCACGACATGATCCTGCTGACCAATACCGAGCATTCGCTGGTAGCGCTCGAAGGCTATGGCCTCAACATCGTCGGCCAGAAGCCGATCGACTGAACCAGGGATTCCAGGGCATGGCCAAATTCCTCATCGTCGAGGCGCGCTTCTACGATCACCTAAACGATATGCTGGTTGCCGGGGCAAAAGCCGCGCTGGAAGCCGCCGGGCATCAGGCCGAGGTGCTTACCGTGCCCGGCGCGCTTGAAATTCCCGGCGCGATCTCGCTGGCCGAGGAGAGCGAGCAGTTCGATGGCTACGTCGCGATCGGCGTCGTCATCAGGGGCGAGACCTATCATTTCGAGATCGTCTCAGGTGAAAGCGCGCGCGGCGTGATGGCGCTGACCATGGACGGAATTGCCATCGGCAACGGCATCCTCACGGTGGAGAATGAGGAGCAGGCGCTGGTCCGCGCGGATCCGGCGCAGAAGGACAAGGGCGGCGAGGCGGCCAAGGCGGCGCTTGCGCTCCACGCATTGAAGGAACGGTTCAATGGCTGATTCTCACCCGTCGATCGGCGGCCTGCCGCTGGTGCTTGGCGGCAACGTGTTCGGATGGACCTGCGACCGCGACCAGAGCTTCGCCGTGCTCGACGCATTCTACGAGGCAGGCGGGCGGATGATCGACACCGCCGAAGGATACACTTCGTTCGTGCCCGGCAATGTCGGCGGCGAATCTGAGACAATCCTTGGCGAGTGGATGGAACTGCGCGGTATTCGTGGTGACATGCTGATCGGCACCAAGACCAACATGTTCGGCACGCCCGGCGGCCTCGCGCCCGACAAGGTGGCGAGCGCGCTCGAAGGTTCGCTCAACCGGCTGCGCAGCGACTATGTCGATCTCTACTACGCTCACCGCGACGAGGACGCGACCACGCTCGACGAGATTACCGCCGGCTTCGATGCAGCGATCAAGGCGGGCAAGGCGCGCGAGTTGGGCGCATCGAACTATACGCCCGAGCGGCTTGTCGCCACTATCGAGGCGGCAAGGCAGGCTGGCCGCACGCCGTTCACCGTGCTCCAGAACGAGTACAATCTGGTCGAACGCAGCCAGTTCGAGGGATCGTTCCTGGAAATCTGCGCCAAATACGGTGTCGCATCGATGCCCTATTACGGCCTCGCCGCAGGCTTCCTGACCGGCAAGTACCGCACGAAGGCGGACCTTGAAGGAAAGTCGCGCGCTGCTAGTGTCGAGCGGGCCGGATATCTCGAACGCGGCCTGCCGGTGCTCGCGGCGATGGACGACGTGGTGAGCGAGACCGGCGCCAGCCACGCGCAGGTGGCCATCGCCTGGCTCTGCGCTCAGCCCGGAATTGCCGCGCCGATCGCCAGCGCGACCTCGCTCGACCAACTGGCGCAACTCGTCGCTGCGGTTTCGCTGAAGCTCGAACCCTCGCAGATCGAACGGCTTAACCGCGCGGGACAATGAGCGAAACTCAACCCACTTATGACCGGATAGGCGTCACCTATTCCACACAGCGAAGGCCCGATCCGCGCATCGCGGCACAAATCCACGCAGCGTTGAGCAATGCGCGAACCGTGCTCAATGTCGGCGCGGGAACCGGAAACTATGAGCCGAGTGACCGGCAAGTCACCGCGCTCGAACCTTCGGCTGAAATGATTGCACAGCGCCCTGCCAGTTCGGCCCCGGTGGTTCAGGGCCATGCCGAAGACCTGCCCTTCGCCGACAACAGCTTCGATGCCGCGATGGCGGTGCTTACTGTGCACCACTGGAGCGACCAGCCGACGGGCCTTGCCGAAATGCGGCGGGTGGCGAAGGGACCGGTCGTCATCTTCACGTTCGACCCCGATTGCCACGAAGGCTGGCTGGGAGACTATCTCCCCGAGCTGGCCGCGCTGGACGCCCAGATTATGCCGCCACTTTCACTGTATGGCGAAGTGCTGGGACCGGTGGATATCATCACGGTTCCTGTCCCGGCGGACTGCACCGACGGGTTCCTCGCTGCGTATTGGCGCAGGCCTGAGGCATATCTTGACCCGCGCGTCCGCAGTGGCATCTCGTCGTTTTGGAAGGTCCCCAACGTGGACACGGCCATGGCCCAGCTGGCCCTCGACCTTGAAACAGGCGAGTGGCACCGCCGCTATGGCCACTTGCTCGACCTTGACGAGATCGACGCAGGCTACCGCCTCGTCGTCACGAAATAGCCGCCTAAAGGCTGACGATTGAGACCCCCGCCGTGCCCGGCGCGCCGTAAAGCTGCGAATAACCGACCTTGGGGTTGCCCGGCACCTGCCGCTCGCCCGCATTGCCGCGAAGCTGCTGCACCAGTTCGTGGATCTGGCGCAGCCCTGATGCTCCAATTGGCTCGCCATTGGCGATCAGCCCGCCATCGGTGTTGATCGGAAGGCGGCCGGTTATCTTGGTCTCCCCGTCGGCCAGCATCTTCTCCTGCTCGCCATCCTTGCAGAAGCCGTTCTCGGCCATGTGGATGATCTCCGCGCCCGAATCGGTATCCTGCAGCTGGACCACGTCCACATCTTCCGGCCCGATCCCCGCCTGCTCGTAAGCGGCCTGCGAGGCGAACACGGTCGGCGCGGGATCGAGCGGCGGCATGGTCGAGCTCGAATGCACCTCATAAGCGCCCGCCTTGCGGGTGCGCAGCGCGGTTGCGCGAAGGTAAATCAGCTTGGAGGTTAGCTGCCGGGCCTTCTCGGCGCTGCACAGGATCACCGCCGCCGCGCCTTCGTCGGGCGAGCAGAACATGTACTGGCGCAGGGGCCAGTTAAGCACGCGCGAAGCAAGGATGTCCTCCTCGCTCATCGGCGTGCGGCGAAAGGCATTGGGATTGAGCGCGCCGTTGGAGTAATTCTTGGAGGCAACCCGCGCCAGCGTCTCGTGGCTGATGCCGAAATCGTGCATGTAGCGGTTGATCTTCATGCCGAAGAACTTGGTGGTGAGGAACATGCCCGCCTCGCCGTACCAGCTTGGTGCGCCGTAATGCACGGGATCGGAGGTGAACGCGCCCTGCCCGTGCTTGTCCATGCCGACCGCCAGACCAATGTCGTACTTGCCCGAGCGGATGCCGTCTGCGGTCAACTCGAGCGCGGTCGCAGCCGTGGCGCAGCCGTTGTAGACGTCCATGAACGGGATGCCGGTGCGGCCCAGCCGCCCGAGCACGGCATCGGGATTGTCGACCTCGAAGCTGCCGCCGAATGCGAACTGCACGTCGCTCCACACCAGACCCGCATCGGCAAGCGCCGAGCGGGTGGCCTCGGCGGCCATGTCGATCGCCGACTTGTCACCAAAACGGCCGAACGGGTGGATACCGACGCCAAGGACGACAACTTCACGCATGGCTCTATCCTCTCAGACGGGCTTGAAGGCAAAGGTGACGACATCCTTGTCGTCGTCGGAGCGGAAAGGCACCACCACCATCTCCACCCGGTCGCCGATATGAATCTTTTCGGGATCCCACTCGGTCAGCCGGGCTTCGACCATGATCTCGCCTTCGAGGTCGATGAGGCCAATGCCCATAGGCTTGAACGTGTCGCGCGTTTCCCCGCCAGCATAGGGCGGCGGCGGAAGAAATTCCTGCGAGGTCCAGCTATAGATTGAGCCGGTCGAAGGCAGCAGGTGGCGCGACACATCGGTGCTGCCGCACCGCCCGCATGAAGGCTGCTCGGGGAAGAACAGCGCGGCGCATTCGCCGCATTTGCAGCCGATCAGCTGCGGCTTGTCCGACGGCCAGGTGAACACGTCTTCGGCAAAGGGAACAACGAGCGGCAAGGCGCAGGAATCCTGTCTTGAAGGTGGTGAACTGTCACCCGGACCTTGCACAATTAATGCACATCACGCAATGCATTTTGCCGCCAAGGAGGTTCGTTACGGCGTCGCGGGCGGCAGAGCGACGTGGTATCCAACTGACGTTCCCGGACCGACCGGAAGCTCGAGCGCAACCCAGCTTGCGGTGATCACAACGCCTGCCAGAAAAAATGCGATCGCGAATGGCAGCGTGGCGGAGAGCAGCGTCCCGAGACGAAACGTGGGAATCCAGCGCCGGCAGTAGATCAGGGTGAGGACGAAATAGGGATTCAGCGGCGAGATCAGGTTGGTGACCGTGTCGCCGACCCGGTAGGCAGCGGTGGTCATTTCGGGCGAAATGTCGAGCAGCATAAGCATCGGTACGGCTACCGGCGCCATTGCTGTCCATTTCGCCGAACCCGACGCAATCAGGAAATCGAGCCACGCCGATGCCGTCGTCAGCAAAGGCAGCAGCAGCGCGTTTGGCGCGTTAAGTTCGCGCAATGCCGCCGCACCGCGTATTGCAGTGATAGGCGCAAGATTGGACCATCCGAACATCGCGACAAAGTGCGCCGCGAAAAACGCAAGGACGAGGTAGCTCGCCATCCCTTCTAGGCCCTTGCCCATCATCGCCACCACGTCGCGGTGCGAAGCGATGGTCCCGGCCGCCTTTCCGTAAGCCCAGCCCGTAAACAAGAACAGCAGGAACAGCAGCGACGCGATCGAGCGGTAAAGCGGCAGGATGCGTTGGGGCCGTTCGGCCGCCGCGTCATAAAGCGGGGCATAGCCGGGAAGCATCACCAAGGCCGCTGCGGCAAGCACGACGAGCAGCGCGGCGATCCCAGCCGCTTTCAACCCCCGCCGCTCCTTCGCTCCAAGGTCTGGCTGCTCCTCATGTGCTGCGCCGCCCTGCCCCTGCCACTCACCGAGCCTCGGCGCGACGATCTTCTCCGCGACCAGCCAGCCCAGGCCGACAAAGGCGATCGCAATCGTCAGGATGAACCACCAGTTGCCCACCGGGTTCATTTCCCAGGAGGGATCGAGCAAGCGCGCGCCGGTCTGCGTGATGCCAAGGATCAGCACGTCGTACTGACCGGGAAAGAGGTTGCCCGCCAGCCCGGTGCAGCAGCCCGCAAAACCGAGCACCAGGCCAAGCACTGGATTGTGTCCCGCGCTGGCGAAAATCAGTCCTGCAAGAGGAACATAGACGAGGTATCCCGCGTCGACGGCATGAGTGGTGAGCATCCCGAGCAGGATGACGATGGGGACCAGAAGCGGCTCGGGAATGCCCTGAACCGCGCGCCGAAGCAGCGCGGAGAAGAGCCCGGACTGGTCCGCCACCCCCGCTCCCAGCATGATCACGAGAACCAGACCTAAAGGCGTAAACCCCGTGTAGGTCTTCGGCATTTCGGTAAAAAGCTGGCGAACGAGGTCTTGCGACAGCAGGCTTTTCGCCGCGAGCTCTTCGCCAGTAACCGGATTGGTTGCGGTCCAGCCCTGCGCCGCGCCGATCGCGGACACGCCCATGAGCAGGGCAATGACGATGACGAAAATGGCGACCGGATCGGGCAGGACATTGCCCAGCCGCTCAACCGCGTCGAGGAATCGCTGGTTCGGCCGCTGTGCGGCCAGTGCTTCGCCGTTGTCCTGCACCATGCCAGCCCCCCTTAAGGGCTGACTATGGCCGGGCGGGGCGATTACGCAAGCAGCAAACCGAGCGCGTTCAAGCCAGCCGCCCGAATGCGCTCTCACCCGCATAAACCGCGACGTCGCCCAGTTCTTCCTCGATCCGGATGAGCTGGTTGTACTTGGCCAGCCTGTCCGAGCGCGCGAGCGATCCGGTCTTGATCTGGCCGCAGTTGGTGGCGACCGCGAGATCGGCGATGGTCGAATCCTCGGTCTCGCCTGAGCGGTGGCTCATCACCGCCGTGTAGCCCGCACGCTGGGCGATGCTCACCGCATCGAGCGTCTCGGAAAGCGACCCAATCTGGTTGACCTTGACCAGCAGCGAATTGGCGAGGCCATCGGCAATGCCCTGCCGCAAGCGCCTGGGGTTGGTGACGAACAGGTCGTCGCCGACAAGCTGGACCTTGCCGCCGATCTTGTCGGTCAGCGACTTCCAGCCGGCGAAATCGTCTTCGGCCATGCCGTCCTCGATCGAGCGGATCGGATAATCGGCGCACAGATTGGCCAGATAGTCGGCCATCTCCTCGCCGTTAAGCGAAAGGCCTTCGCCGCTGATCTCGTACTTTCCGGCTTTGAAAAACTCCGTCGAGGCGCAGTCGAGCGCGAGCGCAACTTCGCTGCCGGTCTTGAAGCCAGCCTTCTCGATCGATGCCATGACAAAATCGAGCGCAGCGCGGGTGCTGGCAAGGTTGGGTGCAAAGCCGCCCTCGTCGCCCACCGCAGTCGCCAGTCCCTTTTCGGAAAGCCCCTTCTTGAGCGTGTGGAAGATCTCCGCGCCCCAGCGCACCGCCTCGGCCAGCGAAGGCGCGCCGACCGGCATCACCATGAATTCCTGGAAATCGATTGGATTGTCGGCATGTTCGCCACCGTTGATGATGTTCATCATCGGCACCGGCAGGACGTGCGCAGAAACCCCGCCAACATAGGCATAAAGCGGAAGGCCGCGCGCGGCGGCAGCGGCCTTGGCCACGGCGAGGCTGACGCCCAGGATCGCATTGGCGCCGAGCACGCTCTTGTTGTCCGACCCGTCGAGCGCGATCATCGCATGGTCGATCTCGCGCTGGTCTTCGGCATCGATGCCGGTCAGTCTGTCACGGATCGTTTCGTTTACAGAGGCCACCGCCCGGGTCACGCCCTTGCCGAGATAGCGCGCCTTATCGCCGTCGCGCAGTTCGACCGCCTCGTGCGCGCCGGTCGATGCGCCCGAGGGCACCGCTGCCCGGCCGAAGCTGCCGTCTTCGAGCAAGACATCAACCTCAACCGTGGGATTGCCCCTGCTGTCGAGGATCTGGCGGGCGTGGATGTCGATGATTGCGGTCATTGCGGCGCTCCTGCTGGTCGGTCCGGCTTTCGTGGCGGCGTCTTAGCATCGGAACCAAAGCTGACAAGTTGCGTTGCAGCAATTCGAACGCGCATGTGTTATAATCCGCAAGCCTAACCCTATATTGCCCGCCGGGGCGCAATGGAGGAATTATCATGGCCGACACCACTTTCACTCCCAACGATGATCTGACACCTGAACCCACCGCGAAGGAAGCCGCCAAGGGCCATTTCGCCAAGGCGGTCGAAGAGGCCAAGGCCGGCGCTCAGGCGCTCGGCAAGGAAGCGCAGGACCGCGCCGGGGAAGTTCGCGAAAAGCTCAACAGACAAAAGGACGACTTTTCCGCAAAGGGCCGTGAGCGGAGCTCGGAGGCGAAGGACATGGCCTATGAATATGCCATTCAGGGCAAGGCCAAGGCGACCGAAGGCATGCAGAAGTTCGGCAAGCTGGTCGAGGATAACGCGGCTATGATCGATGAGAAGCTGGGCGTGCAGTACGGCAATTATGCCCGCTCCGCTGCAGCGACCATCAGCGATACGGCATCGCGCTTCGACGAAAAGTCGCTCGAGCAAGTGGGCGAGGACGTGCGCAACTTCGTGCGCGAAAAGCCCGCGCTTGCGGTCGGCATTGCAGCCGGCGTCGGCTACATGTTCGCGCGCCTTTTCCGCCGCCACTGAGCGGCCGACAGGCCCAGGCGTTCCGAGACAGACCGTGGACACGCACGATACCTTCACACCGGTCGAGCCGCTTGACGATGAACTGCGCGAGGATCCCACTCTCGCGCAGGACATCAAAGCGCTCGCCGGGCAGGTGCGGACATTCGCCGAGGCGGAATTGGCTTATCAAAAGGCCCGCGCCTCCTATCTCGGCAGCGCCGCCAGGACGATCGCCATACTCGGCGTGGTGGCAGCCGTGCTGGCGTTCTTTGCGGTGATGGCGGCAGTGATGGGCACGGTGATCGCGCTCGGTCCTTTATTGGGTCCGTGGGGTGCGATGGCGGTCGTAACGCTGGTATTGCTGGTGATCGCCGCGACCTGCGGCTTCGCTGCGCTTTCGAAGGCGAAGCGCACCAAGGCAGTGCTGGGTGAAGGAGCAGGCGATGCCGCAACCCGCTGAACAACTGCTCAGGACCGAACGCGCCAACCGCGATGCGGCGCGGGCCCAGCTCGACGATCAGGTGGCGCGGCTGCGCGGCGATATCGAACAGCGCGGCATCGGCGGCCGCATTGCCGACGAAGCCAAGACGAAGGCCATGGCGACACTCGACGAGGCTGCCGAGCTCGCCAGCGAAAGCCGCGGCGTTATCGGCGGGACAGTGGCGCTGCTCGCGCTTTGGTTCTTCCGCGAACCGATCCTTTCCGCTTTTGCAGCGCTGCTGGGCGCAGACGACGATCATAAAAGGAAATGACGATGACTACTGACCATACCGGCGAGCTGCCCGGCCAGCGCAACAGCCACAACAACGTCGTGCCGATGCCGCAAAAGGAAGAGCCGGCCTCGGTGCAGAGCAAGGCAGTCGCTTTCGTGCGCGATCATCCGGTGATGACGATCGCCGGCGGCCTAGCTCTTGGAGCGGTCGCCGCCGCTCTGATCCCGCGCAGCAACCGCCGCTATGTCGCAAGGCAAAGCTCGGCGATTGCCGACGCCATCGCAGCCGCAAGCGCGAGCATCGCCCATCAGGCGCTGGCCTCGCTCGACACGGCGTCATCCGGAGTGCGCCGTGGCGCGCACTCGGTCGCGTCGCGTGCTGGAGACGCGCGCGAAGTGGTGGTCGACCGGGCCGGCGGCGCGGCGCAGACAGCTTATGAACGAGCGCAGGCGCTGCTCGGCCGCAAGCGCGCTCCGCTCACGCTTGGCGAGCGTATCGCGGCGCGTGCAGGCGAGATTTCCGGCAGACTGCGGCGCTAACGGATCGCTATTGCTCTTCGCAGGTGCAGCACGCTAGAAAGGGGCTCATCCTCTTTCAGGAATCGCCTCTATGCCAAAATTGCATCTCGTCATGGGCGGCAGGGTTTCCGACCCGCAGACGCTCGATTTCATCGACCTACAAAAGATGGATCTAGTCGGCGTCTACCCCAGCTATGACGAGGCTGCGGACGCCTGGCGTTCGCGTGCGCACAAGACGGTCGACGATGCGCAGATGAAATATGTCATCGTCCACTTGCACAAGCTTCTGGAGCCCGATCTGCCGGACGGCTGATCCGGTCCTGCGCGGTGCCGCAAAGCACCGCGCGGCTCAGATGAATTCGAGCTTCTTGACGAGGTAGAACTTGTCGCCTGACGGAACCGTGACCTCGATCTCATCCTCCACCCTGCGCCCGATCAGCGCCTTGCCCAGCGGCGAGGCATAGCTGATCCGGCCCAGCCGGGCATCCGCCTCATAGGGTCCGACGATCTGGTATTTCACCGGCTTGTCATCCTCATCGAGCAGGGTGACGGTCGCGCCAAAGATGATGCGCTCTCCCGACAGCGTCGATGGATCGATGATCTGGGCCCGGCTCATCTTGTCTTCAAGGTCGGCGATCGACGCCTCGACCTGGCCCTGCCGCTCCTTGGCGGCGTGGTATTCCGCGTTCTCGGACAAGTCGCCGTGCGCGCGCGCTTCCTCGATCGCTTCGACGATCCGGGGCCGTTCCTCGCGCAGCGCCCGCAGCTCGGCGGTCAGCTTTTCGTAGCCTTCCGCCAGCATCGGCAGCTTTTCGACACTTGCCATTCACATCTTCCTTCTGAGCCAGTGCCCCGCATTCGCGACTAGTAACCTGCCCCGGCCCGCAAGGGTCAGGTCAGGATCGCGCATTGTGGGGAGGCGAAATCAGTTCTGGCTATAATAATCCTGCAACGAGCGGACTTCAAGCTGGCTTGTTCGCGTCGCCGCAATCGCCTGGGTCACCGCGCAGCTGGACGCCGCCGTCGTGAAGTAGGGAACCTTCGAATTGAGCGCCGAGGCACGGATCGATTGCGAATCCTTCAGGCTCTGCCAGCCCTCGGTGGTGTTGAAGATCAGTGCGATCTCGCCGTCTATGATCTTGTCGACGATATGCGGGTGCCCCTCGGCCACCTTGTTGACCAGCTCCACCGGCAGACCGGCATCGGCGAGATAACGCTGCGTGCCGCCGGTGGCGACCACGCGGAAGCCAAGCTCGATCAGTTCGCGCACGGCTGGCAGGATCTGCGGTTTGTCGCTGTCCTTGACCGAGACGAAGGCGACGCCCTGCTGCGGAACGATCGTACCGGCGCCGAGCTGCGACTTGGCGAAGGCGGTGGCGAAATCCTTGTTGATCCCCATTACTTCGCCGGTGGACTTCATCTCCGGGCTGAGCACCGGATCGACACCGGGGAAGCGCGCGAAGGGGAACACCGCTTCCTTCACCGCCATGTACGGCAGCTCGCGGCGGAACGGCGGGAAGCCGGACAGTTTCTCGCCTGCCATCACCCGCGCGGCGATCTTGGCAACCGGCTGACCGATCGCCTTGGCGACGAAAGGCACGGTACGGCTGGCGCGCGGGTTGACCTCGATCAGGTAAACCTCGCCTTGCTTGACCGCGAATTGCACGTTCATCAGACCGCGAACCTTGAGCCCGCGGGCCAGCAGGTCGGCCTGCCGTTCCATCTCGGTGATAATTTCGGGAGGCAGGTTGTACGGCGGCAAGGTGCAGGCGCTGTCGCCCGAATGGATGCCCGCTTCCTCGATGTGCTGCATGATCCCGGCAATCACCACATCGTCACCGTCGCACAGCGCATCGCAGTCGCATTCGATGGCATCGCGCAGATACTGGTCGATGAGTACGGGACTATCGCCCGATACGGCGACTGCCGTGGCGATGTAATCGTCGAGCTGCTGTTCGGAATCGACGATTTCCATCGCCCGTCCGCCCAGCACGTAAGATGGCCGCATCAGCACCGGATAGCCGATCCGCGCGGCGACCGCCCTCGCCTCGTCGCGGCTGCGGGCAATGCCGTTGGCGGGCTGTTTCAGTCCCAGCTTGTCGACCAGCTTGGCGAAGCGCTCGCGGTCCTCGGCAAGGTCGATGGCATCGGGCGAGGTGCCGAGGATTGGAATCCCGGCGTCCTCAAGCGCCTGCGCCAGCTTCAAGGGCGTCTGCCCGCCGAACTGGACGATCACGCCGACCAGCTCGCCGTTGCGCTGTTCCACCCGCAATATCTCGAGCACGTCCTCGGCAGTCAGCGGCTCGAAATAGAGCCGGTCCGAGGTGTCGTAATCTGTCGAGACCGTCTCGGGGTTGCAGTTGATCATGATCGTCTCGAAGCCCGCCTCGGACAGCGCGAAGCAGGCGTGGACGCAGCAATAATCGAACTCGATGCCTTGCCCGATGCGGTTCGGCCCGCCGCCAAGGATGACGATCTTGCGCCGGTCCGAAGGCGCGGCTTCGCACTCGGCCTCGCCGAACAGCGGCGCCTCGTAAGTTGAATACATGTAAGGCGTGATTGCCTCGAACTCGGCGGCGCAGCTGTCAATGCGCTTGAACACGGGGTGCACGCCCAGCTTGTGGCGCAGCTCGCACACTTCCTTCTCGCTGGTCGCTCCCGCCATCATCTCCAGCACGTCGTGGAGCAGGCCAGAGCGCCGCGCCTGCGTTTCTCCCAGCCCGCCCGCGACATTGACCGAACGCACTGCGAGGCGCGCCAGCTTGCTGTCGGAAAAGCCCATCGCCTTGAGACGGCGCAGACCCGCCGCATCGATCGGCAGGCCGTCGCGCGTAACCTGCGCCTCGGCCTCCATGATCTCCTCGATGTGGCGCAGGAACCAGGGGTCGAACTGCGTGACGGCGTGGATGTCCTCGAGGCTAAGCCCCTCGCGGAACGCCTGCGCAACGACCAGCAGCCGGTCAGGTGCGCGCAGCGAAAGCCGCGCGACGATCGCCTCGCGCCCTGCCCCGGCAAGCTCCTCGACGCGGTTGAACCCGTCGAGCCCGGTTTCGAGCCCGCGCAGCGCCTTCTGCAGGCTTTCGGGGAAATTACGGCCAATCGCCATGACTTCGCCGACCGATTTCATCGCGGTCGATAGTTCGGCCTTGGCGCCCTTGAATTTCTCGAACGCAAACCGGGGGATCTTGGTCACCACATAGTCGATGGTCGGCTCGAAGCTGGCCGGAGTCGCGCCGGTGATCTCGTTGGTGATCTCGTCAAGCGTATAGCCCACTGCCAGCTTGGCCGCGACGCGCGCGATCGGAAAACCGGTCGCCTTCGATGCCAGCGCCGACGAACGCGAGACGCGCGGGTTCATCTCGATCACGATCAGCCGCCCATCCTTGGGATTGACCGCGAACTGCACGTTGGAGCCGCCGGTCTCTACCCCGATCTCGCGCAGCACGGCGATGCTCGCCGAGCGCATGATCTGGTATTCCTTGTCGGTCAGCGTCAGCGCGGGCGCGACGGTGATCGAATCGCCGGTGTGGACGCCCATCGGATCGACGTTCTCGATCGAGCAGATGATGATGCAGTTGTCCTTTCGGTCGCGCACCACCTCCATCTCGTATTCTTTCCAGCCGAGCAGGCTCTCCTCGATCAGCACCTCGGTGGTCGGCGAGGCATCGAGGCCCGAGCGCACGATCGCCTCGAATTCGGCCTTGTTGTAGGCAATGCCGCCGCCGGTGCCGCCTAGCGTGAAGCTCGGGCGGATGATCGAAGGCAGCCCGGTGCGCTCCAGCACCGCGAATGCCTCGTCGACGGTGTGGGCGATGCCCGAGCGCGCCGATTCGAGGCCGATCTTGGTCATCGCCTCGCGGAACCGCATGCGGTCCTCGGCCTTGTCGATCGCGTCGGCATCGGCGCCGATCATCTGCACGCCGAGCCGCTCGAGCGTGCCGTCGTTGAACAGCGCAAGCGCGCAGTTGAGCGCGGTCTGCCCGCCCATGGTGGGGAGCAGCGCGTCGGGCCGCTCCTTTTCGATGATGCGGGCGACGATCTCGGGGGTGATCGGCTCGACATAAGTGGCGTCGGCCATGTCCGGATCGGTCATGATCGTGGCGGGGTTGGAATTGACGAGGACCACGCGGTAGCCCTCCTCCTTCAGCGCCTTGATCGCCTGGGTGCCCGAATAGTCGAACTCGCAGGCCTGGCCGATAATGATCGGGCCAGCGCCGATGACGAGGATCGAGGAGATGTCAGTGCGTTTGGGCATTATCTCTTTTCACAATTCGCAGTGTAAGAGCCAATTTTCGCTGGCTGGCCGGATACTATCGGTGCTCGAAACGTAGACCACGCCAATGAGAACTTTGAGCCTTCACCGAAGACGGAATACTGTTCGATAAGCCCATCCTTGGTATACCAAATCATAAGTCCATCGAAGCCGTGCTTAGCCAACGTTCCAGTCTTAATTATCGAACCGCCCTCAGCGGCTAGACTCTTTGTAATTCCATTCCTCGTAAATAGAACATCGTCTTCTTCATTACCATTTATCCGTATAGCAAAAGAACCGTTTGATACACCATCGCGGTTCCATTGTGGTTGACGATCTTCAGGATAGTACGCCATTCCCTCAATGTTTTTGCAAACATAGTCCGCTGCGATCGCCGGACTTGCTGTCAAAGCCAATGCCACAACGACCTGCATGCCATTGAAGAGTTCCTGCATCACCCCAACATCCCCACAAACCGCTCGAACAGATAGAAGCTGTCCTGCGGCCCTGGGCTCGCCTCGGGATGATACTGCACCCCGAACGCGCGTTTGCCCTTGATCGAAATTCCGCAATTGCTGCCGTCGAACAGCGAGACGTGGGTTTCCTCCACCTCGGGCGGCAGACTCGCGTTGTCGACCGCGAAGCCGTGGTTCATCGAGGTGATCTCGACGAGGCCCTCGCTCGCGCCCCAGGCACCGCCAACCCTCTGCACCGGATGGTTCGCGCCGCGGTGCCCCTGATGCATCTTGCTCGTGCTCGCGCCTGCGGCCAGCGCCAGCATCTGGTGGCCCAGGCAGATACCAAAAATCGGAATGTCGCGATCCAGAAGCCCCTTGATCACCGGCACCGCATATTTGCCCGTCGCCGCCGGATCGCCCGGCCCGTTCGAAAGGAACACGCCGTCGGGCTCAAGCGCCAGCACCGTGTCGAGTGTTGCCTCGGCGGGCACCACCGTCACCCGCGCACCGGCTTTAACAAGGTTGCGGAAGATATTGTCTTTCGAACCATAATCGATCGCCACGACATGCGGGCGCGCATCGCCCAAAGCTCCTCTGGGACTGCGCGCAAAGCCCTGCCCCAGCCGCCAGACGCCGCCCTCCCAGTCTTCCTGGTTGTGGCGGCTGACCACCCGGGCGAGGTCCATCCCCTCAAGCCCCGGCCAGTCGCGCGCGCGCTGGAGCAGCGCCGGAATGTCAAACCTGCCGCCCGGCGCATGCGCGATCACCGCGTTGGGCGCCCCTGCCATGCGGATGCGGCGGGTGAGCGCGCGGGTATCGACGCCCGCCAGCCCGATCTTGCCCTTTGCGGCCAGCCAGTCGCCAAACGCACCGCGCGAGCGGAAATTGCTCGGCTCGGTAACGTCCTCGCGCACCAAGCAGCCGACCGCGCCGTCGACCTTCGATTCGAGGTCTTCGTCGTTCACCCCGACATTGCCGATGTGCGGGAAAGTGAAGGTAACGATCTGCGCGGCGTAGGAGGGATCGGTCATCACCTCCTGATAACCGGTCATTGCGGTGTTGAAGCAGACCTCGCCCACCGCCTCGCCCACGGCGCCGAAGCCCCGCCCCCAGATCACCGCGCCATCGGCGAGCACGAGGACTCCCGTCGCGCCCACTGGTTGAGGCGCGTGCGAAGATGCGGCGTCGGCCATGGGAGGCGCTCCGTTACGAGGGATACAGCGATAGGTGCTAAGCGATGTCGGCTAGTGACCATTGTGCAGCGCGTCAAGCCGCGAGACGTGCAAATTCGCCCCGCCGCTGCTAGCGCAGGCCGATTATCACCAACCAGTGTCCAGAAAGTGCCTCATATGCTTCGCGACGACATCAAGACCGCCCAGATTTCCGCGATGAAGGCAGGCGACAAGCCGCGCACCGGGGCGCTGCGCCTGATTCTCGCCAAGGTGAAGGATCGCGACATCGAACTGCGCACCGCCTCCAGCCTGCCCGAGGACGACGTGCTGGTCACCGAAGTGCTGCAGAAGATGGCCAAGCAGCGCAAGGAATCGATCGACCTGTTCGAAGCGGGCGGGCGCATGGAGCGCGCCGCCGAGGAACGCGCAGAGCTTGCAGTGATCGAAGAGTTCCTCCCCAGCCAGATGGACGAAGCCCAGACCAGCGCCGCGATCGAGGAGGTCAAGGCCGCTGTCGGCGCTGCCTCGCTTAAGGACATGGGCAAGGTGATGGCCGAATTGAAGGCGCGCCACGGTGCAGGTCTCGACATGGGGCTGGCCTCTGCGATGGTGAAGGCGGCGCTGGGGTAAATCCACTGGATTATGCCCGGTTCGTGTCGAGCGCAGTCGAGACAGACGGCTTCGATTCGGGTAATGGGTAGCGCATGACGCTCTCCCCCCAATGGCTTGATGAACTGCGTGCGCGCGTCACGCTTTCGGGCGTGGTCCAGCGCACCACGCGGCTGACCAAGGCGGGGCGTGAGTGGAAGGCCTGCTGTCCGTTCCACAACGAGAAATCGCCCAGCTTCACCGTCAACGATGAAAAAGGCTTCTACCACTGCTTCGGATGCGGCGCGCACGGCGACGTGATCCGCTGGATGACCGACCAGCGCGGCCTCGGCTTCATGGACGCGGTCAAGGAACTCGCGTCGGAAGCCGGTATGGAAGTGCCCGCTCCCGATCCGCGCGCCGCACAGGCAGCGGAAAAGCGCGGCAGCCTTCACGACGTGATGCAGGCGGCGCAGGACTGGTTCGTCACGCAGCTGCATGGTGCAGGCGGACAGGCGGCGCGAGACTATCTCGCCAAGCGGGGCATTTCGCCGCTCACCGCCGATCAGTTCGGCTTCGGCTATGCCCCGGATGACCGGCAGGCGCTGAAATCGGCCCTTTCGCGCTTCGACGAAGCCATGCTGATCGAGGCGGGCCTGAGGATCGCGGTCGATGGCAGGGAGCCTTACGACCGCTTTCGCGGGCGGCTTATGCTGCCGATCCGCGATGCGCGCGGTCGGGTGATCGCGTTTGGCGGGCGCATCCTAGATGTCGCCAAGACCGATGCGCCCAAGTATCTCAACTCTCCCGATACCCCGCTGTTCGACAAGGGCCGCACGCTCTACAACCTGCACAAGGCCGCGCCTGCTGCGCGGCAATCGGGCAGGCTGATCGTGGTCGAGGGCTACATGGACGTGGTCGCGCTCGCGATGGTGGGGATCGAGGAATGCGTCGCGCCGATGGGCACCGCGCTCACCGAAACGCAGCTCGAACTGCTGTGGCGGCAAGTTGAAAGCCCGGTGCTTTGCTTCGATGGCGATGCAGCCGGCCAGCGTGCGGCGATGCGCGCGATCGGCAGGGCGCTGCCGATGCTGAAACCCGCGCATAGCCTGCGCATCGTCACCCTGCCGCAGGGGCTGGACCCGGACGATCTCGTCAAGCGCGACGGCGTCAAGGCAATGGAGACGCAGCTGGGCGGCGCACGCAGCCTCGTCGATGCGTTGTGGCTGGCCGAGCGCGATGCCGCGCCGCTTGCCACGCCCGAGGACAAGGCGGGCCTCAAGGCGCGGCTGCTCGCCCATGTCGATGCCATCGGGGATCAGGACATCCGCTCGCTGTACCGCCGCGAACTGCTCGATCGCTACTCTGCCTTTGCATTCCCGCAGCGCGAAGAGCGTAGCCAGTTCAAGCGCGGGCTACCCCTTCCCGCCCGGCCATCGCCGCGTAACGCCGAACGCCTGCGCCGCGCCTCGCAGGGCGGTGCGCGTGACGCGCTTTCGGCTGCCATCCTTGCCGGACTGGTGCGCTGGCCTGGAGAAATAGCCCGTCATGCCGATGTGCTGGCGCATACGCGCGGGCTCGACCCGCGCTTCGGACTTTTGCTTGATTGCTGCGATGCGGCAGGAATGGTTGAAAACGCCGACCTTCCCACCATATTGGCGCACAATGGGGTTATTGCACCTGAGCCGCGCGAATATTCGGGCATGCGGTTCGGGTTTCTGGGAGAAAACGTCTCGCGCAGCGATGCGGCGGCGGAACTCTCTCAAGCGGTTGGCATTCTGATCGAACGCCCCGCACTCGATCTGGCTCTTGCCGAGGCAACGGCCCGGTTTGAACAAGAGCTTTCTGATGAAGCCTATGCCGAGCAGCAAAGGCTTCTAAAGAGAAAACTGGAATTTGAATGGCGGCTCGTGCACATGGCGGGCGGCCGTGCGGCGGCAGAACAGGCATCGTGAGGGATCCGGAAGCATCCGGGAATGCGGGGCCACGGTAGAATGGCGGAATTATGAAGCTCGAAACCAACGACGATAACCAGGTCGACAAGGCCGACGGCGACGAAGCGCCTCTGATCGATCTCAATGAGGCGTCGGTCAAGAAGCTGATCGCGCGCGCCAAGCGGCGCGGCGTCATCACCTATGACGAGCTCAATGAGGCCCTGCCGCAGGACCAGATGTCGTCCGAGCAGATCGAGGATATCATGGCCGCGATCTCGGAGATGGGCGTCAACATCGTCGAAAGCGACGAGGACGCGCAGGCCGACGATGATGACGACGGCCCCGACGAAATCGACCAGCAAGACAATGGCTCTGCTCCCTCGCGGCCGGTCGAGACCAAGAAGAAGGAAACCATCGAGCGCACCGATGATCCGGTGCGCATGTACCTGCGCGAGATGGGCGCGGTCGAACTGCTCAGCCGCCAAGGCGAAATCGCCATCGCCAAGCGCATCGAAGCCGGGCGCGACATGATGATCCTGGGCCTGTGCGAAAGCCCGATCACGTTCCACGCGATCATCCTGTGGTCCGAAGCGCTCAACAATGGCGAGATGCAGCTTCGCGAAATCCTCGATCTTGACGCGATGCTCTCGAAAGAGCCTCCGGTCGACAAGATGGAGGAAGGCGAGGACGACGACAGCGGCGAGATTTCCGAGGAAACCGCCGGTCCATCGTTCAAGGACGAGGACGAAGTCGAGGAAGAAGAAGAGGTAAGCGCCGAAGAAGACGAGGACGACGATCAGATCGAGCGCCGCGCCAAGCGCCCCGTCGAGGAAGAGGAGGAGGACAACACCCTCAGCCTCGCCCAGATGGAAGCGCAGCTCAAGCCCGAGGCGCTTGAGAAGTTCGCGCTGATCACCAAGCTGTTCAAGTCGTTCGAGAAGATCCAGGCAGAGCGCCTCGACGCGCTTGGCGCGGGCAACGATTTCCCTTCGGCGCGCGAGAAGAAATACCAGCAGCTGCGCGAGGATCTCACCGCGCAGGTCGAGAGCGTGCAGTTCCACGCCACCAAGATCGAGTTCCTGGTCGACAATCTCTATGCCTTCAATCGGCGGCTCACAGCGTTGGGCGGCCAGATGCTGCGCCTTGCCGAACGTTACAAGGTCAAGCGGTCGGACTTCCTGAGCGAATATGTCGGCCACGAACTGGACGACAGCTGGCTTGCCGACATGGCCGGCCGGGACAAGAAGTGGGCTGCCTTTGCCGATGGCGAGACCGACACGGTCGAGCGCATCCGCGCCGAGGTCGCCGATATTGCCGCGGCCACCGGCATGTCGCTTCCCGAGTTCCGCCGCATCGTCAACATGGTGCAGAAGGGCGAGCGCGAGGCGCGCATCGCCAAGAAGGAAATGGTCGAGGCGAACCTGCGGCTCGTCATTTCCATCGCCAAGAAATACACCAATCGCGGGCTGCAGTTCCTCGACCTCATCCAGGAAGGCAACATCGGCCTGATGAAGGCAGTCGACAAGTTCGAGTACCGGCGCGGCTACAAGTTCTCAACCTACGCCACATGGTGGATCCGGCAGGCGATCACCCGCTCGATCGCCGATCAGGCGCGCACCATCCGCATCCCGGTCCATATGATCGAGACGATCAACAAGCTGGTGCGCACCAGCCGCCAGTTCCTTCACGAGCAGGGCCGCGAGCCCACGCCCGAGGAAATGGCCGAGCGCCTTTCCATGCCACTCGAAAAAGTGCGCAAGGTCATGAAGATCGCCAAGGAGCCGATCTCCCTCGAAACGCCGATCGGCGACGAGGAGGATTCGCACCTGGGCGATTTCATCGAGGACAAGAATGCGATCATCCCGGTCGACGCGGCGATCCAGGCCAACCTCAAGGAAACGGTGACCCGCGTACTTGCTTCGCTGACCCCGCGCGAGGAACGCGTGCTGCGCATGCGTTTCGGCATCGGCATGAACACCGATCATACGCTGGAGGAAGTCGGCCAGCAGTTCAGTGTGACGCGCGAACGTATCCGCCAGATCGAAGCCAAGGCGCTGAGGAAGCTCAAGCACCCGAGCCGTTCGCGCAAGATGCGCTCGTTCCTCGACCAGTGATTTTTTTGAGCGGAGCGGGAACCTGAGCCCCTGCTCAGTGTTATGGTATCAGGATCACGTTCGAAAGATCATGATCTGAAGAAGCCCCGCCGCAGAGATGCGACGGGGCTTTTGTCGTTTGTTGAAGGTTGGTTTCAGTCGCGCAGCGCAGCGGGAACCTTGCCGCCGTTCTTCGCCAGCTCGTTCATTACCTGCTTGTGCAGCCAGATATTGTCATCGGCGCTGCCGCCATAGTCCGAGCGGCCGAGTTCCCCGGCGAGCTCCTTGCGCTCATCGTAACTGGCATCGAGTCCGACGAGCTTCATCAGGTCGACGATCGAGCTGCGCCAGTTGAGCTTGTCGGCGCCAGGCATGGCATCGAGCCGCTGCTCGACATCAACTTCGCTGATCGCTGCCGGCACTGGCGCTGGCGCTGCGGCAGGCGCGGTTGCTGGCTTGGGAGCGGCCCTCGTTGCATTGGCGCTTGCAGGAACGGTCTTTGGCGCGGGTTCCTGCTTCTTTCCGAATATCTTTTCCCTGATCGTGCTGAATATGCCCATGGCGCTTGCTCCTGCCTGCGCCCGGGAAGCCGATCTTCCTTGGATTGGGACACAGGCCTGAACGGCCAATGTTTGAGCTGGCGCAAGGTGCCGCCCGGCCACGGGGTTATCCGACGAAGCGCATCTGCCGCGCGCCGCAGCGGCAAAACTCCGGCTCGGCGAAACTCAATTCAGGCAGTCGAAATCGTCCAGTCCCGCCATCTGCGCCGCCGACATGGCACGGACTGCCTCGACGCCTTCCTCGGCGTGGAGCTTGATCTTAGCGAGCGCGCTGAAACCAGCGAAAGTCAGCATCATCGCCTCCATGCCGTATTCGTCCTCGCTCAACTCGCCGTCGAACTCGATCGTCTGCGTGAGGATCAGTCGGCAGCCATGCTTGCCCATATCTTCCAGAAGATAATGCTCGTGCGAGCGGGCAACCCGGCTGAAGCTTACCGAGCTGACGCAGGAAAACGCATATTCGCGGTCGCGCTCCTCGGCGGTCACGACGAGCGTAAAGACCGCGTCGGGCAGCTCGGAAACCACGAGGGTGAACGTGCCTGGCTGACCGGGCACGGCCTGCACCCGGTCGCCGAGTTGGCGCTTGGCGTGGCGCGGATCAGCGAGATCGAGCAGCGGATAGACCTCGCTCGCCGGGCGCTCGATCTCGACCTCTGCACCGAATTCGTGCGGGCCGGCCGGGACGGCTTTCTTGCGGAAAAAGGGCAGCATGGACAATTCTCCTGCGACTTTCCCCGGAATGTGCCCGACAGACGGTAAAAATCCGGTTCAAGCGCGCGACTTGCCCGCGATGGTTGCCGAATCGGTCCACGGCGGCTAATGGCAATCGCGTTCGCGTAACTGACGAGTCAGGCGGGGTACCGCCGTGGAGCGTGGACCTTGTTTGCCGCTCGTCTGGGCACCTCGCTTACCTGTCGAACCGTGCCATCTGGTGAACCACAATGCGCATAGCCATTGCCTCCGATCATGCCGCTATCGGTCTAAAGGCCGAACTGCGCGGCTATCTGATCGAATTGGGCCACGAGGTCGCTGACCTTGGGCCGGACAACACCGATTCGGTCGACTATCCCGATTACGGCTATAAGCTGGCGAGCGTCGTCGCCGACGGCACTGCAGAGCGCGGGGTTGCGCTGTGCGGCACCGGCTTAGGCATATCGATGGCGGTCAACCGCAATCCGGCCTGTCGCTGTGCGGTCGTGTCCGAGCAGCTCTCCGCCTATTTCTCGCGCGATCACAACGACGCCAACGTGATCGCCATGGGTGCCCGCATGATCGGCATCGAACAAGCCAAGGCATGCCTGCGCACATTCCTCGAAACCCCTTTCGGCGGCGACCGCCATGTCCGCCGCGTGGGCAAATTGTCTAATCCTCCAGCAAGCGAGACCGCATGAGCACTTCAACCACTCTCGACGCTGTCACCTCCAGCGGCTTCTTCACCAATAGTCTGGCTCAGGCCGATCCCGAGATTGCGGGCTGGATCGCCAAGGAACTTGGCCGCCAGCGCGACAAGATCGAGCTGATCGCCAGCGAGAACATCACCAGCCGGGCGGTGCTCGAAGCGACCGGATCGGTGCTCACCAACAAGTATGCCGAAGGCTATCCCGGCCGCCGCTATTACGGCGGCTGCGAATATGTCGATGAGATCGAGACGATCGCGATCGAGCGCGCCAAGGCGCTGTTCGGCTGCAATTTCGCCAATGTGCAGCCCAATTCGGGCAGCCAGATGAACCAAGCCGTGTTCCTCGCGCTGCTTCAGCCGGGCGACACCTTCATGGGGCTGGATCTTGCCGCCGGCGGACACCTGACTCACGGCTCGCCCGTCAACATGAGCGGCAAGTGGTTCAATCCGGTCGCTTACGGCGTGCGCGAGGACGATCACCGCATCGACATGGACGAGGTCGCCCGCATCGCGCGGGAGAACAAGCCCAAGCTGATCATCGCGGGCGGCACTGCCTATTCGCGCGAGTGGGACTGGGCCGGATTCCGCGCAATTGCCGACGAATTGGGCGCCTACCTGATGGTCGACATGTCGCACATATCCGGGCTGGTGGCCGGCGGCGCGCACTCCTCGCCGATCCCGCATGCCCACGTGGTGACGACGACCACGCACAAGTCGCTGCGCGGACCGCGTTCGGGCGTGATCCTCTCCAACGACGAAGCCATCGCCAAGAAGATGAATTCGGCGATTTTCCCCGGCCTGCAAGGCGGCCCGCTGATGCATGTCGTGGCCGCCAAGGCGGTATGCTTTGCCGACGCGATGAAGCCCGAGTTCAAGGCCTATGCCCGCGCCGTCGTCGAAAACGCCAGGGTACTTGCCGCGAGCCTTCAGGAGCAAGGCCTCGCCATCGTTTCGGGCGGCACCGACAACCATCTGATGCTGGTCGACCTGCGGCCCAAGGAAGCCAAGGGCAAGCATGCTGAAAAGGCGCTCGATCGCGCGGCGATCACCTGCAACAAGAACAACATCCCCTTCGACACTGAAAAGCCGGCGCTGACCTCGGGCCTGAGGCTCGGCTCTCCCGCGGGAACGACGCGCGGCTTCGGCCCCGACGAATTCCGCAAGATCGGCGTGTGGATCGCCGATGTCGTCGAGGGCCTGCGCAAGAACGGCGAAGCTGGCGACGGCCAGGTGGAGGCGCGGGTGGCGGCCGAAGTGGCCGAGCTGTGCGCGAAGTTCCCGATCTACGAGGGCATGTAAGTTGCCCTCAGGTCGGAGGCCGTCTTGAATGAGATGCCCGTTCTGCGCGTACGATGACAGCCAGGTAAAGGACAGCCGTCCCACCGAGGATAACACGGCCATTCGCCGCCGCCGCCAGTGCGCCAGCTGCGGCGCACGCTTCACCACCTTCGAGCGCGTGCAGCTGCGCGAGATCACCGTGGTGAAAAGCACCGGCGCGCGCGAACCGTTCGACCGCGACAAGATCGAGCAGTCCGTTAGCCTTGCCTGCCGCAAGCGCGGCATCACGCCCGAGCAGATCGACCGACTGGTTTCAGGCGTGCAGCGCCAGGTCGAAACACTGGGCGACAGCGAAGTGCCCTCGATGGCGATCGGCGAGATGGTGATGGAAGGCCTGCGCCAGATCGACACGGTTGCCTATATCCGCTTCGCCTCGGTCTACCGCGACTTCAGCGAGGCACGCGACTTCGAGGAAATTGCCAGCGAGGTCCAGGGCGGCACGGATGGATAGCCATCCCGTTATCGTTCTCGTGCGGCCTCAGCTTGGCGAGAATATCGGCAAGGCCGCGCGCGCGATGCTCAATTTCGGACTTGCCGAAATGCGGCTGGTCGCCCCGCGCGATGGCTGGCCCAATCCATCGGCCGGGCCTGCCGCTGCCGGGGCGGACGAGGTGCTTGAAAAGGCGCAGGTTTTTGACACACTCACTGAAGCGGTTGCCGATTGCGCCCATGTCTATGCGACCACTGTGCGCAAGCGCGGTATGACCAAGCCGGTGCTTACTCCCGAGCAGGCCGCGCGCGATATCCGCACCTCGCCGGGCCGATCGGCGCTGGTGTTCGGTCCCGAACGATCGGGCCTCGATACCGGCGATGTCGCGCTCGCCCGCGCGATCGTCACCGTTCCGGTCAACCCGCACTTCGGCTCACTCAACCTGGCGCAGGCGGTAGTGCTGTGCGCTTACGAATGGTCGAAGGCGGCGGGGCTGGCTCTGCCCGATAGCGAAGACCATCTTCCCCCTGCCCCGCAGGACGAGCTCGAAGGGCTGATTGGTCATTTCGAGGCGCTGCTCGAGCCGAAGAATTACTTCTGGCCCGAGATCCGCGCCGAGGTGAACCGGCGCACCTTGCGTAATGTGCTGACCCGACCGGGCTGGAACCATCTGGAAATCCGCACCCTGCGCGGTGTCCTGAGCTTCCTCGAAAAGGAACCGCGCAAGCGGAATTGATCGCATTGGCCTTGCTTGCTTACGCCCGGCAGCACATGATGCAGCGCATCAGTATTCTGCGGAGGCGCCGCATGTTTCGTTCGCTAGCCTTCAACGTTTTTCCCGCGATGCTTCTCGCCGCGGTTCCTGCCGCGCCGGCACTTGCCGATCCCGCAGCAATTCCGGCGGAAAGTCCGCAAGCGTTGCCTTCGGCCGGTCCCGTCGAAGAACCGAGCCTGCCGCCAAAGAAGGTCTGCAAGAGCATCGTCTACACTGGCTCGCGGCTTCCGGCGAAGAAGGTCTGCAAGACCAAGGAAGAATGGGACGCCCTGACCGCGGAAACTCAAGACGACATGCGCGATCGCCAGCGCGCTTCCCGAAATTGGAAGCCGGGTTCCGACTAGCCTTCCCGACCTTCGTCCCAACGCTCGAATTCGTAGGCGATCGACAGCTCGACCAGCCGTTCCCACAGCTGGGCGATCCCTTCGCCGGGAAGTCGCTGCGCTTCGGCAAGCGCGCGAACATTGGCGATCACTTCGGCCTTGCGCGCCTCATCGCGGACTTGCGAACGTTCGGGCTTGAGCCGGGCCGCCGCGCGCATATAGCCAAACCGCCGGGCGAGCAGCGCGACCAGCTGGGCGTCGAGCGCATCGACCCCTGCGCGCACTTCTTCCATGGTGCGGCACAGTTCGGGATCGAGAGGAGTTTCGGCCATCGCCCGCGCGCCCTAGCCGCTCCTGTCAGCCGCGCCAAGTGGCGCCTTGACTTTGACGGCCCATCGCCTATTGGCCCGCCTTCACTTCGGCGCGTCCGTTCGCGGACCCGTCCGATTGGCCCCGCACCCCGGTGAAGCGGTGGCCGCGTCTCGTGCTTTTGCATGGAGCGGTGCGATCCGGGTTTGAGCTGCGGTCATTTCGGCTGCGGCAGCAGATTGGAGACGACTTATGTCGAAGCGCAACAGCGCCAAGTACAAGCTTGACCGCCGCATGGGCGAGAACATCTGGGGCCGCCCAAAGAGCCCGATCAACACCCGTCCCAACCCTCCGGGTCAGCACGGCGCGCGCCGCAAGGGCAAGGTGTCGGACTACGGCATCCAGCTTCGCGCCAAGCAGAAGCTCAAGGGCTATTACGGCGACGTGACCGAAAAGCAGTTCAAGCGCACATATCAGGAAGCGGCGAGCATGAAGGGCGATACCGGCCAGAACCTGATCGGCCTGCTCGAACGCCGGCTCGACATGGTGGTTTACCGCGCCAAGTTCGCGCCGACCGTGTTCTCCGCGCGCCAGATCGTCAGCCACGGCCACATCTACGTGAACGGCGTGAAGTGCAATATCGCCAGCCGCCGGATCAAGGTAGGCGACGTGATCTCGCTGGGCAGCAAGGCCAAGGAAATGGCTCTTGTGGCCGAAGCGCAAGCGCTGGCCGAGCGCGACGTGCCCGACTATGTCTCGCCCGACGGTGCCGACAAGATCACTTTCGTGCGCGTTCCGACGCTCGACGAGGTGCCCTATCCGGTGCGCATGGAGCCGAATCTGGTGGTCGAGTTCTACTCGCGCTGATTTCGTCTTCCGGAACGAATTAAAGAGGGCGGTCCTGCGGGGCCGCCCTTTTCGTATGGGCGGTGACTGGACGCTTTTTTAACCGCTTGCACCTTATCTCATCCCGCTTTGCAACGAGGGGGGAAACATGGCCTGCACGGCATTCGAAGCCACAAGCCTGGACCGGCTGTCAGCCGCGTATCCGCTTGTGCCGCAGCACTTGGCTCACGGCATCGCAGACCACCCGCTGCTCACGATCGAGGCGATGGCAGAACTGGCCCGAATTCTTCCTGAGGAATCGATAGAGTTCAACGCGGCGACCAACTTGCCGCTTGGCATCAGCAATTCCGATACCCCGCACACCGGCCTCAACGTTCACGAGACGATCGAACGGATCGAAGAATGCGGATCGTGGGTCCTGCTCAAGACAATCGACCAGGTTCCCGCCTACAATGCGCTGATGAGAGAGGTCCTGGCCGAGATAGAGCCCGTCATTCTGCCCAAGACCGGACCGATGATGCGGCTCGAAGGCTTCATCTTCATCTCAAGCCCCGGCGCGGTGACCTCGCTCCACTTCGACCCTGAATACAACATCCTGTTCCAGGCCCGTGGCAGCAAGACGATGACGCTGTTCCCTGCAGCAGACCCGCAATTGATCGGCGACCCCTTTTTCGAGGCCTATTTCGCCGGTGGACCCCGGAACTTGCCATGGTTTCCCGAGCGGGAAGGCGACGGCCAGGCTGGGTGTCTCCCGCTTGGAGTCCGTTACAAGCGTTACAGCCGCAACACGCGCCCGCTCTGGCCGCGCCCCGCCGGCCGCATCGGCAATGGCGAGCAGCGGTTCCCAAACGTCGGCATGGCGATCTTCAATGCCCGGCGGCATCTCTGGCCAACTGCCAGTAATCCGCGCCTCAATCTGCCGCGCCCAGCAATCGAGATCATCAGCAAGGGCCTGCATTGCTGGCGCTTCAACTCGGCGCCGGAACGGTTCAATCACCTCGTCGGGCGATCAGCGGCGCATTCGGATCACCACCGATCGCGAAAGGATAGTCTCAGGTATGTGCCCGAGGCCAGCAACGGCGACGGCGCAATAAGCTGGGATTTCTTCGGTTTCGATGATCTTGCCCTTCACGACACATCGGCCGGCTACGCCGTCGCGCCGATGCCCAGCGTTGATCATGCCGCGTAACGCCCTAAACTCGCTCAGTCTGCCGAGCCATTTGTAAATGTCGCTCCGCTCGATCCCCAATTTTTCAGCTTCGCCCACGGACCAGGTTGGCTTATTTCCCTCTTTGACTAACCGTTCCACCAACAGGGCGGCCGCCCAACCCCGCTTAGAGGAAGCTAGTGAACGGCGTGGGCGATGCGCGTGACGGCGCACAATGGATTTCTTGGCCGGCGCAAACTTGAAAGTTGAGACGCCAGAATCGCTCAACATGTCCGCGAGCAACCCGATCACAATCAGCGCATCCCAAATCGTTTCTGCACTTTCATCATCAAGGCGCTCCGCTTCCGCTGCGAGGCTAGCAAGGCGATCTCGCGTCAGCGCCGCGCATTCAGCAAGCGCCTCGCTGTCCCCGGCGTCCGAACCATCCATCGAGAATAGGCGGTAGAGTGGGTTTCCATCTGCCATCACGCTATGCCCAGCTTGATGACATTGTCGCCCTCAGCCTTCTCGACCAGCGACAGCAGGTGACGCGCCCAAGCGTCCAGCGCGGACCGCTTCTCAGCCTTCCAGTCGTGACGCTGGTACACGCCAGCAACGCCCGATCGCGCGCCGCTCACATGGTTGAGAACCGCCTCGGTAACCTCGAACCGGACGCCAATGCGCTGCATCCCGGTGGCCACCGTCCGGCGAATGTCGTGCATCTGCCAGTGCGGCCCTGTCTCGCGCTCGAGCGCCTTGTCGAGCGCAGCGCGAATCCGGCGCATGCCTTTGCTGTAACCGCTCACGCCCGCTTCAAGATTACCCCGCGCCGGGAATAGCTTGGAGCTTCCATCGACCGCGGCGACGCTTGCGACCGCCGCGAGCGCGGGAGCTGAGAGGGGCACAAGGTGAGGCAATCCGTTCTTCGATCGCTCGGCGGGAATGGTCCACTCTAGTCCGCCCTGGTCGAACTCTGCCCGATCGGCGGAGAACACTTCGTCGCGCCGCGCGCCCGTGAGCATCAGCAGTTTCAGCGCCGGACCCCACGGCGCTGGCTCGGCATCGGTCACCCGCCATAGTGCCGCCAGCTCAACGTCAGTCAGCACTCGGTCGCGGGCCTTCGCCTTGCCCGGACGCCCCGCATCGCGGCAGGGATTGGCGGGGAGCCGATCGAGCCGAGGCAGCGCCCAGCTGTAGAAGGCAGACAACTGCGCATGAACAGCGCGAGCGCGAGACGCCGAGCCTTCAACTTGCAACTGGTCAAGCAGCTGCGTCACATCGCCTCGCGTCACTGTATCGGCGAGCCGGTCGCCCAGGGCCGGAACGACATGGCTGCGCAAGATGCGCTTGATCTCACTGTGCGAGCGAAGGTGCGCCTTCGATTCAAGATAGGCAGGCAGCATCCCTCGGATCGTGAGAGACCCGACTGTCGCCTTCACCTTCAGCGCGGAAGGCACCTTCCCCGCCTCGATGTCGCTTAGGAGCGTCCGGGCTTTGCGCCGTGCCTCGGCGAGCCCGAAGCGTGGGCCGTACCGGCCGACCGTGATGTTCTTGATCCGGCCCGCAACGCGCTTGCGCAGGATGAACGTCTTTGTTCCCGTTGTGCCGATACGAACTCGCAGTCCTGGAACCTCGGCATCGCTGACTTCATCCTGCCCCTTGGCGGGCGGCTTGAAACTGCGCAGCTTCGCATCGGTCAATTTCGTCGCCATTGCGCCCCCCAATTGATCACGGAAGCGGTGTTACCTTAGGTATCACTTCGGGGAAATACCGCCGGACAGTTATGCACATTGCCGGATCAAGAATGGCGGATTGACGCGGTTTCTAACGTCCCGTAGGGTCCGAGAAATGCCTGAACATAGAATTCCTAATCTGGGGGCCAGAGGTTCGAATCCTGTCGGGCGCACCAATATCTATCACCCGCAAGGTGTGATTGATATTGGTGGGTCATGAAGGTTGCGAACTTTCGGAGTCGAAGCGCCGCAGGCGCGGAGACGGGCGAGCGCAGCGAGCCCAATCCTGTCGGGCGCACCATTTCCTGCAAGCCTGCGAGGATGCGATGAACACTCCGCCAACCCAGGGCTACGAAGCCTACCTCGGCAAGAACGTCCGCCTTGCCGAATGCACCAGCTCAATCCCGCAGAGCAGCTCGCGGTGGCTCAACAACGCGATGGTGCGCGAAGTCCTACCGATCTGGCTGCTGCGCAAGAACGGGCCGGACTTTCCGGTCGAGGCCGATCATACGCTGGGGCTTCAGGCAGCCTTCAATGAAGTGCTCCCCGAAGCCGAAGCCTCGGCGCTGTTCATGGAAGAGCTGAAGATCAATCCGGCCCTCGCGCGCCACGTCGAGAAAAGCCGCGCGCCTGCCTGGAGCAACGGGCAGTTCCTGGGCTATCCCCCGGGCACGGTTGGCGGGATCATGGGCCACCAGATACGCGAGCATGGCTTCGACCTGACGCTGGGCATGGGGCCGGTGCCTGACGACCTGACGCCCTTCCAGCATTTCCGGCGCTGCGCGCGGCTGGTTCACGATTTCGAGCATATCGTCACTGGCGGGCAGTTCACTTCGATTGGCGAGATCGTCGTCACCATGGCGCGGGTGGCCAACATGACCGAACATCTCAGCCCGAAGTTGGCATCGGCGGTAAACGCCTATCAGGCGTTTTCAGGCCTGCGCATGTTCACCCGCGCATTGCTGCATTATCCCGAGGCATTTGCGACCGCGCTCAAATGCGTGGAGCAGGGCATTAACGTCGGACGCAATTCGCCGCCGTTCTGGGAGTTCCGGTGGGACGAGGTGTTCGACATGACGCCAGCGGAAGCGCGGAGGCACTTCGGCATGCCCGAGGTCGACTTCATCGAATCGCAACGCGACGAAGCGATCTTCCGCGAACTGCTCGCGGTCTGAGGAACCCGCTCAATTCGCCTTTTCGGGCGGCACCACCGGGAATGGCAGCGGGGCGACGGCAATGCCTTCCTCGAGCAAGTCTTTTGCCTGCTCGAGCGTAGCCTCGCCGTGGATCGCCTCGTGCGCGCGTTCGCCGTAATGCATCGCCTTAGCGCTGTCGGCGAACTTGTCGCCCACCCAGCGCGATTGCTTGAGCGCCTCTGCCTGCATCTTTGCAAGCTGGCGCATCATCTGCGCAGCTTCGGGAGAGATCGGCGCATTGCTGACCGCCTCGGCGGTATTGGCGACGGCGCGCGGCCGGGTTTCCGTCATCTGGTTGCCCTTGCGGCCCACGCTCGGCGCCATCACCGCCTTGCCTATGTCGGCGCTGCCGCATTCGGGGCAGCACAGCAGGCCGCGCTGCTGCTGGTCCGCAAATTGGTCGGACGAGCCGAACCAGCCTTCGAAACGGTGTCCGCCGCTGCGGCATTCAAGGTCGAATACAATCATTACCAAGCTAAATGGTTATATTGCGCCGGTTGGCAAGACTTGGCAGCTGCTTGCGCACCGATGCGGTCCGCTCCGGATCGATATCCGCAAAGCCCAGCCCGGCCCTCTCGCCGCCCATGTCGAGCAACACTTCGCCCCACGGATCGACGACCATCGAGTGCCCCCAGGTCTGCCTGCCGTCCTCGTGCGTGCCCACCTGTGCTGCAGCGATCACCCAGGCGCTCGCTTCCACGGCGCGGGCGCGCAGCATCAACTCCCAATGCGCCTGGCCGGTCGGCACGGTGAAGGCGGCGGGTATTGCGATCGCGTCACACTTGCGTCGGCCCAATGCCTCGTAAAGCCCGGGAAAACGCACGTCGTAGCAGATCGTCAGGCCGAGCAGGCCCAGCGGCGTTTGCGTGGTCACGACTGCATCGCCGGCGGCATAGGCCGCTGATTCGTTCCATATCTCGCCGCTGTCGAGCGAGACGTCGAACATGTGGATCTTGTCGTAGCGTGCGATGATTTCGCCCTTGGCGTCGATCACGAATGAGCGGTTCGCCCAGCGGCCATCCTCGCGTTCGACTGCCAGCGAGCCGATCGCCACCATGATCCCGGCGCGCGCAGCCGCCTCGCGCACGCTCGCCAGCACCTGATCGTCGGCTTCGCGCACGATCTTGTCCGCCGCGCGCTTGCGGTCGCGGTCGAGGAGGCCGCTCATCTCCGGGGTGAACAGCATCGCGGCCCCGCCCGCCGCCGCATTGGCCACCGCGCTGGAAATCACCTGAGCATTGACTTCTGGGTCCACGCCCGAGGTCATCTGCAATACGGCGATGCGGGTCATGCGTTAGAGGCCCAGCAGCGGATCGAGCCTGCCCTGCCGGTCCAGCGCTGAGATGTCGTCGAACCCGCCATAAGGTGTGTCGTCGATCAGGATTTGCGGCACCGTGAACGCGCCGGGCACGCGCTGGAGCATCTCGGCGCGCTTGGGCCCGCCCATGGTAATGTCGTACTCCTCGAAGGCCACGCCCTTTGCCTCGAGCAGCCGCTTGGCAGCTACGCAATAGGGGCAGCCCCACTTCGAATACATCTCAACCTTGGCCCGGGCCATTGTGATCATCTCCGGTCTTGAAAACGCGCGCCGCTATCATATCTGGCGTGTTGTGTCATGCGCCACCAAGGGCATGATGCATAGTCCAGGGAACGCCGGTCCGCCGGGTTTCCGCAACACGAAAATTGCTCAATGGAGGATTTTTGAGATGAACCGTTTTGATCTTTCCCCCTATCGCCGCTCGATGGTTGGTTTCGACCGCCTGTTCGACATGATCGAAAACCAGAACCGCGGCCAGACCGGCGAAAAGTACCCTCCCTTCAATATCGAACGGCGCGGCGAGGATGCCTATCGCATCACGTTGGCCGTGGCCGGCTTCAAGCCGGCCGATCTCGATATCACCGCTCACCAGAACCTGCTGGTGGTGCAGGGCCGCAAGGGTGAGGAGACGACCGACGGCGAATTCCTGCATGTCGGCATCGCCCAGCGCGGGTTCGAGCGCCGCTTCGAACTTGCGGACTACGTCCGCGTCGAAAGCGCCGACCTTGCAGATGGCCTGCTGACCATCGATCTGGTGCGTGAAGTGCCCGATGCGGTGAAGCCCAAGAAGATCGCGATCGGCGGCCAGACCCGTCTCGAAGTGGTCGACAACGGCGACGAGGACACCAGCGCCGCGGCCTGACCGCGACCTGGCAACACCAAATCCTGATAAAAATGTGGGGGTGGGCCCGGGTCGGCTCACCCCCGCGACGTTTTGCGTCGCCCGGTCCGACTGATTGCCCGGGTCGCTTTGGGCGACCAGTCGTACCAGCTCGTGCCAGTGCAATTCTCGTTTGCAGCGAATCAGGCTTTACGAAATGCCTTGCGCGCCGGTCCGATCTTCACACCCGACCTGATGCAAATCTACCTGCGCAGGCCAGTCATGACAATTACCCGATATGGTCAAGAGCGGCTGAATCTCGCGAAATAAGCGGGCGTTTTGCCGGATTACCCGTAAATCTCAGACAAGACGTGCCTGGGTGAGCGCGGCAGCGATGAAACCGGCGAACAGCGGGTGCGGATCGAACGGCTTGCTTTTGAGTTCCGGGTGGAACTGCACGCCGATAAACCAGGGATGGTCGGGCCGCTCTACGATCTCGGGCAAGAGACCGTCGGGCGACATCCCCGAGAAGATCAGCCCACCCTTCTCCAGCGTCTCACGATAGGCGACATTGACCTCGTAGCGATGGCGGTGCCGCTCGCTGATCGTCACCGCGCCGTCATAGAGGCTCGAGACATGACTGTTGGCGCTCAGCACTGCATCGTAGGCGCCAAGCCGCATGGTGCCGCCAAGATCGGTATCGGCGCCGCGCGTCTGCAAGCCTTCCTTGCTCATCCATTCGGTGATGATCCCGACCACCGGCTCGCTGGTCGCGCCGAATTCAGTTGAAGACGCGGCTGCGATCCCCGCGCCGCGCACGCCTTCGATGCAGGCCATCTGCATGCCGAGGCAGATGCCGAAGAAGGGAATGTTGCGTTCGCGGGCAAAGCGCACCGAAGCGATCTTGCCCTCCGTCCCGCGCTCACCGAAGCCTCCGGGCACAAGGATGCCGTGCATCGGCTCGAGCAGCGCGGCGATCTCCGAATCCTCTTTCTCGAAGATTTCGGCATCAATCCAGCTGATATTGACCTTCACCCGGTTGGCCATGCCGCCATGAACCAGCGCCTCGTTCAAGGATTTGTAGGCATCTGGCAGGCCGACATATTTGCCCACGACAGCGATCGTCACCTCGCCTTCGGGGTGCTGGTAGCGGTCGACGATGTCGTGCCAGCGTGAAAGATCGGGCGCGGGCGCATCGAGCCCGAAATGGCGCAGGACCTCGTCGTCAAGGCCCTCGGCATGATATTGCAGCGGCACCGAATAGATGCTCGGCGCGTCGAGCGCCGGGATTACCGCCTCCTTGCGCACGTTGCAGAACTGCGCGATCTTGCCGCGCTCACCATCGGGCAGCGGCTGTTCGCAGCGGCACAGCAGGACATCCGGCTGGACGCCAAGCCCGGTCAACTCGCGCACTGAATGTTGAGTCGGCTTGGTTTTCAGCTCACCGGCGGCGGCAATGTAGGGCACCAGCGTGACGTGGACCGAGCAGGTCTGGTCGCGGCCCATTTCGTTGCGCAACTGGCGGATCGCCTCGATGAAGGGCAGGCTTTCGATGTCGCCCACAGTGCCGCCGATTTCACACAGGACGAAGTCGAGATCGTCGGTCTCGGCGCGCGCGAATGCCTTGATCGCGTCGGTAACGTGGGGGACAACCTGCACGGTCGCGCCGAGATAGTCGCCGCGCCGTTCGCGCGTAATGATGTCGCGGTAAATCCGTCCCGACGTGATGTTGTCTGCCTGCCGCGCCGAAACGCCGGTGAATCGCTCATAGTGGCCGAGATCGAGATCAGTCTCGGCCCCGTCGTCGGTGACGTAGACTTCGCCGTGCTGATAGGGGCTCATCGTCCCCGGATCGACGTTGAGATAGGGGTCGAACTTGCGGATGCGCACCCGGTAGCCGCGCGCCTGCAGCAGCGCCGCGAGGCTCGCCGCCATAAGACCTTTGCCAAGCGAGGAAACCACGCCGCCGGTGATGAAAATGAACCGCGCCATGGGAGGAAAGGCTTAGAGGGATTCGCTTGGCAAGGGCAAGCGCCCAATGTCCGGGCTGCTCACTCAATCCACAGAAGCTTGGCGGGCTTGGCGTATTAGCGCGCGTGATTACTGCTTCGCAGCCCCGGCCAGCGGATCGTCGGCGGGAGCCGGCGCGGCAGGGACCGCTGCATCGGACGCGGCGGCGGGAGCAGCGTCCCGGCCTGCTGCCCCGGCAAGCGGATCAAGCGGCGCGCTCTGCTGCACCGGAGCAGTACCTCCGCGTTTGAGCGAAGTATCGATCTCGCGCCCCGAAGTGACATTGATGGCGAGCGCGGCAAGCACGATGCTAAGGAGCACGAACAGGCTTGCCAGGATCGCGGTCGAGCGGGTCAGGAAATCGGCCGCACCGCGCGCCGACATCAGCCCCGAAGGGCTTCCACCAACACCCAGACCTCCGCCTTCCGAACGCTGGATCAGGATCACGCCGACAAGCGCGGCGGCAATCAGCGCCTGGACTACGGTGAGGAAAAGGAAAAGCGACATTGGTCTGGCCCGGGCTTTCTGTGGCTTTGCTACCGCGCGCAAATAGGCCCTGCGGTGCTTTTGCGCAAGTTGGCGCTTATTCCGCTTCGGCGGGCGATACCGCTTCGACAATGCCGATGAAACTTTCCGCCGTCAGGCTGGCGCCGCCAACCAGCGCGCCGCCAACCTCGTCTGCGCTCAGCAGTTCGGCAGCGTTGTCGGGCTTGACCGAGCCGCCGTAAAGGATGCGCACGTCCTTGCCCGGCTTGCCGTATGCGGCGACAAGCGTCTCGCGAATTGCGCGGTGCATCGCCTCGACATCATCGACCGAAGGCACTCTTCCCGTCCCGATCGCCCAGACCGGTTCGTAAGCCAGTGACAGGCGCGGAGCGATATCGTCGCCCTGCGGCACAGATGCGGCGACCTGAGCGGTGACGATGTTAAGCGCCTCGCCAGCGTCGCGCTGCGCCTCGGTCTCGCCGACGCACACGATCACCGAAAGACCGGCATCGAGCGCGGAAGTGGCCTTCGCACGCACCGTCTCGTCGCTTTCGCCGTAAGACTGTCGGCGTTCCGAATGGCCGACGATGGCGAATTCGGCGCCCGCATCCTTGAGCATCGCGGCGGAAATATCGCCGGTGTAAGCGCCGTTTTCGGCGACGTGGCAATCCTGCCCGCCGACGTCGATGGTCTGCACCACTTCGCGCATACGGCTGATCAGGGTCGCAGGCGGCGCAAGCGCCATTTCCACCTTGGGATAACGCGCCGCCGCGCGGTCAATCGCGCGCGCTTCAGCCAGCGTTGCGCGCAGTCCGTTCATTTTCCAGTTGCCGACGATGTAAGGCAAATTCATGTCTAATCCTCAAAATCAGGTGCGCTCGAGCGAGACACCCTCTCCTGCAGAGGGCGGCTGCTAGGCCAGAGCGACCCGGCTTGTCAAAGCCGCAATGCGCAGGATTTGCACTCGGTGCGCGCGGAGCCATTGCGGTGTGGCGGATTGGCCACTAAGGCTTCGCGCCAACGCAACCCCTCCGGCCTTGGCGCAGACATGTTCAATCTAATCCGCTCATTCGTGACTTCAAGACTGGGCGCTGGCATCGCCATCGGCCTGCTGATCCTGATCGCACTCTCGTTCGCCAGCGGCGACATCTCCAATGTGAACAGCTTTGGCGGCGGCGCCAGCGGCGACCGCGTCGCAGAAGTGGGCAGTGAGAGAATCACGACCTCGACGCTCAGCCAGGCCGCCACGTCTGCGCTGGAGCGGGTAAAGCAACAAGACCCGACCATGTCGATGAAGGCCTTCATCGCCAACAAGGGCCTCGACAATGTGCTCGACGATCTGGTCAACCGCCTCGCAGTCGCGGCCTTTGGGCGCGAAAATGGTATAGTCGCGAGCGACCGCCTGATCGACAGCGAGATCGCCCAGATCCCGGCGTTCAAGGGCGCGGACGGCAAGTTCAGCGAAGCGCTGTTCAAGCAGGCGATGCAGCAGCGCGGGATTACCGAAGCCTTGCTTCGCGACGATCTCGGCCAGTCGCTTATCGCGCGCCAGATCATGGTCCCGGCCGCGACTGGCTCGCTGATGCCGCGAGGGCTGGCGGTCCGCTATGCCGCGCTGCTCGGAGAGACGCGCAGCGGCGAGATCGCGGTCCTGCCTTCGGTGATGTTCCAGTCCGCCAACCCGCCCACGGACAAGGAAATCGCCGCCTTCTATGCCAAGAACCGCAACGATTTTATCCGGCCCGAGCGCCGGGTGATCCGCTATGCCACGTTCGGAGCGGACGTATTCGCCAAGGCCTCGGCGCCTAGCGAGGCCGAAATAGCCGCCCGGTACAAAGCCAATACCGCGCAATACGCCGCCAGCGAAAAGCGCAGTGTCACCCAGGTTATCGTTCCGACCGAAGCTGCCGCCAAGGTGGTCGCCGCCGAAGTGGCGGGCGGCAAGACGCTAGAGGCCGCTGCTTCTGCCAAGGGCCTTGCCGCAAGCAGTCTCGACGCGCTGTCGAAAGCGGACATGGGAAGCGAGTTTTCGCCGGCATTTGCTGCGGCAGTGTTCGCAGCCGGCAAGGGCCAGCTTGCAGCGCCCGCCAGAAGCGATCTTGGCTGGCATGTCGCGCGGGTCCAGGCGATCGAAACCCGTCCTGCGCGCACGCTCGAACAGGCCCGGCCTGAAATTGTCGCCGCGCTCACCGCGGAAAAGAGCCGCACGGCAGTCACCGACGCGCTTGAGGAGATCGAGACCGAGATCGATGGCGGCGGCAGCCTCGTCGAAGTCGCCAAGAAGCTCGGCGCGGCCGTTACCACCACGGCGCCGATCACAGGTGATGGCAGGGTCTATCTCAAGCCCGGCGAAGGCGCGCCGCCGATCCTCGCCAGCGTGATCAAGACCGCTTTCGCGATGGAAACCGAAGAGCCTCAGCTCGCCGAGATCGAGCCGGGTAAGACCTTCATGGTCTTCGATGTGACCGAGATTGCCGAATCCGCGCCCGCGCCGCTCAAGGAAATCATGCCGCAGGTGAAGGCCGCGCTGGTTGTCAGCAAGGCATCGATCAAGGCGCGGGAAAGCGCGCGGCAGGTCCAGGCAGCGATGGCCAAGGGTCAGTCAATGGCGGAAGCGCTGCGCGCGCTCGGCCGTCCGCTGCCGCCGGTCCAGCAGGTCAAGATGACCCGGCCCGAGTTGGCGCGGATGCAGCAGCAACAGCGCCAAGTGCCGCCTCCCGTGGCGCTAATGTTCAACATGGCCAAGGGCACTGTGAAGGTGCAGCCTGCACCGGGCAAGCAAGCGTGGTTCGTGGTATCGCTCAAGGATATCGTGCCGGGCAAGGTCGACGCCCGCGATCCGATGATCGAAGTGGCGCGCAGGCAGCTTGGCGCGGCACTGGGCGGCGAATATTCCGATGCGCTTGGCCGCGCGATCCGGGGCGAAGCCGGCGTTGAGCTCAACCCGGCAGCCATCAACGCCGTTCGCAACCAGCTCGCCGGCGAGAGCTGATCAGGTCCCGATGACAAGCGAACGCGACCGGAACCGCGAGGCGGCCGCAGCACTGCTTGCGCAAGGCAAACCGGCGCTCGTGTGGGCGCGGCTCATCGCCGATACCGAAACTCCGGTGGGCGCCGCGCTCAAGCTGTTCGAACCGGAGCGCGGCGATTTCCTGCTCGAATCGGTCGAGGGCGGCGAGGTGCGGGGGCGCTATTCGCTGGTCGGCCTGGATCCCGATCTGGTGTTCCGCGCGACCGGGCCGAACTGCGAGATCAACAGGCAATGGCGCGCCGATCGCGCCGCTTTTTCCGCGCTCGATGGCGGCAGCCTCGATGAGCTGCGCGCACTCGTCGCGAGCTGCCGGATCGACGTTCCCGATGAATTGCCGCGCGCGCTGGCCTGCCTGGTCGGCTATTTCGGCTACGAGACTATCGGCCTAGTCGAAAAGCTTCCGCGCGCACCGCAAAGCGCGCTTGCCCTGCCCGACATGCTGTTCGTGCGCCCCACGGTCATCCTCGTCTTCGATGGCCTGTCGGATGAGCTGCTGTGCGCGGCGCCGGTCTGGCCGTCGGATCGCGAACCTGCGAGCGCGGTCGCGCAGGCCGAAGAACGCATCGACGAGACGCTGCGCCGCCTTGCGGCGCCGGTGCCGCCCGCGCCCTCCCCGGTCCAGTTGCCCGAGCCCGAGCGCCAGCCGGTAATGGCCGAAGCCGATTACAAGGCGATGGTCCTGCGGGCGAAAGACTATATCGAGGCAGGCGACATCTTTCAGGTGGTGCTCGCGCAGCGCTTCACCTGTGCGTTCACGCTGCCGCCACTGTCGCTCTACCGTGCGCTGCGGCGGGTAAACCCCTCGCCGTTCCTCTATCTGCTCGATCTGCCCGGCTTCGCGATCATAGGCTCGAGCCCGGAAATACTTGTGCGCGTGCGCGACGGCGATGTAACGATCCGGCCCATCGCTGGTACACGCCCGCGCGGCGCGACGCCCGAGGAAGACCGCGCCAACGAAGCCAGCCTGCTTGCCGATCCCAAGGAGCGCGCCGAGCATCTGATGCTGCTCGATCTCGGCCGCAACGATGTCGGCCGGGTCGCCGAGGCGGATTCGGTGCGGGTGACCGAAAGCTACACGATCGAGCGGTACAGCCATGTGATGCACATCGTCTCGAACGTCGAAGGGCGGCTCGATGCAGAGCGCCACGACGCCATCGACGCGGTGTTCGCGGGCTTTCCGGCGGGAACGGTGAGCGGCGCGCCCAAGGTGCGCGCCTGCGAAATCATCGCCGAACTGGAGCCGGAAACGCGCGGCGCCTATGCCGGCGGGGTCGGCTATTTCGCGCCTGATGGATCGGTCGATTCCTGCATCGTGCTGCGCACCGCCGTGCTCAAGGACGGCGTGATGCACGTGCAGGCAGGCGCGGGGATCGTCGCCGATTCCAATCCCGACTATGAACATGCCGAATGCCAGGCCAAATCCAACGCGCTGTTTGCCGCCGCGCGCGAGGCGGTTCGCGTTGCGAGCGAGCCGGGCTTCGGGCAGTAGGCGCGCCATGATTCTCGTCATCGACAATTACGACAGCTTCACCTGGAACCTGGTCCATTACCTGATGGAGCTGGGCGCGAAGGTCGAGGTCGTGCGCAACGATGCGATTTCCGCAGGCCAGGCACTGTCGAGCGGCGCAAAGGGCTTCCTGATATCGCCCGGTCCTTGCACACCAAACGAGGCCGGGATCAGCCTCGATCTCGTCGCCGCCTGCGCCGATGCGGGGGCGCCCCTTCTCGGCGTGTGCCTCGGCCATCAGGCGATAGGCCAGCACTTCGGCGGCAAGGTCATTCGAGGCGGTCTGATGCACGGGAAGACCTCGCCCGTCACGCACGACGGCAGCGGCGTCTTCGCCGGAGTGTCCTCGCCTTTCACCGCGACGCGCTATCACTCGCTGATCGTCGACGACATTCCCGGCGTGCTCAAGGTAAATGCGACGTCGGACGACACGCATGTTATGGGCTTTAGGCACGAGAGCCTGCCGATCCACGGGGTGCAGTTCCATCCCGAGTCGATCGCCACCGAGCATGGACACGACCTGCTCGCCAATTTCATGCGCGCCTGCGGGCTCGAGCCGCAGCCACTGAAGGACCGTGCGCCGTGAACACGGCAGTGGAGGCAGCAAGCGAACTGTTCGGGCGGATGCTTGACGGCGCGATGGCGAACGAGGAAATCGAAGCCACGCTGATCGCCCTCGCCGACAAGGGTGAGAGCGCGGAAGATATTGCGGGTGCCGCGCTCGCCATGCGCGAGCGGATGACCCGCATCGAGGCTCCTGCGGGCTCGATCGATGTTTGCGGCACCGGCGGCGACGGCCAGCACAGCCTCAACGTCTCGACCGCGACGGCGGTAGTTGTCGCTGCCTGCGGCGTGCCGGTCGCCAAGCATGGTAATCGCGCGGCATCGAGCAAGGCAGGCACGGCGGACACCTTCGAGGCGCTGGGGCTAAACCTTGACGCGGCGAGCACGCGCGCGGCACAGACGCTGGCCGACCTCGGCATATGCTTCCTGTTCGCGCAGGCGCACCACCCGGCAATGCGCCACGTGATGCCGATCCGCCGCAAGATTGGCAGGCGCACGATCTTCAACCTGATTGGGCCGCTCGCCAACCCGGCAGGCGTATCAAGGCAACTGATCGGAGTCGCTTCACCTGCCCTCGTTGCGCCTTATGCCGAGGCGATGGCTATGCTTGGCACCGAACGCGCGATGATCGTCTCGGGCGAGGAAGGGCTCGACGAGTTGTCGATTTCCGGACCGAGCCGGATCGCGACCATCGGCTTCGATCTTGGCCATGACA
The DNA here is from genome assembly GCA_947477745.1 of Sphingomonadaceae bacterium. Taxonomy (GTDB): domain Bacteria; phylum Pseudomonadota; class Alphaproteobacteria; order Sphingomonadales; family Sphingomonadaceae; genus Novosphingobium. Next base: position 19,092 of record CANJUF010000017.1, on the reverse strand, counting down.
TTGTTGCGCCGGAAGGCGCAGGTTTGCCGCGCCACCCTTTGAGTGAAATCAGAGGCGGTGATCCGGAATACAACGCGGCGGCGCTGCGGCTACTGCTGGAGGGAGAGCCGGGCGCTTACCGGGATGCCGTGTTGCTCAATTCGGCTGCCGCGCTGATCGTTGCGGACGTGGTCGACGATGGAGAGCCAGGTGTCGAATTCGCGGCCGAGGCAATCGACAGCGGCAAGGCTGGCGCGCTGCTCGACCGCTGGATAGAGGCCTGCCGATGACCGACAAACTGGCCGAAATCTGCGCGACCAAGCGCGAGGAAGTCGCTGCGCGCAAGCAGGAAAGATCGCTCGGCAGCCTCGATGCGGGAGCCGCCTTGCGCACCGCGCCGCGCGGATTTCGCGCTGCACTCGAAGCAAAGGCTCAAAGCGGATTCGCGCTGATTGCCGAGATCAAGAAGGCATCGCCATCCAAAGGCCTGATCCGCGAGGACTTTCACCCTGCAGACCATGCCCGCGCCTATGCAGCGGGCGGCGCGGCGTGCCTCTCGGTGCTCACCGACGCGCCCTATTTCCAGGGCCACGAGGACTATCTGGTCGAAGCGCGCGCGGCCTGTGCGCTGCCGGTGCTGCGCAAGGATTTCATGGTCGACCCGTGGCAGGTAGCCGAAAGCCGCTCGATCGGCGCGGACGCGATCCTCATCATCGTCGCCGCGCTGGACGACGGAGCCATGGCAGAAATCGAGGCAGCCGCGCTCGAACGCGGCATGGACGTGCTGGTCGAGGTCCACAATGAGGCCGAGATGGAACGCGCGGCGCGGCTCAAGTCCCGACTCATCGGGGTCAACAACCGCGATCTCAAGCGCTTCGTCACCGACATCGCGACGACCGAGCGGCTTGCCCCGCTTGCGCCCGAAGGAACCCTGCTGGTGAGCGAGAGCGGCATCGCCGCGCACGCCGATCTGGTGCGGCTTGCCCCCTGCGGCGCGCGGGCGTTTCTCGTCGGCGAAAGCCTGATGCGTAACATCGACGTGGAAGCTGCTACCCGCGCCCTCCTGGTCGGCTAGACTTCGCTAACATCGCGGTTCGTGATCGGATTGGTTCGCGCGACCGTTTCCCACATGGCGAGGAACAGCGCGGCGATGATCGGGCCGACGATCACGCCATTGATACCCATCAGACTGAGGCCCGAAACGGTCGCGATCAGGATCACGAATTCGGGCATCCTGGTATCGTGTCCAACCAGGATCGGGCGCAGGATGTTGTCGATCAAGCCGATGACGAAGAGCCCGCAAAAGATGAGGATCAGGCCTTCGGTGATCGAACCCGTCGCCAGAAGGTAGGCCGATACCGGCACCCAGACGATGCCGGTGCCAACGGCGGGCAGCAGCGAGAAAAATCCCATCAGCAGGCCCCACAGGATCGGCGCTTCCATGCCAAGAACCCAGAAGATTATGCCGCCCACCACGCCCTGCACGATCGAGACCACGACCGTGCCCTTCATCGTCGCGCGGGTGACGATGATGAAATGCCGGATCAACCGGTCGCGGATCGAAGGGCGAAGCGGCAGCGCTTGCCGGACCTTTTCCGCGATAATGTCGCCATCGCGCAGCAGGAAGAAGACGAGATAAAGCATCACGCCCAGTGCCGCCAGAAGCTGAAGTGCCCCCTGCCCCACACCGACGGCGCGGCTCGCGATGTTCTGGAGCACACTGGCCAGGCTCGAGCCGACCATCGATCTCGCCCGCTCGAGATCGGTCCAGCCGGAAGAGACGATCAACTTGTCCGCCCAGTCCGGCAGCGACTGGCGTACTTGCTCGATCATAGAGACGGGATCGATCTCTCCATTCTGTAGCTGGAGATAGAGGTTGGCGGCCTCCTGCGCGAGGCTGAACCCCAGCAGCAGCGCGGGAAGCAAGACGAGCGCGACCACCAGCAGCAGGCACAGCGCAGCGGCCGTATTTGGCCTCCCGCCGAGCCTACGCTCAAGCCGCACATAGACCGGTCTGAATAGTATCGCGACGATCACACCCCACACAATCGCGCCGAAGAACGGCAGGATCAGCCATGCGAACAGCAAGGTGATCGCCAGCAGCAACACCAGAAATCCGCCATCTTCCAGACGCCGCATAGGCATTGTTCGCATCCGTGCCTGAGTTATAACCGGGCACTGCAATCGCACGATCACGGCTGCAAATCCATCGCTGGTTTGGCCTGTTTTGTCTGACAAAGGTCTGGCACAAGGCAATTATGAACAGTTCGACGACAGATAGCCCCGGCAGCGGCGCGGGCGCAGGCGGCCTCACCCATATCGATGCGCGGGGCAGCGCGCGCATGGTCGATGTCGGCGCCAAGCCCGCCACCCCCCGCTTGGCGGTCGCCTCGGGCCGAATCCGCATGTCGCAAGCCGCGCTCAATGCGATCAAGGCGGGCAATGCGCCCAAAGGCGACGTGCTCGGCACGGCGCGCATCGCCGGGATCATGGCCGCCAAGCGCACCGGGGACCTCATTCCGATGTGCCATCCGCTCGCGCTCGATGCAGTGGCCATCGATTTCGCTTGGGAGCAGGATGCCATCCGCGTCACCGCCAGCGCCTCGCTCACTGGAAAGACCGGGGTCGAGATGGAAGCGATCGTCGCGGCGACCATAGCCTTGGTGACGATTTATGACATGGCCAAGGCGCTCGACAAGGCGATGGTGATCGAGCAGGTGCGCCTCATCGAAAAGCGCGGCGGCAAGTCGGGCCACTGGCGCGCGCCGGACATCGCCTGATGGTGCGGGCGTGAGCAAGCATCCCCCGCCAGTGGCGCTTGAAGAAGCACAGGCCCGGCTGATCGCGCTCGCGCCGACGATGCCGGTCGAATCCCTGCCGGTCGAGGCGGCGCATGGCCGTTATCTCGCTGCGCCTCTCGCGGCCCTACGCACCCAGCCCCCAGCCGATCTTTCGGCGATGGACGGGTATGCCGTGCGCGCCGGTGATTATGCTGGGCCTTGGACAGTGGTGGGAGAGAGCGCGGCCGGGCATCCTTTTGCCGGGGCCATTGCGACCGGCGAGGCGGTGCGAATTTCCACCGGTGCGCTGATGCCCGCCGATGCCCGCAGCGTGGTGCTGCAGGAAGACATTGCGCGTCAGGGCGACACTATCGTCCTGAGCGGCGACGGCCCCGAACCGCCCGAAAAGCATGTGCGCCGCGCCGGGCTCGATTTCCATGCGGGCGACGCGGTGCTTTCAGCAGGAACGCGGATCGGGCCTGCACAGACGGCGCTGGCGCTCTCGGCCGGTCATGCAATGCTGGAGGTGCGACGGCCGCCGCGCGTCGCCGTGCTCGACAGCGGCGACGAGCTGGCCGTTTCGCCCGATAGATGCGCCCCGCACCAGATCCCAGCCAGCAATGGCGCAATGCTAGCCGCGATGGTTCGCTCGCTTGGGTGCGAAGTTCGCCGCATCGGACCCGTTCCAGACGATCTCGCGGCGCTGCAAACGGCCTTCGAAAGCGCTGGTGACTGCGATGTCGTCATCACCAGTGGCGGCGCATCGGTGGGCGATCACGATCTTGTCCGGCCCGCGCTCGAGGCACTGGGTGCGCAGATCGATTTCTGGCGTGTCGCGATCAAACCGGGCAAGCCGCTGCTGGTAGCCACGCGCGAACGCGCAGGTCCGACCCAAATCGTTATCGGACTGCCCGGCAATCCCGTATCGAGCTTCGTCACCGCGTTCCTGTTCGCCATGCCGATACTGCGCGCGGCCGCCGGCGCTGCGCAGCCGATACCGCAGGCTTTTGCCGCACGGCTTGGCGCTCCACTGCGCGCCATCGGCAATCGCCGCGAATTCGTGCGCGGCCTTTGGGACGGCGGAACGGTGACGCCGCAAGAGGTCCAGGACAGCGGCGCGCTCGCTTCGCTGGCGGCGAGCAACGTGCTCATCGACCGCGCCGCCAATGCTCCTGCCGCTGCCGTGGGAGAGCAGATCAGCATCTACTGGATCGGAAATGGCGGAAACGCTTGACGACGAAAGTTTTGTTGCTTACTTGTTCCATATTCGTTCACTCAATCGTCCTCGGAAGGCTGGCGACTCATGCTGACACGAAAGCAACACGAACTGCTCCGTTTCATCCAGATTCGGCTTGAGGAGAGCGGCGTCTCGCCCAGCTTCGAGGAGATGAAGGAAGCTCTCGACCTCAAGTCGAAGTCGGGCGTTCACCGCCTGATCTCGGCGCTTGAGGAACGCGGCTTCATCCGCCGCCTGCCTAACCGCGCCCGCGCGCTCGAAGTGATCCGCGCACCCGAGGATCAGGGCGCGCGCAAGCCCGCGCTCGCTGCGGCCAATTCCAACGTGCCCGAACCCGCGGCGCGCTCGGCCCCGCCCGTCGCAGCTAACGACGTCATCGAAATACCGCTGCACGGCCGGATTGCCGCCGGCGTCCCGATCGAAGCGATGGAGGGGCAGGCGATGCTTCCCGTGCCCGCAGCGCTGCTTGGCGCGGGTGAACACTATGCGCTCGAGGTTTCCGGCGATTCGATGATCGACGCGGGCATCTTTGACGGTGACTATGCGCTGGTGCGGCGCACCGATACCGCCCGCGACGGTGAGATTGTTGTGGCGTTGGTGCGCGGCGAGGAAGCCACGCTCAAGTATCTGCGGCGCGAAAACGGCATGGTGCGGCTCGATCCGGCCAACGCCGCCTATGAGCCGCAGCTTTACCGGCCCGGTGAAGTCGTTGTGCAAGGCAAGCTGGCGGGGCTGCTGCGCCGCTATAACTAGCCTTTTGGGTTGCGTTTCGGACTGGGGCGCAGTCGGCGCGGCGTGGCTTCGCGCCACCAGCCATGCGCACCCTGACCTTCGCGGACGGTGCGAATTTCGCCGTTCCGCAGGTCGATCGTCATGCCTCCGCTGCGCGCAAGTGTGTCACGGTCGATCTTGAGCCAGCTCGGATGGCAGCTCGACGGCAACCAACGGTCCGCAATCACGATGTCCGCGCGTTCGCTTGCAACGGCGAGCGCGCGTTCGGGCGCCATGTCGCGACCGCGCGCGATCAGCAAGCGCCAGTCGCGCTCGTCGCAGGCTGGCCGACCATCGCGGATTTGGTCCAGACCGTCCCCGAACCGGCAGCAACGGCGAGCGGCAACAGCACCAGCGCCTGACGCAAATAAGGCACCTCCCCGTCCTCGCGCAGCCCCGCCAGCGCAGCCAGCGCGGCACTGAGACACAAGGCGATCAGGCCTGCCCATTGCCACGGACCCGGCAGCGCGAACCACGCGCCGATTCCCGCTGCAAAGGCCACCGCGAGCCACGGCGCACGGTCGAATTGCGCCGAGGCCAGAAATTGCTCGCAAGCGGCCAAAATGCTCGACATTGCGCTTCGCCTGCGCCATTGGCTATGCTGCAATGCAGCGCCGCTTTCCTCGGCAGGCTGCGGGTTTGGCGGACTGGCGGCATTGGTGGCCATCTGCCGATAGGACAGGAACACGAGTGCAATGGCAAGCAGCGCGGGCGGCAGTGGAGCTTCGGGACGCCAGGTCGTCACGCGCTTTGCCCCCTCACCCACCGGCTTCCTGCATATCGGCGGCGCGCGCACCGCGCTGTTCAACTGGCTCTATGCGCGTCACCACGGCGGCAAGGCGCTGCTGCGGATCGAGGATACAGACAAGGCGCGCTCCACCCAGGAAGCGATAGACGCGATCATCAGCGGGCTTGACTGGCTTGGGCTCGATTATGACGAGGCGCCGGTGTTCCAGTCCGAGCGCGGCTCGCGCCATGTCGAAATTGCCGAGGCGCTGCTGGCAAATGGCTACGCCTACCGCTGCTATGCAACGCAGGAGGAGCTTGAAGAAATGCGCGCCGCCCAGCGCGCCGCCAAGCAGCCGCTGCGTTACGACGGGCGCTGGCGCGATCGCGATGCCTCGCATGCGCCGCCGGGATCGCCTTTCGTGGTTCGCCTCAAGGCCCCGAACGAGGGCGAGACGGTAATCGAGGACGCGGTCCAGGGCAGGGTCACGGTCAGCAATGTCGAGATCGACGATTACATCATCCTGCGCTCGGACGGCACCCCGACTTATATGCTCGCGGTGGTGGTCGACGATCACGACATGGGCGTGACTCACGTGATTCGCGGCGACGATCACCTCAGCAATGCCTTCCGCCAATTGCCGATCATTCGCGCGATGAACGAAATTGAGGGTGGTTGGCCCGATCCGGTCTATGCCCACATTCCGCTGATCCACGGCGCTGACGGCGCGAAGCTTTCCAAACGCCACGGCGCGCTCGGCGTCGAGGCTTACCGCGACGAAATGGGCGTCCTGCCCGAGGCGCTCTCGAACTATCTCCTTCGGCTTGGCTGGGGATACGGCGACGAAGACGTGATCACTCGCGAACGGGCGATCGAACTGTTCGACATTGCCGGGATCGGCAAGAGCCCGTCACGCTTCGATCTCGCGAAATTGCAGAACCTCAACGGTATCTATCTGCGCGAGGCGGATGACATGCGGCTCGCGGCCTTGGCTGCCGAGCGCATGGAAGGCGCGGTCGATATCGACTTGCTGACGCGCGCGATGCCCGTGCTCAAGGTCCGGGCGAAAGACATGGGCGAGATCGCCGAGGGAGCAGCTTTCCTGTTCGCTTCGCGTCCGCTGGCGATTAGCGAAAAGGCGCAGGCGCTGCTCGACGAGGACGCGCGCGACCGGCTCGGTCTCGCTCACCAGCGGCTTGCCGCGCATGGGGAGTGGACGCTTGAGGCGCTTGAAGCGAGTGTCAAGGCGCTCGCCGAAGAACTGGGCTTGGGCCTGGGCAAGCTGGCGCAGCCGCTGCGTGCGGCGCTCACCGGCCAGACGACCTCACCGGGAATTTTCGATGTACTGGTTCTGCTTGGACGGGACGAGAGCCTGGCGCGGATTGGCGCACAGGCGCGTGCCTCGGCAGCACCGCAATGACAGGGGAGTAACGCGAAGTGGGTGATCAAGCGAAATTCAGCGTGGGCGGCAAGGACGTCGATTGCGCGGTCATGAAGGGCAGCGTCGGGCCGGACGTCATCGACATCCGCAAGCTCTATGGCCAAACCGGGATGTTCACTTTCGATCCTGGCTTCACCTCGACCGCGAGCTGCGAAAGCGCGCTGACCTTCATCGACGGCGAGGAAGGCGTGTTGCTCCACCGGGGCTATCCGATCGGCCAATTGGCCGAACAGTCGAGCTTCATGGAAGTGTGCTACCTGCTGCTGAACGGTGAGCTGCCATCCAAGGACGAACTTGAACAGTTCGACTATACGATCAGCCGCCACACCATGGTCCACGAGCAGCTTGCGACCTTCTATCGCGGTTTCCGGCGCGATGCGCACCCGATGGCGATCATGTGCGGCGTGGTCGGCGCGCTTTCGGCCTTCTACCACGATTCAACCGACATCGCCGATCCCCTCCAGCGCCGCATCGCCAGCCACCGGCTGATCGCGAAAATGCCGACAATTGCCGCCATGGCGTACAAGTATTCGATCGGACAGCCGTTCCTGTACCCTGACAACTCACTGTCCTACACCGGCAACTTCCTGCGCATGACCTTTGGCGTCCCGGCGGAAGAATACGAGGTGCTTCCAGCGGTCGAGAAGGCGATGGACCGGATATTCATCCTCCACGCCGATCACGAGCAGAACGCATCGACCTCGACCGTGCGGCTCGCCGGCTCGTCGGGCGCGAACCCGTTTGCCTGCATCGCGGCGGGCATCGCCTGCCTGTGGGGCCCGGCGCACGGCGGCGCGAACGAGGCGGCGCTCGAAATGCTGCGCGAGATCGGCACGCCCGACCGGATTCCGCACTATATCGAGCGGGCCAAGGACAAGGACGATCCGTTCCGCCTGATGGGCTTCGGCCACCGCGTCTACAAGAACTACGATCCGCGCGCGACGGTGATGCAATCGACCGTGCGCGAAGTTTTCGACGCGATGAAGGTCACCGATCCGCTGTTCGAGACGGCGCTGCGGCTTGAGGAGATCGCGCTCAACGATCCCTACTTCATCGAGAAGAAGCTGTTCCCCAACGTCGATTTCTATTCGGGCATCATCCTGTCAGCGATCGGTTTCCCGACGACGATGTTCACCGTGCTGTTCGCGCTTGCGCGCACCGTGGGCTGGGTTGCGCAGTGGAACGAGATGATTTCCGATCCCGGCCAGAAGATCGGCCGCCCGCGCCAGCTCTATACCGGCCCGGTGCAGCGCGATTACGTGCCGGTCGACCAGCGCTAACCGATCAAGGCAAGGGCGGGGCGTTGTCCTCGCCCGCTTGCTTGTCGAAAGGCACGACCAGTTCGAAGCGTGCGCCCTGCCCGGGTGCGCTATCGACAGTCAGGTCGCCGTGCATAGCCCGCGCCAGCTTGCGCGAGATATAGAGGCCAAGGCCCGATCCGCCTTCGTCACTGCGGCCGAGCCGTTCGAACTTGTCGAACACCACCGCAACCTGATCGGAACCGAGGCCCGGCCCTTGGTCGGCGACGACGATGCAGGCAAGATCGCCTCGCCGCTCGATGCGGATCCAGATTTGCGAATTGGCGGGCGCATAGCGGATGGCATTGCCGATCAGGTTGATGAGAATCTGCAGCACGCGGCGGAATTCGGCGACGGCGGGCAGCGTCTCGCCGTTACGCGGCGCATCGATGGCGATGGCCTTTTCGCGGGCGCGAACCGCGAGGATGCCCGCAGCCTGACGGGCCACGGCGGCAAGGTCGATCCGGTCGGGCGCGGTTGAGAAATCCTCCGCCTCGACCACTTCAAGATCGGACAAGTCGTCCAGCAGGCCCAGCAGCAATTGGCCCGCGCTGGCGATGTCGGTGGCATAGCGCGCATAGTCGTCCGAAAGCGGCCCCGCGAGCTTGGCACGAATGGTTTCGGCATTGGCGATGATCCGCGCGATGGGCTGGCGCAGCGCTGGCGCGATCTCCTGCCCGATGACGTGATTGCGCCGCGCGGCGAGCGTCGTCTCGTCCGGCTCGGGCGCGAATTCGGGCGGTAGCGGCGTGTCGGAAACCAGCAACAGCTCGAAGCCGTCGGCGGGCTGGCCTCCCAGGATCTGGCGAGGCTGCAGCACGGCACGCCACTGTCTTTCGGAGCCTTCGACCGAGACCCGCGCCCCATCGAGCAGGCGCCAGTGGACAGGCTGGCGGTGTTCAAGCCCCGAAACGGTGACAAATTCGGTCCAGGCCCGGCCAAGGCCATTCGCCATCGCGTCCGCCAGAGCGGCAAGGTCGGGTGCCTCGCTTGTCACCGCGAGCACCCTCTGTCCGGCATCGAGCACTGCAGCCAGTTCAGCCACCTGGCGGTCGACAAAGTTGGTTTGTGCGGCGGCGGCGGCATCGTCGCCCTGCGCCAGCGGCACGGCTTGCCAGCTTGCAAGCCGGACCTCGCAGCCCGGATTGCCGTCGGCCCGCGGCACGACCTCGACCCAGGCGCTGACGGTATCGGATGTGGTCTGTGCCGAAATTGAGCGCGCCAGCTTGAGCTGATAGCGGCGCGCCTTGCGCACCGTTTCAAGCAGCGCTGGGATCGCGATTATGCCCGGCATTTCGCCGCCGCACTGACGCTGCAACGAAGCCAGCGGCTCGTCGGCGCTTAGCAGGCAATCGCCGCCATCGGTGAGCGCCATGGCGCATCCTGGCACTGCGCCGGGCATGATCAATAACCGTCTAGGCTGCTGCCTGCCGCAAGCAGTGCAGCGGCGCGGTCCGGCCCGATGCCATCGAACTGGTCGGGAAAATCGATATCGGGATGCAGCGCCAGGCACTGCTGCCGTACCATGTCGGGCTTGCTCCCCGCCGAACGCAGGGCGAGCGCGAGCCGCACGGCCTGAGTTTCGTGGGTTGTGAGCACGGCAGCGTCGCGGTCGAGACCTGAGCCAAGCGCCAGCGCCGACGTGAACAGAGCCACGCCTGCGTGATTTATTGCCAATGCCTCGGCCGCACCCGCTCCCATCCGCGCCAGCAGCAGCGAGGCGAGCCCGAGCCGGGTCGCCGCCTCGTCGTATTCGCGGCGCACGTGCTGCGCGGCGGCAGCCGCTGCCTCGCCTGAAGCCGGCTCGATCGATTGCGCCGCGAGCAAGGCATGGTGAAGATGATCGCCCGGCAATTCGAACAGCGGCAGCTTCATGCGCCGCTGCGACTGGCCGTGGCGCGCCTGCGCGGCAAGGAAGCGCATTGCCAGCGCCGAAAGATCGGAATCAGCCGCCGATATTTGGGCCTGCAGCAGCGGCGTCAGCACCGGATCGGTGCCGAAACGGGCGTGAAGCCGGTCGGCAAGCTGGGCGACGCGCTGGTCGCCATGCTCCGAGGGAACGTGTTCACCGGCTCCGCTTTCAAGCCGGTCGAGCAGTTGCACTGCAAGATGGCGCACCATGCCCCTTATCCGTGCGACGATCTCATCTCCGAACAGCGAGTTATCCTCGTTCGAAAGAACGTGACGCAGGATCGGCACGACAGTCGCGGCATCCGAATCGGCGCGTTCGAGCGCCTCACTGAGCTCCTGCTCAAGCGATTGCGGGTTCAATGATGGCGTAGTGGTGTCGATCATGTCACTGCCATAGCGCAGCATGGTTAAGCGCGCGTTATCCGCCGCGTGCACTGGAAGTCGCAAGAATCGTTGCGGCCAGCACGACACTCATCAGCGCAATCGCCCATTCGACCAGGCCCGCCGCGGCGCAAACAGCGAGCAGCAAAGCCAGCAGGGCACGGTCGGCAATGAGTGCCGCTCCTGGCACGGCGGGTATCTTGCCGCTCAGACGCACCAGCAGCAGCAAGGTCACTGGCAAGGCGAGCGAAAGCAGCGGACTTGTCCCGGCAAGCGGCGGTGCCGCCCAATGGATCAGCAGCACCAGCACGGCGTCGAAAAACCAGTCGAGCGCGGCAAGACCAGTCTCGTGCTTGACCTCGCCCGCTGCCAGCGGAGCTTCAAGCCGCCGCAGCATGGTTGCGCTGCACAGGCTTAGCCAGGCCAGCGCCGCCAGCAGGAAACTGGTGGCTGCCCAGTCCATCCAAGCCGCACCAAGCGCCAGCGCGAGCACGGCCAGCGTCGAGGCGAGCGCAATCAGCGAGGCGTTGCCGGCATGAAGCAGCGAGGAGGCGAAGCCGAGAATGGCGAGGCGGACCAGCCGCCTGCCCGGTGAAACCAGGCGCGCACTGCCCAGCTTGTGCGCGATCCATTGATGTTCGATCGCATGGGCCTCGTCATCGCTGGTGATCATCTGCCAGCCCATGCCGCTGCGCGCGGCGACTGGAACCTCGCGCGTGGCTAGTCCCGCCTGCAGCGCGATGCGCGTCAGGCTTGAGGGAACGTCGCAATCGGGCGGAAGCTGGACCAGCTCCTCGATCAGGCGGCCGGGTATCCGCAGCATCCCGGCAGAAGCGTGATTGATATCGATCCGTTCGAACCCGGCAGCGAGCCCGGTTTCGATTGGCTGCACGAACACGCCCGGCCCTTGCTCGATCAGCTTCGCGACGCTCTCCGGATCGGCCAGCAGGCCTTCGTAGATCACCACAAGGTCATCCTGCGCGGTGACCAGCGCGGAAAGGTCGCGCGGCGCGGTCACCGTGTTGAACAGCAAGCCCGCACGCTCGGCGCGCTGATGGAGCGCAATCACTTCGGGTTCGAGCGAACGGACCAGGCAGATCAGGCGCTCGCAGCCCGCCGCCAGCGCCATGTCGAGCTGATGCTGGACCAGCGGCCTGCCGCCGAGGCGCACGAAACTGCGCCGCAGAGGCAGCGTGGCGTCCACCGGTTCGGTCATATCCAGAAGGACTATGCGCAGCGCGCGGCTCCTTCGCAGCGTGAGGCGCGGTTCTAGTAGGGCGCCGGGGTGCTGCCAAGCTTGCGGGCAAACTCAACCGGTAGAAAAACCGCCGATGAAGCGCTTGAGCGCGCGGACCACGGTCGGCTCGCCCGGAGCGGCGGTGAGCGCAGTTTCCGCCAGCAATTGCAGATCGCCGGCATGGAAGCTTGCGGCAAGGCCTTTCAGGCGCATCGCAGCAATACGCCAATTGCCGTCGCACCGGCTACGCTCGAGCAGATCGACCTGGTGCGTGACGCTTTCGATGAAGGAGTCACGAAGCTGGCGCAGCATTTCGGGATCGTTGCCCGCTGCGGCAGAAAGCGTGGCGTCGAGGCTTCCGGTTTCATAGGTCATCGCCCGGTTTTGTACGCGAAATGGGGTTAACCAAGCGTTTATTGCCGACCGCGTTCCCCTCGTGCTATACTCCGTTCCATGAATGGGGGACCCCGCATCATCGCATTCGGCTCGTCGACTGAGGACCAGACCGAACCATCGCACGAGGAAGTGGCTGCTTTGCTGCAGGCATCTGCCGAGCGCGATAGGGCTCCGCTCGACCTTGGCGAATGGAGCGACGAAGAAGACAGCGACCAGTCCGCCCCGCCCAGCCCCGGGCTTTTGGAAGGGCTGCCCGCCATTATTGCATTGCTGGCGATCGCCGGATGGACAGGCTTTTTTGCTTGGGCCAACCGCGCTGACGCCGCCGCGGCAAAAGTGCCTGCCGAGTGGATCGCGCTGATCACCGGATGGACGCTGCCGGTTCTGCTGATTTGCGTGGTCTGGTTGATCGCGATGCGAAGCAGCACGCGCGAGGCCAGCCGTTTTGGCAATGCCGCCAGCCTGCTTTCGCGCGAATCGGCCTTGCTCGAAACGCGGCTAACCACCGTCAACCGCGAGCTTTCGCTGGCGCGCGAGTTCATCGCAGCGCAGTCGCGCGATCTTGAATCGCTTGGGCGGATCGCCAGCGAGCGGCTCAGTGCCAATGCCGACCGGCTCCAGGCGCTGGTCGTAGAAAACAGCGCGCGCGTCGAATCGATCGGCCTGATCAGCGAAACCGCGCTAGACAACATGGAGAAGCTGCGCGGCCAGCTTCCCGTTATCGCCAGTTCGGCCAAGGACGTCACCAACAACATCGCCAACGCCGGCCGGACTGCACATACGCAGATCGAGGAGATGGTGCGCGGCTTCAAGCGGCTCAATGAATTTGGGCAAGCGAGCGAGGCGCAGGTCCTGGCGCTGCGCGAGCATGTCAACGAAACGCTGGTCGGACTTTCCGAGCAGGGCAAGCATATCGAGGCGATGGCGCTTGCCCGCTTCAGCGAACTCACCTCGCAAGGTGAGAAGCTTCGTACGCAGCTCGATCGTCACGAAGTCGATGCGCTCGCTGCGATCCGCACACGGGCGCAGGCGCTGGCCGAAGAGCTTGAATCGCTGCGCGGCGGAAGCGTCGAGGCGGAGCGCGAGGCTCTCGCACTGCTGACCGCGCGCATTGCCGCACTGCGCGACGAAGGCGGCGCAGTCGCACGATCGCTCCGCGAAGACGAGACCCGCGCCCGCGAGGCGTGGCATGAGGCTATGGCTGCGCTCGAAGCCGAAGTCGCCGGCCATGCTCAGGCCCACGAACGCAGCGCTGAGGAAGCGGTTAATCGTGCCCAGCGCCTCACTGAACAACTCGCCGCCGCGCAGGCCGGGATCGTGCAGATATCGGCCGATGCCAGCGCCTCGGAAGACAGGATCGAAGCGACGTTGTCGCGTCTGGCCCAGCGAATGGCAGAGGCCGGCTCGCGCCTTGATGAGACAGATCGGAGGCTCTCCGACCTTACCGAATCGGGCGTTCGCCTGTTCGAACTGGTCCACGCGAGCGCCGAGCAGGCAGGGAAGGTTCTGCCGCGGACATTTGGCGAGGCCGATGCCGCGCTTGCGCAAATCGAGGCGCGCGCCGCCAAGCTTACGGGCTCGATCGAGACTATCGGAACGCACGGCGCCGACCTCGCATCGCACATCGACCAGTCGCGGACGAGCCTTGAAGCGCTGGCCGAGGTGTTTGAAACCAAGCAGGAAAGCCTGCGCCAACGGGCCGGTGAGCACCTCGACCTGCTTGCCGGACTTACAAGTTCGCTGGCGCGGATCGACGAAGACCATGGCGCGGTCGCTGAAAAGGCGCGCAGCCATCTTGCCGGGGCTATCGCCGAAATGGAGCGCACCGCGCGCGATACGCTGGCGCTGATCGAAACGCAGGGCGTCGCAGGGATCGAGCGCATTTCCGCCGAGATTCAGGCGCGCAGCGCCGGAGCGATGGGGCAGGCAATCCACAATGCTGTGGCGGAATCGTCGGGTCAGCTTGAGCAGGCCGCCTCGCACGCTGCGGGCGTCAGCCGCGAAGCGACGATCCAACTGCGCGATCAGCTCAAGCGAGTGGTAGAACTGGTCGCGAACCTGGAGAACCGGGTCGACCGCGCTCGCCAGCGCGCCGAAGAGCAGGTCGATAACGATTTCGCGCGCCGCGCCGCGCTCATCACCGAGGCGCTCAATTCCAACGCCATCGACATCGCCAAGGCGTTTTCAGCCGACGTTTCGAACACAGCCTGGCAGGGCTATCTTCGCGGCGATCGGGGCATCTTCACGCGCCGCGCCGTCACCCTGATCGACACTGCCGAAGCCCGGACTATCTTGCAGATATTCGAGCGCGACGACGAGTTCCGCGAGCAGGTGAGCCGCTACATCCACGATTTCGAGGCGATGCTGCGGCAGGTACTTTCCACCCGCGACGGCAATGCGCTGGGTGTGACGCTGCTGTCGTCGGACATGGGCAAGCTCTATGTCGCGCTGGCGCAGGCGATCGAGCGGCTGCGCAAATAACGGCTCAGCTCTTGCTTTGCGGCGGTTCGCCAAGAAAGTTGAGCTTTTCCACCCCGATCCAGCCGTAGATAAAGTTCGCGTAAAACAGGCCGAACAGCGCCACCGCCAGGATCGTGGCGCGAAGGGCAATCCGTCCGGGCCTGAACTGCGCGGGAGCGCTGTCGATCTGTCCGGGCACCCTATCATGCCCTTCTTCCTCTATGGTACGCATGCCGAACGGCATGACGAGGAAGGCGCTGAGCACCCAGAACAGTGCGAAGATGGCGGTGATGGAGGTCCACTGCATGTCGTCAGTCCTCGAACAGGGTCACGATAACCTGCGGTTTCTTCCCTGACCAGCGTGTCGCAGCGCGGCGCGCGGCAAGCCGGGCCGCTTCGCTGCGATCCGCCGGATCGCTGCTGCGCAATGCCTTGAGGGCCTTTGCGACATCGGACTGTGCTTCCTCGATGAATGCGGAAAAGTCCTCTTCGAGTGGCAGGCCCAGCGCCGAAACGCGCACCCCGCCATCAGCGGCAACCGCAACGGTAACGACGCCGTTGTGCGCCAGCCTGCGGCGCATCACCATGCCTTCGCCGTCCGCAGGCGCGATGATCTCGCCGTCGAGCACCAGCCGCCCCGCGCGCACTTCGTCGATCTTGGCAGGGCCATCGGGCGCGAGGCGCACCAGATCGCCGTTTTTCTGGACGATCGCCCTCGGAATCCCATTGGCGAGGCCAAGCCGCGCCTGCTCGCGCATGTGCCGCATTTCGCCGTGAACCGGCATGAGTATCTCCGGGCGAATCCAGCTGTACAGCGCTTCGAGCTCCGGCCTGCCGGGGTGCCCGGAAACGTGGATCAGACCTTGCCGGTCAGTCACGAGGACGATGTCCTTGGCAGCAAGCTGGTTCTGGATGCGGCCAATGGCCAGCTCATTGCCGGGAATCTGACGGCTTGAAAACAGCACGGCGTCGCCCGCCTCGAGCTTGATCTGATGCGAATCGGTGGCAATGCGCGCAAGCGCGGCACGCGGTTCACCTTGTCCGCCGGTGGCCAGGATCATCACCTCGCCGCGCGGGAGCTTCATCGCGGTTTCGAAATCGACCGTATCGGGAAAGTCCTTGAGGTAGCCGCTCGCCTGCGCCGCGCCGATGATCCGGTCGAGCGATCGCCCTGCGACGCACAGCCGGCGCTTGGTCTGCTGCGCGACATTGCCCAGCGTCTGCAGGCGCGCAACGTTGGAGGCAAAGGTGGTGACGAGCACGCGGCGGCCCTTGTGCCGCGCAACCTCTTCGAGAAGGCCGCGATAAACGGCACCTTCTGATCCGGATGCTTCGGGATTGAACACATTGGTCGAATCGCAGACGAGCGCGAGCACGCCATCATCGCCGATCGCGGTCAGTTCCGCCGCAGTGGCCGGCACTCCTACCAGCGGCTCGTCGTCGAGCTTCCAGTCGCCGGTGTGGAAAATGCGGCCATATGCGGTGTCGATCAGCAGCGCATTGCCCTCGGCGATCGAATGGGCGAGCGGCAGATAGCGCATGGTGAACGGGCCAAGCGTGAAGGGATCGAGATGATCGATGATGTTCAGCTCCACCCGGCCGAGCAGCCCGGCTTCCTCCAGCTTGCCGCGCACCAGCCGCGCGGTGAACGGAGTGGCATAAAGCGGCACGCCCAGTTCTTCCGCGAAATAGGGCACCGCGCCGATGTGGTCCTCGTGCGCGTGAGTGAGCACCACGCCGAGCAGGTCCTTGGTGCGCTGTTCGATGAAATCGAGATCGGCGAATACCAGTTCGACGCCGGGATAGTCCGGGTCTGAGAAGGTCATCCCCAGATCGACCATCAGCCATTTGCCGTCAGCTCCGTAGAGGTTGACGTTCATGCCGATTTCACCCGATCCGCCGAGCGCGCAGAATAGCAGTTCGTTTCCGGGTTTCATCGGGTAAATTTCCAAACTTCTTCGTTCCCGCGGCGGCGGAAACCCAAATTACAGCCGATGGACCAAATGCACACCAAAGCGTCCGGCTCCCCGCCCGCGCGGGGAAGGCCGATCAAATTGGGGTTTCTCACTTGGCGTCCGCTCTTTCGGCAAGCAGCGCCAGCCCATCGAGTGTCAGGTCGGGATCGACAAGGTCGAAAATGTCGGTTGCCTCGTCAAACAATACGGCGAGGCCGCCGGTAGCGATGACCTTGGCGGGACGGCCAATTTCCTCGCGCATGCGCGAGATCAGCCCCTCCATCATCGCGACATAGCCCCAGAACACGCCGATTAGCATCTGGGTTTCGGTGGTCGTGCCGATCACGCTATCGCTTTCGGGAACCTCAATGGCAATGCGCGGCAGCTTGGCAGTGTTGCCGACCAGCGCATCGAGCGAAAGGTTGATGCCCGGCGCGATGATCCCGCCTTTGTAGGCGCCGTTGAAATCGATCACATCGAAAGTGGTCGCCGTTCCGAAATCGATGACGATAAGGTCGCCCTCATGCCGGGCGTGGGCGGCAATGGCGTTGACCGCCCGGTCCGCGCCGAGCGACTTGGGATTGGGCACGTCTATGTCGATGGCGTAATCGGCTTTGCCTTCGCCGGCGATCAGCGGCTCGATCGCAAAGTAATTGCGCGCCAGCACCTCGATATTGTGCAGCGCGCGCGGCACCACGGTCGAGACGATGATTCTGTCGATCTGCTTGCGATCGACACCCCGGATTTCGAGTAACTGCATCAGCCAGACGGCATATTCGTCGCCGGTGCGGCGCGGATCGGTCGCAATGCGCCAGCGCGCCTTAATCTCGCGCCCTTCGTAAAGCGCGAAAACCACGTTGGTATTGCCTGCATCGATCGCGAGAAGCATCAGCTCATTCCGCCAAATTGACTTCGCCCGCGTGGATAGCACGCAGGGTTCCGTCCGCCAGCCGCAGCCGTAGCGAACCATCGGGGGCAAGTCCCGCGTATTCGCCCTTGCACTGGCTTCCGTCCGGCTCATTGACCGTCAGCGGCGTGCCTACCTCGTGCGCCAGAGCGCTCCAGCGGCGCAGAATCGGTTCGAGGCCCGATGTGCGCCAGCGCTCAAGCTCGTTTGCAAAGCTGCGGGCAAGGTCTTGCGCGAATATATCGCGGTCCGGCGCGGTGCCGAGCTGCGACAGCGCCGCAGTTTCGCGGCCGGGAATATCGGGCGCGCTGACCAGGTTCACGCCGATCCCGATGACGACCGCCTGGTCCTGACCTTCGAGGAGAATACCGGCCAGCTTGGTCTTGCCCGCGATCAGATCGTTGGGCCACTTGAGCTTGAGTTCGGCCTTGCCGGGCATGTGCCAGGCCACCGCTTCGTGCAGCGCGAGGCCGGCGACCAGCGCCAGCGTTTCGGCCGGGGGATCGCCCGCGCGGCGGTGCACGATCGTCGAGCCCATGAAATTGCCGGTGCCGTCAAACCAGTCACGCCCTTGGCGTCCGCGCCCGTCGCTCTGGCGGTTGGCGACGAGCCAATGACCTTCGGGCAGCCGGTCTCCGCCAGAGAGGCGCTGCAAGAGGTCGCTATTGGTCGAACCGGTTTCGGTAAGATATTCGATCACGCCGTGACGAATAGCGCCGCTGCCGCCTTGTCTGCAAGATCACCCAGCCATACGGTGAGCAGATAGCCTGCGGGCGAAAGGAACAGCGCGCACAGCGCGAGAATCGCCTGATGCACCCAGTCGCTCTTGCCGGTGATCTTGTTCGCGGCTTCGTCGAAATACATGATCTTGACGATCTTGATGTAGTAGAACGCGCCGATCACTGAGGCGGCGATGCCGACTGCGGCAAGCGCGATGAGGTTCGCCTCAACCGCTGCCTGGAACACTACGAACTTGCCCCAGAAGCCGAACAGCGGCGGGATGCCCGCCAGGCTGAACATGATCATCGCCAGACAGGCCGAAAGCACCTTGCGGTGCTGCGACAGGCCGGCAAGATCGGCGATGTTCTCAACCTGGTTGCCGTCCTCGTCCTTGAGCATCAACACCGCGACGAAGCCGCCCAGCGACATCGCCGCATAGATCGCGAGGTACACCAGCATCGCCGAAGCGCCGCTCGGGGTCGCCGCGGCAAGACCGATCAGGATGAAACCGACATTGTTGATCGAACTGTAGGCCATCAGCCGCTTGATATTAGCCTGCCCGATCGCACCGAGAGCACCGACAACGATCGAGGCGAGCGCGGCGAAAATCACGATCTGGCGCCAGGTGTCCGCCTGCGATCCGAAAGCATCGAGCGCCACCCGCATGGTCAGCGCCAGCGCGGCGACCTTGGGCGCAGTGGCGAACAGGGTTGTCACCGGGGTCGGCGCGCCTTCATAGACGTCAGGCGTCCACATGTGGAATGGCACCGCGGCGATCTTGAATGCGAGGCCCGCAAGCACGAAGACCACGCCGAACAGCGCGCCCATGCCCATCCCGCCAGAAAGTGAGGCACTGATCCCGCCGAAATTGGTGGTCCCGGTAAATCCGTAG
>CANJUF010000016.1 GCA_947477745.1 Sphingomonadaceae bacterium | reverse complement strand
CCAAGGACTTCGAGCAGACCATCGCTTCGGCTACCGCGTGGCTCTTCATCGCTGCCGTCCAGCTCTTCGCTAGGCGCATCGCAAGATCATGAAACCATGCAGGATAATTTTGAATCAGACTCTTATACTCCCGAGGGATCGCCTTACGATCCATGTTCGACCCAGCGGCCGCCGTCCTGCTTCCAGAAATGTCGTTCCAGGCCATCGCGATCTCGCAGCATTCGCCAGCAATCGCGCGCGGCCTGCAGGGTGGCATCGCCGAACAGCAGGAACGTGCGCTCGAAATGGGCCTCGCCCTCGCGCCAGACACCGTCCGCCAGCGCCAGATACTTTGCCCCGTTGGCCGGTTCGGCACGGTCAGAAAGCAGGATCGGCTGGCGCTCCTCGTGTGCGGCCCCCGCCCGGCCATGCGCGAGGAAGGTCTCCCGCGGCTCCCACAGCGCCTGGCCGATCCGGTCAAGCTGCGCACCGTCACCCGAAACCACCAGCAGCCGCGCGCCCGCGCCCAGAGTATTGCGCGCCAGCAGCGGCAGAACCTTTTCCGCCGGGTCCCGGCTGAGCTGGTAGAAATCGACGCGCATCAGCCTTCGAGATTATCGCGCACGAAGGTATCCATCAGCCGCACGCCGTATCCGGTTGCGCCCTTGTCCCAGGTCGCGCCGGGCTTGTCCGCCCAGACCATGCCGGCAATGTCGAGATGCGCCCAGGGGCGGCCATCCTCGATGAAACGCTGGAGGAACTGCGCGGCGGTGATCGATCCGCCATAGCGTGCGCCCATGTTCTTCATGTCGGCGATCGCGCTGTCGATCAGCTTGTCGTAGGCCTTGCCGAGTGGGAAGCGCCACACCTTGTCGCCGCTCGCCTTACCGGCCTTGTCGATCTTGGCAGCGAGCGCCTCATCGTTGGCGAACATGCCGCCATATTCGTGGCCGAGCGAGACGATCATCGCCCCGGTCAGCGTGGCCAAATCGATGATTGCCGAGGGATTGAACCCGCGCTGGGCGAAAGTCAGCACGTCGCACAGCACCAGCCGCCCTTCGGCATCGGTGTTGATGACCTCGATCGTCTGGCCCGACATCGAGGTGACCACATCGCCCGGCCGCTGGGCGTTGCCGTCGGGCATGTTCTCAACCAGGCCGCACAGGCCCACGACGTTGGCCTTGGCCCCGCGCCGCGCCAGCGCCAGCATAGTGCCCGCGACGACGCCCGCGCCGCCCATGTCCCACTTCATGTCTTCCATGCCGGCAGGCGGCTTGAGCGAGATGCCGCCGGTATCGAAGGTGACTCCCTTACCGACCAGCGCCAGCGGCCGCTCGCCCTTGGCGCCGCCCTGCCATTCGATGACCAGCACTCTCGCCTCGCGCGCCGAGCCTTGGGCAACACCAAGCAGCGCGCCCATGCCGAGCCTGCGCATATCGTCGGGGTGCAGCACGCGCAGGGCAAGGCCCGTGCCCTGCATCTTCTCCTCGCAGCGTGCGACGAAGCTTTCGGGATAGATCGCGTTGCCGGGTTCGGCGACCAGCAGCTTGGTGAACTCCACGCCCTCGGCCAGCGCCGCCTCGACCTGCCAGGCCGCGTCGCTACCTGCGACCGCGCCCTTGACCGCGATCGACTTGAGGCTGGGCTTCTTCTCATCCGAAAGCTTGGTGCGGTACGCATCGTGACGCCATGCACGCAGCCGCGCGCCAAGCAGCACGGCAGCAACCTCGCTGGCAGACAGTCCTGCGCCAGTCAGATCGATCAGCATCTCCTCCTCGCCCGAGGCAAGATACTTGGCCGCGAGAGCCGCGCCCGCCTGTTCGAGCGATGCCTTGCGATCCTCGGCCCCCGCAGCGCCGATTCCGGCCAGCGCCACGCGCACGACCTTGCCGCCGCGCTCGGCGAACCCTTCGAACACCTGCCCTGCCTTGCCCGCAAAGCGCGACATTGCCGCGCCTTCGGCCAGCACCGGCTCAAGCCCGGCAGGCAAGGCGTTCTGGTTCACCAGATGGGCAACGATGCGCGCCTCGCCGGAAGTGGAATCGTCGAGGAAGCGAACCTGCATGGGAACTCCTGAAAACGTGACATTTTGGCGACAGACCGCAGCCGCAGCGGATTGCAGTTAAGCGCCGCGAGTGCGATAGGCAAGCCATGCGCCCCGCCATTCCGTTCCCGTTGCAGGCTGTTCGATGTCGCCTGCGATCCTGGCGTCGAGGCGGCATCGCGCTGGCGATCCTGCCGCTGATCGCGGCGCATCCCGCGCTGGCGCAGGACAATGCCGACCAGGCGCCTGCGCAATTGCCTGCCGATGAAGCCCCCGTCGCCTTCGAGGCTGACCGGGTGGAATACGACACCAATTTCGAAGCGGTCACCGCCCTGGGCAACGTCGTCCTGCGCCGCGAAGGCCAGGCGGTGCGCGCCGATGGCGTCACCTGGAACCGCAAGACTGGCGTCATCGTCGCAACCGGCGGCGTCAAGCTGGTCGACGAGGATGGCAACACGCTGTTCACCGAGCGCGTCGAACTGACGGACGAACTCAAGACCGGCGCGATGGAAAACCTGCTGCTGGCGCTGCGCGAAGGCGCGCGGATCGCCGCCAATTCGGGACGGCGGCTCGAAAACGGCAACATCGAATTGGAGCAAGCCTCCTACACCGCCTGCGCGGTGGATACCGAAAAAGGCTGCCCCAAGGAGCCGACCTGGCGCGTCAACGCCCGCAAAGTGATCTACGACGATTCGCGCAAGCGGGTTTTGTTCAAAGGCGAGCGCATCGTCTTTTTCGGCGCGATCGCCATTCCGATCCCGGGTTTGCAGACGACCACGGACGGTCGCGCCATTTCGGGGCTGCTGGTTCCCGATTTCCGCTTCACCCCTTCGAACGGGGTCGAGATCAGCGGCTCGTACTATCTGCGGCTGGCCGAAAACCGCGATCTGACCGCGACGGCCTATCTCTACACCGACGCGCCGCCGATGGCGCAGGTGCAGTACCGCGCGCTCACGGACAAGGGCGCATACCAGATTACCGGCTATGCCACCGGTAGCCGCAGGATCGCGATCTTCGGGTCCGATCCGACCGCGCAGGAAGATTTTCGTGGCTATTTTTTCGCCAACGGGCGCTTGCAGCTCACACCGAAATGGAGCGCGACAGCCTCGATCCGGCGGGCAACCGACCGCACCTTCCTGCGCCGCTACGACATCGACCGCGACGACCGGCTACGCTCGATGACCGAACTGGAGCGGATCGGCACCAACAGCTATTTCTCGCTGGCCGGATGGGCGACTCAGTCGCTGCGCATCGGCGACGATCAGGGCCAGATGCCGGTCGCCCTGCCCGTGATCGATTATCGCTACCGCCTCACCGATCCCTTGTTTGGCGGCAGGCTCGAACTGCAGGCGAACTCGCTGGCGATCCAGCGCAGCCAGGGACAGGATACGCAGCGCGCCTTCGCCCGCGTGCAGTGGGACCTGCGGCGCATTCTTGGCGGCGGCCAGGAAGTGACCCTGACCGGGCTCGCACGCGCCGATGTCTACCATTCCGACGAAAACGAACTGACCGAGACCGCCGCCTATCGCGGCCTCGCTGGCTGGCAATCGCGCGCGATCGCGCTCGCCGCGCTCGATGTGAAATGGCCGCTGCTTGGTCGCGCGTTCGGCGGCACGCAGGTGTTCACGCCCCGCGCGCAGCTTGTCGTCACGCCCCCGATCAGCAACCTCGACGTGCCCAACGAGGACGCCCGCGCCATCGAACTGGAAGATTCCAACCTGTTCGCGCTCAACCGTTTTCCCGGTTATGACCGGATCGAGGACGGGGTGCGCTTCACTTACGGGTTCGACTGGCTGCTTGAGAGGCCGCGCTGGCGCATCAAGACCACGGTGGGGCAGTCGGTGCGGCTCACCAACAAGCCCAGCCTGTTTCCCGATGGCACCGGGCTGACCGACCGCGTTTCGGACGTCGTCGGGCGCACCGAGGTGCGTTACCGCGATTTCATCAAGCTGGTGCACCGCTTCCGGCTCGACAAGGACAGTGCCTCGATCCGGCGGCAGGAATTCGACCTCGTGCTTGGCAGCCAGCGGACCTACATCGAGGCCGGCTATACCAAGCTCAACCGCGATATTTCCGAGCAGACCGAGGACCTGCGCGACCGCGAAGAAGCGCGTGTCGCGGGCCGGATCGCCTTTGCCAATTACTGGTCGCTGTTCGGTTCGGCGGTAGTCAACCTGACCGACCGCAACGAAGACCCCGCCTTTGGATCGGACGGTTTCCAGCCGCTGCGCACCCGCCTCGGGATTGCTTACCAGGACGATTGCCTTGACGTGTCGGTGACATGGCGGCGCGATTATGCTGCCACGGGCGATGCCCAGCGCGGCAACTCGTTCCAGGTGCGCTTCGCGCTGCGCAACCTTGGATTCCGCTGATTGCGCTGCGCCATGACGCCAAACACCCTATCGGCAGCGCTCAGTTTCGGTTAATCGGCTCCCTCGCAAGGGATCGCGGCTGCGAATTGGGTCGCAGTGTCCGGCAAAATGCGCGGCCGGATAGATAACCACAACACGGGTGACAGGCTTGAAAATCCTCTTTTCGCTTCGCTTCATGACCGCCCTTCCGCTAGCCGCCGCCGCGCTTGCCGCGCCGGTCGCAGCGCTCGCCCAGTCGAGCCCGCAAGGAGAGATCAGCATCCCTGAAGGGGTGCAGCTGTTCAGCGCGCCCAATCCCAATGTGCGCCGCGCCACCGCCGTGGTGAACGGCGACATCATTACCGGCACCGACGTTGACCAGCGCCTCGCGCTGATACTTGCTGCCAACCAGAACCAGGTTTCCGGGGAAGAACTGCAGCGGCTGCGCGGGCAGGTGCTGCGCAACCTCATCGACGAGACCTTGCAGATCCAGGAGGCCGCCGCCTCCAAGATCGAGATCGAGGATACCGAGGTCGAGGAATCCTACGCGCGGGTCGCCACCCAGAACTTCAACCAGAACACCACCGCGATGGACGCCTACCTCAAGCGGATCGGATCCTCGCCTGCCTCGCTCAAGCGCCAGATCAAGGGCGAACTCGCCTGGCAGCGCCTGCTGGGGCGCAACGTCTCGCCGTTCATCAACGTCTCCGACGACGAGGTGAACGAACTGCTCGAACGCCTGAAGGCCGCCAAGGGCACCGACGAATTCCGGATCGGCGAAATCTACCTCGCCGCTCCCGCCGAATCGCGCCAGCAGGTTTACGACAATGCAGTCAAGATCGTCGAGCAGCTGCGCCAGGGCGGCAGCTTCGTCGCCTATGCGCGCCAGTATTCGCAGGCCTCGACTGCCGCAGTTGGCGGTGACCTTGGCTGGATCAGGCTTGCCCAGCTTCCCGCCGAGCTGGCCACTGCCGCGCGGCAGATGCAGCCCGGCCAGCTGGTCGGCCCGGTCGAGCTGCCCGGCGGCTTCTCGATCATCTACATGATCGACAAGCGCCAGGTGCTCATGGCCGATCCGCGCGATGCGCTGCTTTCGCTCAAGCAGGTTTCGATCAATTTCCCCAAGGGCATCACCCAGGCACAGGCGCAGGCCCGCGCCACCGAATTCGCGCAGGCCATGCAGGGCGCGCGCGGCTGCGGTGCGGTGGACGAGGTTGCCGCCCGGATCGGTGCGCAAGTGGTCGCCAACGATCAGGTCCGCGCGCGCGACCTGCCCGGCCCGTTGCAGAGCGCGGTGCTGAACCTCCAGATCGGCGAGACTTCGCCGCCGTTCGGTTCGATCGACGAGGGCGTGCGCGTGCTGATGATGTGCGGCCGCGACGATCCGCAGTCCGATTCCGGACCCAGCTTCGACCAGTTGATGGGCCAGATGGAAGAGGACCGGATCAACAAGCGCGCCCAGATCTACCTGCGCGACCTGCGGCGCGACGCGATCATCGAATACAATTGATGTGAGCGGGCATCTTCCCCTTGCCGTTTCGCTGGGCGATCCGGCGGGGGTCGGGCCGGAACTCATTGCTGCCGCCTGGGCGATGCGCAAGAAAGAGGGGCTGACGTCGTTCTTTGTCGTCGAGGGCAAGGGACTGTTGTCGGCGGCAGCGACTTCGCGCGGACTGAAAGTGCCGCTCGCGCACATTTCCCACCCTGCCGAGGCCCTGGCCGAATTTGACCATGCCCTGCCGGTGCTTGGTTCGGTGGATTTCGACTGGCATCCGGGCCAGCCCACGCACGACAGCGCACAGCTTGCGCTCGCCTCGCTGATCTGGGCGACGCGGCTGGCGCGCACGGGCGAAGCGGGCGGGCTGGTGACTGCGCCGGTCGCCAAGGCGCGGCTCGCCGAGATCGGCTTCTCGCAGCCCGGCCAGACCGAATTCGTCGCCGACGCCTGCGGCATTGCGCACGAGGACGCGGTGATGATGCTCGCCGGGCCGAGCCTGTGCACGGTGCCGCTCACCATTCACGAAGCGTTGGCCGATGTGCCGCGCCTTCTCACCAGCGAACTCATCATGCGCCGTGCGCGGGTCGTCGCCGCGTCACTGGCGCGCGATTTCGGTATCGAACGCCCGCGCCTGGCGGTCTGCGGGCTCAATCCGCACGCCGGCGAAGAAGGCCGCTTCGGCGATGAGGAAGCGCGGATCATCGCGCCAGCCATCGCGGCATTACAGGCAGAGGGCCTGGATGTGACCGGCCCGCATTCCGCCGATACCCTGTTCGCTCCGCGCGAACGGGCTGGCTACGATGTGGCGCTGTGCATGTATCACGATCAGGCGCTGATCCCAATCAAGGCGCTCGATTTCGACAAAGGCGTCAATGTCACACTCGGCCTGCCGATCGTGCGCACCTCGCCAGATCACGGCACGGCTTTCGCCATCGCCGGAAAGAACCGGGCTGATCCTGGCGCAACGATCGCGGCCATCCGCATGGCGGGAGAATGCGCTGCGCGGCGCGCGAAGGGATGAGCGAACCTCTGCTCCTGCCTCCCCTGCGCGAGGTGATCGCCCGCCACGGACTTTCGGCAAGCAAGGCGCTGGGCCAGAACTTCCTGTTCGACGAGCAATTGCTTGGCCGCATAGCAGCGATACCCGGCGATCTTTCGGGCAGACCGGTGCTCGAGATCGGCCCCGGCCCGGGCGGCCTCACGCGGGCGCTGCTGCGTGCGGGCGCTCTCGTCACCGCCATCGAGATGGACCGCCGCTGCTTGCCCGCGCTTGCCGAACTGGAGACCGCCTTTCCCGGTCGCCTGCGCGTTATCGAAGGCGATGCGCTCAAACTCGGTCACGATGCGTTGATGCACGGCGAACCCTATGCCGTGGTCGCCAACCTGCCTTACAATGTCGGGACCGAACTGTTCACCCGCTGGCTTTCGGGAGAAGACTGGCCGCCGCGCTGGACCTCTCTCACGCTGATGTTCCAGGAGGAAGTGGCGCGGCGCATCGTCGCTGCACCCGATACGGGCGCTTATGGGCGCCTGTCGGTGCTGGCCCAGTGGCGCAGCCGTGCGCGCCTCGCGATGAAGGTTCATCGCAGCGCGTTCGCGCCGCCGCCCAAGGTGATGAGCGCGGTGATCCACGTCGAACCCGCCCCCATGCCCGAGGGGGTTTCAGCGGTCATGCTCTCGCGCCTGACCGAGGCGGCCTTCGGCCAGCGCCGCAAGATGCTGCGCCAGAGCGTAAAGGGTTTGCCCGGCGCGATCGAGGCGCTGGAAAAACTCGGCATCGATTCGCAGCGCCGTGCAGAGACGCTGTCGGTCGAGGAATTTGCCGCGATTGCGCGGGTGCTGACCGGCTGACCGTAACGCCGATTACAGCGCGTGAAGCTGCGGCAGCACGGCCTCGCCAAACCACGCCAGGTTCTCGGTCATCTCGCTCGTCTCGACCCCCGGCAGACCCAGCCCGACCCAGGTAACGCCCGCCTTTGCCAATTCCGCGGCATTCGCGAGGAAGGCGTCGGCAACCTCCGCCGTGCGCGCGGAGACCCGTACCGGCGACATCGGCGACACGTCGAAAGGACCGCTACGGCCCGCCGCCTCGCGAAGCTCGCCGATCCGCTCGACCCGGACCCGCAGGTCATCGATCGTGGTGATGGCATCGGGGTGCCTGTCACCCACTGGGCCAGGCGGCATGAAGAACGGGGTCCAGCCATCGCAGCGCTGCGCCGCGCGGCGCATCGCGATCTCGCCATTACCGCCGCACCAGATCGGCGGGTGCGGCTTTTGCAGGGGCGCGGGATACTGGAGGTTGTTGCTCGCGCGGAAGTTGATTCCCTCGAACTGGACGACTTCGCCGCTCCATGCAGCCTTCATCGCGTCGATCGCTTCGTCGGTGAGCTTGCCGCGCTGCTTGAAATCAACCCCCAGCGCTTCGTATTCGGTCTCCTGATAGCCGACGCCGATGCCCAGAATCAGCCTGCCTTTCGACAGAACATCGAGCGTTGTTGCTTCCTTGGCGGTGAGGAAGGGGTTGCGATAAGGCAGCACGACGATGTTGGTGTGCAGCTTGATGTGCGTCGTGAAGCCCGCGACAAAGCACAGCGCGGCCATCGGATCGAAAGCGTTGTGGCCGTTGTTGCTCAGCCAGGTCGCGTCGGGAAACGGATGGTCGGTCAGGTTGCAAGCATCGAAACCCGCAGCTTCGGCGGCGGTGGCGACGGTGCGCATCTTGTCGCTGGCGAGATCGGCCCGGTCGACGACCAGTTGCTCGAGCGTCATGTTGTAAGTGGCTTTCACTATCCTTGCTCCCATGTTTCAAATGGGGCTAGCCGATCCGCCGGGTGGGCGAAAGGCTTGCCGCATCGCCGCAATCGCGGCAAAATTGCTCCCGTGGGTATTGTCAGGGGAGAGACACGATGGCGAATCGTCCAATTTTCGCAGCGGCGCTTATTGCCGCACTTGCCGCCTGTAATTCGCAGCCGGCCGAGCAAACAGCTCCCGATCCAAGCGCATCGGCTGAGACTAAACCTGCCGCTACGGCCTCAACGCCAAGCCCGGCCGCAACCGAGACCGCTGCCACCGCGGCATCGAGCGAGCCGCCCTTTGCTGTAAAGGCGGGCGACACGCTCAAGGTGGCCAAGCAAGCCGACTGCTTCGAGGTTGCCGATCGGTCCGCATCGCCTTGGACGATGTTCCCCGGCGTCACCCTAGACTTACAAGGGCGCGCAGGAAGGCAAGGCCAAGGTCGTTGGCGCATCAGGAGACGAATGCCTGATCGCTTGGGATGCGCTCACCCCGGCCTGAGTTTCTACCAGCCGTTCCAGTGCGTGATCTCACTAACTGGCGGACGTGCCGCCGGCTTGAAGTCGGTGCCCTTGGTATAGGCCACCGGCAGCAGCGCGCACTGGAGAATATTGTCCGGAACGCCGAGGATTTCGGCAATTTCGCGCTCCTTGAACAGGTGGACCGTGGTCAGGGTCGATCCCAGCCCGCGTGAGCGCAGCGCCAGCTGGAAGCTCCACATCGCCGGATAGATCGAGCCCCAGATCGCGGCCTGCAAGCCAACCGGGACGCCTTCCGGAGGCCGGCCCTCGACGCACGGGATGACGAGCACCGGCACCTTGTGGAGGTTATCGGCCAGCCAGTCGGCACTGTCATAGACCCGCGCGGTCTGCGCTTCGCCGCGCTCGGCAGCGGCTTTCGATGCCTCACGGAAAAATCCGGCGGCCAGCGCGGTGCGGTAATGTTTGGCAATCTTGGCGCGCAGATCGGCATCGTCGATCACCAGCCAGCGCCAGGTCTGGCTGTTGCTGGCGGTCGGCGCCTGCACCGCAAGCTTCAGGCACTCATCGATGACCGAACGCGGAACGGGGCGTTCGAGATCGAGCCGCTTGCGCACCGCGCGGGTCGTCGAAAGCAGAGCATCTGTCTGCGCCAGATCGAATTCCATATTCTGCTCTCCCTGCCTGCCCTACCACTCGTTCCAGTGGATGATTTCGCTTACCGGCGGCCGCGCCGCGCGCTTGAAGTCTGTCCCGATGGTATATGCCACTGGAATCATCGCGACCTGCATCACATTGTCCGGAATGCCAAGAAACTCCGCCACATCGCGCTCGCGAAAGCCGAGCACTGAAGTGAATACCGAGCCGAGCCCGCGTGAACGCAGCGCGAGCTGGAAGCTCCAGACCGCAGGCATGATCGAGCCGTAGATCGCCGAAAGCGATGCCGGAGCGGCGTCCGGCGCAGGGCGGCCCTCGACACAGGGGATGACGAACACGGGCACGCGGTGAATATTTTCACGCAGATAGCCGGCACTGTCGAGGACGCGCGCGGTCTGAGCACTGATCCGGTCCTCGGCCTTGGTGTCGTCCCACGTTTCGGTGACGCTTTGGCGGTCCTTCATCGCCAGCCGGTAGAGATCGGCGATCTTCGCCCGGCGCTGCTCTTCGTCGATCACCATCCAGCGCCAGGTCTGGCTGTTGCTGGCGGTCGGCGCCTGGACAGCCAATTCAAGGCATTCGGTGATGATTTCACGCGGGACGGGGCGGTCGAGATCGAGGCGTTTGCGCACCGCGCGCGTGGTGGCAAGCAGCGCATCTGTCTGCTCAAGATCGAATTCCATGCGCCTGACCTCCCCCGTTGTGCGCGCTACTGCGCCTTTTTCTTCTGCCGCCAGGCGTGCAGCAGCGGCTCGGTATAGCCGCTGGGCTGCTCGACGCCCTTGAACACCAGTTCGCAAGCCGCCTTGAAAGCAAGGCTCGTGTCCCAGTTGCCTGCCATCGGCTCGTAAAGCGGATCGCCCGCGTTCTGTGCATCTACCTTCTCGGCCATCCGCCTCAGCGAGTCCATCACCTGCGCCTCGCTGCACACGCCGTGCAGCAGCCAGTTGGCCATGTGCTGGCTGGAAATGCGCAGGGTTGCACGGTCTTCCATCAGGCCCACGTCGTTGATGTCGGGCACCTTGGAGCAGCCGACGCCGTGGTCGATCCAGCGCACCACATAGCCGAGCAGCCCTTGCGCGTTGTTATCGAGTTCCTCGCGCACTTCGTCTTCGGACCAGTTGGTGCCTTGCGCGAGCGGGATCGAGAGCAATTGTTCCAGACCGGGCACTGGCTCGTTTGCGACATCCTTTTGAACCGCGAACACATCGACCGCGTGATAGTGCATCGCGTGAAGAGTGGCCGCAGTGGGCGAAGGCACCCAGGCGGTGTTCGCGCCGGTTTTCGGGTGGCCGATCTTTTCGTCCATCATCGCGCGCATACGGTCAGGCGCGGCCCACATGCCCTTGCCGATCTGTGCGCGGCCAGAAAGCCCGTGCTTGAGGCCGATCAGGACATTGCGCTTCTCGTAAGCTGCGATCCAGTCGCTGCCCTTGATCGCGCCCTTGCGGATCATCGGCCCGGCCCGCATCGAGGTGTGGATCTCGTCTCCGGTGCGGTCGAGGAAGCCGGTGTTGATGAAGACGATGCGGTCCTTCACCGCGTGGATGCAGGCGGAAAGGTTGGCTGAGGTGCGCCGCTCTTCGTCCATCACGCCGACTTTTACGGTGTGGCGCGGCAGGCCCAGCAGGTCTTCGAGCGCATCGAACAGGTCGTTGGTGAAAGCGCACTCTTCCGGTCCGTGCATCTTGGGCTTGACGATGTAGATGCTGCCGGCGCGCGAATTGCGATACTTGCCTAGGCCCTTGATGTCGTGCGCCGATATCGCGCTGGTTACCACCGCGTCCAAGATGCCTTCGGGAATCTCGCTGCCATCGGGCAGCAGGATCGCCGGATTGGTCATCAGGTGGCCGACATTTCGCACGAACAGCAGGCTGCGACCGGGCGAGGAATGCTCCGCTCCATTTAGCGAAACATAGGAGCGGTCACCCGCCAGGGTGCGCGTGAGGGTCTTCCCGCCCTTCTCGAAGCTGTCGGCAAGATCGCCTCGAATGACGCCAAGCCAGTTGCGGTAGGCGGCGAGCTTGTCTTCGGCATCGACCGCTGCGACCGAATCTTCCAGATCGACGATTGTCGTAAGCGCGGATTCGAGGACAACATCGGCAATTCCGGCCTTGCCGGCCTTGCCGACCGGGTGATCGCGGTCGATCACGACTTCGATAATGAGGCCGTTGTGCTCCAGAACGAAGCCTGCGCCCTCCTTGCGATGGCCGATCAAAACCGCGGGATTGGCAAGCGGCGGATCGCCCGATCCATCCCAGTCAGCCCAGCTGATGCCGGACAGCGGCACTGCTTCATCCAAGAACGTCCGCGCCGCCGCGATCACAGCCGCGCCGCGCGCCTCGTCGTATCCGCCCGGGCGTGCCGCCGGCGCGTCGAGCGCGTCAGTGCCATACAGCGCATCGTACAGACTGCCCCAGCGTGCATTTGCGGCATTGAGCAGAAAGCGGGCGTTGAGCACCGGTACGACTAGCTGCGGGCCGGCCATCAGCGCGATTTCGCGATCGACGTGCTCGGTCGTTACCGAGAATTCGCCCGGCTCGGGAACGAGGTAGCCGATCTCACGCAGGAATGCTTCATACTCGCCCTGATCGAGCGGCTTGCCCGCGCGCGCCATGTGCCAGGCATCGATCTCTTGCTGCAGCTCATCGCGCCTGGCCAGTAGCGCCCGGTTGCGCGGCGCGAAGTCTGCCAGCAGGCTGGCGAAACCGCCCCAGAAGGCCTCAGCAGCAATGCCAAGCGGCTCGAGAACGTCCTGCTCGAGGAACCGCGCGAGCAATTCATCAACCCTGAGTTCCGAACGCTCAACCCAGTCTGTCATCGTGCCTCGCATCATTTGGAATCGCGTCGCGCGGCCTAAGCCCTGGGGCTGGCCTTGGCAACTCTGCGACGTGCCGAGCCCGATCGGACGAGCGCGAATCGTTACCATGTCGGAACGATTTACAGTAAGCAGGCGGTTAACTAGACCGAAACCCGCATTTGCGCGGGTGGCACGATGCTTGCGTTAAGATGCAGTTAAGGAAGGGATTCAAATGCTTCGCAAGATCGGCAGGCTGTTCACGATAAAGACCCGGTTCGAGGCCTGCCTTGTGATCTATGCGCTCGCGCTGGGCGCCGTGGAGCGCGGCTCGATCTACCTGACGCAATATCCGGGCTTCGGCGGCAAGCTGCTGTTCCTCGCCTGCACCGGCGCGGTGTTCATTGCCGGCGCCAAGATCCTCGACTGCCTGAAGTTCGAGCGGGCGGTGCAAGAAGCGTCACAAAAGGACGCCGATACTTTTGCCTGAATGGAAGGAAAGTGGAGGGATTCTGTTGCTACGTTCCCTCCGGACGCCCGGTTTCCGATTCTGTTACCCGGTTCGGTCCGAACCGTGCTCATAGCTCTGTAAGGTCAGGCCGTTAGGCCCTAGAATTACGCGGCGAGAGCAAGTGCTTCGTTATCGTTGGCACTTGTGGGTTTTTGAGCCTTGAAACGGGTTACTCAGCCCGGGCGAAAACAGTGCTTTTCAACACACGTCGATCCTGGTTCGGCCCCGTCAGGAACCACGGTTTCCCGCGATTTCTGGTGGAGCCGCCGGGTACTGCCCCCGGGTCCGCTGTGCCTATTGCACACCGCATTTTATCGCCATATCCGGTCGAAACCGGCACGACCCATATAGCGACGCCAGGATTAATGTGAAGTGAGCGGTTTGCTCAGCCCCGCTTTTTAAGCTCGTCGCGGATTTCAGTGAGCAGATCGAGTTCGCTCGGCCCTGCGACTTCCTCCTGCTTCTTCATGGCCTTGTTGGCGTAGCGCACCAGCAGGAAAATCACGAAGGCGAGGATCAGGAAGTTGATGACCACGGTGATGAACTGGCCCCAGGCGAGCACGTTCGCGCCTGATGCGCGCGCCGCCGCAAGCGACGTGCCCCGCGCGACATTGCCGCTCAGCACCGTGTAGAGGCTCGAGAAATCGACATCGCCAACCACTGCGCCGATCAGCGGCATTATCATGTCATTGGTAAGCGAAGTCACGATCGTGCCGAAAGCCGCGCCGATGATCACCGCGACGGCCAGATCGAGCACATTGCCCTTGGCAATAAAATCCCGGAATTCCGATAGCATAGTAGTCCCTCCTCAAATCACCACAGCCGCAAGAAATGCCATGACAAGGCTGACGTGCAAGTTCTTTTTGGCTGCGCTTGATCGCTCAGCGCGCATCGCTACATTCCGCTGCGGCACATTTGCCGTGGGAGGACTTGTCCGATGTCTGGATCGATTATCTCGCGTTTCGTCAACTTGAGCCCCAGGTTGGCAATCGTCGCGCTGGCTTCATTGGCGCTATCAGCCTGCGGCATCAATTCGGTGCCCACCGCAGAGGAAGCCGCCAAGGCGCGCTGGGCCGATGTGCAGGCCGCCTTCCAAGAGCGCGCCAACCTCGTGCCCAACCTTGCCGAAGTCGCCAGGGGCGCCGCCGAACAGGAACGCGCAATCCTTACCGATGTGATCGAGGCGCGCGCCCGGGCAACCAGCATCCAGCTCTCTGCTGACGATCTCAACGATCCCGCCAAGATGCAGCAATTCCAGCAAGCGCAGGAACAACTCGGTGCCGGTCTCGGACGGCTGCTCGCCAATTTCGAACGCTATCCCGATCTCAAGAGCATCGTGAATTACCAGATGCTGCAAAGCCAGCTCGAGGGACAGGAGAACCGCATTCGCGTGGCGATCCGCGACTACAACGAGGCGGTTCGCGACTATAACACCCGCGTGCGCACTTTCCCCGAGATGATCGGCGCGATGATCCGCGGCGCCAAGCCGATGGTGCCCTATGCGGCCGTGACGCCGGGGGCCGAAGTCGCGCCGACGCTCGACATGGGGCCGGCCCAAACCACGACCGCGCCGGTCCCTGCCGCTCCGGCAATGCCCTCCAACGACAACGCCGCCGCGACCCCAACCGCCGCAGCCCAGTAACCGGTGAAGGCGGCGCTCGCCTTCCTGCTTGCCGCAGCAGCGCTCCTTGGCGGGGCGCTGCCTGCCGCTGCGCAGCAGTTCCCGGCGCTGACCGGGCGAGTCACCGATGCGGCAAATGTCATCCCTGCCGATGTCGAGGCGCGGCTGACTCAGAAGCTTGAGGCGCTCGAAAAGCAGACCCAGCGTCAGTTCGTGGTCGCCACGGTGCCGAGCCTCGAAGGCTACGAAATATCCGACTACGGATACCGGCTGGGGCGCGCATGGGGCATCGGCGACAAACAGCGCAACGATGGCGCGCTGCTGATTGTCGCGCCCAATGAACGCAAGGTGCGCATAGAGGTGGGGTATGGCCTCGAAGGCGCGCTGACCGACGGCTTGTCCTCGGTCATTATCAGCCAGCAGATCGTTCCCCGTTTCAAGGCGGGCGACATGCCCGGCGGGATCGAGGCAGGTGCCGACGCAGTGATCGCCCAGCTTGGCCTGCCGCCCGAAGAAGCGGCCCGCATCGCGCAGCAGGCCGAGGCCGCGCAAAGCGAACTCAATCCCGGAGACCTGATGGGCCTGATATTCTTCGGCTTCATGTTCTTTCTGATATTCGTCGTTCCGATCCTGCGCTCGGTGCTGGGCCACCGCCGCAAACGCTATGGGCCGGGAGGCCTTGGCTCGGTGATCCTGTGGAACGTTGTCGATGGTCTCGCCAATGCGCGCTCTTCCTCAAGCAGCGGCGGCAGCTTTGGCGGTGGATTTTCTGGCGGCGGCGGCAGCTTCGGCGGCGGCGGCGCGAGCGGGAGCTGGTAACTTGGCCAAGGCGCATCTTTCCCCGGACGATCACCGCCGCGTCATCGAAGCGGTGAGCAAGGCCGAGCACGGCACTTCTGGCGAAATCGTCACCGTGCTCGCCGAGCGTTCGGACGGGTACAGCGATGTCGCGCTGGCCTGGGCGGCGGCGACAGCTTTCGCGGCATTGGCTGCGCTCGCGATCGCGCCTGAATTCTACACCGGCATGTTCGAGATGCTGTCAGGCGGCTGGATCACCGAATGGACCCCGCGCGAGCTGTTCGAGCTGGCAGCGGTGTTTGCCGCGCTCAAGTTTCTGGGGATGCTGCTGATCCAGCTATGGCAGCCGCTCAAGTTCCTTCTCGTCCCCGGCGCGATCCGGACAGCGCGGGTTCACGAACGCGCGGTCAGTGCATTCCGCATCGGTGCCGAGCGGCGCACTCACGGGCGCACCGGCATCCTCATCTACCTCTCGATGCGCGAGCACCGCGCCGAGATCCTCGCTGACGCGGCGATTGCCTCAAAGGTCTCACCCGATGTCTGGGGCGAGGCAATGGTCGCGCTGCTCGCCGAGGTGAAAGCTGGGCGGCTGGCCGACGGCATGATCGCGGCGATAGAGCGGGTCGGCGCGGTGCTCGCCGAGCATTTCCCAGCAGGCAGCGAGAACGCCAACGAGCTTCCCGACAGGCTGATCGAAGTATGACATCGGACGAGAACGCGCCTGACGAGATCGTCTGGCAGGGCAAATACATTACCGCCCGCAAGAAGGGCCGCTGGGAATACGTCAGCCGTTCGCGCGGCATCCGCGCCGCCGTGATCCTCGCCGTGGACGAAGCGAATCACGTGATCCTCGTCGAGCAATTCCGCGTGCCACTGGGCAAGCGCTGCATCGAACTTCCCGCTGGCCTCATCGGCGACGATGTCGGGGCCGAAGGCGAGGAACCTGTCGCAGCCGCAGCCCGCGAACTGGAAGAGGAGACCGGCTACCGCGCCGGGCGGATGGAACTTATCGGCGAGTTTTATTCCTCGCCCGGAATGGTCAGCGAGAGCTTCACTCTGGTGCGCGCGCATGACCTGGAGAAAGTTGGCGAAGGCGGCGGCACCGAGAGCGAGGACATCACCGTCCACCGGGTGCCGCTGGCAAGCGTGGCAGAGGCGATCGCATCATGGCGCGAACAGGGCTTGGCGATCGACGTGCGGCTGCTGATGGTCCTTGGGCCGGGCCTGCTGGAGTGAAGACGCGGCCCGGCGTATGCCGCCGCAAGGCGCGCTATGCCAGCGTAGCCGAGGCTCTGACCATTGCGCAGCAGGCGGAGATAACCCTGCGGCCCTATCGCTGCAATCTGTGCAAGCAATGGCACCTCACCAGCCGCACCAAAGGCATGAAATTGCCCGCGTTCGAGGTTGCCCGGCGGCGAGCGGAAAAGGCGAACTAGCGCCCCTTCCAGTTGCCGGGGCGCTTCTCGACGAAGGCAGCCATGCCTTCGGCCTTGTCTTCGGTGGCTGTCAAAACCTGGAACATGCGGCGTTCAGCAACGAGGCCTTGTTCCAGCGTCGTCTCGAAAGCCACGTTGACCATTTCCTTGTTCATCATCGCGGCAAGCGGTGCCATCGCGGCGATTGTCTCGGCCATTTTCAGCGCCTCGTCGAGCAGCGATTCCAATGGCACGACCCGGCTGACCAGCCCTGCCCGCTCGGCCTCGTCGGCCTTCATGTTGCGGCCGGTAAGGCACATTTCCATGGCCTTGCTCTTGCCGATCGCGCGCGTGAGGCGCTGCGATCCGCCCATGCCCGGCGCGACGCCGAGCTTGATCTCGGGCTGCCCGAACTGCGCATTTTCTGACGCAAGGATGATGTCGGCCATCATCGCAAGCTCGCAGCCGCCGCCCTGCGCGAAGCCGTTGACCGCCGCGACCCAAGGCTTGCGCGTCTTGCGCACGAGGTCCGCCTGCCAGCCGGAGAAATAGTCCTCGAGGTAGAAATCGGCGGCCGGCTTGTCGGCCATTTCCTTGATGTCCGCTCCTGCCGCAAAGGCCTTTTCGCCCGATCCAGTGAGAACCGCGCAGCGCTGCGCCGGATCGGCCTCGTAGGCTGCAAAAGCTTGAGTCAGCTCAACCAGGACCTGCGAGTTGAGCGCATTGAGCGCCTGAGGGCGGTTGAGCGTGACCAGCGTCACCGCGCCGCGCTGTTCGACAAGGATTGTTTCAAAGTTTGCCATAATTTCTTCTCCGTCATTCCGGCGAAAACCGGAATCCAGTTCCGGCGTTGTTGTGGATCCCGGCCTGCGCCGGGATGACGATCAGCCGAGTGGCACCCACTCCTCGGCAGGCGGCAGCGGGGCAAAGATCGATTCGATCAGTTCATCGGATACGTCTTCGGGCCGGGACGGCATCCATTTGGGATCCTGCGTCTTGTCGACCAGCACGGCACGCACGCCTTCGGCAAAATCGGGAAGGACGAGCACGCGGCTGCCGATGCGGTATTCCATCGCCATGTTGGCGGCGAAATCGTCGAGCTTCGCGGACTCTGCCAACTGGCGCAGCGAGACCTTGCACGCCTGCGGGCTCTTGGCACGCAGCGTCGCCAGTTCCTTTGCCGCCCATTCACCGCCATCGGCTTCCAGCGAGGCGAGAATGTCCTCGAACCGGTCCGAGGCGAAGTGTTTGTCGATCAGGTCCGCATTACCCGCAAGCCGCGGCTCGGGCACTTCTGCAGAAAGGCTATCGAGCACGGTGCCGATATCCTCGCCATCGGCGATCCGGCGTTTTGCTTCAAGCAAGGCTTCGCTCGGCAAGTATTGCGTGCAAAGGCCCGCCCACATGCACTCCGCGCCGTCGAGCCGCGCGCCGGTGAGCGCGAGGAACTGGCCGATGCGGCCCCCGATGCGCGCCAGATACCAGCCGCCGCCGACATCGGGAAACAGGCCGATCCCGGTTTCCGGCATGGCGTAGCGGGTGTTCTCGGTCGCCACGCGGAACTTCGCTGGCTGCGAAATGCCGACGCCGCCGCCCATGGTGATGCCGTCCATGAAGGCGACAATCGGCTTGGGATAAGTGAACATCAGGTGGTTGAGCTGGTATTCCTCGAAAAAGAAGCGGCGGCCCGAAACGCCGTTGTCGGTGAGCGCAGACTGGCGCAGCGCGGTGACGTCGCCGCCAGCGCAGAAACCGCGTCCTTCACTGTGATCGATCATCACCACCTGAACGCCGTCGTCCTCGCGCCATGCGAGCAGCGCCTCGGTCATGGCGTGATCCATCGGCGCGGTCAGCGCGTGGATCGCCTTGGGGCGATTGAGCGTGAGGAAGCCAGCCAGGCCCTCGCGGCGAACGATAAGCTCATCGGTCGCCATCGGGTCAGGCCTCGCAGCGCTGATAGGTTTGCGGCCCGGGCAGCGCATCGGGGCCGGTATCCTTGCGATTCAGCGTCTTGCCGTCAGGTGATAGAGTCAATTCAACCGTGAGTTGCCACGATTGGCCTTCGCCGGTGAAATCGTAAGCCGCGCCAAGACCTTTGTCCGAAATCGAATCGATGCGATTGAGCTTAGCCACAGCTTCGTAGAACTTCAGGCTGTTCGCGCCGACTTCCATCGCGCCTTTGGCATCGCTGCGCGATGTGTCGCAATCAGCCGCATTGATGCCCCAGCGACCACGCAGGGCCTCGGGAATTGCGGTCGCGGCGGCAGGTGCGGCAGTGGCGACCGGCTCGACAGGAGCAGGCATCGCCGTCTGCGCCGAAGGAGCCGCCTCTTCGGCTTCGGGAGCTGGTTTGGAGCAGCCGGCAAGGCCAAGCGCGAGCGCGGCCAGCGCGATCTGCGTGCGGAAAACGGCCGTCATCCCAGCGCCTCGATCACCTGCTTGCCAAACAGGTCCTCATCGCTGGGGATCGTCTTGGTCACCGCGAGCGGCTTCGACACCCAGGTCACGTTGACGAGGTCCTGCCAGTTGATGTTGTTGTTGGTGGCGTTGCCACCCCACGAGCCGCAGCCCAGCGAGAAGGTCTGACGCATGCCGTTCCACAGGTTGCCCGAGTTGGACGCCGCCTGCGGCTGGTTCACCATCACCCGGCTGGTCTTGGTCGCCATGGCCAGCTTCATGATATTCGCGTCGCTGGTCGAGTAGATGCCGCAGGAGTGACCCTGACCCTGATAGGCCTGGATCGCGTTGGTCAGTTCGATCGCATGGTCGATGTCGCGCGCGCGGTAGAGCGCCATCGTCACCGTCATCTTCTCGCCCGAGAACGGATGATCCGGCCCGTAGCCGTCTTCGGGCACGATGAAGAACAGCTTGCCCTCGGGGATCGAAAAACCCGCCATGCCCGCGATCTTCTCGGCGTCCTGCGCCACGACCTTGGCGTTGATGTGATCGTCTTCCCAGATCACCGCCTGGAGCTTGGCCTTCTCGTCCGCGTTGACGACGTAGCCGCCCTGGTGGATCAGCTTGGCGAGCATCTCGTCATAGATCGCGTCGAGCAGGATCACCGAATTGTCGGACGAGCAAGAGGCGGCAAGGTCGAGCGTCTTGGAAGTGCGGATCTTGTCCGCCGCGTCGTCAAGATCGGCGGACTCGTCCACGGTGATGACCGCATTGCCGACGCCGACGCCCAGCGCCGGGGTGCCCGACGAATAGGCCGCCTTGACCATCGGCCCGCCGCCCGTCGCCAGCACGCGGTCGCACTGCTTCATCACCTCGTTGGTCTTCTCGACCGAAGGCTGCTCGATAGCGATGACCAGATCGGCCGGCGCGCCGAGTTTGACCAGTGCTTCGCGCATTTTCTCGCAGATGATACGATTGGTGATCTTGGCGCGCGGGTGCGGGCACACGATAACCGAATTGCGGCCCTTGACGGCGTTAATCGCCTTGATGACCGGGGTCGCCTCGGGATTGGTCGAGGGAGAGAGCGCGCCGATCACGCCCACCGGCTTGGCGATCTTGACGATATTGCGCTCGGGCAGTTCCTCGATCACGCCGACCGACTTGTCATCGATGATATCCATCAGCGCGGCGCGGGTCTTGCGGAAGATCTTGAGGAACTTGCCGTCATAGTTGCCAAGCTGCGTTTCCTCGACCGTGTGGCGGGCGATTTCTTCGGCCACGTCCTCGCGGGCGACGGCATAGACCATGCCCCTGATCCACAGGTCGACCTGCTCCTGCGTGGCGTTCTCGATCGCGGCCTGCGCGGTGCGCGAACGCGCGACCAGCGCGGCGACTTCATCGGCAACATCCAGCTCGGCTGTCCGTTCAATCGTAGCCATGTCTTTCTTCCTGTCTCGGCTTGCAAATGGGGCGTCTCGCGTGCGCCTCCGACACTCGGCCGGGGCGGGACGCCAAGGCGCTTCCCCTGCACTTTCGCCGCGTTGCGGGCAAGGGGATTCTCCCGCGCATGGCCTTGCTCTTGCAACCTTGGCGCGGCTCGTGCAGGCGGAAGCGAGAGGCGCAAACGGAACAGAGAGACCAGCACAGTGAGCGAGGCGACAATCGACCCGGCAATGTTCAGGCAGGTGCTCGGCGCCTATCCGACCGGCGTGGTGGTGATCACCGCGCTGGATGAAGAGGATGCCCCGGCAGGAATGGTCGTCGGCACCTTCACTTCGGTTTCGCTCGACCCGCCGCTGGTCGGCTTCCTGCCCGACAAGAGCTCGACAAGCTGGCCCAGGATCGAGAAGGCGGGCCGGTTCTGCGTCAACGTGCTGGGCAGCGACCAGCAGCAGCTATGCCGCCAGCTTGCCGGCAAGGGCGACAAGTTCGCTGGCGTCGATTTGACCGTTTCGGATCACGGCCTCCCCGTGCTCGCCGACGCGATCGCGACCATCGAATGCACGATCCATTCGGTCACCGAAGCGGGAGATCACTGGTTCGTGCTCGGCCAGGTGCTGCGCATGGAAACCCCGCGCGAGGGCGATCCGATGCTGTTTCACCGCGGCCGTTACGGCGGGTTTGCTGAGCTGGGCTGATCAGTAATCCGAAGGCGGGGCGACCGTCACCGTCAGCCCGTCGAGCGCATCGGCCAGCCTGATCTGACAGCCAAGGCGCGAGTTGTCCTTCCGCGTGTCCTCCAGCATTTCGAGCATGTCGGCCTCGATTGCATCGGACGCGGGCAGCCGGTCCAGCCAATCGGCGTCGACATAGACATGACATGTGCCGCAGGCCGCGCCACCGCCGCAATTGCCGAGCACGCCTTCGACCCCGTGCTGCTTGGAAACTTCCATCAGGGTGATCCCGGTCATGGCGTCGGGAATCACGTGAGGCACGCCCGCCGCGTCGGTGATATTGATAGTGATCGACATGGTGTTCCCTTTTGCGAACTTAAATTCGCACAAAGCGCCCTAGCGCCCGCAACTCAAGACCGGCGCGAAAAAAATTCGCTGCATGGGCTTGCCCCGTGGCAAATTTGTCTGCCTTGTGGCGCGATAACGGACCCGGACGGGAGGGGTTAAGAATGAAGCTTGGATTCGCACTGCCGCACATGATGGAGTTGAAGGCCCTGACCCAGCCTTGGGAGCTGGATGTCACCGGGCTCCAGCAAACCGAACTGGTCAAGTGGGCCGAAGGGCTCGGCTATGAGATGGTGCAGGTGCCCGAGCATCACGTCATTCCCACCGAGCATGTCGATCTGTCGGGCGGTTTCTATTTCAACGCGTTGATCGGCATGGCGCACCTCGCGGGCGCGACGCAGAAGATGCGCGTCAACTCATGCATCCAGCTCTTGCCGCTGCAGAACCCGATCGTCGTCGCCAAGGCATTGTCGACGATGGACTGGCTTTCGGGCGGACGCGTCACCGTCAACTTCGGCGTCGGCTGGCTCAAGGAGGAGTTCGACATTCTCGGTGTCGATTTCCACAAGCGCGGCGCCATGTCCGAGGAATATGTGCGCGCGATGATCGAGTTGTGGACTAGCGACAAGCCTGAGTTCGAGGGCGAATATGTCTCGTTCAAGGATATCGCTTTCGCGCCCAGGCCCGTGCAGGAAGGCGGCATTCCGATCTGGTTCGGCGGTGATGCCGACGCCGCGCTCAAGCGCACGGGCAGATACGGCTCCGGCTGGATGCCGTTCCTTACCCCGCCCGACAAGATCGCCGAACGGCTCGATTTCATCCGATCGCAGCCCGACTATGGCGGCAAGCTCAACGATGTGTCCTATTCGCTGAGCACCGGCGCGATCGGCGAAGGCCACGTTGTCGTCGAAAATGAACTGGCCAAGGGCGGCAAGTCGAAGCAGCAGACGCTTGATGAACTTGGCTGGCTGGCGAGCCTCGGCGTGACCTGGAGCGGCGTATCATCGCCGCCGCTGACCTCGCTGCAAGGCTGGAAAGACCATGTCCAGTATGTCGCCGAGGAAATCATCCCGGCGGTTCGGGATTTTTGAGCCGACAACGCGCAAGCGATCAATACGCATTGCCCACTCGGTCACACTTGAGCGGGGCCTCGGGTGGGATATGGAACTTAAAGCTTTTCCGAAAGGACAACGATGACCAACCCAGCCCGCATGCGGCCACGGCTCGACGAATACAACCGTCCCTACTGGACTGCTGGCGCCGAAGGCACGCTCAAGATGCAGAAGTGCAATTCGTGCCAGAGGTTCAACCATCCGGCGCTGCCCGTGTGCCGCAAGTGCCAGTCGGAGGATCTCGGCTACGAAGCCTTGCCCGGCACCGGTGCGATCGACACTTTCACGGTCAATCACCAAGCGTGGTTTCCCGGCGTCGAGGTGCCTTATGTCATCGCGCGAGTGCGGCCGGACGGTGCGCCCGGCGTGATCCTCACCACTAATATCGTCAATTGCGACATTGACGCTGTGCGGCCCGAGGACAAGGTCCGCGTCCTGTTCGACGAGCAGGACGGCATCTGGTTCCCGCTGTTCGAAAAGGCTGACTGACCATGGCAAGCAAGGAAGCCTACATCACCGGGGTCGGCCAGTCCGAGGTTGGCGTTCGCCTGACCCGCCATCCGCTCCTGCTTACCATCGATGCGGTCAAGGAAGCGCTCGCCGACGCGGGGCTGACGGTCGACCAGATCGACGGGGTTTCGACTTACCCGGGCAAGATGGCGGGCGGTTTCTCGCCGGTCGGTTCGGAGGAGCTGGCCGATGCCCTTGGCATCAAGTCCAAGTGGCATACCGGCGGCGGCGAACTGCCCGCG
This sequence comes from Sphingomonadaceae bacterium, assembly GCA_947477745.1. Classification (GTDB taxonomy): domain Bacteria; phylum Pseudomonadota; class Alphaproteobacteria; order Sphingomonadales; family Sphingomonadaceae; genus Novosphingobium. The sequence goes on along the minus strand of CANJUF010000016.1, from coordinate 38,719 downwards.
CAGCTTGCCGCGATCGGCAATGCAGCGATGGCGGTGAAGCAGGGCCTCGCCCGCCATATCATCTGCTTCCGCACGGTTTACGAAGCCGCCGCTCAGGCCCGGCCCGACGAATATCCGACTCCGCGCGGTGGCGACCTGCCCGGATCGATGCAGTATCTCATGCCCTACTGGGCGACATCAGCGGCCAACTGGGTGGCGCAATATGCCAACCGCCATGTCTTCAAATACGGGATGAAGCGCGAGCAGCTCGGCCAGATCGCGATCAACGCGCACCGCAACGCGCAGCTCAACCCGCGCGCGCGCAACATCTCCAAGAAGGAACTGACGCTCGACGAATACATGGAGGCGCGGATGATCACCACGCCGCTGTGCCTGTGGGATTGCGACCGCTATTCCGATTGCTCGACCGTGGTGATCGTCTCGGCGCAGGACGCGCTCGACGAGGTCAAGTCCACGCCGATCCGCATTGCCGCTATGTCAGGCTCTATCGACAGCTTCTCGTGGGACCAGCCGGAATGGACCTCAAGCTATGATGCCGGACGCGACCTTTGGAATTACACCGACTATTCGGTGAAGGACGTCGATACCATCCAGTTCTATGATGGTTTCGCTTTCCTGCCGCTGACCTGGCTCGAAGGGCTCGGCTTTTGCGAGCGCGGCTCGGCGCATGAATTCATCGACGGCGGCCACCGCATCGCGCTGGATGGCGAACTGCCACTCAACACCTTTGGCGGCCAGCTTGGCGCCGGGCGCCTGCACGGCTTCGGCTTTGCGCACGAATCGGTGGTGCAGCTTCGCGGCGAAGGCGGCGCGCGGCAGATCAAGAACAAGCATCAGGTCGCGGTGGCGACCTCGGGCGGCGGCCCGATGGCTGCGGCTCTGCTGCTGGCAAGGGATTGACGACAAAAGAACTTCCCCTCCCCTGAAGGGGAGGGGATGATAGTTTACTTCGCCAGTTCCTCCAGCGTGAAGCCGTTATTCGGCGTCGTCTGCTGCACCTCGATCACGTTGCCTTCGGGGTCGTAGCCGTAGATCGTCTTGACGTGGCCGACATCGACGAATTCCCGCCCGCCAAACGTCATGCCGCACTTTTCCAGATGCGCGATGTCAGCCTCGATATCGGTGACGTCGACGCAGATGTGCGTGTAACCGGGATCGTTGGGCCGCATGGGTTCGGTGAACCGGGCAGGCGGCGCGCTGTACTCGAACAGTTCAAGATAGCACGTCCCCGCCCGCATCATCACACCCTTGGCCGCCGATCCGGCAAGATCGACGATGTGATCCATCGTCGCGTCGCCGCCCCAGGCAAAGCCCTCGTCGACCGGTTCAAAACTGAAGGCCTCGCTGTAGAAGCGCTGCATGCGCGCCATATCGCGGCAATTGATCCCGACGTGATGGATGGCTCTGATCATAGCGTGCTCTCCCGTGGCTGAGGAAACCGGATCAGGCGGGGCCCATCCGGTAGACGCACAGCTTGTTGCCATCGAGATCGCGGAAATAGGCGCCGTAGAAGCCGCCTTCCGGTCCGCGCCAGCCCGGCTCGCCCTCGCAGGTTCCGCCCAGTTCCATCGCCTTGGCATAGACGTTGCGCACCTGTTCCTGCGTATCGGCAGCCAGCGCGATCATCGAGCCGTTTCCGACAGTCGCCGGACTGCCGTCGTAAGGCGGGGTGACGCTGAATTCGAACTTGCCTTCGGTGCGCGAATAGAGCCGGCCGCCCTTGGGCGAATCGAACGCTTTCTTCGCGCCAAGCTCGCCCAGAACGGCGTCGTAAAAGGGCAGCGCCTTGGACGTGTCGTTGGTGCCTACGGTTGCATATCCGATCATCATTCTCTCTCCTCTAGGTGTTGTTTCAGCGCCCTTTGAACCCGGGCGGTCGTTTGTCACGGAAAGCATTTACGCCCTCCACGAAATCGTCGGTGCGGCTGGCGTCGCGCTGCGCGGCGCGCTCGGCGGCCATCGCCTGTTTGAGCGAGCAATCGTTCGCGCCCCATGCAGTGCGCTTGATCATGCCGAGCGAGGCCGGTCCCGCTGCCAGCTCCCTGGCCAGCGTCATCGCGCTTTCGCGCAGCTTGTCGTCGGGAACGACGCGGTTGACCAACCCCCACTCTAGCGCCTTCTCGGCTGGCAAAGGTTCGCCCAAAAGCAAGAGCTCCATCGCACGAACCCGGCCGACCGCGCGCGCCAGCAGCCAGGTCGCGCCGCCATCACCCACTAGCCCGACATGGCGGAACGCTTGCATGAAATATGCGCTCTGGCCGCAGACAATCATGTCGCCCGCCAGCGCCAGCGAAGAGCCGACGCCTGCCGCTGCGCCCTGCACCGAAGTTACAACCGGAATGCAAAGCGACTGCACCGCCGAAATCATCGGGTGCAGATAGGCGTCGAGCGCCAGGCCCGCATCGCGCATCGGATCGGCCAGATCGACCTCAGTATCGGCAAGGTTTGCACCCGAGCAAAAGCCCTTGCCTTCGCCGGTCAGCAGCACGGCGCGCGCCTCTTGCTCGGCGCGGCCAAGCGCCGTGATCACTTCCTCGGCGACAATGCGCGAGATCGCGTTGCGCGAACCCGGATCGTTAAGCGAAATGTGCGCAACGCCGCCTTCGAGCGAGTAAAGGACCTTCTCATATGACACGGCGCGCGCCAGCCCGCTCTGATCAGACCAGCATGCCGTTCAGCCGCTCGCGAACGATTTCCTGGGCCCCGCCGATGATCCGGTCGATCAGTTCCTGGCAGGTCGGGATGTCGTGGATGAGGCCCTGGATCATGCCCGCCCAGAAAATGCCCTTGGACAGGTCACCGGTCTTGAGCACTTCGGCGCCCTGCGCGCCCGAGACGAGGTGGCGCACATCCTCGAACACCGCGCCTTCCTTGGCGGAAATCGCCACGACCTCGTCCGAGACCTCGTTCTTGCCGACACGGGCCGAGTTGTGGAACTTACGGAAGATGAGGTTGGTGCCAAGCTCGTCGTTCTCGACATATTTGGCCTTCACGTTGTCGTGGATCGGTGCTTCCCTGGTGGCGCAGAAGCGCGTCCCCATGTTGATGCCTTCCGCGCCCAGCGCCAGCGCGGCGACGAAGCCGCGCGCGTCGCCGATCCCGCCCGAAGCGAGCAGCGGAATTTTCACCTTGTCCTTGGTAGCCGGGATGAGGATCAGGCCGGGAATGTCATCCTCGCCCGGGTGTCCGGCGCATTCGAAACCATCGATCGAGATGATGTCGCAGCCGTGCTTTTCGGCCGAGAGCGCATGGCGCACCGAGGTGCACTTGTGAACGATGGTGATGCCGTGCGGCTTCATCATTTCCCAGATCTCGCGCACCTTTGGCGAACCGGCGGTCTCGACAATCGTAATCCCGGCATCGATGATGACCTTGGCAAAGGCGCCGTAATCGGGCGCGTTCAGCGTCGGCAGGTAAGTCAGGTTAACGCCGAACGGCTTGCTCGTCATCGAACGGCAGCGCTCGATCTCGGCGGCCAGCGCCTCCGGGCTGGGTTGAGTCAGCGCGGTGATCAGGCCAAGCCCGCCGGCGTTGGAAACGGCGCTTGCCAGCTCGGCATAGCCCACGTTCTGCATGCCGCCCTGGACGATGGGATGCTCGACGCCGAGCATTTCGGTCACGCGGGTCTTGAATGGCATAAGGGTCTCCGGAACTAGGACCTGAGTGATCAGGCGGGAATCTGGTTGAACGCAACGCCTTTGTCGGGGCGGTGGTCTTGCGGCAAGCCGAGAATTCGCTCGGCGATGGTGTTGAGCAACATTTCGTCGGCACCGCCGGCGATGCGCCCGGTGGGAACCGAGAGCCAGCTTGCCACCCAGTCCTCCTTGGAGAACGCGTCCCGCTCGTAAGCGAGGCCATCCGCGCCCATCAGATCGATGGCGAGTTCGGACAGTTTCTGGCGGCTGCGCACCGAGACAAGCTTGCTGAGCGAGCCTTCGGGGCCAGGCTCCGTTCCGGCCTCCATCATCAGGAAAGCGCGGTCGCGGATCGACTTCAGGCCATTGCGGAGCGCAAAGTTGCGCGCGATGGCAGAGCGGATGCGCCCGTCCTCGATTGCGGGCTTGCCGTTGACCTGGACCTCGCGGGCGAAATCGACGAAAAACGGAATCGTAGGCCCGAACCCGTCGGCATCCGAGGCGACGTAGCGCTCGATCATCAGGGTCGCCATGGCAACGCCGAATCCTCCGCCGACCGGACCGATGCGCTGGCCATCGGTCAGCTTGACGTCATCGAAGAACACCTCGTTGCAGACGACTTCCCTGTCCAGCAGTTCGAACGGCTTGGCCTCGACACCTTGCGCATGCATGTCGACCCAGAAATAGGTCAGACCCTTGTGCTTGGGCACGGTGGGATCGCTGCGCGCGACGATGATGCCATAGTCGGCGATATGTGCGTGGCTGGTCCACAGCTTCTGGCCGTTGAGCTTCCAGCCGTTTCCGTCCTGCTCGGCCTTCATGCGCAGGCCCGCGAGGTCGGACCCGCCCGCAGGCTCGGAGAACAGCTGGCACCAGATTTCCTCGCCCTTGAGCGCGGCGATCACGCGCTCGCGGACCCAAGCCTTGTCCTTGCAGAATTTCATGATGATCGGGATCGGCATGCCCAGCGAGATGCCGAAATAGACGGTCGGAAAACCGAGTTCCATTTCCTCCTGGTCGAAGGCGATCTTGTGCAGGCCCGAAAGACCCCGCCCGCCGAATTCCTCGGCCATGTGGATGCCGCCAAAGCCCGCCTCATACTTCGCCGCCATATAGCGCCGACCGAGCGCGAGATCCTGCTCATCGGACAGGCCCCGGCGCGCCTCGCGTCCGAACTCGGGCACCATGGTCGCGAGCCAGGCGCGCGCATCTGAGCGGAAAGTATCCAGATCGATCATGCGCCTGCCCCCGTCTCGAGTTCGCTGACCAAAAGGTCTTCCCAGAACAGCGGGCTGCCAAGCTCCGCCGAAAGGCTGCGCGCACGGCGCATGTGCAGGTGCAGGCCAAGCTGCCAGGTGACGCCGATGCCACCGTGGATCTGAACGGCATCGCGCGCGGCGGTGTCGTAGGCCTCGCTAGCGGTAAGCCGTGCCGCGCAGGCCTTGAGCACGAAGTCGGCCTTGCCTTCGCTTGCGGCGGCATCGATGCAATTGGCGCGGGCCAGTTCGACGAGGCCATAAATCTCGGCGATGCGGTGCTTGATTGACTGGAATGCCCCGATCGGCTGTCCGAAAGCCTTGCGTTCGAGCGCATAGTCGCGCGCGATCTTCATCGCCTGCTCGGCCCCGCCGGTCTGCTCGTGCGCGGTGACGACCGCCAGCCGCGCAAGCGCGGTGCGCGCCGCCTCCCGCGCCGCATCGCCTTCAAGCAGCGCCGTGGCCGGCGCACCATCGAACGTCAGCGAAGCATAGAGGCGCGCATTGTCGAAACTGTCGACCGGGCGGCGCATGGTGTCGTCCAGTTCGACCAGCGCCAGAACCGGCACGCCGTTGGAATTTGCCCAAACCACTGCCGCATCGGCGTTGATCGCGCCTGCGAGCGCGGACTTCGTGCCGCTGAGCTTGCCGTCCGCAAAGGCGACTGCTGGAACCGGAGGCAGCGGCGATGCGCCCTCGCCCAGCGCAATGACGCCAATCGCCTCGCCAGCCGCGATCCGGGGCAGCCAAGTCTCGCGCGCCGCCTCATCGCCTCCGGCCATCAGCAGCTGCACGAAGGCATCGTTGCCCGAAAGAAACGGCGCGCCGGGTGTCACCGCGCCCAGGCTCTGCGCGATCAGCCCCATCTCGACCAGGCCAAGCCCTAGCCCGCCATATTGCTCGGGCACCGAAAGCGCGGTCCAGCCCTGTTCGACCGCGGTCTGCCAAAGGCGCGCGTCATACTGGCCGGTGACGTCCACCAGATCGAGCAGCTTCTGGAGATCGTATTGCGCATCGATCACGCGCCGCGATTCGGTGGCGATCGCTTGCTGTGCTTCATCGTAAAGGATCGTCATGCCCTTGGTCTCTCCCTGCGGCGAGCGCTAAGCCATCGATCGCCGGGCATCAAGCATCGGCGCGCTTTTCATGCTGCTGCGGCAAAGGGATCACTGCGGCGGTGAAGCGGCTGATGCAAACCAGTTTGCCCGCCTCGTCTGCAATCTCGATTGACCAGACGTGCAGGCGGCTGCCCAGCGAGATGGGCCGGGCGGTGGCATAGACCCAGCCCGAAAAGGCCGGGCGCAGATGGTTGGCGTTGATTTCGGCGCCCACCACGGTGAAGCGTTCGAGATCGACGCACCGTCCCGCCGCCATCGAACCGATGGTTTCGGCAAGCGCCACCGAGGCGCCGCCGTGCAGGCGCTTCATCGGCTGCACCGTGCGGTGGTCGACCGGCATGCGCATGCGCAGGAAATCGTCGCCAGCCTCGACGAACTCCATGCCAAGCCAGCTTATCATCGAATCGGCATTTGCAGCCGCGAATTTCCCGTAATCCGGCCGCTGACCGTCGTGCCAGATCACAGGTTAACGCCCATGACCGGATGCGGCTGATAGGGCGCTTCGAGCTGCTCGATTTCCGTCGGGCTCAGTTCCACGTCAAGCGCACCAAGGGCGTCGTCCAGATGCTCCATCTTCGAAACGCCGATGATCGGTGAAGTGATCCCGTCCTGCGCAAGCACCCATGCGGTTGCGACCTGCGCCATCGGCACGCCGCGCGCCCGGGCGACCTGTTCGACCGCGCCGATCACCTGCCCGTCGTTGTCTGCCATCCTTTCATAGAGCACCTTGTTCATCACGTCGGTCTCGGACCTCAGCGTCTCCTGTCCGACCGGGCGGGTCAGCTTGCCGCGCGCGAGCGGGCTCCACGGGATGACGCCGATGCCTTCCTCGCGGCATAGCGGCAGCATCTCGCGCTCTTCCTCGCGGTAGATCAGGTTGACGTAATTCTGCATCGAAACGAACTGCGCCCAGCCGTTGCTGCGCGAGACATACAGCGCACGCTGAAACTGGCGGGCGTGCATAGAGCTCGCGCCGATATAGCGCACCTTGCCCGCGCGGACGATGTCGTTGAGCGCCTCAAGCGTCTCCTCGATCGGGGTGTTATTGTCCCAGCGGTGTACCTGGTAGAGATCGACATAGTCGGTGCCCAGCCGCCGCAGGCTATCGTCGATCGCCTGCATCAGCGCTTTCCTCGAAAGCCCGCCCTGGTTCGGCCCCTTGCCCCACGCGCCATGAGCTTTGGTCGCAATGACCACCTCGTCTCGGCGGGCGAAATCCTTGAGCGCCCTGCCGGTCACTTCCTCGGAGGTACCAGCGGCATAGATGTTGGCGGTGTCGAAGAAGTTGATCCCGCCCTCAACGGCGCGGCGGATCACTGCGCGCGCGTCGTCCTCCTCGAGGATCCACTTGTGCCAGCCCTTGCCGAGCTCGCCGAAGCTCATGCAGCCAAGGCACAGCCGCGACACTTTGAGGCCAGTCTTCCCGAGCCGCACATATTCCATGGTTTTCACCCTCTCTTCGGGCGATTCTCGCCGGGCGGAACCCTTGTCGATTGGCCCGCCAAAAGCAATGTCGCAAAGTGTCGCAAAGAGCACAATTGCAGCGGTTTCAATTGAAAAGGCGCGGGGCCACTCTAGATTCCGGGAAGGTCTGCAACCGGAGATACAGGCAAAGTGAATACGCTCAAGACGACCATGCTGCTGGCTGCGCTGACCGCGCTGTTCATGGCGCTCGGCATGATGTTTGGCGGACGCGGCGGGGCCATCATCGCGCTCGTCATCGCTGCGGGCATGAACCTGTTCACTTACTGGAACGCCGACAAGATCGTTCTCAAGCTTCACAACGCACGCGAAGTGGATGCCCGCACCGCGCCCGAATTTCACGGCATGGTCACGCGGCTTGCCCAGCGGGCCGGCTTGCCGATGCCCAAGGTTTACATCGTCGAGGACGCGAGCCCCAACGCCTTCGCCACCGGCCGCAACCCCGAGAATGCGGCCGTCGCGGCAACCACCGGCCTGCTGGACCTTCTGACGCCCGCAGAGGTCGAGGCTGTGATGGCACATGAACTTGGCCACGTGCGCAATCGCGACACCCTGGTGATGACCATGGTCGCGACCATTGCCGGCGCGATCTCGATGATCGCAAACTTCGGTATGTTCTTCGGCAGCAGCGAGAACCGCAACCCGGTCGCGGCCATCGCCGCCGTGCTGATGGCGCCGTTCGCGGCGATGATCGTGCAGATGGCGATCAGCCGCACGCGTGAGTTCGGCGCTGACCGGGCCGGCGCGGAAATCAGCGGAAATCCGCGCGCCCTGGCCTCGGCGCTCGCCAAGATCGCCATGCCGGCGCAGCAGATGCCGAGCCAGGCGGTGATCCGCAACCCGGCTGCCGCGCAGCTTTACATCGTGCCGACGAGCGTGCGCTCGCTGTTCTCGACGCACCCTGACACGCGCGAGCGCATCGCGCGGCTCGAAGCGATGGGCGGCGTTGCAGTGGCGCCGCGCTCTGGCCGCTCCGCGCTCGATCCGCATCGCCGGGCTGATCGCTGAGAGCATCTCCTTGCATGTCGAATGCATCGCGATAAGTTCATTGCCGAGAATTATTCGACACGAGAGGTGCCGCCATGCTGAAGTCAGCCGGAAACGGTTTGCGCGAAGTTCCCTTCCCGGTTTCCGACCCGGAGCGGATTCCCGTCCAACGCTATTTCGATCAGGAGTTCTACGAGGCCGAGCTGGAGCACCTGTGGCCTCACGTCTGGCAGAACGCCTGCCGCCTCGAGCAGATCCCCGAAGTGGGCGACTGGATCGAGTATTCGAACGTCGGCAAGTCGGTCATTGTCGTGCGCACGAATGACGGCATCAAGGCCTTCCACAATGCCTGCCGCCATCGCGGTGTGCCGTTCGCGGGCGGGCAGTCGCTCGACAAGGATTACTCCTCGGCCTTCGGCAATTGCACGAAGAAGGGCTTTGTCTGCCCGTTCCATGGCTGGGCCTGGAACATGGACGGCAAGAATACCCGGGTTTATGGCAAGCACCTGCTGAGCGACCGCCAGCTCGATCCCGACGACGTCAACCTCGTGTCCTGCCGGGTCGATACCTGGGGCGGCTGCGTGTGGATCAACCTCGACGACGATGCGCCTACGATCCGCGAGACGCTGGGGCAGGTTACCGACGATTTCGACAAGCACGGCGTCTCCGACCTGCGCGCCGAATGGCATTATGGCACCGTGCTGCCCGCCAACTGGAAGATCGCGATGGAGGCCTTCATGGAAGGCTACCACGTGATGCAGACTCACCCGCAGCTGCATGAGGCCAGCCCCAGCATGTACTCATCGATGTATGAGGACGAATCGGTGCGCGGCGGTATGACGGGCAACGTCGCCACCGAGCGTCCGCGGGTTGCCAGCGAAGCCATCGACATCAAGAAGGCGATCGAAGCGCAGGTGCACAGCTTCCAGCTGCTGAGCGACGGCATGGCCGGGATGATCCACCAGAAGGAAGTCGACATCTTGCGCGAAGTGCCGACCGACAACCTGCCCGACGATCCGGGCCAGGCCATCGCCATGTGGTTCGGCATGGGCATGAAGGCGGTGACCGAGCATCTGCGCGCGCGCGGTGAGCCGTGCCCCGACATTCTCGAGGTATCGCAGTCGCACCCGGTTTCGGCAGTGCAGTTCTTCTTCCCGCACTATTTCCTGCTGCCGACCTTTGCGAGCATGTCGGCTTACCGCATCAGACCGCTCGGCCCGGAAAAGTGCTTCTTCGAGATCTGGTCGCTGACCACTTTTGCCGAAGAACCAGACCCGGTGATGGAGCCGACCGCGCTGCCCTACAACAGCGTCGAATTCCCAATGATCCCGCGCCAGGACTATTCGAACATCCCGATCCAGCAGGCCGGAATGCACGCGCAGGGCTTTGAATTCATGCGCCTGTCCAAGGACGTGGAGGGCATGATCAGCAATTACCAGCGGATCGTCGATGGCTACCTGAAAGGCCTGCCGGTCGAGAAACTGAACGCGGCGATCCACGAATTGCGGCTGAACTTCGACGGACCGATCAAGGATCTGGATCTTTAAGGGAGAGACATCCCGGGTAAATCCGGCCCGCCCGTTATCCGGGACCGTCCTTATCTTCTCGGCCGTGGCCGCCCCATCTGAACGGGGTGTGCCACCGGGGCGCGGCAATCTCGCCGCGCGCCAGGCGCAGCGCAAGCCCGGCAACCGTTCCCACGCCAATCGCCAGAGTGAGATCGACAAGCACCGTCAGCAGCGCTGTCCCGATCAGGAGCAGCAGGTCGGACTTGGGCAAGCGAAGCCGTTCGCGCCAACGATGCGGCTCGCTCATCGACCAGGCCGTGACCACCAGAAGCCCGGCCAGGGCAGGCAGCGCCAGCGCCCCGGCGAGCGGAGCGGCAACCACCATCGCCAGCAGGATCGCCAGGGCGTGAACCATTCCCGCAACCGGGGTTCGCCCTCCGGCATTCACATTGGTCGCGGTGCGCGCGATAGCGCCGGTCGCAGGCAGGCCGCCGAATAGCGGCGATGCGACATTGGCGGCGCCCTGCGCGATAAGCTCGGCATTAGAGCGATGCGCTGCACCGATCATCCGGTCAGCGACGATGGCGGACAGCAGCGACTCGATCCCGGCGAGAAACGCGATGGTCAGCGCCGAAGGCAGCAGCTCTGCGGCCATTTTCACCGTCAGGCTTGGCATTGCCGGCATCGGCAATCCGCCGGGCAGCGCGCCGTATCGCTCCGAAACGGTATCGACCGATGGCAGCGCAAATGCTGCCATCATGCTGGCGAGCACGACGACGGGGACCAGCCACGGCACTCTGGGCGCAAGCCTGCGCAGCGTGAGGATCGCCGCGATGCAGACTACTCCGAGGGTAAGGGCGCTGGTATCGGTAGAACCGCGCATGGCCCACAGTCCCTGCAGTTTGGCGATGAATTCAGCGGGAAGATTTGGCCCCGCCATGCCGGCAAGGTCCTTGATCTGGCTGAAGGCGATCACCACCGCGATGCCGATGGTAAAGCCCTCGATCACCGGCTCGGGAACGTGCCGGATCAGGCGGCCTGCTCCGAGCAGTCCGGCGACGAGCAGAATGACCCCCGCCATCATCGTGGCGACCAGCAGACCGCCGTAGCCGTGCGCGTGAATGACGCCATAGACGACGACGATGAAGGCTCCGGTCGGCCCGCCGATCTGCACACGGCTGCCGCCAAGTGCGGAGATGAGAAATCCTCCCACGACCGCGGTGACCAGCCCCGCAGCGGGAGGCGCGCCCGAAGCGATCGCAATGGCAATGCTGAGCGGCAGCGCCACCAGCGCCACGGTCATGCCCGCGAGGGCATCGCTGCCAAACGGGCGCCAGCCATAGCCACGCATGGTGGTGAGGATTTTCGGCTTCACGCCCGCCCGCCCCGTCTTGCGCTCAAATACCGCACCCCTGTCCTGCGTGTTTGCAGCGACACACTAGCAGGTGACGACGGGACTGTCGCAGCGCGAATCGAAGGCAGCAGCTGACTTGATTTGTTCGGCAGCTTCAAGGGGGCAAGAGCGCCGTTACGCCCTTGCCCCTCTGGCCTGGAATTATCCGCGCTCGGGCGCCGGCTGAGGCGGCGGCGGCGGCAGCGGGCACGCCTCGTTCATGCCGACCACGGTCCCGTCCGGACAGGTCATCGTCGCGGGCGGCGGGGGCGGAGGAGGAGGAGGAGGAGGAGGCGGCGGCGGTGGAAGCTCTTCACAGTCACAGCCGCCGAAATTGAAGCCCAGCGTGGCCATGACCGAATGCGAGGTCCAGTCGGTCTTGTATTTCAGCCCGTCAACCCGGTTCACCATCGAATAGTTCGGCACATTGAAGTACCGGTACTTGAGGCCCAGATCGACCCTGTCGCTCACCGGGAAGCGCAGACCGGCGAGGCCCTGCCAGGCAAAATCCCTCGATCGGCCGCGGAAGAAACGTTCGTCATCGATGCTAACGCGGTGCCGCACCTGGGCAATACCGGCGCCGCCGCCTGCGAAGAACTGCAGGCCGTCGTCGGACCCGAAATCGAGCAGGCCGTTGAGCATTACGCTAAGGGCAGATGCGCTTCCGCCAAGATCCTGTTCGTCGAGCACCCCGTCGGGGGCTCCCAGTTCCTTGTTCTTGGCCTTGCGGTAACTGACTTCGGATTCGAGCCGGAAGCCGCCGAAATCGTAGCCGAACACTCCGCCGAAATCATAACCCATGTCGGTGTCAAGTTCCGCCACCGATCCGGTGGTGTCGCCGACTTCCCTGACCTTGAAGTCGTCAGCCATCATCGCGCCGGCGTTGAGCTCGATATAAGGACTGTCGTCTCTGGCCAATGCTGGTGCGGAAAGAACTGTCGATGACAGTGCGGCTGCAATCAGAATTCTCTTCATAAGACCCTCACTTTCGAAGTGTTGCAGAGTCCTCTCCCGAGATTTCACGTAAGTGTTATCAGCTATCTATTTCACGCTTCGTCAGCATGAAGAGACTCCGGCGTGAAAACGCACGGCAGGTATTATGGTTCCCGGCCGACCCTGATTCGCATGGAGCGGGCTATACAGTCAGAGCGCTGTCAATGCTGCGACCAGCGACTGCACCTTCTTCTGCCGCCATTGCGGGCGCGGGGCGACAAGCCAGTAACCGCGCCGGCACGGCTCGCTCTTGCCCGCAACATCGATCATGCCCGCCTCGGCCATGCCTGCAACAAGCAGCGCGGGAACGCGCGCCTTGCCCATGCCCGCGAGAGCAGCGGCGACTGCCTGCCCGGCATCGCTGACCATGATGGCAGGCACGCTGTCCTCATCGCCGGAATCGTCGTTGCCATCGCCGGGCCAGCCGATCCATTCGCCCTCGCCCACGGTGACACGCTCAGGCAGGCCAAGCGGTGCGCCTTCGAGATCGCCCGGCCCTTCGGTCCAGCGGATCGCGACATCGAGGTTCGCCTCGGTAAAGTCGGTCGTCTCGCCATCGACGATGACGAAGCGCGCCTGCGGATTGTCCTTGCGGAAACTGGCAAGGCGCGGCGCAAGCCAGGCGGCGACAAATTCGCGCGGTCCGGCAATCGTGTAGACATGGCTCGACTGGCCCGCCTGCATCGCCTGCACCGCTTCCTCGAAATGGAGAAAGCCCGAGCGCAGCGCGCCTAGCCCGGCCTGCGCCTCGTCGGTGAGTTCAAGGCCCTTGCTGGTGCGGCGAAACAGCACGACGCCCAGCACATCTTCCAATGCGCGGATCTGCTGGCCGACTGCAGCCGGGGTGACAGCAAGCTCGTCGGCGGCGCGGGTAAACGAGAGGTGCCGCGCGGCGGCGTCGAACACCCGCAAGGCATTGAGAGGCAGGTGCGTGCGCTTCATCGCTGCGCTTGCGCGCTCACGGCTTGTTCTTGGGCACCAGGTTCACGCCCGTGGCCCCGGCCGCCGCAGGCGCAGAGAGCGGGAAGAACGGGATAGTGGCGCGGATATCTCGGCCATCTTGCCCGCGGAACGTGTAATGCCCCTCCATCGAGCCGTGCGAGGTCGGCAGCGGGCAGCCCGAGACATAATCATGCGACTGGCCGGGGGCGAGCAGCGGCTGTTCACCGACCACGCCGTCCCCCTCGACCAGGTTTACCGAGCCCGCGCCGTCAGTGATGCGCCAGTGCCGCGTCATCAGCTGGACCGGCTGCGCCGATTCGTTCTCGATGCGGATATGATAGACCCAGAACCACTTGCCCGCCTCGATGCGCGACTGTTCGGGCAGGAAATTGACCGCGACGCGCACGACTATGCCATCGGTGATGGCGGTATGCTGGAAGAGTTCCTTCATGACTCGGTCAACGTAGCGACGAAAGCCCGGCGCGACAACCGCGCTGCATATGCCCTTTTGCACAGGCTGCGCGGCGCGCGTTACAGCCCGGCCTTCGCCAGCGCCTGATCGAGGTCCTCAATCAGATCGTCAGGGTCTTCAAGCCCGACGTTCAGCCGCAGCATACCTTCGGAAACGCCCATCTCGGCGCGGCCTTCCGGCCCCATGTTGTGATGCGTGGTCGTGGCGTTATGGCACATCAGCGAGCGCGCATCGCCGATATTGTTGGAGATATCGATCAGTTCGAGCGCATCGAGCAATGCATGGGCTTGCTCCCTGCCGCCATCAAGGACCACGCTGAAGATCGGGCCGCAATCGTCCATCTGCTTCTTGGCGAGGTTCTGTTGGGGGTGGCTGTCGAGCCAGGGATGAAGGATAACCGGCACCCGGCCTTCGAGGAACTTGCCGACCTTGAGCGCATTGGCGCTCTGCCTGCGGATGCGGAGGTCAAGCGTTTCCAGCCCCTTGAGCACGACCCAGGCGTTGAACGGCGCGAGGATCGGCCCGGTATTGCGCTGGAACGGCAGCAACACATCGTTGATGAATTCCGCGCTGCCGCAGACTGCCCCGGCGATGACGCGGCCCTGCCCCTCCATCATCTTGGTCGCGGAATAGGCGACAACGTCCGCGCCGAATTCCATCGGCCGCTGGAGCACCGCCGTGCAGAAGGCATTGTCGACCACCGAACGGATGCCGCGCGATTTCGCCAAGCCGCAAATGTACGCCATGTCGGCGATGTCCATCGTCGGGTTGGCCGGGGTTTCGAAGAAAAACACCTTGGTATTGGGCTGGATCGCCGCTTCCCAGGCGTGATTGTCGCGCGCATCGACGATCGTCGATTCGATGCCGAAGCGCGGCAGCAGGGTATCGACCAGCCAGCGGCAAGATCCGAAAGCCGCCCGCGCCGAGACGATATGGTCGCCCGCCGAAAGCTGGCACAGCAGGGCCGTAGTCATTGCCGCCATGCCCGATGCCTGGACGCGGCACGCCTCGGCCCCTTCCATGAGCGCGATGCGCTCCTCGAGCATCTGAACGGTCGGGTTCTGCAGGCGCGAATAGGTCATGCCCGGGTCCTGCCCGGCAAAGCGCGCAGCCGCCGTTCCCGCATCGTCATAGGAATAGCCCGAGGTGAGGAACAGTGCCTCGCTCGTCTCGCCCTGTTCGCTGCGCCATGTGCCGCCGCGCACCGCTTGGGTTGCGGGGCGCCATTTGCTGGTGACGGAACGGTCCCGTCCGGTGGTTCTCTTCATCGCCAAGCCTCTAAAAGCGCAGCCGCGCCCGCGCAAGCGATTGCCGCCCTCCGGCACGCCCGGTAGACCGGCATCGATGAACCAGCCGGCAAAAGGTGAGAGCGATCCGCGTGCGTGGCTGGCGCTGATAGCGCTAGCATACCTCGCGCTGGTGCTGATCGGCATCGGCATCCCCGGCCATCCCTATTTCGATGAGACGCATTACGTCCCGGCAGCGCGGCACCTTCTGGAACTCACGCCAGCCAACCGCGAGCATCCTCTGTTTGCCAAGGAGATTCTGGCCGCGTCGATTGCGCTGCTTGGCGACCATCCGCTGGCCTGGCGCTTGCCTTCGGCTCTGGCCGGAACGCTGGGGCTGTTCGCCTTCGGCCGGCTGGTGTGGCACCTGGGCAAGCGGCGCGCGGCGAGCCTGTTCGCCATGCTGCTGCTCGCCGGCAATTTCATGTGGTTCGTGCAAAGCCGTATCGCCATGCTCGACATTTTCGCGGCAAGCCTGGCGCTGGTCGGCCTGTGGCAGTTCGCGGCGGCGCTCAGCAGCCCGCGCCAGCGCCTGAGGCTGGCGGGAGCGGGCGTTGCAATGGGCCTTGCCATGGCGTCCAAGTGGAACGCGGTGCCGCTCGCGGTCCTGCCCGGGCTCGCCTTTCTGGTGCTAAAGATGCGCCGGGATGATCGCGTGGCGCAAATCACGCTCGCCGAGGCCTTCGTATGGCTTGGGGTCCTGCCACTTTCGCTCTACTGGCTGACCTTCACACCCGCCTTCTTCTATTCGGGTGATGCCGATCCGGCGCACCCGCTCGGCTTTGTGGCGCTGCACCAACGCATGATCGCCTTGCAGGACAGCGTAACCACCTTTCACACTTACCAGAGCCGCTGGTGGCAGTGGACGCTCGACCTGCGGCCAATCTGGTACCTCTACGAGCCAACCGACGGCGCACAGCGAGGCGTTCTGCTGCTGGGCAATCCGCTGACCATGCTGATGGGCCTGCCCGCGCTGGCCTGGTGCCTGTGGGCGAGCGTAATGCGCGGGCGATCCGATGCACTAGCCATGACAGTCTGCTATGTATCTACCCTTGGTCTGTGGCTCGTCTCGGGAAAGCCGGTGCAGTTCTACTATCACTACCTGCTGCCCGGCGTGTTCCTGATGGGGGCGCTGGCGCTGGCGCTCGATGCGGCGTGGCGCAAAGCTGGGCTACTTCGCGCGGCGAGCCTGACCATGCTGGCAGGATCACTCGCGATGTTTGCGTGGTTCTGGCCAATCCTGTCCGCCGCCCCGCTCGCCGACAAGACGGCCTTCGAGCGCTGGATGTGGCTCGACAGTTGGAGGTGATCCGGTCAAACGGCCAGCTTTGCCTTTGTCAGTATCTGTGACACTTCATCAAGCATCGACAAGCGCTGCTTCTTCAAGTCTTCGAGCCGCGAGTCCGATGCATGCTCCACTTCGACCTCAATCCGGTGGATCGCGCGATTTACCTCATGGTAGCGGTCGGCAACAAATTTGAAGTGGCTGTCGGACACCTTCAGATCGTGCAGCAGCCCGGCGTCGTCCGGGAATTCGTCGTGCAATTCGTGCGGGGTGTGTCCCATTGTCGCTCCTTCCAGAATGTCTGTGAAGGACAACGTGCGGCGTCATGCAGCGCAAGGCATTGCGCTCGATCAATCCGGGACGAAAGCGGCTGAAAAATCAGGTGCCGTAACGGCCCCAGACGAATTTGGAGCTGAGCGCGAAATTCCACACCGAACCGATGACGATCCCCGCCAGCGCGGCCGGATATTCGTGGAAGCCGAAGCGCACCAGCACCGCCGCAACGCCGACATTGGCGAGCAGGCCGACCGAGCAGGTCACGCCGAACTTGATCCAGCCGCGCATCAGAGCCGCCGCGCCGGTCAGGCGCTTGTCGGCATAGGTCAGCGCATTGTTGAGGAAGAAGTTGAAGGTCATCGCCACCAAGGCAGCGATTGTTTGTCCCAATTCGAAATTGGTGACGACATTCCCGCGCAAACCCTCTCCGGCGAGCGTGAGGAAGGCGGAAAGTATCGCCATGTGGACCACCACGCCCACAGCGCCGATCGTCCCGAACAGGGCGAAACGGGTGGGAATGATCCTGCCGAGCCACTTGTCGTAAAGTCCGACGAGGAATTCGAACACCACGGTGCGGTCCAGCTTGCTTTCTCCTTCGGCGCGCGCGGCAAAGTTCAGTGGAAATTCCTTGATCCGCATGGTCTGATCGGAGGTGGCGAGGATATCGAGCAGGATCTTGAAACCCACGCCCGAAAGATTGGGCGCGGCGGCGCGCAGGCTTTCGGCGCGCAGCATGAAATAGCCGCTCATCGGATCGGAAAGTTCGACGCCTGTCACCTTGCGGGCGATGGCGTTGGCAATGTTCGAGGCGCGCACCCGGTCGGGCCGGCCCCACTGCTCGGTGCTGGCCCCTTCGGCAAAGCGCGAAGCGACGGCGACGTCGTATTCCCCGCTCGCCACGGCCTTGAGCATGCCGGGCAGCAAGGCGGGATCGTGCTGATGGTCGGCGTCCATCACTGCGACCACGGGCGCGGCGGTCGCCATCATGCCCTCGATCGCGGCGGAAGCCAGCCCGCGCCTGCCAATGCGGTGAAGCACACGCACGCGGCGGTCATGCTGCGAAATCTTGCGCGCTTCGTCCGATGTGCCATCCGGGCTGTTATCGTCGACGAAGATCGCTTCCCACGAAATCCCCGCGAGAGCGTCGTCCAGCCGCTCAACCAGCGAGGCCAGATTGCCGCGCTCGTTGAAGGTGGGAAGGACGATCGCGAGCTCTAGCGGCTTGGTCGTCGTATCGGCGCGCTGCGCGAAATCGGCCAGTTGGGCGAGATCGGGATTAGACATGTCCATACCCCCTGCCCGATAAACGGCAGGAGTAAACAAGCCGTTATGGTTTACAAGCACTCAACGATAGCATCGCCGATTTCCCGTGTCCCGGCATTTCCGCCAAGGTCTCCGCCGCGCACACCCCGGGCCAGCGCCGATGCCACCGCTGCCTCGATCCGGACCGCCGGTTCTTCAAGCGCGAAGCTGTAACGCAGCATCATCGCGGCGGACAGAACCGTCGCCATCGGGTTCGCCAGTCCCTTGCCGGCGATGTCGGGCGCGCTGCCGTGGATCGGCTCGTAAAGGCCGTAGGTACCCTCTGCCAGCGAGGCCGAGGCGAGCAGCCCGATCGAGCCGACGCACATGCTCGCCTGGTCGGAAAGGATGTCGCCGAACAGGTTGCCGGTGACGATCACGTCGAAGTCGCCCGGGTTCTTAACGAGCTGCATCGCGGCATTATCGACATACATGTGGCTGAGTTCGACTTCGGGGTATTCGGCAGAAGTCTCGATCACCACGTCGCGCCACAATTGCGAGGTTTCGAGCACATTGGCCTTGTCGACCGAGCACAATCGCTTGCCCCGCTTCATTGCCGCATCGAAGCCGGTACGGGCGATGCGCCGCACTTCGTCCTCGGCATAGGACATGATGTCATAGCCTTCGCGGCGCCCGTCGGGCGTGGTGCGCATGCCCTTTTCGCCGAAATAGACGTCGCCGTTGAGCTCGCGCACGATCAAGAGGTCGATCTCGCGAGCTACTTCGGGACGGAGCGATGTCAGGTCTTCCAGCCCCTCGAACACCCGCGCGGGACGCAGGTTGGCGAACAGGCCCAGTTCCTTGCGCAGGCCGAGGATCGCTTGTTCGGGGCGCAGATGGCGTTCGAGCGAATCGAGCCCGAAATCACCGACCGCGCCGAACAGAATCGCATCACACGAGCGCGCGATTTCCAGCGTCGCTGGCGGCAGCGGATGGCCATGCTTGCGATAGGCCGCGCCGCCAACGTCGCCCTCAACCAGTTCAAGGCCGGGCAGATCGAGCTTTTCCAGTACGCGGACCGCCTGTTCGGTCACTTCGGGGCCGATCCCGTCCCCGGCGAAAACCGCAATCCGCATACCATTCGATGTCATGTTCAACCGCCTTCGATCCTTGCCAGCCGCGAGCGCAGCATGGCGCGCGCCGCCATAACATCGCTGCGCCGCTCGGCAAGCGGGTAGCGTTCGAGCTGGCGGCCAAGAGCATCAAATGCGGCAAGGAAGGCGGGCCAATCGCTTTCATCGGGACGGCGCGCCGACAGGCCGTATCCCAGCTCGCGCAGCAGCAGCACCTCGAACGAGAGTAGCGGTACCGCCCAGCGCCGGGCCGACGGAGCGACGCAAACCGCCTCGAGCAGGGCGGCAAGCGCCTCGTAAAGCGCGGGATAAGGCTGACGCTCTGGCAGCGTGGCGGCGGCAAGCGCCGTCGTCCAGCTGATCGCGGCGGCCGGAAGCGGCTCGCTCAGCCAGGGGCCGCGGCTTTGCACCAGTTCAAGCCGGGCGAAGGGAAGCTGGCTGGCCGAACGCGACCTCAGTTCGGCGTCCACCAGATTGCCGGGGATCAGCACCGGGCGCAAAGTTCGGCCTCGCGCGCCCGCGACATAGCCCGCCACCATGCCGTGATCGGCGGTGAGGAGACGCACGATTCCGGCCGTTTCCCCATGCGGACGGTTTGCGCAAACGATGGCCGGGGCGCGGATGTGCATCAGCGCGGTGTGGAAGATGCAGCTTTGCGCCGCAAGGGACGATCAGGCGCGGGCAGTCTCGGTGCAGGTGTCGCACAATCCCGCCGTGCCGGCTGGCTCTCGCTCGCGGCGCTTGGACTGGGTGACAAGATGATGCTCCTTGCGGCCCATCGTCCAGTTCTTGCCGAATCGAACCATCGGGTTTGGCGCGCACCACACTTCGCCGGTTTCGTTAAGCACGGTGACCCAGATCAGGTTGTGCTCCTGGCCATAGTCGATCACGCCAATTGCATAGGCATCGCCCCGTTCGAGAACATGGACGGGGAGCGTCGGATTGAGCTGCGTGAACATCGGAAAAATGACCCTTTGCAGGGCAAAACAAATCCGCCGCGAAGTCGTTCCCCGCGCGCCTGCCGTTATCAGCCGCGCTTGGTCTTCGGCTTGGGCTTTTCGTGTCCGAATACGCTGGCTTCAAGCGCCGCCAGACGCTCCTTGAGAGATTCGTTTTCCTCGCGCGCCCTGGCAGCCATGTCCTTGACCGCGTCGAACTCCTCGCGGCTGACGAAATCCATTCCGCCCATCGTTTCCTTGAAGTGCTCGCGCGCCGAATCGCGCGCCTCGCGGCCCATGCCCGCAAGCGTTCCGGCGGCGCTGTTCATCAGCTTGACGAAGTCGGCGATCAGAGGGTTTTCGCTTTGCATGGCGGTTAAATGACCTTCGCGGTGGCGGGCTTCAAGATGTGCGGCCCTAAAATTCGTATCGCCCGATTGCGCCCGAATAGTCCTGCTTCCCGTCAAGGCCGCGATTGGCATCGAGGATTTGCCAGTTGAGCAGCGTCGCGAACAGGATCCAGGCGAGATAGGGCAGCATCAGCAAGGCTGCCGAACGGCGAATCCGCCAGAACAGCGCGATGGTGACGATCACCGCCACATCGAGCACGGCGATAAGGAATAGAGCGCCGCTGATCTGGTGATAGCCGAAGAACATCGGTGACCAAGCTAGATTGAGCACCAATTGCACAATGAACGCCAGCACCGCCGCGCCGCGCCCCCGCGCACCTTTTGCCGACGCGACGATTGCCAAAGCGAAACCCATCAGGGCGTAAAGCACCGTCCAGACCACGCCGAACAGCCATCCGGGCGGATAGGTTGCGGGCATCTTCAGTGCGCTGAACCAGGCGCTGTCCGATCCGCTGCCTGACAGCTGACCCGAAACCACGCCCAGCAGGATGATCAGCGGAACGAGCAACAACGACCAGCGAATGAAGCTCGTACGAAGCTGCCACCGAGATGCGATCATGTTCATTCAGCGCAATCTCCACGAATCATGCTGTTTCGCGGCGTGTTGTGCAGCGGCGCGGGCACGCTGGCAACTTTCACTACCCCCGCCGCGCGCAAATCAGGAACTCGACATTGCCTTCCGGCCCGGTGATCGGGCTTTCGACAACGCCTTCAACCTGCCAGCCCTTGGCCCTGAGCCATGCGCGCACCTCCTCGCAAACGCGAGCGTGCAGCGCTGGGTCGCGCACCACCCCGCCCTTGCCGACCTCGCCCTTGCCCACCTCGAACTGCGGCTTGATTAGCGCGACAAGGGTGCAACTCGGAGCGGCCAGCGACAGCGGCACTTCGAGAACCTTGGCAAGCGAAATGAAGCTCGCGTCGCACACCACCCAGTCACACTCCCGGTCGATGTGATCTCGGGTCAATACCCGCGCGCTGGTCTTCTCCAGAACGGTTACGCGCGGGTCTTGCCGCAGCTTCCAGGCGAGCTGGTTGGTGCCCGAATCGACTGCAAACACGTGCGCCGCGCCGCGCGAGAGCAGCACATCGGTAAAGCCGCCGGTCGAACTGCCCACGTCCATTGCAATTGCGCCTGCCGGATCGAGGCCGAAATGATCCAGAGCATGAGCAAGCTTGATTCCGCCGCGCGAAACCCAGGGATGATCGCGCCCGCGCACCTCCAGGGCAGCGTCGTTCGCCATTTGCTGGCCCGCCTTGGCTATCTTGGTCTCGCCCGAAAAAACGAGGCCTGCGAGCACCAGCGCAGCGGCGCGGCTGCGGCTTTCGGCAAGCCCGCGCTCGACCAGCAACTGATCGACCCGCGTCTTGCCCGCGGTGGCCTTGGCGACAGGATGGGGCTTGGACACGGCAACTCGTTGATCGGCGGCTCTTGTGAGCGCGGGCTTGTCATTCCATAGGGGCATGATGAAGGCAATTGTTTCCCGTGCTTTGGCCCTTGGCCTGCCGCTGATCGGCCTGCTGATGGCGAGCGCCTGCTCCGAGCAGCGCGTGGTGCCGGCGCCAAAGCCAAGCCCGACATCGACGCCGGCACCGCCTCCCCAGCGGCACGTGCCCGATTGGCGCGAGGCGCGGGCAACGCCGGGTGATTGGGTATGGAGCAATGCAGGCGGTCGTTCTGCCGCCACCTTTGCGCAAGGCCTGTTCAGCCTCCGCTGCGAGCAGGGCAACGTGGTGCTCGCCCGGCGCGGCAGCGGCGAAGGACCGGTGCCGATGTCGATCAGCACTTCGGCGATGACGCGGACGCTAAGCGGCGCCGGATCGGCAAACGAGATTGCGGTTACGCTGCCGGCGCGCGATCCGCTGCTCGATGCCATGGCATTCAGCCGCGGCCATTTCGCGGTGGAAGTGGCGGGGCTGACGACGCTTTATGTGCCAAGCTGGCCGGAAGTCAGCCGCGTAATCGAGGATTGCCGCTGAAGGAGCGCGCGGGCCGTCGTGGATAACCCGCGAAAGCTTGATTCTGACGCCAAAAAAAATCTTTGCAAGACTTGTTGTGCAGCGCGGAATAATTCACACATTGTCTCAAGGCAGGCCGGAAACCGCAGTTTCCGTTGCCCCAGCCGGGAGACCGGCGTCTTGGCTCAACAGCGCGAAAGGAGGTGACCCGATGTCTCATGGTTCAGCAGGGAGGTCGGTACATTCCGTCGTGGAGCATTATTGCTGAAAATTCGAAGTAAGCAGTAAAGGCTTCGCCGGCGGCACTTTCGGCCGCTGACCATGCGAAAGGCCGTGCGGGATTGCCCCGCGCGGCCTTTCTCATTTTCGGGCTCCAGCCCTCTTTTATCGCGCGGCAAAACCCACTATCGCGAGATGCAGAAACTGCACTTGCTATTAATTTCTTATCAATTGTAGATTTTGTAATATTAGTTCAAATCTGGCGAAATTTCGCAGAGGGAGCGGGTGAATAATGGCGACTAGTGCCGAACAGTCCATCGAATTTGCGCACCTTCCGCATCCTTCGCCGACAGAGCCGGAAAAGCGCGCGGCGGTGCTCGCAGATCCGGGCTTTGGCATCGCCTTCTCCGACCACATGGTCACGATCGAGTGGAGCGAAGATCGCGGCTGGCACGATGCCCGCGTCGAGCCTTACGGGCCGATCACGCTCGATCCGGCGACTGCCGTGCTTCATTATGCGCAGGAAATATTCGAGGGACTTAAGGCCTACTCACGCGCCGATGGCAGCATCGCGCTGTTCCGCCCCGAGGCCAACGCAGCGCGCCTCAACGCCTCGGCCCGGCGCCTCGCCATGCCCGAGCTTCCGGAGGAGGTTTTCCTCGAATCTGTGCGCCAACTCGTGCTCGCGGATCGTGACTGGTTTCCGACCGTCGAGGGCGGCTCGCTTTACCTGCGCCCCTTCATGTTCGCGACCGAGGCATTCCTTGGTGTGCGTCCGGCAAAACAGTTCAAATACATGGTGATCGCAAGCCCTGCTGGAAACTACTTCAAGTCGGGCGCGCCCGCCGTCTCGATCTGGGTCTCCGATTACAGCCGCGCCGCGCCGGGCGGCACCGGCGCTGCCAAATGCGGCGGCAACTATGCAGCCAGCCTCGTGCCCCAGGCCGAAGCGATCGCGCGCAGCCACGATCAGGTCGTGTTTCTCGATGCCGAGGAACACAAGTGGATCGAGGAGCTTGGCGGCATGAACCTCTATTTCGTGTTCGACGACGGCACTCTCCTCACCCCGCCGCTCAGCGGAACGATCCTGCCCGGCATCACCCGCGACAGCCTGATGACCCTGGCCCGCGAGGAAGGCCTGACCGTGCGCGAAGAGCGTTACGCAATCGATCAGTGGGCGGCCGACGCAAAGTCAGGCAAGCTGATCGAATGCTTCGCCTGCGGCACCGCCGCCGTGGTCACCCCGGTCGGCAAAGTTGAAGGCCGCGACACTGCCTTCACCGTGGGCTCGGGCGGTCCGGGCCAGCTTACCATGCGTCTCAAGGAGCGGCTGGTCTCGATCCAGCGCGGAACCGCGCCCGACACCCACGGCTGGGTGAAGAAAATCGCCTGACGGCGGCGGCGCCTATTCTGTATCCAGACTGTACTCATCGACCAGCGGGCCGGGCACATGCGTATGGCCGTGCTCGTCGGTAAAGCCGTATTCCGCGCCCAGTTCAGCCGACCAGTAATGCTTACCGGTCCGTGCCATCAGATCGCGATCGCCCGCCAGCGCCACAACGGCGCGGCCGCTGTAACGCATCGTTTCCTGATGCGGCCGGTCGGCAGTATGACCGTTAGGCCAGATCGAAGCAGTGGCGACGCCGTGGTCCTTGAGGTCAAGCGCCATGTCGCGGGTTTGCCGCTCGGTCGCGGATTTGCCGACGCCATAAATCGCGTTGTAGCGATAGCGCAACGAGCCGCGCCCGGTAACGTTGACGATGAGAGGGGTGACGCCATGCGTTGCCGCCGTCTCGATCATCAGTGGCGCCGCATGACGGCTGGCATAATAGGCGGAACGCGCGCCGAGATCGACGACGCTCTCCCACACGCTTGACGGTATTGCCCAGAACCGCTTGCCGATGAACGGCGCAAGTCGGCCCGCCGAAAACACGCTGTTGACCAGCACATCGAGCCGGCCTTCCTCGCGGCGAACACGCTCAATGATCTCGCCCAGCACCGCGTCGTCGGTTGCATCGCAGGCCACGGCCACGGCTTGCCCGCCCAGCGCCTCGATTTCGGCGACGGTCTCTTCAAGCGATCCGCTGCGTTCTCCCTCTCCGGCTTTCAGGGTCCGGCCCAGGCAATAAACCTTGGCTCCTGCCGCGCCGAGTTCAACGGCGATGCCATTTCCCGCGCCCCGGCTTGATCCCGCGACGACAGCGATCCTGCCTTCCAGCGGCCGGCTCATTGCACACCGCCCAGCAACCGCGCGCGCACCAGCGGCAACTGGTCATTGCCGAAATACATGTGATCCTGGTCGACGAAGATCGTCGGCGATCCGAAGGCCCCGCGCGCGATGGCTTCTTCGGTGTTGGCGCGCAGCCGGTCCTTGATCGGCTGGCTCTGCGCCATGTCCGCCAAGGCATCGCCATCAAGCTTGCAGGCTTCGGCCACCGCGATCAATTCTGCGGGATCGTCGAGATTGCGCTGATCGCGGAAATAGGCCTCGAACGCTGCACGCGAGAACCTGTCGAGCGCAGGCTGATTTTCCTCCAGCGTACAGCAAAACCGCATCGCGTGGACCGAGCGCAGTGGGTGATGCGGCGAGGGAAAGTTCATGGGCACCCCGGCGAACGCCGCCCATTCCTTGGTCCATTTCGCCAAGGCGCGGGCCTTGGGAGACTGCGCGTTGGCGCGGTTCTCATAGACCCCCTGGTTGACTGCATTGAACACGCCGCCGACCAGCAGCGGGCGCAGCGTCATGGCAGTGCCCGCCTCTTCAAGGATCGGGCGGATTGCGTGAAACGCCATGAAGGTCCAAGGCGAGGACAGATCGTAGAAGAATTCGACACGGTTGATCATTGCGGGTTTCCTGTTCCGAACAGATTGCGGCGGGCTTCCTCGGTAAACTGGCCGCTTGGCGCCATGCCCGCGCGCATCAGGTCCATGCCCCGGCGCAGCGCGGGCCGCTGCTTCAGCCGCTCGTACCACGCTTTCACATTGGGGAAATCGGCGAGAGGGATAGATTGCGCCTTCCAGGTTTGCACCCAGGGGAAACAGGCCATGTCGGCAATCGTGTATTGCCCGGCGGCAAGATATTCCCGGCCGTCCAGCCTTCGGTCCATCACGCCATAGAGCCGCAGCGCCTCATTGCGATATCGCTCAATCGCATAAGGAAGCTTTTCAATGGCATAGAGCGCAAAGTGGCCATGCTGCCCAAGCATTGGGCCAAGGTTCGTCGCTTGCCAGATCAGCCATTCTAACGTCTCGGTCCGCGCGCGCAGATCGCCGGGCAGAAACTTGCCGGTCTTGTCGCCGAGGTAAATCAGGATCGCGGCGGTCTCGAACACCGAGACCGGATCGCCGCCGCCCTCAGGCTGGGTATCGACGATCGCGGGGATGCGCCCGTTGGGGCTGATTTCAAGAAACGCCTCGCTGCGCTGCTCTCCCTTGCCCAGCGCGATCGGATGGGCGCGGTAGGCAAGCGCGCACTCCTCCAGAATGATGGAGACTTTCCAGCCGTTGGGCGTGGCGGCAGTGTACAGTTCGATCACCGGGCGGCTGCCTCAGATCTCGCCTTCCTCGACCGTGTTGAACTGCGGATGGACGTCTTTCCACTGTGCCATCCACGCAGCTCCCTCGCGGGCGCGCTCAGCGTCATCCGGCCGCGGGCGCAGCGCCTTGACTGCTTCGGCGCGTACGTCCTCGAGCACCGAGGCGTCCCAGCCCTGCTGCTCGACTTCGCGCGCAGTGCCTTCTGCCCCGGCCTTGCGGAGCATGGTCGGCAAACGGTCGCGCAGCGCGGCGATCGCCCAATCGAGCATCGGCCCGTTGGTGTCCGGGTCGTAACCCCAGACGATGTTGTGATCCTTTTCCGCCAGCACGAAGTGATAGTGCAGCACGTCGCCGAAGATATCGAAGCGCACAAACTCCTTTTCGTGCGCGGCGTCGAACACGTGAATGCTCGGACCACGGATAATGTGAGTCTCGCTGCCGAGCGCGCGCGCCTCCACCCCGATCGAAACTGGCCCTGCATCGAACCAGCGGGTGTGATGCTCCATCGGCGGGATCAGCATGAACTTGTGATACTGCCCGCGGACGACCAGTTCGGCGGTGCGGTTCGACAGCGGACGGCCCCTCTCGGGCACATATTTGAACTGGCCTGACATGCACGCTCTCCCTCGTGAGCGCATTGCAGCCCGCGGCCGCGCACGAGTCAACCGGCAATCAGGCGCGCTGCACCGCAGCCGGGGCGTCCGCGGGCGATGCGAGCAATTCGATCAGGCCGCGTTCGTATCGGCTGAGCCAGCGGGTGCGGCGCGGGAGGACCAGCCCGGCGCGCCATTCCTCCTGCACATCGACGAGATCGAGCACCCGGGGGTGGACATAGCTGGCGCGCGCGACAGTGGGCGTATTGCCCAGCATATCCGAAACCTGCTGCATCAGCAGTTTGATCCCGACCGGCTCGCGCGCGCTGGCGAGCGCTTCGAAGGCGATGACGCTGGCATGCCAGGTGCGGAAATTCTTGGCGGTGAAATCAGCTCCCATCGTCTCGCGCAGGTAAGCGTTCACTTCGCATGAGGTGACGGGCCGCGCGGCACCGTCTTCGCCGAGGTACTGGAACAGGTTCTGACCGGGCAGGTCCTGCATCTTGCGCACGAACCGGGCGAGCCCCCGGTCGCTCACAGTCATTTCACGCTGCACCCCACTCTTGGCGCGGTATCGCAGCCGCAAGGTGCTGCCCTTTAGCTTGACGTGCTTCATGCGCAGCGTGCTCGCGCCGAAGCTGCCGTTCTGCTTGGCATATTGTTCATTGCCGATCCGGATGAAGGTCGAATCGAGCAAGCGGACGACACTTGCCAGGGCACACTCGAACGTCGGCTGCAGGGCCTTGAGATCGGCCTCGACCCGCTTGCGCACCAGCGGCAGCATTCTTCCGAAACCGGCGGTGCCGCCGAATTTCTCGCCGTCGCGCTGCGCCCTGAAATCGGGATGATAGCGGTATTGCTTGCGCCCGCGCGCGTCCATGCCAGTTGCAAGGATGTGGCCATTGGGCGCGGGGCAATACCAGGTGTCGATATAGGCCGGCGGCAGCGCGATGGCATTGAGCCGCGTGATCTCGGCGCGGTCGGTGATGCGCTTTCCCGCCGCGTCACGGTAATACCAGCCGCGCCCTGCCTTGTGGCGGGTGAGACCGGGCATGTCTTCGTCCACGAACACCAGGTGGTCGGCGCTCGCAGTCATTATCCGGGTGGTTGCCATGATGCCGACCTAACCCGGCAAGCCTGCTTGCGGTTCCCCATGCTCATGCCATAGTCTGCGCGAGCAGCAGATGAGAGAAGCGACAATGGCCGATGCACCCTACACCCCCCCGAAAGTCTGGACCTGGGACCAGGAGAGCGGCGGCCGCTTTTCGAAGCTCAACCGGCCAATATCCGGCGCTACACATGAAACGACGCTCCCGCGCGGCCAACATCCGTTCCAGCTCTATTCGCTGGGCACGCCAAACGGCATCAAGGTAACGATCCTGTTCGAAGAACTGCTGCTCGCGGGCTACAGCGGCGCCGAATACGATGCATGGATCATCAACATCATGGATGCCGACCAGTTCGGTTCGGGGTTCGTGGCGGTCAATCCCAATTCCAAGATCCCCGGCCTGCTCGATTGTTCCGGGCCGGAGCCGTTCCGCGTGTTCGAATCGGGCGCGATCCTGCTGCACCTCGCCGAAAAGTTCGGCGCCTTCATCCCCTCGGACCCGGCGGCGCGGGCTGAGTGCTTCTCGTGGCTGATGTGGCAAATGTCGACCGGACCGGTGCTCGGCGGCGGCTTCGGCCACTTTTACGCCTATGCCCCCGAACGCTACGAGTATCCGATCAACCGCTACGCGATGGAAGCAAAGCGCAGCTTCGACGTTGCCGACCGGCGACTTGCCGAATCGCGGTTTCTCGCGGGCGACGAATATTCGATCGCCGACATCGCCAACTATGCATGGCTGTCGATGTTCGTCCACGGCAAAGCATATGATGGCGGAGCGGAGTTTCTCGACGTGGCCAGCTACGAGAACGTCGGGCGCTGGGTGCGCGAGATCGATGCGCGCGAAGGGGTAAAGCGCGGCCGGGTGGTCAACCTCGATGGTGAGGGCAAGATCAAGGAACGCCACAGCGCCGCCGACATCGACGCGGTAATGGCCAAAGCGTGAGTCACGGGCTTTTCAAACCGGGCGCGAGCGGCTAGGCGCTCCCGGCCTGCTGGGGCGTCGCCAAGCGGTAAGGCACCGGCTTTTGATGCCGGCATTCGCAGGTTCGAATCCTGCCGCCCCAGCCAGCCTTCCTTGGTCCGTGCTGCATTGAACAGGCTCGCCAGTGTGTTACGCTGCCGATCCGCACAAAGAGGATCCGGGATGACAGCCGCACCGCCGCACGACACTTCCTATGTCTTCGCCAAGACCTTCGTTGCCGATCTCGATGCGATGGGACGCTTCTATGCCGAGGTGTTCGGCCTCGCAGAAAACAACCGTCATACCGACGTGATGTTCGGCCGGCCCATCTCGGAGATTAGCTACAAACCAAGCGCAGGGCGGGAAGCGGGCGGCCTTACTCTCATCAGCTTTCTCGATGGCAATCCGCCCGCTGCTGGCGAGGCCGTGCAGGGTTTTTTCACGCAAGACATCGACGCGGTCTGCGCGCGAGCGCTGGCGGCAGGCGGCAGCCTTGCCGAACCGATCCGCGAGATACCTGCGTTCGGCATCAAGGTCGCTTTCGTGCTCGACCCCGAAGGCCATATCAACGAAGTAGTACAAATGACCGCGCCCGCCGCTTGAGCGGCCCGCGAGAGGAGACACGCCATGGCGACCATGACCCGCGAACCCGAGACCGATCAAGCCGCCGAGGCAACGATCCGGCGCGATCTTGCCGCCGCCTTTCGTCTGTGCGCACTGAATGGCTGGGACGATCACATCGCCACCCATATGTCGGCGCGGCTGCCCGATGGCACCTTCCTGCTCAATCCGTTCGGCCTGCTATTCGAGGAGATCACCGCGTCGAGCCTGATGCGGGTGGATTTCGAAGGCAACGTGATCGCGCCGCCTGGCCATCCGATGAACCCGGCGGCCTACACCATCCACAGTGCGGTGCTTGGCGGGCGGAGCGACGTGAACTGCGTCATTCACCTTCACACGCTCGACGGCGCGGCGGTTTCGACGATGAAGGAGGGCCTTTTGCCGCTCACCCAGACCGCGCTTCAGGTGATCCACGACGTGGCCTATCACGAGTACGAAGGCGTCGCCGACGACCTTGCCGAGCGCGAGCGGCTGCAAGCCGATCTCGGATCGAAAAACCTGATGATCCTGCGCAACCACGGAACGCTGACAACCGGAGAAAGCGTGGGCGAGGCATTCTACCGGATGATGACCCTGGAATTCGCCTGTACCTCGCAAATCCGGGCACTCGGCACCGGACACGAGATCGTCCCCGCCCCGCAGCAGGTGCAGGAAGACATGCCGGGCCACGTCGCGAAGCTGGGCAATCTGTTTGTCCACCATGCTTTTTGGCCCGCCATGCTGCGCAAGGCCGCGCGAGACTGCCCCGGCTTCGACGCTTGAAACAACATACAGGGAGAGAAAAATGGAACTCGAAGTCTGCGTAATTCCGGCCAAGGACGGCGACGCTGCGGCGCTCGTCAAGGCGATGAACGAAGGCGGCAGCGCCTCGCTTGCATCCTGCGCGGGATGTCAGAAAGTCACCGTGCTGCAGGGCATCGAAAATCCGGGCACGGCGCTGCTGCTGGTAGAATGGGAATCGGTCGCCGCGCACGAAGCCGCCAAGGGGAGCGAGCCGTTCAACGCGTTTGTTGCGGTGCTCGGCCCCCACATCGGCGGCGGTGCGGACGTGCTGCATTACCGCTGATTGCACACCGCTGAGGCGATAAGCGCCGCGTGCAGATGTGCTGTCGCACGCGGCTTTCGACTCGCGTCCAAAGGTGCGCTAGGCGCTTTTGTCTGACCGATTCGAACATCCTGGGGAGTAGGTAATGCAGATCAACAATTCACTGGCCGCGGTCGTCACCGGCGGCGCGTCGGGCCTCGGCAAGGCGAGCGCCGAAGCGCTGGCGGGCGCTGGCATCAAGGTCGCGATCTTCGACATCAATGAAGAAGCGGGCGAAGCCATCGCCAAGGAAATTGGCGGCGTGTTCTGCAATGTGAACATCATGGACGAAGCCAGCGTCGAGGCCGGCTTTGCCAAGGCCCGCGCTGCTCACGGGCAAGAGCGCATCGTGGTCCACTGCGCAGTGGTATCGGGCGGCGGCAAGACCGTGCGCTGGGACAAGGAAACGGGCGGCTATGCCCGCACCCCGACCGAGCAGATCGCAAAGTCCGCCGAGGGCATCTTCACCGCCTCCTACCGCGTCGCCTCGATCGGCGCGCTCGGCATGGCCGGGGCCGAACCGCTCAACGAAGACGGTGAGCGCGGCGTGATCATCATGACCTCGTCTGCCGCGTCGCAAGATGGCCAGATCGGCCAGGTTGCCTATGGCGGCGGCAAGGGCGCGGTCAACGCCATGGTCCTTCCGATGGCGCGCGATCTGATGGACGTCGGCGTGCGCGTCAACGCGATCCTGCCGGGCATTTTCGGCACCCCGCCGATGCTTTCGGTCAAGGACTACAACCCGGCGATCTTCGAGGGCCTCAACAAGTCGGTGCCTTTCCCAAAACGGCTCGGCAAGCCTGAGGAATTTGGCTCGCTCGTGCTCGAACTGGTGCGCAACACCTATATGAACGGCCAGCTCTGGCGGATTGACGGCGCGATCCGCATGCCGCCCAAGTAAGCGAGCTTCAGAGCATCCATTAGCCGTCATTCCGGCGAAGGCCGGGATCCAGTAATTCGAGCCTCAACTGGACCCCGGCATGCGCCGGGGTGACGGCATTTTCGATGTTCGTGACGGTTTGAATTCAGAAATCGACCGTCGCAGTAATTAGCAGGCTGCGCCGGTGCGTCGGGAACAGCACGTCCGATGCAGCGACGTGCCAGCCCGCCTTGTCGAGGATATCGCGCACGATCATCCGCACGCCGATCGTCGTCTTGTTGATCTGGATAGTCTGCCGCGTGCCAAGATCGATCGTCCAGTAGGGATCGACCATCAGCTGCTTGCCGCCAAGGTGCGCAATCGTCGCCGCCGTCGCCGGCGCGCTGCCCTTGTATTCGAAGCTGCCGGTAAGCGCGAGGTGGCCGGGAAGGTCGGTCTGGTAGTTGAGGTCGACCCGGCCGAACAGCTTCGATACCCCGGTCGGCCTCGATCCGAAAAGTCCGGCAGCGCGGCCCGGACCGGTCACCACCGGATCCATCACCACGGCCCCGGCCACGACATGCAGCCGCTCCATGAACTGGCCAGCAAGCGATATCTCGAACCCGCGGTGCCGCTGGTCACCCAGCACCACGAACTTGCGGTCTGCGGCAAAGCTGAAATAGGGCTTGGTAATCTGGAATGCAGCCACGACAAGTTGCCCCTTGCCGAAATCCCAGCGAAGCCCGCCTTCGTACTGGCTAGACTTGACCGCAGGCAGCTGTTCATCACGGTTGGCAGCATTTCCCGGAGCGATGCCGCTGTCCTCGAGGCCGCTTTGCGTTGCGAGGTATGCCGAAATCGATGGCGAAATCTCGGCCATCAGCGCAGCGTTGTAAATCCAGGGATCGGACTTTGTCCGGTCTATATCGCCGGTCGCGCCGTTGCGGATCGACGCGCGGTAGCGCGCTTTCTGGATGCCGAGGTTGATCTGCCCCACGCCCTTGATCGTGCCGACATAAGCCGCCATCCACGATGACTGGCGCACGCGTCCACGGTTTACGGCGGTAAAGGCAAAGTCTGGTATGGCGCGTTTGTCCCTCTCGCCGTAAGGCACCAGCCCAAAATCGATGAACTGCGAGCCGCCGGTTTCGGTCACACGGTCACGGCCGCGATAACCCGCGAAAAACCGGTGATCGATGCCGTGCTTGCCAAACCGCCATACGAACAGACCTTCGCCGCTGTCCGAGCGAACGTCATGACTGGGATCTGCAAGCACATAATGCCTGGCGACGCTGTCGGCCGTGCGGATGTCATAGACTTCGGTGAAGCTGGTGGGCTTGTCGTTCACCGAGCGGAAGATGCCGCCGCGAAATGACAGGTTGCCTGCAACCACCCCTTTCAGCGTGGCGCCGGCATTAACATAGTCCTTGGTCCCGAATGCCCAGTCCTGCCCAAGGTATTTGCGGTTTGGTGGAACCTTGGGAAGATAGCCTTGCGAAACGATAACCAATGGCTTGGTCTCGTCGTGGGTATTCTCACCGAAAGAATAGAACGGCGACAGTTCCATCCCGCCGATGCTTGCGAACCCGCGCACGGTGACCGCATAGCTCTTGCTGTCCGAACCATCCGACTGGCCGATTCTTGCCGCAGCCAGCCCGCCCTGAAGCGCAAACCTGTCGCCCAGTGGCACCCGGTAATCCCACTCATTGAAATAGCCGCCATACCAATAGCGGTTATAGATCAGGCTGTTACCCGGTGTTTTGGGCCTTGGGTAAAATTGTTGGTCCACCACGCCGGTTGGTGCCACGAAGGGGGTGTCAACCGCGCTGAAGCCAACCCGCATCGCCGTCGAGCGGCGCAGGCGCGAAGGCAGATTCCACACCTGGTCGAAATAGACACCCTCGATCCGGACATTTCCCGCATCGAGCGGGCTGAACCCGCGCGCATCGGAATCCTTGTAGGTGCCTGTATTTTCCAAGCCCACCTGTGTGCCGAAAGCGTCCTGCGATTCGGCAAGCGCGTCCTGCTTGGCCGATTGCGCCTGTGCCGCGCCGGCAGTCATCAGCCCGCCGATTGCAATGGCGCAGGCCAGCCGTCTTGAACACACGTCAGTCACGCCGCCCACCTCAAAAATCGACCGAGGCGACGATCAGCAGGCTGCGCCGGTGGCGCGGCATCAGCGCGTCCGCGGCAACCACCTGCCAGGCCTTGGTGTCCGTCACGTTGCGCACCAACATCCGCACCGACACAGCTGACTTGCCGACAGCGATTAGCTGCCGCGTACCCAGATCGAGTGTAGTGAAAGACTGCAGCATCAGCTGCCTGCCGCCAAGATGTCCGATTTCGGCGGCTGTTGCGGGCCGTGAGCCGAGATGCTCGACCGTGGCGGTTAGCGCCAGGTCTCCGGGCAGCGAAGTCCGGTAACTCGCATCGAGCCGCGCATAGACCTTGGGCACGCCGGTGGGGCGCGGACCAACAAGACCCGCCGCCCGGCCTGGCCCGGAAACCGCAGGGTCCATGAAGAACGCGCCGAGCAGCAAGTCGAAGCGCTTGGTGAAATGCGAGGATAGCGAAAACTCGGCGCCGCGATGCCGCTGATCGCCAAGGACAACGAAGCCTCGGTCAGCGCCGTAGCTGAAATAGGGCTTGGTAATCTGGAAAGCGGCGAGCACGAGCTGGCCCTTGCCGAAATCCCAGCGCAGCCCAGCCTCATACTGCGTGGAACGAGCCGCCGGGAGCTGCTCGTTGCGGTTGATGGAGTTCTCAGGCGCCTGGCCGCTGTCCTCGAGCCCGCGCTGGGTCGCGGCATAAGCAGAAAGCTTCGGCGTGACCGCGAGCCGCAGGGCTGCGTTATAGAGCCAGGGATTGGCCGTGACCCGGTCCACCAGTCCGGTTTCGCCGTGGACCAGCGTTGCGCGGTACTTGGCCTTTTGCAGCCCGATGTTGATCGAGCCGACGTTCTTGAGCAGGCCGACATAGCCGAGCAGGAAGGCGGACTGCTTGATTGTGCCGCGATTGACCTCGGTAAATTCGAACTCGGGCTTGTCGATGCGGTCGTACTGGCCGTGGATCGCCGTGCCGAGATCGATGAAATCGGTTCCGTCAGTCTCAGTCAGCCGGTCGCGCCCGCGAAATCCGGCATAGAACCGGTGCGCCATGCGTTCGCCGCGATAATGCAGCACGAAGACGCCTTCGCCGCTGGTCGAGTTCACATCCTGCGCCGGGTCGGCGAGCACGTAATGGTTGGCGACGAGGTTGGCATTGCGGATGCTGTAGATCTCGCTGTAGCTGCTTTCCTTGTTGCCCTGCGAATGGAACAGCCCGCCGCGAAAATAGAGATGGTCGGAAACTGGCCCCTTCAACGTGGCGCCGTAGTTTCCATGATCCTTCGATCCGCGCACCCAGTCCTGCCCGAGATACCTGCCGGTGGGCGGAATTTTGGGAAGATAGCCCTCGGTGACGACCGCGACTGGCTTGGCATCGTTACGGGTGAATTTGCCGCCGCCATAGAAGGGCGAAAACTCGAATTGTCCGATCTTGATGATCGAGCGCAGGCTGACGCCCCAACTCTCCGACTTCGCGCCATCTGCTTGGCTCATCTTCGAATAACCGAACCCGGCGCTCAGACCGATCCGGTCGTTCATGATCGGCGCCCTGGCCTCGCCTTCGAGAAACGTGCCGCCATAATAGAAACGGGTGTAGGTCAGGCTGGCGCCCAGTTCCTTGGGGAAAGGCCGCAAGCCATGTTCAACGACACCGGTGGGAGCGACGAACGGCGTTTCAACCGCCGCGAATCCCACCCTGATTGCCGTGGTCGCCCGCAGCTTGTTGGTCAGGAACGAGACCTGATCGAAATAGACGCCGTTGATGCGCACGTTGCCGGCATCGAGCGGATTGAAGCCGCGCGTTTCGTTTTCGGTGTAGATGCCGGTGTTTTCCAATCCGACATGGGTGCCAAAGGCGTCTTCGGATTCGGCCAGCGCGTCTTCCTTGGTAGCCTGCGCAAGCGCTGGCACCGTGAAGGCACAAGCGCCCAGCACAACGGCGGGCGCGAGCGCTCTGGATAGTCTGCTGGACATTGGTTTCCCTCTTGCGTGCGCCAAAGCAGTCGCTGCGGCGCAGCGCAAGAAGAAAAGCTAAGCATGCTTAGAGCATCGTGTGAATCAGCTAACGCCGGTTGACTCGCGGGGCGGGACGGTGTGCTTGCGCACGACCTCGGCCCGGTTCTCGAATTCGTTGGCCGAACGGGCGCCGTCCCGCGTGCCCTTGGTGTCGACAATCCAGACCGGACCGTTGGTGAGATTGGCCAGACCCTGCCGCGCGACTTCTTCCGAGGTTTCGGCAAATTCGATTGGAAGGCCAAGCCGCTCCATCGCCGGAGTTGCAGTGAAGCCGATGCACAGGTGGACGACATCGACGCCCTTGGCCCCGCATTCCAGCCACAGACCCTCGGAGAAGATCCGGCTGAACGCCTTGACTGCGGCATAGGTGACAATCGTCGCCGAACCGGAGTAGCCGCCGGTTGAACCGGTGAGCACGATGCCGCCGCGGCCCCGGTCGCACATCAGTTTGCCGTAATGGCGTGAGAAATCAGCCTGGCCGATGACATTGACGTTGATCACCTGCTGCGTGATCGCGCGGTCGAGTTCGACGAAATCACCGCGCACCGAATTGGCGCCGGCATTGTAGAACATCAGTCCGACTTCGATATCGTCGGTGATCGAGCGCACTTGGGCAAGGGCATCGTCGGCAGACAGATCGACCGACTTGACGCGCACTTCGGCACCCTTCGCTTCGAGTTCGGCTTTCAGCGCCTCGAGCGGTTCGGGCTTGCGCGCTACCAGCACCAGCTTGAAACCATCCGCCGCCAGTTGCCGCGCGGCTTCCGCGCCAACGCCTTCGGAACCGCCGGTGATCAGCGCCCAGGGGCCATATTTCTTGAGATCAGTTGCCATTCTTGCCTCTCCTTGTCCCGCTTGAGCGCGGGATTCCCGGAGTGGCCTAATGCCGCTGCCGTTCAGGTCAAGCGGTCATGCCGGGCAATATCGCCCGAGCGAGTACGACCATGAACAGGCAATCGGGGTCCATGTAATGCGCGAGAGGCTCCCACCCGCCCGCGAGCAGCAGCAGGTTGGCGCTTTCGCGGGAGTACTTGTGGCTGTTCTCGGTGTGGAACGTCTCGCCTTTGTGCATCACGAAAGTCTGGCCCGCCGCCTCGAAGGAAATGGCGCGGGCCGCCTCGAGATGCATCTCGATCCGCGCGCGCGCCTCGTTCCATACCGCCTTGTGGGCGAGCGCCTCGATCGGGATTGTGCCGCCGAGTTCGCGGTTGATCCGTTCTGCCAGATTGAGGTTGAAGGCGGAAGTCACACCCTGCGCATCGTCGTAAGCGGCGATCAGGCGGTCGCGGTCCTTGATCAGGTCCATGCCGATCAGCAGCATAGCGTCGTGGCCCAGCGCATGACGCATCGAGCGCAGCAGGTCGGTAGCCGCCGCCGGCTCCATGTTGCCGATGGTCGAGCCGGGAAAGAAGCCCAGCCGCGCTGCCCCGCCAGCTTCGGCGGGAAGCGCGAAGGGATGCGTGAAATCCGCCTCGAGAGGCAGGACTGGCAGCGCCGGGAAACGCGCCTGCAAAACGGCGCTCGCCTCGCGCAGGAACTCGCCCGAGATGTCGACTGGCACATAAGCGCTTGGCGCCACTGCATCGAGCAGCAGCGGAGTCTTGGCTGCGCTGCCCGCTCCCGGTTCAACCACGACGCGGCCCGTCCCCACGCGCGCGGCGACATCGCCAAGGCACGCTTTGAGGATGCCAATCTCGGTGCGGGTTGGATAATATTCGGGAAGATCGGTGATTTCCTCGAACAGCTGGCTGCCCCGCCAATCGTAGAACCAGCGCGCCGGGATCACCTTGCGCGGCTGAGACAGGCCGGCGAGCACGTCGCGGCGGAAAGGCGCGGCGGGATCGTGCGCGTCTGCAATCAGATCCGGATCTCTGTCCGCCACGTTCAGGCGTCCCTCGCCAGCCGCAGACCGGTGAACTGCCAGCGCTGGTGCGGATAGAAGAAGTTGCGGTAGCTTGCGCGCGAATGGCCGCGCGGCGTGGCGCAGCTTGCGCCCTTGAGGACGAACTGACCGCTCATGAACTTGCCGTTGTATTCGCCAACTGCGCCAGCGGCGGGTCGGAAACGCGGATAAGGCAGATAAGCCGAGCGGGTCCATTGCCAGCAATCGCCGAACAGGCCTTCGCTGCCGGAGGGCTGCACCGCGCCTGCACTGTCCAGCTGGGTTCCACCGGAATTGTCCTCGATCGCTGCGAGCGCTTCCCATTCGGCTTCGGTGGGAAGCCGGTTCCCGGACCACGTCGCAAAGGCATCGGCCTCGTAATAGGAGATGTGACTTACCGGGGCGTCCGGATCGCGTGCCCGCCAGCCTGCAAGGGTGAAATGCTCATCTTCGCGCCAATAGAGCGGGGATGTGACGTTTTCGCGTTGCACCCACGCCCACCCGTCCGAAAGCCACAGCGCCGGATCGGCATAGCCGCCATCGGTGATGAACGCATCCCATTCGCTGTTGGTGACGAGCGAAGGCGCAAGTTCGAAAGGTTCCAGCAGCACGCGGTGGCGCGGCCCTTCGTTATCGAAGGCGAAGCTGTCGCCCCCATGGCCCATGGCGATCGTGCCGCCTGGATGGTGAAGCCACCCGGTGTTCCTGCCAAGACGGGGGACGGACAATTCAGGCGTCTGGGGCATCCGGTTTGAATAGACAGGCCCTATCGGGTTGCAGAAAAACGCGTGCTTGATATCGGTCAGCAGCAGTTCCTGATGCTGCTGCTCATGCGCCAAGCCAAGCGCGATCAGTTCCTGCAGGTCCGAACGTCTGAGCAGCGGCTCCATCGCCGCATCCACGTGTGCCCGCCATTCCAGCACTTCGGCCAGCGAAGGCCGCGTCAGCAATCCGCGCTGCGAACGCGCATGGCGCGGCCCTTCGGCCTCGTAATAGGAATTGAACAGGAACGGCCAGTCATCGCGGTAAAGCCGGTAGCCGGACAGGTAATCGCGCAGCACGAAGGTTTCGAAGAACCATGTCGTATGCGCCAGATGCCACTTCGCGGGCGAGGCGTCGTCCATCGACTGCACCGTCGCATCGGCGTCCGAAAGCGGCGCTGCCAGCGCCGTTGTCAGCGAGCGGACCGATGCGAACTGCGGTTCGATTCTTGTGCCCTCCCCCCTGATGAAAGCTATACGCGGCGCGGTCCTGATTTTGTGCATGGGAAGCCTAAGAGCCTGATCCGAAATTAAGTTGAGCGATGTCAGCGGGTTAGCTTGACGCCTGCCCTGATCGATGATTCAGCGGTTTTGCAACGAACCAAAGGAAATCAGCGATGTGGACCGACACCACTCGCGCGCATCATGCACGCGCGGGACT
>CANJUF010000015.1 GCA_947477745.1 Sphingomonadaceae bacterium | reverse complement strand
CCATTTGCGCGGACGCCCGACATGCGATGGTGGCGGAAAGAACGGCTCCAGCACCGCCCATTCGGCATCGGTCATATCGCTTGGCAAAGCCAGTCCCGCGCGTGCATGATGCGCGCCAGTGGTGTCGGTCCACATCGCTGATTTCCTTTGGTTCGTTGCAAAACCGCTGAATCATCGATCAGGGCAGGCGTCAAGCTAACCCGCTGACATCGCTCAACTTAATTTCGGATCAGGCTCTGAGCGATGAGATCGATCTGTGTAACTAGCTGCAATGGCGACTGCGCAAATCCCCGAGCAACATGATGCGGCGCAGGATCGCCGGGCGCACCAAGAATTTTGCCAATTACATAAGGTATTGGGATAGATACCGAAGCGCTCGCGCGCGAATTGGAATTCGCGTTCAGCCTGAACGACGGTCAGAGGTGCGGTGGACCCGCGCTGTCCATCCAGATCAGGTCGCATGCCCTGATCGGAAAGCGAAAAGTCTCTTCACTTCCAAGATACTGCTCGCGGGTCGGGAGCGCCGAATAGGGCGGCTCGAACGATAGCGCTTCATAGGTTTCCTGGTCGAGGAACGGCGAGGCGTCTCCGGCTGAGGCGTGCGTGCGTGCGCATTCGCCCCAGCCCGGTATCGAGCAGCGATAAAGTCCGCGCCGCCTGTTCATTTGAAACCCCCAGTTCGCAATCCGCCGGATGCAACCGGGAGAACATGAACGCGACTTCCGCCAATTGGGAATCCGAATCGCCCACTGTCACAATGCGGTCATGTTCCTGCCGGGGTCTCGCACGCAAAAGCCATGGAAAACTACAATCCCTTGTCACGAATGAGACTTTGCACCGTCAGCAAAGCGACCTTCAACGTTCAAATTAGCCCTCCAGATGTTGCGCCGCAACAATCGCACATGAGGGGTAACAACATGCGAGTCGCAGCTATCAGGAAAGCAGTATCTGGCGGTGCCAGCGTGATCGCGCTGGCCATTGCCACGCCCGCCCTGGCGCAGGCGCCGGGTGAGGGCGACGAGGAGGCGATCATCGTCTTCGGCAAGGGCGAGACGCGGCAGGTCCAGGAAGTCGAAGCGCTCGACATCCAGCTTCTCACGCCCGGTGCAAGCCCGATCAAGGCGATCGAAAAACTGCCCAGCGTCAACGTCCAGGCCTCTGATCCTTTCGGCAATTACGAATGGTCGACCCGCGTGACCATTCGCAGTTTCACGCAAGACAAGCTGGGCCATACGCTCGACGGCATCCCGCTCGGTAACATGCAGTACGGCAATTTCAACGGCCTCCACGTCAGTCGTGCGATCAGCTCTGAAAATCTCGGCTCGGTGCGCGTGTCGCAAGGCGCCGGCGCGATCGGCACGCAGGCCACCAACAACCTTGGCGGCACACTCGAATACGCCTCGATGGACCCGCTCGATCACTTTGCCGTCGATGTCCACGGGACCTATGGCAGCAATGAGACCAAGCGAGGCTTCGTGCGTGTCAACCTCGGCAGCGCCGAAGGACTGCGCGCCTACGTATCCTATGCCTATGGCTCAACCGACAAGCACAAAGGCGAGGGAACGCAGGACCAGCACATGGTCAATGCCAAGGCGGTCCTGCCGGTTGGCGAAGGGCAACTCGACGCATGGTTCAGCTGGTCGGACCGGCGCGAGCAGGATTACCAGGACATGTCGCTCGATATGCTGGCCCGGCTTGGTTACGAATTCGACAACACCTTTCCCGATTATGCCACCGGCGTGCTCTACGCCGATATCGGCAACAACCGCGGCGAGACCGGGGCCGCGATCAGCAACGCTGCTGCCGGCAAGGTTTATCCCGGCAATGTCGAGACGGTAGACGATGCCTATTACGATGCATCAGGCCTGCGCAAGGACATGGTCGCCGCGTTCGGTTACAGCACGCCGCTGGGCGACGCCGCCGACATTGCGATCAAGGGCTATTATCACCACAACGAAGGCATGGGCCTTTGGGCGACGCCCTACGTTCCCAGCCCGGTCGGCGCACCGATCGGCAACGGATCGGGCACTTCCACCGGATCGCCGATTTCGACCCGCACCACCGAATACGACATCGATCGCTACGGCGTGTTCGGTTCGGCCAATTTCGAGATCGGCTTCAACAAGCTGACCGTGGGCGGCTGGTACGAAAACAACGAATTCAACCAGGCCCGCCGCTTCTACGCGATGGCCAGCCGCAGCGAACCAGGGGTCAATTATCGCCGCTATCCGGTCAACCCGTTCTTCACCCAGTGGAACTTCGACTTCACCACCAAGACCCTGCAATATTACGTGCAGGACACGATCGACCTCGATCCGGTGAAGATCAACGTGGGCTGGAAGGGTTTCCGCGTGACCAACCGCGCCGACGCGATCATCGCGGGCGGCTTCCCTGCAGGCAAGTTCAAGACCGTGGACTGGTTCCAGCCGCATGTTGGCGCTGTCTTCGCGCTTAGCGAGCAGGCGGAGCTGTTCGCTGGTTTTAGCCAGGTCACAGCGGCTTTCCCCTCGGTCAACGGCTCGATCTGGGGAACGACGCAAGCAGGCTTCGATGCCATCAAGGACACGATCAAGCCCGAGACTTCCGACACCTACGAGCTTGGCGCGCGCTATGGTTCGGGCAATTTCAGCGGCTTGCTGGGCGTCTACATGGTCAAATTCCATGACCGCCTGCTCAGCGTTTCCAGCGGAGCGGACATTATCGGCAGCCCCTCGGTGCTGCAGAACGTCGGTTCGGTGCGCTCGGTTGGCATCGAAGCCGCGGGTGACTGGAAATTCGCCACCAACTGGAGCCTGTTCGCCTCCTACACTTACACCGATGCGACTTACCGCGACGACGTGGTTGACGGCAAAGGCGTGGTGACGCTGCTCAAGGGCAAGACCGTTGTCGATGCGCCCAAGCACCTTATCAAGGGCGTACTCAACTACGACGATGGCAACGCCTACGCGAACTTCTCGCTCAACTACATGTCGAAGCGCTACTTCAATTACCTCAACGACCGTTCGGTCGACGGGAGGCTGATCGCCGATTTCACCATCGGCTATCGACTGCAGGAGAACCTGGAGTTCCAGTTCAACGTCAGCAACCTGTTCGACGAGCAATATATCGGCACGATCAACTCGGCCGGAACCGGCAACAGTGGCGACCGGCAAACCCTGCTGGTCGGCGCACCGCAGCAGGCCTTCTTCACGCTGAAGGCAGGGTTCTAGCAGACCCTGGGGAGACTTGGACGGTCCGGCCTGCGCGCCGGGCCGTCCATCTTTCTCCCGGCTGAAACACTGAGCCGTCACACTGCCTGCGGATCGCTACTTGGGGACCGATGATGACCAGACGTTCAATGCTTGCAGGCACCTCGCGCCGCGCCTTGCTAGCCGGCATGGCGGGAGCGGTTGGCGTGATGGCATTTCCGGCAGTGCTGCTCGCACACGAGGAGTCCGGAAATTCGTCATTCCGCCACGGGATCGCCAGCGGCGATCCGGACGCGACCAGCGTTGTCCTGTGGACCCGGGTGACCGGGACCGGCGCAGTCACGGTCGAATGGGAGTTGTCTGATTCCATGGGCTTCGAGCGGATCGTCAAGTCCGGCAAGGTCACCACCGGGCCGGAGCGCGATTATACCGTCAAGTTGCTGGCTGACGGGCTCGAGCCCGGCGGTGTGTGGTTCTACCGTTTCCGTAGCGGCGAGGTAACATCTCCGGTCGGTCGCGCGCGGACCTTGACCCTCGGCAGGCTTGACCGGCTGGGAATCGCACTGGCGTCGTGCTCTAACTACGCTTTCGGCTTCTTCAATGCCTACGACGCGATAGCTGCCGATGCCGATGTCGATTTCGTGCTTCACACCGGCGACTACCTATACGAATACGGCGCGAACGGCTGGGGTAGCGAGGTCGCTAAGCGGATCGGCCGCGTCCACGAACCGGCCAACGAGATCGTTTCGCTCACGGACTACCGGACCCGCCACGCGCAGTACAAGAGCGACGCGGGATCGCGCGCCATGCTCGCGGCGCATACGCTGCTCGCTTGCTGGGACGATCATGAGAGCGCCAACAATCCGTGGACGGGTGGTGCGCAGAACCATCAGCCGGAAAAGGAAGGTGACTGGACCACGCGCCGGGCTGCCTCGATCCGCGCCTATTACGAATGGATGCCGGTGCGCGAGCCGGAATGGCTGACGGACAGCCGCTCGAAGCAGCGCATGCAGTTCTGGCGCAGCTACAGCTTCGGCGATCTCGCGACGCTGGTGACGCTGGAAACTCGCCATACCGCGCGCGCGGAGCAGATCGACTATCATGAATGGTATCCGAAAATCGGCTCGCAGGCTGACGCAGACGCCTTCCAGCTCGACGTGCTGGGCAAGCCCGGTCGGCGGATGATTAGCACCGAGTGTGAAGCGGATCTTGCGCAAAGCCTGTCACGTTCGGTCAAGCAGGGCCAGCCGTGGCGGCTGATCGGAAACGCGATCAACATTGCCAAGATGCCGATCCCCGATCTGGTCGCACGCGGCGTGCTGGCCGAGCCAACGATCGTCACCGGCGCCGATGGCAAGGTCGATGTCGCCAAGACGCTCGAAAGCCATCCCGGTGCGGACCTGGCGTGGAAAGGCAAGTGGGGCCTGCCGTTCTACACCGATACCTGGGACGGATATCCCTGGGCGCGCGAAGAGCTCTACAAGCTCAGCCGCAAGGCGGGTGCGGGCGACCTGATCTTCCTCACCGGCGACAGCCACAGCTTCTGGGCCAATAGCCTCATCGACCAGGCGGGAAGGCCCGCTGGCGTGGAATTAGGCACGGCAGGCATAACATCACCCGGCGATTTTGTGGAGCGAGGGTACAGCCCCAAGGACGCAGCCATGGTCGACAGGGCGCTCGCCGACCATATCGACGAGGTCGTGTGGACCGACAACCTGCACCAGGGATACGTTCGGGTCAGCCTTGAGCGCGGCCACGGCGAGGTGGAATACATCGCCGTGAGCACCGTGCTCTCCCGCGATTATTTCACGTCGGTGGTCAAGCGCTTGCCACTTGTGCGGCAGGAAGGCGTTGTCAGCTTTGGCTGAGTCTGATCCTTCAGGCTCGCAATAGCGGTTCGCCCATGCGGATAGGCGTGCCTTCAGTCAGGCCCGGAC
Source organism: Sphingomonadaceae bacterium (assembly GCA_947477745.1). Classification (GTDB taxonomy): domain Bacteria; phylum Pseudomonadota; class Alphaproteobacteria; order Sphingomonadales; family Sphingomonadaceae; genus Novosphingobium. The sequence goes on along the minus strand of CANJUF010000015.1, from coordinate 63,354 downwards.
AGGGCTGCCACCGCGCCGGGGCGAGCACGACGATGGTCGATCCGTGCTCGAACCAGCCCATCTCCTCGCCTTTCGCAAACTTCGCATTGCAGAGCGCTACGCGCGGTCCGCCCAGCCGCACGCTGTTTTCGGCATCGAGGAAGGGCATACGGATACTCGCCACCAGCACGGCGGCCACCGGAACCAGCACGATCCGATCGCCGTTGGCATCTAGCCGCACGGTGAGCGGCGCGCGCTCGTTCTTGCAGAACAGGCGCTCGATGCGCTTCAGCGCAATCGGATTGACGTTCCAGGTGTCGCCGGAAATGTAGCGAACTTGCTCGACAGTCAGATCGTGCGGCGCGTGGAAGCGGTGATACATGCCTGCCGTCAAGCGCAAGGTCACGAACCAGCCGTCATGGAACGCTTCGGCATCAGCCTCGCTGCCGAGCAGGTCGGCAATGGCATAGGCAAAGCCTTTGATCTGAAGCGCCTGACCCTCGTCGATCCGTCCGAAGGCGCCAACAACGGCGTCGCTCGGCGATGTCAGAACCACCGGATTTGGGTCCACGGACCGTGCGCCGGGCTTCAGCCTGCGGATGAAGGCCGCGTGCAGGCTGCGAAATTCGTCAACTGCGGAATCTGTCAAATCAACGTCACAAAACGAGCGCCATAAGAAAATCGAGACCCGCCGGATGAGAGGATCCTCGAGCTTGCTGAACCATCCCATGAAGCGCGTAAGGGCCAGCCGCGGTATCCGGTTGGTGAGCAGGAAATTGATGTCCTCGTGCTGGAATATCCGCAGCAGGGCGCTTCTGCGGCTCATGACGCGCCCCATGTTTGCCGCCGCAGGCTGAAGCTATGGACATTCCCGTTCTCGCCGGTGTCGCTGCCGGCACAATCGTTGCCGCTACACTGGCGCCCAAAGTGATTGCGCGCTTTCGCCTTTCGCGCGCCAAGCACCGCTCGCTCGCGGGCCACTCGAGGCTTGCGAAGCGGCTCGCCCGGCTCACCCCGGCCTATGAATTCGATCACCATGCCTTCTATCGTGCCGACGATCCGCCCGAGAGCGTGGCCGGCCAGCGCGAGGCCGCGTTTACGCGTCTCGCCGCGCTTTACAGCGAACGCTATGGCAAAACGGCCCGGCTCACCAAGGACGTGGCCTCGGCGCTGTCCGATGTGCGCTTCACCGGCGCTTACCGTGTGCCGTTCCAGTTCAGCCGCATTGTGCGCGAAAGCCTTCCCGCGACGAACTTCTACACCGCTTCGCAAGGCGTCTCGATCTTCGACTGCGACGACAACGCCTTTTTCGACCTGACCGGCTCCTACGGCGTCAACCTGCTCGGCACCGATCGCTACAAGCAGCTGATCCAGGAGGGCGCGCAAACCGTCGCCGATCTCGGCCCGACGCTTGCCGGCCTGCATCCGGTGGTGGCCGACAATGTCTGGCGGCTGCGGACGATCTCCGGGCTCGACGAAGTTTCGTTTCACATGTCGGGCACCGAAGCCGTGATGCAGGCGGTGCGGCTGGCGCGATACCACACCGGGCGCAGCCATCTGGTGCGTTTTGCCGGGGCCTATCACGGCTGGTGGGGCGACGTTCAGCCGGGCATCGGCAACCCGCTGCCTGCCGATCACACCTATACGCTTGCCGACATGAGCGAACGCTCGCTCAAGGTGCTGGCGACGCGAAAGAACATCGCCTGCGTCCTCGTCAATCCGCTCCAGGCGCTGCACCCCAACCAGAACGCGCCGGGCGATTCGACGCTTGTTGCAGGCCGCAGCGGAGTGGTCGTCGACCGACAGGCTTATTCCGACTGGTTGAGGCGACTTGCTGTAACCTGCCGCAAGGCTGGGATCGTACTGATCGTCGATGAAGTGTTCACCGGATTCAGGCTCGCGCCGAAGGGCGCCTGCGAATACTTCGGCATTGCGCCCGACATGGTGACTTACGGCAAGACGCTGGGCGGCGGGCTGCCGGTCGGTGTGCTGTGCGGCCGTGCCGACCTGATGAAGCGCTACCGCGACGATCGCCCCGCCGACATCTGTTTTGCGCGCGGCACGTTCAACTCGCATCCGCATGTCATAGGCGCGATGGACGCCTTTTTGCGGCACATGGAGACTCCGGGTGCGCGGGCGCTCTACAATGGCCTCGACGAACGCTGGAACGCGCGCGCCGACATGCTCAACCGCAAGCTGCAGAGCGAGCACCTGCCTGTGCGTGTCGCCAATCTCGGCACGATCTGGACCGTGAACTACACGCAGGCGTCGCGCTATCACTGGATGCTCCAATATTACCTGCGTGCCGAGGGGCTGGCGCTGAGCTGGGTCGGCACCGGCAGGCTGATCTTCAACTTCGCCTTTTCCGACGCCGACTTTGCCGAAGTTTCCAGCCGCTTCGTCGCTGCTGCGCGCGCGATGGCGGACGACGGCTGGTGGTGGAGCGGCCCCGACGATGCCGGCAAGCGGCTCAAGCGCGGGCTGGTGCGCGAAATGACGGCGCAGCTCTTGCGCCGCCGCTAGGTTCAGCGCAGCCCGGCAGGACGCCACGCCAGGCAATGCTTGACCAGCCTGGCGGGCGAACGATGATAAAGCACGAAATCATTGAACGGATCGGTGAGGATTTTTGCTCCCCAGACGAGGCCGGTCTCGACATCGCGCACGATGAACAGCTGCACTACCCGGAACACCAGTCCACCCAGTCCAAGCACGAGCCACATCAGTCCGAGATGATTGAAGTATTCCGCTGGACTGGCGTGCGGCGCGAACACGCCGAAAAACGAAGGCTGGACCATCAACGCCAGCGGACACAAAGCCCACAGCCCCATCAGCACGACCTTGCGGGCAAGGTTGTAGCCGACCTTGACCTCTTCCTTGTACTCGTGCGTGCAATCATTGACCGTGTCGTAGCCACGCGGCTCGAAGAAAAAATGGCCCGATTGGCGAGTGGTCATCGCGACACCCCAGGCCAGCAAGGCCGCCAGCGCCGGATCCTTCCAGACGATGACATAGGAGACTAGAAAGGTAGCCGCGCTGATGAAGTGCAGGCTCTGGTTGATCAGGCTGTGATGGTAATAGCGGTGATCGTCCCAGCGCTGTTCCCTCAAGTGTTCGCGAAATCCCGTCATGTGTCTATCCGTTGTCAAAAGTTGGGTGGTGCCGGGCGGCGCGGCCTATTTGCCGTAGCGAACCAGCGAGAAGTGCCCAAAGGGCGGGAGCGGGCGGTGTTCGATCAGCCGCAGCTCGGGCCGGGTGGCGGCCCATGCTTCATATCGGCTCCAGGGAAACTCGGTGCGCCAGCCCAGTCGGCTGGTCAGCGGCATGAGGCCCTTCTCGATCCGGTCGCGCAGGCCTTCGATTGCGCTGATGCGCGTCGCGATGATGATTTCGCCGCCGGGCTTGAGGACACGGGCGAATTCGTCGAGCGCCCGCTCCGGATCGGGGACCGCGGTGACGACATATTGCGCAATCACCACGTCGAAGGCCTCGTCGGGGAAGCGCAGGTCTTCCACGTCCATCACTTCGATGGCCTCGACATGGGAAAGAGCATGACGCTGCACCTGCTTGCGCGCCTTTTCGAGCATCGAGGGCGACAGGTCGATCCCGGTCAGCCGGCAATCCTTGCGATAGAGCGGCAGCGAAATGCCCGTGCCCACGCCTGCCTCGAGGATCCTGCCGCCAATCCGGTTGGCGGCCTCCGCAGTCTGGGCGCGGCCGCTCTTGAACACCCCGCCGAACACCACGTCATACACCGGCGCCCATCGATCATAGGCTCCGGCAACTGCTTCTGCTCGCATTACTATGGACACAGCACCTCCCGTCAGAATCACGTCATCTCGAAGTTATGTTTCAGGATTGCGACAATGCGGCCAATTGCGGCAGGGCGCGTTCAAGCCGGTTCGAGCGCGGGTGCAGCTGGGGCAGTGGACGCAGCGAGTACATCTCCCAGCACGCTTGCGAAAAGGTCGGTCGCGTGCTCCCAGGTATAAGTTTCGCCGAGCATTGCCGCGGCCTTGCGCTCGATCAGGCAGGCCTGCTCGATTGCCCGATCAAGGTCGTGATCAAGCACGCCTGCCGGGCTCGGCAGATGTGCTGCGCCGCCCCGGCCATCGCTTCCCAGAATGTCGATCGGTCCCTGCACCGGATAAGCCGCGACCGGCGTGCCGCAGGCCAGCGCCTCGATCACGACAAGTCCGAAGGTATCGGTCTTGCTGGGGAACACGAAGCAGTCAGCGCTGCGATAAGCAGCCGCGAGGTCTTCGCCGACCAGCTTGCCGAGAAAATACACCTCGGGATAACTGGCCCGCAGCTTTGCAAGCGCAGGTCCGTCACCGACGACCACCTTGGTTCCAGCCACTTTCGCGTCGAAGAAGGCCTCGAGGTTCTTTTCCGGCGCCACCCGCCCGACGCTCAGCAGCACCGGTTTGGGGAGATCGCGCATGGCCGGATGCAGGTATCCCGTGGCGCGGAAGACCGCATGGTCGATGCCCCGCGTCCAGCGGGCTATCCTGACGAATCCTCTTGCAGACAGTTCGGCCCCAAGGCTCTCGGTCGCCACGAGCACGGCGCGGCTGGGCGCATGAAACCGCTTCATGATCGGCCAGAAGCGTTCGGCGCTGACGCCGGTGCGAACTGCCGCATATTCGGGAAAGCGGGTGTGAAAGGCGGTAGTGAACGGCGTGCCGGTGGCAAGGCACCATGCCCGCGCGCTCCAACCGATCGGACCTTCGGTGGCGATATGGACAATCTCCGGCGCGAATGCGCTCAGCATGCGCCGCACCCGGAAGCGGGGGGCAACTGCCAGTCTGATCGACGCATAGCCGGGCATGGGGACGGTCAGGCAATCGTCGGGCGTGACAAGGTCGAGCTCGATGCCGCGCCGCCTGAGCTCGTCCACCGTGGCGGCGAGCGTACGCACCACGCCGTTGACCTGCGGATGCCATGCGTCCGTCGCTAGGGCCAATCTCATCCGGCTATTTCCAGTTCGCTTGGCGCGCTCGACCTCGCGGCGGTTTCGGCTGCCCAGTCGACGATGCTCATGTGTCCGCTGGAGTCTTCGACCAGCGCGGTGCAGCTCTCCACCCAGTCACCGTCGTTGTAATAAGTGATGTCGCCGATCTGGCGGATCTCGGCAGTATGGATGTGACCGCACACGATGCCGTCGTAGCCGCGGCTCATAGCCTCGTTCGCCACGGCTTCCTCAAAGCTGTAGACGAACTGCACGGCATTCTTGACGCGCTTCTTGAGATAAGCGGACAGCGACCAGTAGGGCAGCTTGAAGCGCCTTCGCACGGCGTTGAACACAATGTTTGCGCGCAGCATCCAAGTGTAGGCCGCGTCGCCGAGGAAAGCGAGCCAGCGGCTGTAGAGCACGACCCCGTCGAACTGGTCGCCGTGCGTGATCAAGAGACGCCTGCCGTCCGCAGTCATATGGTCGGCCTCGAGCACGAGCTCGACTCCGCCGAAGGACATGCCCGCATAGTCTCGCAGCAGCTCGTCGTGGTTGCCTGCGACGAAGACCACGCGCGTGCCGCGATGCGCCATCTTGAGGACGCGGCGCACGACCTCGTTATGCGCATCGGGCCAGTACCAACCCTTGCGCAAGCGCCAGCCATCAATGATGTCACCGACGAGGTAGAGCGTGCCGCATTCGATCGAGCGCAGGAAATCCACCAGCATGGCTGCATTGCAGCCACGCGTGCCAAGATGCACGTCGGATATCCACACCGTGCGATAGCGCTTCTTTGGCCGGAAGGGGACCGGCTCGGGCAGGCCCAGCCAAGCGGGGATGTTGCGGCCGGACAAGAATGCATCCGGCTGGTCGAGCGTACCGGAAAGATCGGTTGTCCGAAACGGCGAGAAGTCGTTTCCCATGGGCGGCAGATACGCCTGCCACATTGCAACATGATGACGTTGACGGGGCATTTCGATGACAGTCTGTGCCGCCCCATAAGATTGTCCGGGATTACATCAATCCGTCAGAAAACCGTCACAGAGGTGTCACTTCACTTGTGCAGGCTGCCGCCAACAGGAAGCGGGCAAGACAATTAATGCGCAAGATTGGCATCATACTGACCAGTCCGATTGACGGCGGAACCGCGCCGTTTATGCACGAGGACATCGAGGTCTTTTTTCACATGCGTTCGCAGGACGGTTCGCTGCCGCTCATCGAGGGTTCGATCTGGGTATTCATTGACTGGATCTTGCCCGATATCTCGGGGCTCGAAGTCTGCCGCCGCCTGCGCTGCGACCCGCTTACCGCGCAGGCGCATCTCACGATGATCCTCGATGAAGATGATGTTGCGCTGCGCCGCGCAGCTTTGACCGCCGGAGCCGACGACTACATGATGGGGCCTGCCTCGCGCAATGCGATCCTCGACCGGGTCATGGCCCGGCGACTGGTTGAACGCGAAGTAAATGCAGTGCAGAAGCTGAAGCTTGGCGAACTCTCGGTCGATGTCGCAGCTTTCCGGGCGCGGGTCGCTGGAAAGCCGATTGACCTCATGCCGAACGAATTTCGGCTGCTGCGTTTTCTGGTCGAGCATCCCGGCCGGGTCTTCACCCGCTCTCAGCTGATTGCCGCGCTCGGCAAGGACAACGCGCCGGTGGACGAGCGAACCGTTGATGTCTGGATCGGCCGGCTGCGCCGCGCGCTGAGATCCGCGGGCAGCGGCGACATGCTGCGCACCGTTCGTGCAGTCGGCTACGTTCTCGACCTGCCCTGACGGTTGCCAATCACCCCTCCCCACTGGGGAGGGGTGCAACTCTGTTTAGAACTTCAGCGAGGCCGACACCGAGAACGAGCGCCCGACACGGTAGGTGTTGACGTCGATCCGGTTGGCGCCAGACTGCTGGAATTCCTGGTGCTTGTTGCCGGTGATGTTGCGCGCCTCGAACTTCATCTCCAACTCGCCGCCGAGCACCTCGACACCTTCGCGCATAACGAAATCGACTTGGAAGCCGGGCTTTTCCAGCACGTCTGGCTGCGGCGGCGTGCCGTTGAGGCCGCGGCTGACGACGCGGTCGCTGGCATACGTGAGCAGCAGCGTCTGCTGCGAGAGCCTGTCAGTGCTTTCAAGACCGAACTGGGCGTTGACGATATGGTCCGACTGCCCGGTGAGCGGTGCGCCGTCGCGGAAGTAGTCGGTCGCGATCGACGAGCTGGCGCCAAACACTGAAGTGGTGTCACCGGCGCCCACTTTCAGTTTCGACTTTGTGAAGGTGTAGTTGCCGATCACCACGAAGCGCCTGCCGGTAAAGAAGCTCTCGTCACCGCCCAGACCGCTAAGGTCAAAGTGCTTCTGCAGTTCGAATTCCGCGCCGTAGAGGATCGCTTGCGGCGCATTGGCGAACGATGTGACCTGATCGCTTCCTGCAATGAAGGTCTCGATTGGCCGGTCGATTTTCTTGTAAAAACCTGCAACCTGGAACCGCTGGTCGGGTGCGAAATACCATTCGACCCGCGCTTCGGCATTGGTCAGCTTGCTGTCGACCAGCAGGGGGTTGCCCTGGTATTGCCGGTTGCTGTCCGGATCGAAATAGAACTGGTAGATCAGCTCGCGGAACTGCGGGCGGGCAATGGTCTTCGACGCGCTCACGCGGAACTGCAGATCAGACCGCAACTGCCAGGTCAAGGTCGCGCCGGGTAGCCAGTATGCGTTCTTGAGGCTGGTGCCCGCAGTCGATGCGCCGGGGATCTTGAACACCTGGATGGGCTCGACCGATTCGGTTGCATCCTCATATCGGACGCCGCCATCGAGGCTGATCTCGGGCGTGATCTGCCAGTTGGCTTTGCCATAGGCCGCCCAGTTCTTCAGCTTGGCGAGAAACGCGGGATTGCCCTCGTTGGTCTCGACTAGATTGATGTTGAAGAAGTCGATCAGCTTGGGCGCAAGCAGCAGGTCGGGACGCAGGGTAGCGACGCCGGTGGGGAAGTTGCTTGGCGCGAGGAACTGAAAGTCGCGTCGTGAACTGGTGCGTTTGGTGTTCGACCAAGCGCCGCCCACGGTCACGTTGATGTCGTTGGTGAGCAGATAGCTGAGGTCCGCCGCTCCCGACCACAGGTCTTCGTTGAGCGCAGAATAACTCGCAGTGGCGTCGCCGCCATTGCCGTTGTTGAGTCGGTTGACGAACAGCGCGCCGTAAGGATCGGCGGAGGTGTTGGTGCGGACATATTCGAACGAAAGCTCGCCGGGCGCTTCACGCTGCGAATTGGCGTAGCTCGCGCGAAGGTCGAGGCTGAGGCCGGGTGCCAGCTTGAATTCGCCGACGAACTGGGTGTTGATCAGCTGGCGCTCGAACCACGCGGTATCTTGCTGCATGAAATCGACGGTGGTCTGCTGGCGATTGCCGATCGCGAGACGCGACTGCTTGATCGTGTCGCGGACATAGAAATTGGTCCATCGCACCTTGTGCTCGCCAAATTCGAGGCCGAAGCCGAGCAGGCCGTTGACGACGATCCTGTTCAGCGTGGTGACGCGCTGGAAATCTGATTCGAGTGTCGAAAGGTCGGCTGAAAGCGAACTTTGCTGTGTCGCGTCGCGATTAGTCCACTTGTTGCTGATGCCCGCCGTGGCGATCACGCCAAGTTCGGCGTCGCCAATCGGGAAAGCCTTTCCGGCGGTGAAGCTAGCCGAGAAGTTGGGCGGCAGGTTGCCGATCTTTTGCAAGGTCGCGTTCTGGAACCGCACCAGCTGGCCGGCGATCGCCTGGGTATCGACTTTGCCCGAGCTGATGCGTTCGCCGCTGGCAAGGAAGGCCTTGAGCGCCGGCGGCGTGTCGCGCGCGCCGTTGTCGAATCCGGTCCAGTCGGACTTGCTGCCATAATAGGAATAGCCGAACTGGCCAGTGGTCTCACTGTCACCCGACAGACCCATGGAAATGGTGATGAACGGGTCCTGCGGCACGGCGCGCGTGGTCAAGTTGATGACGCCGCCGCCGAATTCGCCGGGATAATTGACCGAGTAGCTCTTCTGCACGAGCGAGGAGGCGATGATGCCGCTGGGAAACAGGTCGAGCGGAACCACGCGCTTTAAAGGCTCGGGGCTGGGCAGGGGCGAACCGTTGAGCAGGGCCAGCGAATAGCGGTCGCCGAGACCGCGCACATAGACATAGCCCGATCCTACGACGCTCAGGCCGGTCACACGGCCCAGCGCGCCAGCGATGTTGCCTTCACCGGTACGAGCGATTTCCGCGGTCGAAAGTAGCGAAATCACCTGGTCCGACGACTTGGCGAGATTGCGCACGCGTGTGCCGGTGACGACAATATCTCCGGCGCCCCCGGGGATGGAAACGTCGACGTCTTCTTGCGGTGCTTCGCCTTGCGGTCCCGCATCGGGCGCAGCCGTATCGTCTGGCGCGGGCGTTGCGGTCTCGTCGGCCGCAGGCTGTTCGGCTTGCGCGAAGGCCAGTTGCGGCGCGCAGAGCGCCGTGGTTGCGAACAGGACGCCGGCCAGCCGTGTCGTCATGGACATCGGATTTCCCCTATTGATCGGATTCAAGGTGGGGGGCAGCCAACAGGTGGCCGCCCCCCGGATTTTTACGTCGTCGAGGCAGCCGCGATCAGGTCGTCGGCAGCGAGGTGCAGGACGATCCGCCGCCAAGGTTCGCGGTGGAGCTGTTGCAAGTCCAGCCGTTGTACCAGGTGGTGTTGCCCGACCACGCCGCGCCGATCCGATTAGGGGCCGGAACTTCGAAGAAGCTCGAGAGCGAGGTTGCGGCAAAAGCAGCCACCGCGTCCTCGTTGGCGCCGTTGACGAAAAGGCTGGTCAGCGTCGAGGTGAAGGCGTCGTTGTTGCCATTTGCGCCGGTGCCGAAGGCCGAAGCCACCGTCGCCGCAGTGAACGATCCCGAGCCGATGAACTTGGTCGCGTTACACACGAGCTGGACCGAACGCGCGGTCAGGCTCGCCGGAGTTCCGCCCGAACCGTTGAGGCGGATGCACTCGTTGCTCGGCGCCACGATCAGGCCGTTGGCGAGGGTCGTGTCCGAGTTTCCGCGGAACAGGCCAGCGGCCTGGTCATTGGCTTCGTTGTCCGAGCTGGTAACCGGCTGGATCGCAACGAAGTTGACAACGTTCAGCTTGGTACGCGGGGTATCGGCCTCGTTGCCGTTGCTGTCGATCTCGAACAGCGCGTCACCCTTGCCCGAGCGGGGCAGCAGCAGAGCATACTGGAGGTTGAACTGCGAGCCGGTATCAACGTCGAGGCTGTCGTCGTCAGCGCCGGTGGCAACGTAATATTTCATGTTCACCGAGCCGCCGAAAGCTTCCATGCCGTCGTCGGAGCTGTTGTGCGAGTGGATATGGTCGAGCACGGTGCCCGAGCCGATCCCTTCGGTGGTCAGCGCCTGGAGCTCCCGGTTTGCGCCAAGCACGAAACCCGAGTAGCGGATCTGTACGAAGCTCATCCGGCCGGAGTTGTCGGCGGCGTTGGTTCCGCCGAAGCGGGCAAGGTCGGCCGAACCTTCAGTGTCGCGTTCGCAGGTGTTCGATGCAACCGAGCCGACGTTGCAATCGGTCACCGGCGCACGGCCTAGCAGCACTACGCCGCCCCACTGGCCCTGCGAGCTATCGTCGTTGAGCCCGAGCACGTTGTCGCGGCTGGTGAACACGATTGGAGCGTTGGCGCTGCCGGTCGCATTGATCTTATTGCCGCGGTTGACCGCAAGCCACGACTGGCCGGTGCCGCCGAACAGGATCGTGCCCGGCGCGACGGTCAAGGTCACGTTCGTGTCAGCCGTAAGCGGCGTGGAGCAACCGACCGTGGTCGAGGTGACCGGCGCGGCGGCTGTCGGGGCGGTAAAGCCGCCGTCGCAGCCGACGTTGACGCGGCCATTGATCTCGTAAAGCAGGCCGGCGACCTTGGGCAGAGTGGTCGAGGTCTTGATCAGGTTGGGCAGGCGGCAAACGCGCCATGTGCCGGTAGGACCGGAGATCGTTCCCTGGTCGCTCAAACCCTGGGCGTCTGCAATCGTCGGACAGCCCGCAGCGGCGACAACATTGCCGGTGCCGCTGGTCGGCGTTGAAGTCGGCGTTGGCGCGGGGTTGTTGATGATCACGTCGCCTCCGGTGCCGGGCGATGCGATGTCGCTGGGACCGCATCCGGCGAGCGCGAGGGCGCTGCAGCCGACAAGCAAAAGGCCTTGGAAATTCTTCACGATGGTTCCCCTTGAGAATCTGGCGACCCGGGCGATTCCGCCGTCGCGACTCGCCAATTAGGCGCGTGTCGTGACACTTTGTTTTCGCGGGGATGACGTTAGAATGTCTGTTATGTGACGATACTTCGAGTCCGCCACCTTTTGACTTGAAGCGACTCGTCGGCAATGCGCCGTGGATTCGTCTTTGTTGCGTTTTTATGACAGTTGCGATTTTTTCTGCGCCGGACAGGAATTTCGCGCTATTCTCCCCTCCAGAGACAAACAAAAAAGGAGAGATGTGATGCATGCGATCCTCGTTCTTGCGGCTGCGATGGCTACTTCTCCGGGCGCTTCCTCAACCGGCGCGGAAACACAATCTGCAAGTACCATGGTTGTCAGCGAGCAGACGGCGCAAAGCCAGACCGAGGCCGCAATTTCGCGGATTCTCGCTAGCGGACTGGTCGAGGACCGTGATCCTGCTGCACTTATCAATCTGGGTTCGGCCTATGCGAAGTTGGGCCAGAAGGAGCGTGCGCTCGCTATGTTCCGTGCTGCAATCGCGAGTCCCGAACGCTACGACCTGCAACTGACCGATGGGCGCTGGATGGATTCGCGCGCGGCGGCGCGATTGGCCGCAGCAGCATTGGAAAATGACAGCAAGATCGTCATGCGCTGACCAAATTGACGGTCAGGACTTCAAGGGACCTCCTTGCTCTCGCTCGCCAAGTTTAGGCGTTTTACGAGAAAGCGGGCAGTTGCCTGCAAACCGTCACAAAGCTGTCATGTAAAGACGCCATCGCGCTTTCATGAAGAGCAAGACGAACCGATTCTTTCTTACGAATAGGCTGGTGCTGGCTATTGGCATTGCATTCACCGCTATGCCGGTGGCCGCTCATGCCGACGTGCTCGAAATCAACGGGGAAACGCATGGCTGGATAGCCGGCGGACCGAGGCAGCCCGCACTGGCTGCGCCCGATTTGCAGCAGCTTCAGCCTGCCATGGCCAGCCTTCCCGAAACGGCTGTCGGAGACACGGCGGGGCCGCTGCGCTGGCAGGGCCGCGTTGCCGAACTGGCCGCCAAATACGACATCAGCCCGATGCTGCTCGAAGCGCTGGTCTGGCAGGAGAGCCGCTGGAACGAGGGCGCTGTCTCGCCAGTCGGTGCGCGCGGGCTTGCCCAGCTAATGCCCGGAACCGCGCGCCAGCTTGGCGTCAATCCCCACGACCCCCAGGCCAATCTCGAAGGCGGCGCGCGCTATCTGCGCGAGCAACTCGACCGTTTTGGCGGTGACCTGGAAAAGGCGCTGGCCGCTTACAATGCCGGACCCGGACGCGTGATCCGCGCGAATGGCGTGCCGGCAATCACCGAAACCCGAAACTACGTTAGCGCGATCATGGCGCGGCTCGCCGCGCCGGTGCGGAGGTAACATGAAGAAGACAAGTGCAGTTCTCGCCGCCGCTGTGGCAGCATTTCCCACTGCGGCTTTTGCGCAAGCAGCCAGCGATCCGCAAGGATCCGGCCCGATCGTCGCGGCATTGGGCTGGTTGCAGGGCACACTGCTCGGCAACGTCGCAACCGCGGTTGCGGTCATGGCGGTCGCCGCCGTAGGCTTCATGATGCTAACCGGCAGGCTCAACTGGCGGTTTGGCGCAACTGTCATCATCGGCTGCTTCATCCTGTTCGGATCGAGCGCGATCGTCGCGGGTATCCAGCAGGCGGCAGGTTAAATCCCGATGTCGGATCTGGTGCGTCACCCGGTTCACCGCGCGCTAACCAGGCCGCAGATGTTCGGCGGCGTCACAATGAACTTTTTCGTGATCAATGCGGCGGTGACCACTGAGGCGTTCCTCATCACCAAGAGCTTCTGGGCGCTGCCCGTGGCGCTGGTGGTGCATGGCCTGGGTTACATGGCCTGCCTGCGCGAGCCGCGCGCTTTCGACCTGTGGATCACCAAAGTCTCGCGCTGCCCGCGCGTGCGCAACTGGCGGCACTGGGGGTGCAATTCCTATGCTGCGTGAAAGCGAGTGCAGATGAGCATTTTTTCCGGCGCGGCCGGCTGGGCCAGCAAGGAAGCGCACGCGGGAGACCGCTTGCCCTATCGCGCATTGATAGACGGCAATGTCGTCGCCTTGCGCGATGGCTCTGTCATGATCGCACTGCAGGTTCCGGGCCTCGCTTTCGAGACTGCTGACACGATAGAGCTTAATGCCCATGCCGCCGCGCGCGAGGTGCTGCTGCGCGGCGCGCTCGATGCGCGCTTCGTGCTTTATCACCACGTCATCCGCCACCGCGTGCAGGTTGGCCTTGATGGCCATTTCGACGATCCGCTGTGCGCTCATATCGATGCCCGCTGGCAGGACCGGCTGGGCAAGGGCGCGCTGTTCGTCAACGATCAGTTCGTCACCCTGGTGCGCAGGCCCGCGCGCGGTCATTCGGGCTGGCCCGAGCGGCTGGCGCGCATGGTCAGGCGCAAGGGATCGCAGGCCGTCGAGGCCGATCTCGCCGACGTTCGCTCGCTGCGCGGAGCGGCGCAGGCGATGGTTTCGGCGCTCTCCCCCTACGGCGCGCGGCTTCTGGGTGATTACGAGGGCACGGGCGGCACCTGCTCGGAAGTGCTCGAACTGCTCTCGGCGCTTTACAATGGCGAGATGCGCCCGGTGCGACGCCCGGCGGACGGCACCGACCTGGGCCGCATGCTGCCTTATCGCCGCGCAAGCTTCGGCCTCGATGCTATGGAACTGTCCGGTGCGCAGGGCAGGGACTTCGCTGCATTGGTCAGCCTCAAGGACTATCCCGACAGCACCGCGCCCGGCATCACCGACGCGCTGCTGCGGCTGCCGTGCGAACTGGTGCTGACCGAGACTTACGCTCCTGCCGATCGCCAGCAGGCGCGCGAGCGCATCGACCTGGCGCTGCGCCGCCTCAAGACCGCCGACGAGGAGGCCATGGCCGAGCGGCGCGAGATGGCCTCGGCCCGCGATGCGCTGGGCACCGGCGCTGTCGGCTTCGGCGATCATCACCTGTCGGTGCTGGTGCGCGCCGAAACGCTTGCCACGCTTGACGAGACGGCAGCCGATTGCGCGGCGACGCTGGCAGAGGCCGGCGCCATCGCGGTACGCGAGGACGTCAACCTCGAGCCGGGCTTCTGGGGCCAGTTCCCTGGAAACGAAGGCTTTCTTGTCCGCCGCTCGCTGATCTCGTCGGCCAACATGGCCTGCATGGGCTCGCTGCACGGCTTTTCGATGGGGCAGGCGCAGGGCAATCACTGGGGCGAGGCGGTCACCCTGCTCCAGACCACCAGCTCGACACCGTTCTTCTTTAACTTTCACCAGGGCGATCTCGGCAATTTCACCGTCATCGGCCCGTCCGGATCGGGCAAGACCGTGGTGATGAATTTCCTCGCCGCGCAGGCGCAGAAGTTCAGCCCTCGCACCGTGCTGTTCGACAAGGATCGCGGCGCGGAAGTGTTCGTGCGGGGCATCGGCGGCGCGTACAGCCGGATCGCCTCGGGCCATCCGACTGGCTTCAATCCGCTTGCGCTTCCTGACAGTCCTGCCAACCGCGCGTTCCTGCGTGACTGGCTTGGCGTGCTGCTCGCGGCGCAAGGCTCGGAAGAACATGCCATGATCGCCGGCGCTGTCGATGCCGCCTATGCCAACGATCCGTCACTGCGCCGCCTCACACATTTCCGCGAACTGCTGGCCGGTGCGCGCCGTCCGCAGCCGGGCGATCTCTCCAGCCGTCTCGAGGCATGGACGCAGGGGCACGAACACGGCTGGCTGTTCGACAACGAGCATGACCGGCTCGACCTGTCCGCCCGCGTCATCGGCTTCGACATGACCGCACTGCTCGAAAGTCCGCGCCTGCGCACGCCGGTGATGATGTACCTGTTCCACCGCATCGACGAACGGCTCGACGGTTCGCCCGCGATGATCCTGATCGACGAAGGCTGGAAGGCGCTCGACGACGAGGTTTTCGCCGCGCGCATCCGCGACTGGCTCAAGACGCTGCGCAAGCGCAATGCGCTGGTCGGCTTCGCCACCCAGTCCGCGCGCGATGCGCTCGACAGCCGCATTTCGACCGCGCTGGTCGAACAGACCGCGACCATGGTGTTCATGCCCAATGCGCGCGGCCGGGCTGAGGATTATTGCAACGGCTTCGGGCTGACCGAGCACGAGCTTGACCTGATCCGCACTTTGCCTGCGCACAGCCGCTGCTTCCTTGTGCGCCAGTCCGACGCCTCCGCCGTGGTGCGGCTCGACCTTTCGGGCATGCCCGATGTGCTAACCGTCCTCTCGGGCCGCGAAAGCACGGTGCGCCGTCTCGACATGCTGCGTGCCAAACACGGCGAGGAGCCCGCCGGCTGGTACGGGGAGCTGACTGGCGAGCTGTGGCCCGCCGACGCCGAATATCTGGTGGAAGCAGCGGAATGAACGCCTGCGCCGATCTGGTAAACAATGCTTCGGCGGGTGCCGCTCCGGCGCTGCGGGCGGTCGATTGCATGGCCAACCAGACGGCGGCGAGCGCCTTTGCCCGGCTATTCGGCACCGAGGGATCGCTGCTTCCCGCGCTGACCATTCTGCTCACTCTCTACATCGCGATTTTCGCCTTTTCGCTGATTACCGGGCGCAGCCGCCTTGGCGTATCGGCGCTGACCCCGCGCATGATGATGCTGGGACTGGTGCTGACCTTCGCGACGAGCTGGATGGCCTTCCAGCAAGTTGTCTGGAACCTCGCGGTCGGCGCGCCCGATCAGATTGCCGGAATGATCCTTGGCGAGCAAGGTTCAGCCAGCGTGCTGTTTGCTGACCGTATCGACATGGTCATGGCCGCGATTTCCGAGGTCGCCGCGCCCGGCACGCCCGATGCGGGCGCGCAGCAAGCGGCGAGTGCCGCCAACAGCGGCGCGTTCTCGCCGCAGGGCGCGATGTGGCTGGGCACCATGCTGCTGCTGCTTGGCACTGTGGGCGTGCTCGTCACCTCGCGCATCGCGCTTGCCGTATTGCTGGCGACCGGACCGGTGTTCGTGGTGCTTGCCCTGTTCGGGCCGACTCGCGGGCTGACCGCAGGCTGGCTGCGCGGCTTGCTGCTGACGGCGATAGCGCCGCTGTTCGTGACGCTCGGCGGATCGCTGATGCTCGAACTTGTCGCCCCGGTCGTGGCGACCTTGCGCGGAGGCGACGGCGCGCTCGATGTGCGCGCTGCCATGGCGCTGTTCCTGCTGGCCTGCGTCCACTGCGCGCTGATGGTGATGATGCTCAAGGTGGCCGGCACGATGGTTTCGGCCTGGAACGTTTTCGGCCTGGCCTCGGGCGAAGCAGCCACGCAGTCTGCTGCCGCAAGCGCACCCGCCGTCGCACCCGCAGTGGCTGGCTTGGCGGAACCAGCGATCTCGGCCGCGCCTTCGCGCGCCGCCATGGTGGTGCGGGCAGGTTCGGAACCGGCGATCTCGTCGATGGGCCCCTCTGCGCCCGGCGGAGCGAGCCGCGAGGTCCGCTCGCACGTCACGCACAGCCAGGTCGCCGCGCCGATGGCCGCAACCTCTTCGCTGCCGCGCTTGCGTGCGCGCGGCATCGGCAGCCGCTTTGCCGCCGCTCGAAACCCCGTACCCCGCGAGATGATCCGATGACTTTCCGACGATCCCATGTCAGCCTGCTTTGTGTGGGCGCTGCCCTCCTGTCCGCCCTGGCCGCGCCTGCGCTGGGCGCTGCCGACCCGCGCCTCGTCACCCGCACCTATAGCCCCGACGAGGTCGTGCGCATCGATGGGCGTCCCGGTGTGCAGGCGGCGATCACCTTCGACGAGGGCGAGCATATCGAAAACGTCGCGATCGGCGATTCCAATGCCTGGCAGGTCACCCCCAACAAGCGCGCCAATGCGCTGTTCGTGAAGCCTTTGGCCGCAAACGCGCGCAGCAACATGACCGTCATCACTGACCAGCGCACCTACTATTTCGATCTCGTCGCCTCGGGCCAGGCAAAGCCGCTCTATGTCCTGCGCTTTGCCTATCCTGACCGGCCCAAGACCGCAGCCGCCGCGTCGCAATCGGGCCTGAGCGGCGAGGAAGCCGCGCTTGCTGCAGGCAACACTCCTGCCGATCCCGCGACGCTTAATTTCGCCTGGAACACCAAGGGCAAAGGCAGCCTGCTGCCCTCGCGCATCTATGACGACGGAGCGTCGGTCTATGTGACCTGGCGCGCCGGACAGCCTGTGCCGGCGATCCTGATTAAGGACGCGGGCGGAGCCGAAGGACCGGTGAACTATGCGGTGCGCGGCGATGTCATCGTCATCGAGGGCGTGCCGCAACATATCGTCCTGCGCAGCGGCAAGGATGCCGCCACGCTGGACCGCGGGGTCACGCCAGCCGCGCCGGATGGAGCATCCCGTCAGGCGCTCGCCGAAGTGTCAAAGCCGCAGGGGAACTGACCGATGCGCAACAGCCAGCCGCTTGCCAGCCGTTTTGCCCCAGAAAGCCAGGGAGATCCCCGCGAAGGGGAGGGCGCACAGATCATCGATCTGGCGACGCGCAACGTGCTGCCGCAGGTTGCTTCGAAGAAAGGCCGCTCTGACGCGCTGGGTCTTGCCGTCGGCGTCGGCTTCGTCGCGCTTCTCGGCGGAGTTACGCTCTGGAGCCTCGATTCCTCGCGGCAGGAACAGGCGGCGCTCGCGCCCGCAGCGCCCGCCGCGCAGCAGGCCCCTGCTGTGCCCGCGCAAGCCATCACACCGGCTCCCGCCTCATCGCCCGCGCCGGCTTCCGCTCCTGCCGCGTCCGCGCCCCAGGCTATTCTCGCCGCGCCGCCGCAGGCGCAGCTTGCCCTGGCCCCGGCTGCCAACCCGATGTCGAGCCCGACGATTGTGTTCGATGCCAGCGCCCTGCCGATCCCTGGCCCCGGCCTTGCCGCGCCCGGCGCGCCTGCATCAACCGGCAACGGCAACGAGGATTTCGCCAATCGCCTCGGCGGCGTCGGCGGCGGCGCAGCAACCGCCCGTGCGATGGTCGATCCCAGGAGTACCGTTACCCAGGGAACGCTGATTCCTGCTGTCCTCGAAACGGCGATAGATACCGACGTTCCCGGCTTTGTCCGCGCCATCGTTTCCGCCGACGTGCGCAGTTTCGATGGCAGCCGCGTGCTGGTGCCGCGTTCGTCACGGCTCATTGGCCAGTACCGCAGCGGGCTGCAGGCCGGGCAGAAGCGCGCCTATGTGATCTGGACAAGGCTGATCCGGCCCGACGGCGTCTCGGTCGATATCGCATCGCCCGCCGTGGGCTTCGGCGGCGAGACCGGTCTTGCCGGCAAGGTCTCCAGCCATTTCTTCGAGCGCTTCGGTTCGGCCATGCTGCTTTCGGTGGTCGGCGGGCTTTCGGCGCTGGGCGGCAATTCGGGCGTGGTCGTTGCCAATGGCGGCCAATCCGCCGCCGCTGCTGCCGTCGGCCAGACCGGCCAGATCGGCCCGACAGTGCGTGTGCGACAAGGTCAGCCGATCCGCGTGTTCACGGCCCGCGATCTCGATTTTTCGCGCGTGACGACGCAGTGACCGGAACGGTCCTCGCCATGCCGACAAGCGAGGTAGAGCTGCGCACCGGCAGCGTTTATCTCGATGCCTACCTCGCACCCTTCCGTCCGTTTCTCGACCGCGAGACAGTGACCGAGATCCTCGTCAACCGCCCCGGCGAGGTGTGGATCGAGGACGCCGGACAAGGCGGGATGATGCGACACGCCATGCCTGACGTGAATGATGCGCTAATCCAGAGGCTTGCCGAACAGGTCGCGCGCCAGAGCCATCAGGGGATCAACCGCGAGCATCCGCTGCTCGCCGCAACCCTGCCGGCCGAGCTCGGCAAGGGCGGTGCGCGCATGCAGATCGCCGGGCCGCCAGCGACGCGTGCGCACTGGGCCATGGCGATCCGGCGCCACCGCATGATCGACCTGCCGCTTGACGCCTATGACAGTGGTCCTATCCGCCCGCTTGCCGAGCAGCCGATGCCCGATGCGCAGGAGGCTCCGATAGCCTACCTGCGCGAGGCGATCCGGCGCCGTCGCACAGTGCTGATTTCCGGGGGCACGTCGACCGGAAAGACCACCTTTCTCAACGCCATGCTGCGCGAAATTCCAGCGCGCGAGCGCATCGTGCTGGTCGAAGATACCCCCGAACTGAGGCTCCCTGGTGACAACGGTGTGGGTCTTGTCGCGGTCAAAGGCGAACTTGGCGAGGCAACCGTCTCTGCCGACGACCTGCTTCAGGCGGCGCTGCGCCTTCGCCCCGACCGTATCGTGCTGGGGGAACTGCGCGGGTGCGAGACGATCAGCTTCCTGCGGGCGATCAACACCGGCCATCCTGGCTCGTTTTCAACGATCCACGCAAACAGCCCGCGCGGCGCGCTGGAGCAGATTGCGCTGATGGGTATGCAAGCCAATATCGGCCTGACGCGCAGCGAGACCATCGAATATGCCGCATCGGTGATTGACGTGGTCGTCCAGCTCGATCGCAGCGGCGGCAAGCGCGGCATTTCCGCGATCGCGCCTGCGCAGTCCCTGCTGAATTAAGCAGCTTCCCCTTAGCCCCGGGAGTACCGTCCAGAGCGAGGTACTGACAAGAGTCTTCGTACCGTCAGCAAACTGCAATCGTTATGCCACGAGCCGGTTCTACGCCCGCAGCATCACCGCGAGACAAAGGGGACCTGCAACGTGATTCTGCACCAGAACGGCTACAGCGACGGGGACGTCGACACTAACAACACTGACAATCCGACGCTCGGTTCGATGATCGAAGACCGCTATTCGCGGCGTCAGACTCTGATGGGCGGCCTTTCGGCGACGGCGCTGGCCTTCATGGGCACCTCGCTACTCACCGCCTGCGACGACGAGAACGAAGCACCGGTCGTAAGCGCGGGCCAGAACGGCGCATCGCGTTCGGGCCGCGTGGTCACACTGGTCGGCACCGCCACCGACGACAAGACCGTGAGCAGCGTCGCCTGGACCCAAACCGGAGGCCCGACCGTTACCCTCGAAGGCGCCAGCACCAACAGCGCCAAGTTCCTTGCGCCCAGCGTTGCCGCTGATACGCCGCTGACCTTCACCTTCACAGCGACGGACGACAAGGGCAAGGCCACCACTGCGACAACCACGGTGACCATCAGCCCGGCCGCGCTTGGCTTCACCTCGCTCGCCAAGAACCGTGACGACATTGTCACAGTTCCTGCTGGCTACACCGTGACCGTCATGGGCCGGCTCGGCGATCCGATCGCGGCGGGCGTACCGGCCTTTGCCAACGACGGCAGCGACACCAACTATGCGCAGCGCATCGGCGATCATGGCGACGCGCTCTACTGGTACGGGCTCAACGCTGCCGGCGCGCGAGACGACAATAGCTCGACACGCGGGCTGATCGTGCAAAACCACGAGAACCTCAACATCCAGTACCTCCACCCGGCAGGCCCGACCAATCTCGCAGCCGGGCCGCGCCCCGAGGTAGAGGCGCTCAAGGAAATCGAGGCGCACGGTGTTTCGATCGTCGAATATCGCGACAACGGCAACCGCGCCTGGTCCTATGTACAGGACAGCCAGTTCAACCGTCGTATCACGCCCAACACGCCAGTCGTGTTCAATGGACCGGTTCGCGGCTCGACCTGGCTTTGCACCGCATTTTCGGCCGACGGCACACAAGGCCGCGGCACCATCAACAATTGCGCAAACGGCCACACGCCGTGGGGCACCAACATCACCTGCGAGGAAAACTGGGCGTTCTATTTCCGCCGCGACGATGCGGGCGCGGGCACAGACAATGCCGCGCGCACCCCGCGCGAACTCACCTCGCTGCGCCGTTATGGCGTGACCAGCAATATCGGCAACAATGCCTGGTCCACGGTGGCCGGTTCGTCCGGCACCCTGTTCCGCCGCTGGGACGCACGCGCGACCGGCGCCAGCGCCACTGACGACTTTCGCAATGAACCCAACCAGTTCGGATGGTGCCTTGAGCTCGATCCCTATGACAAGAGCCTTGCGCCGCGCAAACGTACCGCGCTTGGCCGCTTCGCTCATGAAGGTGCGTGGTTCGGCAAGGCTACTGCCGGCAAGAAGCTCGCCGTCTATCTCGGCGACGATTCGCGCGGTGAATATCTCTACAAGTTCGTGTCCAGCGCGAGCTGGAGCGAAGCGGACGCGCAATCGTCCAACCGCATGGCGATGGGCGACAAGTATCTCGATGCCGGCACGATCTATGTTGCCAAGTTCGCTGCCGATGGCACAGGCCAGTGGCTGCCGCTGGTGTTCGGACAGGTTCCCGATCGCGCAGCGACCGCGACCGACCCGGCCTATGTTTTCGCCGATCAGAACGACATCCTGGTCAACACCCGGCTTGCCGCCGACGCGGTGAAGGCAACCGCGATGGATCGCCCCGAATGGACGGCGATCAACCCGGTCACTGGCGAGATGTACGTGTCGCTGACCAACAATAACGCCGCGCTGCGTCCGATCACCGGCACCGACGCGGCCAATCCGCGCCATTACAATGATCCGCGCGGTGCGACCAACCAGTTCGGCAATCCCAACGGCCACATTTTGCGCCTGCGCGAGGGCGCCGACGATCCGGCTGCGACCAATTTCGCGTGGGACATCTATCTGTTCGGTGCCGATTCGATCGAGGCCAGCCCGGCCAATGTCAACTTGTCGGGATTGACCGCCGACAACGATTTCTCGAGCCCCGACGGCCTGTGGTTCGCGCGGCCACAGAACGCCTCGGGCCTAGTCAAGCCGGTGCTGTGGATCGAGACCGATGACGGCGCCTTCACCGACCGCACCAACAACCAGATGCTTGCTGCAATGCCCGGGACTGTCGGCGACGGCAGTGTCAGGACCATTACCAATTCGGGTGCGAACGGCACCAGCGGGCAGCAGAGCACCCGCGTAGGCGCTCCTGCGACCGACGCGACGCTCAAGCGCTTCCTGATCGGCCCGAAGGAATGTGAAATCACCGGCGTGGATTCCACCCCCGACGGGCGCACGCTGTTCGTCGGCATCCAGCACCCAGGCGAGAACGGCACGACTGCCGCACCGTCAAGCAACTGGCCCGCGAGCCAGACGGGTAGCGCGCCTGCCACGACCCGCCCTCGCTCGGCGATCGTCGCGATTACCAAGATCGACGGCGGTATCGTCGCTCTTTGATAATCCGGACGCGTAATGAAGGGAGTCCGCTGCGGCGGGCTCCCTGTCTTAGGCTTGAGGATGGATGAAAGCCGCATCGAATCTGCTGTCGATTATCTTCAGGCAACCCGCTGTGCCGACCGATCGAGGAAACTGCTCACGATATAGACGGCCAGGCCGGCCCAGATCAGCCCGAAGCTCAACAACCTCTGCCCGTCCAGGTGTTCACCGAACAAGGTACCCCTGATGCATCGCAGGTGGCAGCGACGAAGCGCTCGCCATGACCACTCAACGTTTCGACGATCGCTTACTGCCGCGAGAGTCGCTCAAGAACGAATGGCCGTTTTCGGGATTCAAACGCGATGGGCTAAAGGTCTTGAAGGAGGGCGCGAAGCTGACACGCCGTCTCATCTTCTGGAACGTCCGCTATCCAAATCGGCGCCTCTGAGAGCAGACTTTCCGGTCAGTCCAACTTAGCGGGCGCTCGCTTGCCCGGCGACAAGATCGAGCAGATGCGAGCTATTTGCTAAGCAGAAGGTGCGCGTATTGGCGTTGACTGATTGCCGCGAGACCGAAAAAGCTGAAACGCAGCGGCTTAGATGCGAAGATTTCCAAACGGATAATGCTCGAATCGCGGGGACAATAATTGAAAGCGCAACCACCCTCATATGCCGAAGTGATACCTATGTCGTTACCTTGGAGCTTGGGCGCAACGTTTCAATTAGGTTAAGTAATTGAAAAATGGTGCGCCCGACAGGATTCGAACCTGTGGCCCCCAGATTAGGAATCTGGTGCTCTATCCTGCTGAGCTACGGGCGCACGCGCGGACGTATTAGCTGCAGCCCCGATCCTTGGCAATCAGGCCATGGCTGTGCCATCTGGCGTCACTACCATAGAGGATTTTGCGATGTTCACGCCGCTGACCGCCGACGACCTGATGCTGAAACCCGGCCTGCTGGCAGGTGAGCGCATTCTCGTCACCGGCGGCGGCACCGGCATCGGGCGGATGATTGCCAGCGGCTGCGCCGCGCTGGGCGCGCATGTGTTCATCTGCGGCAGGCGGGTTGCGGTGCTGGAAGAAGCAGCAGCGGCAATCAATGCCGTCGCTCCCGGCAAGGTCAGCACGCTTGCCTGCGACATCCGCTCGGAGGAATCGATCAGCGCGATGCTCGATGCGATCTGGGCGGAAGGCGGTCCGCTTACGGGACTGGTAAACAACGCGGCGGGCAATTTCATCAGCCGCACCGAGGACCTTTCGATCAAGGGTTTCGAGGCGATCACCAACATCGTGTTCAAGGGCACCTTCATGGTCACGCTGGGCTGCGGCAAGCGCTGGCTGGCCGAGGGCACCAGCGCGTCGGTGGTCTCGATTACCGCGCGGAATGCGCAGAACGGCGGCCCGTTCACCGCGCCAAGCTCGATGGCCAAGGCGGGCATCGAGAACATGTCACAGACGCTCGCGGTCGAATGGGGCAATCGCGGAATCCGCTTTAACGCCGTCAGCCCCGGTCCATTCCCCACTGAAGGCGCGCACGCGCGGCTGTTGCCGGGCCGGTCCGCCAGTGCCGAGGCCGAAGCCGGCAAGAGCAAGGCCAACCCCATGGGCCGCGTCGGCCAGCCCGCCGAAATGGCCAATCTCGTCGCCTTCCTGCTCGGTCCGGGCAGCGGGTTCATATCGGGTCAGTCGATTGCGATCGACGGGGCAGGGTATCAGGCGGTGGCCGCGCCGCTATGGGACCAGAGCAAGGACTGGGGCGACGAGCAATGGCGCGCAGTGCGCGAAGGCATCCGCGCCACCGACAGCAAGGACAAGGCAGGGCGTTAGGATCGAGTCAGGCCCGGTCTCGGGTCCAGACGACCTCGATCTGCTTGCCGTTCATCGCCGCCGACAGGATCAGGGTATCGCCCTCGATCCGGTAGCCGCGCTCTTGCACGGTGCCGAGCATGAAATCGCTGGTCGAGTGGCGGACGTGATGCTCAACTACCTTGTCTGAGGGGCGCATCACCACGGGACCGTAATAGCCGGTGCGGCCCGTCAGTGTGCCCCCCGGATCGGGTTCGCCGCCGCCCGCCATGTAGCAGCTCATCCAGCCGTCGGGCGAATACATGATAACCCCGATGGGAGCCGATCCGTACATGTGCTCCTGCGTCCCGTCGGGCAGGGTGGACGTGCACGAGCGCAGCTCCCAGGCCCCGACCAGTTCCTCGAAGCCTTCAAGCGATCCGCTCATTTCGCGCCTTCCTTCACTTGCCAGTTATCGACATCGACCGGCGAGACATAGCTTTTGGGGATCTGCGAAGATTGCTCGTGCGTGGCGATGGTCACGCGCTGCAGCTTCCTGCGGGTGATACCTTCGATCGAAGGGCGCGCGTGCTGGAGCGCGAGATTGTCCCAAATCAGCAGGTCGCCGTCGCGCCACCAATGCTTGAGCATGTGCGCTTCATCGTAGATCGTATCGTAGAGCCTGTGGAGCAACTCCGAACTTTCCTCGCGGCCAAGCCCGACGATGCGCGAGGTGCTGCACCGCGCGACATAGACGATCGGCTCGCCGGTTTCGGGGTGGACCATCACCACTTCGCGTTCCATTGAATGCATGCCCTCGGGCAAGTCATAGGGAAGCTCGTCTTCATAGACGCCGGGGGTCGCGGCGCGCACGCTGCGCTTGCCTTCGAGCCGCTGCTTCACGTCTGCCGGAAGTCGGCGCCAAGCGTCAGCGGCGTCGACGAAGGCGGTATATGTCGGCTGCTCCTCGACATCGAGGGCAAGCAGCGAAACGCCCTCGGCGGGGAAGGGCGCGAAATGCATGTCCGAATGGAAGGCGAGATGGCGGGTGCCGAGCACCGGATCGTCGGGCATCACATAGTCGAGCGGGCTGGCGCGGTCGACCGGGCCGATATGTTCGAGTACGCCGAACTGCTCGTCGCGGGTCAGGGTCTGGCCGCGAAACAGCAGCAATTTGTGCTTGTAGAACAGATCTTTCAGCGTTGCACCGTCCTGCGGCGAAAGTCCGCGCGAGAGATCGAACCGCACTTCGAGGCCGAATGGCTCGATCGGCCGTATATCGCTGCCGAGAGGATGGTTCATGGCTTGCTCTCCTCCTGCGTCTGTGCGCATTGATCAAAGAATGAACTCTATCGGCGGGCCGGTCAATCGGCGGCTCGTCGCATCTGGCCAAGGAATTGCGCATTAGCGCTTGAATCGGCGAATCAACTGTGATTCTATGAATTTATGAAGTTGTCCCGGCCCCGTCACAAATTGCCTCGCGAAAGCATGTCCCAGGGCCTCGCCTTGCTGGCGCTGCTGGTCATGGGCGGTTTCGCGATTGCCGGGCCGAGCGGGATCCTCGCGTGGAGCGAAAACCAGCGTCTGCTCGAACTGCGCAAGGCACAGGTGGCAAGCCTTGAGCGCGAATCGCAAAGCCTGCGCAACCGGGTGAACCTGCTCGATCCGCGCAATGTCGATCCCGATCTTGCCGGCCAGCTGTTGCGCGACCGGCTCAACGTCGTGCATCCCGACGAGATGGTGATCCTGCTCGACTGAGCCTGCTCCACGCGGCCACAACCGATAAAGCTTCCGATATCGTCGCGAATAAGCCTTCAAGCATTCGCACAGGGCTCTATATTGGGTCCACAGTGTCCGTCACGGGAGCCAACCTTGCCACGAGCCGCCCAGCCGAAATCCGCAAAGCCGAAGCAGGCCGAGGCAGAAGCCGCATCCGATCCCGATTTCGAGCTGCGCAGCCTGCAGACGGCTCACGCCAAATCGCCGCGCTACAAGGCCACTAGGGACGAGCTGATCGGCTTCTACGAGCAGATGCTGCTGATCCGCCGTTTCGAGGAAAAGGCAGGGCAGCTTTACGGGCTCGGCCTGATCGGCGGCTTCTGCCATCTCTATATCGGACAGGAAGCGGTCGCGGTCGGGCTGCAATCGGCGCTCGATCAGGAGCGTGACAGCGTCATCACCGGCTACCGCGATCACGGCCACATGCTCGCCTACGGCCTCGACCCCAAGATCATCATGGCCGAGCTGACCGGCAGGCAGGCCGGCATATCGAAGGGCAAGGGCGGCTCGATGCACATGTTCAGCACCGAGAAGCGCTTTTACGGTGGTCACGGCATCGTCGGCGCGCAGGTGCCGCTTGGCGCGGGGCTTGCCTTTGCGCACAAGTATCGCGGTGATGGCGGGGTGTGCATCGCCTATTTCGGCGACGGCGCGGCCAACCAGGGCCAGGTCTACGAGACCTTCAACATGGCGAGCCTGTGGAAGCTGCCGATCATCTTCGTGGTCGAGGACAACCAGTACGCGATGGGTACCGCGTCCAAGCGTTCCTCGGCCGAGACCCATTTCCACCGCCGCGGCACCGCGTTCCGTATCCCCGGCATGGACGTCAACGGCATGGACGTGCTCGAGGTGCGCCAGGCAGCCGAACTGGCGCTTGCTCATGTCCGCGGCGGCAATGGCCCGGTGCTGATGGAGCTCAACACCTATCGCTATCGCGGCCACTCGATGTCGGACCCGGCCAAGTACCGTACCCGCGCCGAGGTCGACGACGTGCGCGAGCATAACGATCCGATCGAACGGGCGAAGAAGGAACTCATCGAACTGGGCGAAAGCGAGGAGAGCCTAAAGGCGCTCGACAAGCGGATCCGCGGGGTGGTCGGCGAAGCTGCCGATTTTGCCGAAAGCTCGCCCGAACCGGAACTTGCCGAACTCTATACCGATGTTCTGGTGGAGCGCGGCTGATGGCGACCGAGATCAAGATGCCCGCGCTCTCTCCCACCATGGAAGAAGGCACACTCACGCGCTGGCTCGTCAAGGAGGGCGACGAGGTCGCCTCGGGCGATATTCTCGCCGAGATCGAGACCGACAAGGCGACGATGGAATTCGAAGCCGTCGACGAGGGCACGATCGGCGCGATCATGGTCCCCGAAGGCACGCAGAACGTGAAGGTCGGGACGGTCATCGCTGTGCTCGAAGGAGACGATTCGGAAGCTCCTGCGCAGGCAGGGGCCTCCAAAGAGAAATCGCCGCCAGCCGAGGCTCCTGCCTCCGCAGGGGCGCAAGCCCCGCCCGAACCCGAGATTGCGCGCGATGAAAAACCTGCACCCGCACCGTCCGCCGATGCGCCGCAGGGCGGAGCAACCAGCACGATGACCGTGCGCGAGGCGCTGCGCGACGCGATGGCCGAGGAAATGCGCGCCGATCCGCGCGTCTTCGTCATGGGAGAGGAGGTTGCCCAGTATCAGGGTGCCTACAAGGTGACGCAGGGCTTGCTCGAGGAATTCGGCGACACCCGCGTGATCGACACCCCAATCACCGAATATGGCTTTGCCGGCATCGGCACCGGCGCGGCAATGGGCGGCCTGCGGCCGATCGTCGAATTCATGACCTTCAACTTCGCGATGCAGGCGATCGACCACATCGTCAATTCTGCTGCCAAGACCCACTACATGTCGGGCGGACAGATGCGCTGCCCGGTGGTGTTTCGCGGCCCCAACGGCGCGGCCAGCCGCGTCGGCGCGCAGCACAGCCAGAACTACGCGCCCTGGTACGCCAGCGTGCCGGGCCTCGTAGTGATCGCGCCCTATTCGGCCGATGACGCCAAGGGACTTCTGAAGGCCGCGATCCGCTCCGAAGACCCGGTCGTGTTCCTTGAAAACGAGCTTGTCTACGGGCGCAGTTTCGAGGTTCCCGAAGGCGACGATCACATCGTGCCGATCGGCAAGGCGCGGGTTGTACGCGAAGGCCGTGACGTGACCATCGTGACCTATTCGATCGGCGTCGGGATCTCGCTCGAGGCTGCGCAGGCGCTGGCGGGCGAGGGGATTGAGGCGGAGGTGATCGACCTGAGGACCCTGCGCCCGCTCGACCGCGAGGCGATCCTCGCCAGCCTGGCGAAAACCAACCGCATGGTGGTCGCCGAGGAAGGCTGGCCGACATGCTCGATCGCGTCGGAAGTGATCGCGCTGTGCATGGAACAGGGCTTCGACGACCTTGATGCGCCGGTGATGCGTGTGTGCAACGAGGACGTACCGCTGCCCTACGCCGCAAACCTCGAGAAGGCTGCGCTGATCGACGCGGCGCGGATTGCCGAGGCGGTCAGGAAGGTCTGCTACCGCACCTAGGGCCAGCGCCAGCCGCCGCCCCGGCTGCTACTCCCGCCCCGGCTGCTGCTACCGCCCGTAGTCGAGCTGCTGCTGGAGGCACCTCCCGAGGTCGTAGTGGTACTCGACGTGCCGCCCGAGGTTGTGCTGCTGCCGCCCCAGCTGCTGGTGCCGCCCGAAGTCGTGCTGGTTGTGCTGGTACCGCCCGTAGTGGTACTCCCGCCCGTGGTCGTGCTGGTGGAAGTGCCTCCCGAAGTCGTGCTGGTGCTCGAAGTACCGCCCGATGTCGAGCTGGTGCTGGTGCTGCCGCCCGAGGTCGAACTGGTGCTGCTCGTACTGCCGACCGCGCCCACCAGCTCGCTGTTGCGCGCGACCATCGAGCCGACCTGAAATGCGCCAAGGCTCATCAGGATCACGATCGGGCCGACGAACGCCGTCTCGACCAGGACCGAACCGGACCTGTCCGAGCGCAGCGCGGCGAGAAGGCGGGGCAAGGCCATCATACGACCAGCGTCACCTTGCTGATCTCGTTAGCGACGACATCGTCGTTGGTCAGGCCCGCCGGGCAGAACGTGCTCATGTCGGTGGTGCCGGTGAATTCGATGGTCAGTGCCGCGATCATCAGGCACTGGCTCGTCACCGATGCGGTTCCGGAAAACTGGATACCGCTCTTGGGCAGGTAAATCGTGCCGTTGAGCACGGTCGACGAGTTGCCGTTGATCCTGTTGCCGTTGTTGCCCTGCGAATTGCGATCCTCGAACACGAGCATGCCGGCAAGCTTGTTGGCATCGTCGGCGGACACGCCTCTGGCGGTGAGATCGGACGCCTGCATCGCGGTCAGGTTGATGTTAGAGCCGCCGGTGATCTTGAGGCTGGCGCCGTTCTTGAGAATAAACATCACGCCGTTACCGACCACCGGATACTGGCCGGTGATCTCAAGCGAGCCGCCGTTGATCACGTAGACGCCCTTGGCGAGGCTGGTCGGGCAGGCCACCTTGATATCGGTGTAGGTGCCCGGCATAAGCGATGCGAAATCGGGATCCGTCTTCTTGGAAACGTTGGAGATGGTCGTCGCGACAACGGTCTGCTTCTTCTCCCACAGCGAATTCTGCGCAGAGTTGTTGAGCATCGTCCACGTGGTCGTGGTGGTATAGGTAACCCCCGCCACGGTGTCATTGGACACGATCACGTAGGTTTCCATCGCCTCGGTGACTTCAGGAACCTTGGCGCGGTTGTAATTGGTCTGCGTCGCCGTGTTGTAATCGGCGCCGCGCCAGTAGGTATAAGTTATGGTCGTCTTGTTGTTGCGGTCCGCCCGGGTCGTCGTCGTTCCCTTGACGCAGGTATAGGTGCGCGAGACCTGGCTTTCCGCCGGATTGGGCGGGGAAAGCTCGGCGAAGGGATCGAACAGGCCGTCAAGATATTCGTGGATCTCGTCATCGGTGTGGACCGAGAGCCAGTCGTCGATGCCGCCGCGCGAAAGCACCCAGCCCGCATCGATTTCCGGCGTGCCGTTGATTATGATCGACTGGTCCGATGTCGAAAGCGCAGCAATGCCGCAGCGCGCCGTAAGCAGCGCGGTGCCGCTGATGGTAATGGTGCCGTCGTCGTCCTCGTCGAGCGAGACGATGCAACTGGTGAAGGTGGCGCCCTCGGCATATTGGGCCTGCGCATGCACCGTGACGACGGTGGGTTCGGGCAGGAACATGCCGGTGAAGGGCAGCCTGCGCGTGGCAGACGCCGAAACGGTGACGCTGTTGTCGTCGCCCCCGGCATAGTCGGCCAGGGCTATGGTCGGCGCCGACGCGAAGTCGGACACCAGCCCCAGGTTGGCGTTGTATTCCTGCGTGGCCCGGCTGGCATAGGCGGTTTCGGTCGCTGTCTGGGTGCGCGCCCACGCGCCGGCCAAGGCGGCCTGATCGACCGCAAGCTGAAGATCGCGTTTCCAAAGATACCACTGGCCGATATCCACGGCGAGGCCGGTACCGCCGATCAATGCCGGCAGTCCGAGAGCGACCAGCATGGCAGCATTGCCTCCCAGATTCCGGGACAGTTTGCGCATGAGGGTGCGGATAGCCATTATCATGTTTTCGGCCTTCTGCGGTACATTCAGTCGATGATTAGATCGGTCGATAGAGCCAACGTTGTAAGGGACCGATGAAAAGCCTTGGTTAACAAATCACAATTTTGCCGCGCGATTATCCCGGAAAATGAGGTTGTTGGAGATCTGCTGCCGACGACGAACAGCGTTCGTCCGGGCCAGATCGGGCGGTTAACCGGCGATTCGGATAGACGGTTTGGCATGGTTTAAACGGGGAAATCCGCGCGATTTTTGTGGCGTATTGCAGGCCCGCCAAGGCAAGGCGTTGGCGATGGATGATCTGCTTGAAACCCTGCCGAACCTGCACCGACTGGCGCTTGCCTATGCGCCGGGGCGGGTGCGCCGGGCATGGCTAGCGCTGCTTGCGCTCGATGCCCGGCTGGCGGGTGTGCTGCGAAGTTCGAGCGAGCCGATGCTGGCGCAAATCAGGCTCGCGTGGTGGCGCGACATGCTGGCGCGCGAGGCGCAGGACCGGCCGACCGGCGAGCCATTGATGGCGCTGATCGAGTGCTGGGGCGAGCATGCTTCCGGACTGATCGCTCTGGTCGACGGCTGGGAGAACCTCGCAGAGCCCGAAACGCTCGATGCTGATGCGATGCGCGCCTTCTGCCAAGGCAGGGGAGCGGCTGCGGCGGCGCTGGCGCGTCTGGCGGGATGCCCCGGCGCTCAGCAAGACGCCCAGGCGGCGGGTGAGGGCTGGGCGCTTGCCGACCTTGCCGCGCGGCTCACCGATCCCGGCGAACGCGAGACGGCCGCCAGGCTGATGCGGGAACTTGAGTGGAGCCGGATTGCCTTGCCGCGCGCGCTGCGCCCACTGGCGGTGCTTTACGGGCTTGCGCGCGATGCCGCGACAAAGGGAAAGGCGGCCGATAACCCCGGCTCGCTGCTGCGAGCGATGCGGATCGGATTGCTCGGAAGGTAAGGTGCTGTAAGATCGCGCAAGAAAGGGGAAGGGGCAAATGAACCGTATCGTCCTTGGCGCACTGGCCGCGCTGCTGTTCGTGTCAGCCGGGCTGTTCTGGTGGCAGGGCCGCGCCGAGATCGACGCCGGGCAGCCGCCGTCCGCGCCCGAGGATTTCCCGGCTGCCGCCAGCGCGCCCGCGCCTTTGCCCTCCGCCGATGTGGGCGGCAAGCTGGGGCCTGCGCCGCCCGAAGCCACCGCGATCACGCGCGAGCAGCGCCGCTTCTGGCGCTATGACCGCGACCGCGACGGGCGCATCACCCGCAACGAGATGCTCTCGGTCCGCACGCCCGGCTTCCGCAAGCTCGACCGCGATGGCAACAACCTGCTCACTTTCGAGGAATGGGCCGGGGCCACGGTGGACAAGTTCGACGGCGCGGACCGCGACCGGAACCGGGAACTGTCGCCGGCGGAATTCGCCACGACCAAGCCGAAGAAGTCCGCCGCTCCCAAATGCCGCTGCTGATCAACTTGCCAGCAAGGGCAGCCAACCGGCAAGATCAGCCTTGGCCCGCTCGGTGTAGGCAAGCTTGCGCTGCTTCTTCTTCACATCGGGCAGCGGCGGGAACAGTCCGAAGTTGACATTCATCGGCTGAAAGCTCTCCGCCTCGGCATCACCGGTGACATGCGACAGCAGCGCGCCCAGCGCCGTGGTGCGCGGCGGCGAGGTCCAGTCGCGGCCCGAAAGCTCGCTCGCTGCCATCAATCCGGCCAGCAGGCCGATCGCGGCGCTCTCGACATAGCCCTCGCAGCCGGTGATCTGCCCGGCGAAGCGGATGTGCGGCGCAGATTTCAACCGCAGCTGCCGGTCAAGCAGCACCGGCGAATTGATGAAGGTGTTGCGGTGCAGCCCGCCCAGCCGCGCGAACTCGGCGTTCTCGAGGCCGGGAATGGTGCGGAACAGCTCCTTTTGCGCGCCGTGCTTCAGCTTCGTCTGGAAGCCGACCATGTTCCAGAGCGTGCCCAGCTTGTTGTCCTGACGCAGTTGCACCACGGCGTGAGGCCAGCGGCCTTTCGGAAATTCGGGAGTGGCATCGTGCGGGTTGTCAAGGCCAACCGGCTTCATTGGTCCGAAGCGCAGGGTGTCGAGCCCGCGCTCGGCCATCACCTCGATCGGCATGCAGCCCTGGAAGTAGGGAGTGTCCTTTTCCCACTCCTTGAATTCGCTTTTCTCGCCCGCGATCAGTCCGGCATGAAAGGCGAGATATTGCTCCTTGGTCAGCGGGCAGTTGATGTAATCCTTGGTCTCTCCCTTGTCCCACCGGGAGGCCATCCAGCACCGGTCCATCTCGATAGTATCGTAGTGGATTATCGGGGCGATCGCGTCGAAGAAGGCAAGCCCTTGCATGCCCGTCTCAGCGCCGATGCAGTCCGCCAGGGCAGCAGCTGTAAGCGGCCCGGTGGCGACGATCGTGAGGCCCTCGGCTGGCAAGGTATCGACCCGCTCGCGCACGATCTGGAGCGAGGGCAGGGCGGCCAGACGGCGCTCGACCTCGGCGGAAAAAACTTTGCGATCAACGGCCAAGGCCGATCCGGCGGGCACCTGCGCCACCGAGGCCGCGCTCATGATCAGCGATTGGCAGCCGCGCATTTCGTGGTGGAGCAGCCCGACGGCATTGTGCTCGTCATCGTCGGAACGGAAGCTGTTGGAGCAGACAAGTTCGGCAAGAAAGTTAGTCTCATGCGCGGGCGATCGCTCACCCGTACCGCGCATCTCGGAAAGTCGGACCCTGATCCCGCGCCGCGCCAGTTGCCACGCCGCTTCGCTGCCTGCAAGGCCGCCGCCAATGATGTGAACCTGATGCATGGCAGCGCGTTACAACGCCAACAACCACCTGACGAGGATTTTGAAATGGAGATCAATCACGTCGGCATCCCGGTCACCGACATCGCACGCGCGAAGGCGTTCTACGACCGGGCACTCGCACCCTTAGGAATGAAAGTGACGATGCAGGTCGGGCCGGACCAGACCGAAAGCGGCGGCACGGCCATCGGCTATGGCGGCGAAGGCGACTCCGGCCTGTTCTGGATTGGCGACAACGAGGCGGTCGGCGAGGGCATCCATGTCGCGTTCACCGCCCAGACCCGCGAGCAGGTCGACGGCTTCCACCCCGAGGCGCTGGCAGGCGGCGGCAAGGACAACGGCGCACCGGGCCTTCGTCCCCATTACGCGCCGAATTACTATGCGGCTTTCGTGCTCGACCCTGACGGCGCAAACATCGAAGCGGTGTGCATGCTGTCAGATTGACGCTGCGGCGGCCGGAAGAGCGATCACGCCATCCGGACATCGAGACAGCGGCGCCTGAGCGATTACGGCGGAGCGCGGCAGCGACGCGTAAAGGTGCGGGAACAGAGCGCCGCCGCGCGACGGCTCCCATTTCACCGCGTCGCCCAGAGTGACCAGATCGATGGCAAGGACGAACAGATCGTCCTGCCCGGCGAAATGCTTCGCGACGGTTTCACCAAGCTGCTCGACGGTCGACATGTGGATGTATCCGTCCGCCAAATCGACCGGTGCCCCGGCAAACCTGCCGTCTTGCTCGAATTGCGCCATCTGGGCCGCTGTCAGTACCTTGTAGGCGACGCCGGGGAACGCGCTCATTCCTCCGGCTCGGCGTCGTCGGCATCGGCGCCGGGTTCAGTCGGCGTAGCATCGTCGCGGTCTGGCTCGGTTTCGGGCATCGTCTCGTGCGAATCGCGCGCCGCAATCTCCTCAGCGATCGCTGCCTCGGCTTCGTTTTCGGGCTCGGGATCCTCGTCGATGCGCACCGCGCTGACCACCGCTTCGCCATCGGCCACGTCGAACAGCCGCACGCCCGCGCTGCCGCGACCGATAACCCTGAGTGAATCCAATCCGATGCGGATCAACTTCGCCTGGTTGGTGACAAGCATGAGCTGGTCATCCTTGGTTGCGGCGAAGCTGGCGACGACCGCGCCGTTGCGGGCGATGTTATCGATATTGGTGATGCCCTGGCCGCCGCGACCGGTGCGCCGATACTCATAGGCAGAGGACAGCTTGCCATAGCCGTTGGCGCAGACCGTAAGGATGAACTGCTCACGCTCGGCCATCTCGGCAAAGCGCGCCTGGTCAGCCATTTCGCCATCCTTCTCGGGCTTCCAAGGCGCATAGCGCAGGTATTCCTCGCGCTCTTCGGCAGTAGTCCCCACCCGGTGCAGGATCGAAAGCGAGATTACCTCGTCATCCTTGCCGAGCCGCATTCCGCGAACGCCCGCGCCATATGTTCCCACGAACTCACGCACGTCGCCTGCCGGGAAACGAATGGCCTTGCCTTGCCTTGAGGCAAGCAGCACGTCGTCGCCCTCGGTAAGCAAGGCAACCCCGATCAGGCGATCGTCGCTGTCCTCGTCGAAGCGCATGGCGATCTTGCCGACGCTACGAATGTTAGTGAAGGTCGCCATCGAGTTGCGGCGCACCACGCCCCTGGCAGTGGCGAACATGACGTTGAGCGCGCCCCAGCAGTCCTCATCCTCGGGCAGCGGAAGAACCGTGGCGATAGCCTCGCCATCGTCGAGCGCGGGCAGCAGGTTGATGATCGGCCGTCCTCGCGTGGCCGGTCCGCCTTCGGGCAATTTCCACACCTTGAGGCGATAGACCTTGCCCGCGGTGGAGAAGAACAGCACCGGCGTGTGCGTCGAGGTGACGAACATCTCCGACACGGCATCTTCTTCCTTGGTCGCCATGCCTGCGCGGCCCTTGCCGCCGCGGTTCTGTGCGCGGAATGTGGAGAGCGGGGTGCGCTTGATATAGCCGTCCATGGTGACGGTAACGACCATGTCCTCGCGCGCGATCAAGTCCTCGTCGTCGATGCCGTCGGCCGCGCTGGTGATCTCGGAGACGCGCGGAGTGGCATAGGCATCGCGCACTTCGCGCAGTTCCTCGCGCATCACTTCGTAAAGCTTTGCCCGGTCGCCCAGGATGGCGAGGTATTCCTCGATCCGGGTGGCCAGTTCCTTCAATTCATCGCCGATCTCGTCGCGACCGAGCGCGGTGAGGCGGTGCAGGCGAAGATCGAGAATCGCCTTCACCT
The DNA here is from genome assembly GCA_947477745.1 of Sphingomonadaceae bacterium. Taxonomy (GTDB): domain Bacteria; phylum Pseudomonadota; class Alphaproteobacteria; order Sphingomonadales; family Sphingomonadaceae; genus Novosphingobium. The sequence goes on along the minus strand of CANJUF010000015.1, from coordinate 27,881 downwards.
GTTCCTCGGACAGGCGATAGCTGCCGCCTTCCTGATCGGCACTGGGCTCGATCGCTTCGACAAGGCGGATGTAGGGCGCGATCTCACCGATCGGCCATTCCTTGGCCAGCAGCCGGGCGCGCGCTTCAGCCGGATTGGAGGCGCCGCGAATCATCGCCACAACCTCGTCGAGGTTGGAGACGGCGACGACAAGGCCCAGCAAAATATGGGCGCGGTTGCGCGCCTTGTTCAGCTCGAACTTGGTGCGCCGAGTAATGACCTGTTCGCGGAACTGGATGAAAGCCGCGATAATGTCGCGCAGGCCCAGCACTTCGGGGCGGCCACCGCGAATCGCCAGCATGTTGGCCGGAAAGCTCGATTGCGCCGGGGAGTGCCGCCAGATCTGGTTGAGCGTGACTTCCGGCGTTGCATCGCGCTTGAGATCGATGACGACGCGCATGCCAAGGCGGCTCGATTCGTCGCGAATGTCGGACACGCCCTCGATGCGCTTGTCCTTGGCCGCTTCGGCGATCTTTTCGACCAGACCCGATTTGCCGACCTGATAGGGGATCGAGGTGAGCACGATTGAGCGCCGATCTCCGCGCCCTTCCTCGATCTCATGGCGGCAACGCTGGATAATCGAGCCGCGCCCGGTCATGTAGGCGGACCTCGCGCCTGCTTGTCCAAGGATCAGCGGCGCGGTGGGGAAATCGGGGCCGGGGATGATCTCGAAAAGCTGTTCGGACGAGATCGTGGGATCGTCGATGTAGGCAAGGCAGCCATCGATCACCTCGCCAAGGTTGTGCGGCGGGATGTTGGTCGCCATTCCGACGGCGATGCCGCCCGCTCCGTTGACCAGCAGGTTGGGGAAGCGCGCGGGAAGCACGGTCGGCTCGCGGCGCGAGCCATCATAGTTGTCTGCGAAATCGACTGTATCCTTGTCGAGATCGTCGAGCAGCGAATTGGCGACCTTGGCGAGCCGCGCTTCGGTGTAACGCATCGAGGCCGGATCGTCCGGGTCCATCGAGCCGAAGTTGCCCTGGCCATCGACCAGCGGCACCCGCATCGACCAGTCCTGCGCCATGCGCACCAGGGCAAAGTAGATCGCGCTGTCGCCATGCGGGTGATAGTTGCCCATCACGTCGCCGACGATCTTGGCGCACTTGCGATAGGGCCTGCCGGCGACCATACCGCCTTCCTGCGCCGCGAACAGGATACGGCGATGCACCGGCTTGAGGCCATCGCGCACGTCAGGCAGCGCGCGGGCCACGATCACGCTCATCGCGTAATCGAGGTAGCTCGACTTCATCTCATCGACGATGTCGATGCGTTCGTACTCGCCCTCCGGACCGGTGGGATCGATGGTTTCGGTATCGTCGCTCACGCGCGCTTACCGCATTTTCGTGTCAGTTCGACTTGCATGAACTGGCCCTAGGCCATGGCGCGCGGCAATGCCAGCGCGGCCAGCCCGAAACAGGCAGGAACCGGCGCTTTTTCCACATTCGCCCGCCCATGCTGAATCGTTGCTGCGCGAGGCATTCAATGCGCGTTCAGTGGCGGGGCCGCATTGCGCGCCCTGTTGCATTGGAGCGAAATCGTCGCCACTAGGCCCCATTGAGTTTTGATCGATCCGCGCGGGGCCGGGCCTACGCGCGCATCGGCGTTTGAGAGGAGATACTGCCAATGACCCGCACCCGCATGGCCAATCGTTCCGCCGTCCTGTCACGCGCAGCACTCGCCGTGACCCTTGCCCTCGGCGCCGCCTTGGCTGGCGGCATCGTCGCGCCTGAGGCAGCCCATGCTGCGAAGGAAGCCAAGGCGCCAAAGCTGAAGCTGTCGAAGGGCTTCATTGCCGCCGCACAGCCCGCGCAGACCGCCGTCAATGCCGTAGTGGCGGGCGACGCCGCGACCGAGGGAGCCGCCAAGGCCGCCGTGGATGCCGCGATTGCCGCCGCCACAGGTCCGGACGACAAGTTCACCGCCGGTTCGCTGCTGCTCAACCTCGGCTCCAAGGCCAAGAAACCCGAATATCAGCGCCAGGGTCTGGCCCTGATGCTCGACAGCGGCATGGCCGATCCGGCTACCCTGCCGCAGCTCTATGCCGCAGCTGGGCAGCTTGCCTATCAGGCGCAGGATCACGTGAGCGCCCAGCGCTACCTTCAGGCGGCGATCGACGCGGGCAATTCCGACCCGAGCCTTAAGGTCTATCTCGGCGACAGCCTGATCACCAACAAGCAGGTTCCGCAGGGCATGGAACTGATCAAGAGCGCAATCAGCTCAAGCCGCGTCAATGGTCAGGCAGCTCCCGAGAACTGGTATCGGCGCGGCCTCTCCTCGGCTTACAAGGCCAAGGCGGTCAACGAAGCAGCCGAGTTTGGCGCTCTACTGATCAAGGATCATCCCACCAGCCAGAATGTCGGCATCGCCGCGACCATCGTGCGCGAGCTTGCGAACTATGGCGGACAGGACACGCTCGACCTGATGCGGCTGATGGGCCGGGCCAACAGCTACGCTGAGACGCGCGACTATATTGAATATATCGAGGCAGCCGATCCGCGCCGTCTGCCCGGCGAGACGCTTGACGTGATCGCGGCTGGCGTTGCCTCGGGCAAGCTGCGCGCGAGCGACACTTTCGTGGCCGACATGAAGGCGCAGGCCAGCGGCCGCCTCGCTGCCGACAAGGCGTCGCTCCCTGGCTACGAGGCCGATGCCCGCAAGGCTTCGGCGACCGAGACGACGATCTCCGGCGCTGCCGATGCGCTGCTGAGCTACGGCAAGGCCGCGCAGGCCGAAGAGCTTTACAAGCTTGCGCTGGCCAAGACCGGTGTCGATGCCAATCGTACGCTCACCCGCCTCGGCATTGCGCAGTTCGATCAAGGCAAATACGCCGATGCCCAGGCCAGTTTCGCCAAGGTGACCGGGCCGCGCACCGCGCTCGCCAGGCTTTGGGGAGGCTATGCCGCGAGCAAGGCCAATCCGCTCGCTGCGGCAGCAACCGCGCCTGCCAAGTAAGCACGGCAGGCAAGACCGGAAACGAAAGGGGCGGCCCGCAAGGACCGCCCCTTTTCCTTGCGCGGAAGGCCCATGCTCACTCTACCGGAGCGAATTGTCCGGTCTCGGCGTCCATCAGATGCAGCAGTCCGTCTGATATTGCGAAGAATGCACCGCGCAGCTTGAGCGATCCCTTGCCCACCTTGGCCTGGATGCAGGGGAAGGTCATCAGGTTGGCGAGGCTTACCCGCACCGCGGCGAGCTCCATTTCGCGTTCGGCTTCCCGGCTTTCGGTGCCATGCTCGTGAGCGATCGGTTCGCGCACTTCGTCGAGCATCGCAATCCAGTCAGCGATGAAGCCGCCCTGGCCGGGCTCGGCTCCGTGCAGTTCCTGCGTCAGCGCCGCCTTGCAGCCGCCGCACATGCCGTGGCCCATGACCACGATTTCCTTCACTCTAAGAACTTGCACCGCAAATTCGAGCGCGGCTGAAACGCCGTGATGGCCGGGCGCGGTTTCAAACGGCGGGACCAGCGCGGCGACATTGCGCACCACGAACACCTCACCGGGAGCGACATCGAAGATCTGGGCGGGATCGACCCGGCTGTCGGAGCAGGCGATTACCATGACCTCGGGCTGCTGCCCTTCGCGAAGCTCACTCCAGCGTTCGCGGTAAGGCGACCAGCCGGTTTTCCGGAAGCGGTGATAGCCTGCAATCAGTCTTTCGTGCGCATCCATCAGAAACGATCACCCCTGATAACTTCGACGTCCCACATGGTAAGCAGGAGACCGTGACTGGTGAGCACCGGCGCGAGCGCGTCCGCAAGCGCAGCAGCCCGGTCCTGCGACGCCACGGTCAGCACCAGCGACTTGTCGGTGCCGGTCACATGCTCTTCGTGCCAGAGGCCCTCGCGCCCTTTGCCAGCGCTGACTGGCAGGATTGTCCAGCCGGTGATGCCCACCGAATCGATGGCCGCAGTCACGCGGCGGACCAGCGCCGTGTCGGTGAGTATTTCGATACGTTTGCGGATGACAGTTTCGGCCATGCTGGTCCACTAGCCCCCGGTAAGCGCCCGCGCCAGCCATGCGATGAGACCGATCCCGAAAAGGATATTGAAGGGAAATGTGATGCTCAGCGACATGGCAAGGTAGATCCCTGGGTCGGCCTGCGGCAGGGCCATGCGCATGGCGGCCGGGACTGCGATGTAGCTCGCGCTCGCGCACAGGACGCCAAGCGCAGCGGCGGTTCCGGCATCGAGGCTGAGTGCAACGCCGATGACTGTCCCCAAGGTCCCGTTCAATAACGGAAATGCGATCGCCAGACATGCCAGCCGCCAGGTGAGCGACCTCGATTCGCGAAGACGGCGCGCCGCTAACAAGCCCATATCGAGCAGAAACAGGCAGAGGACGCCCTTAAAGCCGGTATCGAACAACGGTTTCACTTCAGAGAATCCGTCAGGCCCAGCGATGATGCCGATCACGAAGCTGCCGATCAGCAAAACCACCGAAGCATTGAGGAAAACCTCGCGAACGAGATCGCCGCGCTCATGGCCGGCCTCGGCAATTCGGGTATCGCCAGACAATCCGCGCCGAGCCAGGAGCAGGCCGGAGAGGATCGCAGGCGTTTCCATGACCGCGAGCACCGCAACCATGTAGCCGGGGATCGGCATCGCCTGAAGCGCGAGGATTTCGCCCGCCGTAACGAAAGTTACTACGCTCACAGACCCGTAATGCGCCGCAACGGCCCCTGCATTTACCGCATCCAGCTTTCCAAAGCGGCGAAGAATTGCGGCAACGTAGAAGGGAATGAAGAAACTGAGGCAGCCGCCGGCGACAATGATCGTCGCTATTTCGATGCCAATCCCGGAACTGGCGACAGCAACCCCGCCTTTCAGCCCGATGGCGACCATCAGATAGATCGACATCACCTTGGCGAAGGGTTCTGGAATCGCGAGGTCTGACCTAGCGGCTGCCGCGATCATCCCCAGGACGAAAAAGAGTATGACCGGTGATGTGAGGATATTGAGCGCCGACAGATCCATAGGCGGTGCGTTAAGCGTTGCGTTTAGCGCTTGCAAGCTGACCGTCGTCCCCATTGGCAGGAACCAGGATCAGGACTATCTGCAAGCGCATGAACGACCTTTCGAACCCGCCCGCGCAGAACCCGCAGCGCAAGCCTGACTGGATCAGGGTCCGCGCGCCGACATCGCCTGCCTTCGGCGAAACGCGCGAGCTGATGCGGCGGCTGGGCCTCAATACCGTCTGCGAGGAAGCCGCCTGCCCGAACATCGGCGAATGCTGGAAGAACAAGCACGCCACGGTAATGATCTTGGGAGACACCTGCACGCGCGCCTGCGCGTTCTGCAATGTCAAGACGGGCATGCCCGGCAAGGTCGATCCGCTGGAACCCGACCATGTCGCCGAGGCTGCCGCCGAGCTGGGGCTTGAACATATCGTCATCACCTCGGTCGACCGCGACGACTTGCCCGATGGCGGGGCGGGGCACTTCGTCAAGGTGATCGAGGCGCTGCGCCGCACCACGCCGGTCACCACCATCGAAATCCTCACCCCCGATTTTCGCGGGCGGATGCGGGGCGCGGTTGAGGCAATCGTTGCCGCGCGCCCCGATGTCTATAATCACAACCTCGAGACAGTGCCGCGCCTCTATCCCACGATCCGGCCCGGCGCGCGATATTACGCCTCGCTGCGCCTGCTCGAGGAGGTGAAACGTCACGATCCATCGATCTTCACCAAGTCTGGAGTGATGCTGGGGTTGGGCGAGCAGCGGCTCGAAGTCCATCAGGTTATGGACGACATGCGCTGCGCCGACATCGATTTCCTGACGATGGGGCAATACTTGCGACCCACGCCCAAGCATGCCGAGGTGATCGAATACGTCACCCCCAAGGCGTTCGATGCTTACGGCGCGATCGCGCGCGCCAAAGGCTTCCTGCAAGTCGCAAGCTCGCCGCTGACCCGATCCAGCTATCACGCGGGCGACGATTTCCGCCAGATGCGCGCGGCAAGAGAGGCACAACTGGCGAAGGCCACGCGCTGATGCCCGGCATCCAGCAGACCCGCGTGCTGCCTTACAGCGCGGAACAGATGTACGACCTTGTCGCCGATGTCGGCCGCTATGGCGAGTTCCTGCCGTGGGTGGTCGCGACACGGGTTCGCTCCGACAGCGAAAGCGAAATGATCGCCGATATGCTGGTTGGCTTCAAGGCGCTGCGCGAGAAGCTCACTTCACGCGTCGAGAAGCAGCGTCCGACGGAAATCCGGGTTCATTACGTCGATGGGCCTTTGCGTGATCTCGACAATCATTGGAAGTTTCGGGCCTTGGGCCCGGACAGCTGCGAGGTCGATTTCCATGTCGATTTCGCGTTCCGCAATACGCTGTTCGAAAAGCTGGCAGGGCAATATTTCGACAAGGCTTTCCGAAAGATGGTGGCCGCATTCGAAGAGCGCGCGGCGCAGCTCTACGGCAGCAAAAGCTCCAGCGCGACCAGCACCGCCCTGTAGCGGATTTCGCCGCGACCTTCACCTTCGAGCCGCATCTCCTCGGCATTGATCTCGGCCTTGCCGCGTTCCGCCTTGGCGAAGACCACCGTGCCTACCGGCTTCTGCGCGGTTCCGCCGTCTGGCCCGGCAACTCCGCTGATCGCCACCGCGACATCGGCCAGACTGTGCTTGATCGCGCCTTGAGCCATGGCCCAGGCGGTCGCCACCGAAACCGCGCCCAGCGATTCGATGATGTCTTCGGCGACGCCCAGCATCTGCTGCTTCGATTGGTTCGAATAGGTCACGAACCCCCGGTCAAGCACGGCGGACGAACCGGGAATTTCGGTTAGCGCCGCAGCGACCAGGCCGCCCGTGCAGCTTTCGGCCGTGGCAATCTTGCGGCCGAGCTTTGCATTGTCCTCGACGACCCGGCGCGCGAGCGCGAGGATATCGGCTGGCAGAATCGAGTTCACAGTCTCAGCCCTTGCAGATCGCCAGCTTGCCCGGCTTCACGACCTTTTCGGCAGTGGCCATGCCGATCATCAGCGCGACCAGCTCGGCAGTGTTCTCTGGCGGCAAGGGCGCTAATAGGCGGACGAAATTATCGATTTTGCCGCATTCGCCGATGGGGATTTCCTGTGCGATCATCCCTTCGAGAACGACGTCGACCATTTCGCGCAAAGACGCATCGGGAAGCTGAGAGAAAATCTTGTCCGCGCCCTCCTTGCCTTTGCTCATCACCAGGAATGCGGCCTTTGCCGCCGGCCAGGTTTCGGTCTTGCGCGTTGCGTAGCGCTGCGCGAGCGCAGGTCCGCTTGTTTTGAGGAATGACTTATCCGAAAGAGCCGTATCGCAGCGCTTGGTCGTGCCAGAGATGACGCTGGGCAGGGCATAGCCGGCAAGCGAGGCTGCCTGCGCAGGCGTAATGCAAGGCGCGTCCTGAGCCTGCGCCATGGTTGGCTGGATAGCGAGGGCGCTGGCGGCAAGAATTGCGGCTAATCGCATCTTCATGTCCTCAATCTGACCTAGTAGTGCACGAGGCTGACCACGGCTTGGGCGGCGATCCCTTCGCCGCGCCCCATGGGGCCGAGTTTTTCAGTGGTAGTGGCCTTGACGCTAACCATCGCGATGTCAACGCCCAGAATGGTCGCGAGCCTTGCGCGCATCGCATCGCGGTGCGGACCGATCCTGGGCGCTTCGCAGATGATGGTCAAATCGGCATTGCCGACCGAATAGCCGGCCTCACTTGCCAGCCGCACGGCATGAGCAAGGAACTGATCCGAGCTTGCGCCGCGCCATTGCGGATCGCTCGGCGGAAAATGCGCTCCGATGTCGCCTTGCGCCGCCGCCCCCAGGATCGCGTCGACCAGCGCATGGATGGCGACATCGGCGTCTGAATGGCCGGCAAGGCGGTGGCTATGCTCGATCCTGACGCCGCACAGCCAGAGCTCCTCGCCCTCGGCGAGCCGGTGGACGTCGTAGCCCATGCCGATCCGCATGGCCGCGACCGGAGCGGCGAAATCGGCTTCCGTGGTGACCTTGTGCAAGGCTTCATCTCCCTCGATCAGCGCGACATCTAAGCCCGCGGCGTGGGCCACCTGCGCATCGTCTCCGGCATTTGCTTCGCCCTGCCAGGCGCGTTGAGCATCAAGGATCGCTTCATACCGGAATGCCTGCGGTGTCTGCACGCGGCGCAGCGCCTCGCGCCGCGCAGGGGCGCCCATAGCCGCGCCGTGCGCCTCGACCAGCGAGTCGATCACGGGGAGCACCGGAATCGCGCCCGCGTGACAGTCCAGAGCCTGCGCCAAACGCGCGATCACAGCCTCGGGCAGGAGCGGGCGGGCAGCATCGTGAATGAAGACGCGCTGCGGCGCATCGCTCTCCAGCGATTCAAGCGCGGCAAGCACCGAAGCCTGACGGGTTGCGCCGCCGGTCACGAAACGGAGCCCGGGAATCCCGGCGAGAGCCTGCGCAGCCAGTTCTTCTGCGCCTTCTGGTATGGCAACGACAATGGGAGCAAAACCCTGGGTCGCGAAGCGCTCCGCCGAATGCCTCACCAGCGGCTTTCCGCGCCACTTGGCAAACTGCTTAGGAAGCGGCTGACCTGCGCGCAGTCCTTGCCCGGCAGCGACGATTACCGCCGCAACGGACATGGGTGTGGCTTGGCCGCTCATCACCCGAGCGGGTAATCGCTTGCCGCGGCCAGGGCAATCCACTATGCGCTGCCTGTTTTTTAGGCACATTGATGACTCAAGCCCCCGTTCCCCCGGTTCTCAAGCCCATCGCCGTCGGCCCAGTGACAATTACTGAGCCGGTGGTGCTCGCGCCGATGACAGGCGTGACCGATCTGCCGTTCCGGCGGCTGGTGCGGCGCTATGGCTCCGGGCTTAATGTCACCGAGATGATCGCGAGCCCCGCCGCGATCCGAGAGACGCGCCAGTCGGTGCAGAAGTCGGCTTGGGACCTGTCGGAAGAGCCGGTCTCGATGCAACTAGTCGGCTGCGAGCCCGACCAGATGGCGGAGGCCGCCAAACTCAGTGCGGACCGAGGCGCAGCCATCGTCGACATCAACATGGGCTGCCCGGTGCGCAAGGTAACCAACGGCGACGCCGGATCGGCGCTGATGCGCGACTTGAAGCTCGCCGCCAGCCTGATCGATGCCTGCGTGAAGGCGGTCGATGTTCCGGTCACGGTCAAGATGCGCATGGGCTGGGACCATGATAGCCTCAACGCGCCGGAACTGGCGCGGATTGCGCAGGACCTCGGCGCTAAGATGATCACGGTGCATGGCCGCACCCGCAACCAGATGTACAAGGGCGAGGCTGACTGGGCCTTCGTGCGCAGCGTCAAGCAGGCGGTCACGATCCCGGTGATCGTCAACGGCGATATCTGCACGATCGAAGATTGCGCCTCGGCCATCGAACAATCCGGCGCAGACGGCCTGATGATCGGGCGCGGCGCCTATGGCAGGCCGTGGCTGCTGGGGCAGGTGATGCACTGGCTGCGCACCGGCGAGCGCCTTGCCGATCCGACGCTCGACGAACAGCACGCCGTCCTGATCGAGCATTACGAGGCGATGCTTGATCACTACGGGCGCGAAGTCGGCACCCGCATGGCGCGCAAGCACCTCGGCTGGTACACCAAGGGTCTTCCTGGCTCGGCCGAGTTCCGCAACCGGGTCAACTTCATCGACAACGCCGACGAAGTGATCGCGGCGCTCAACGCTTTCTACGCACCGTGGCGGCAGCGACAGGCGGCATGACCGCGCCGCTCAGGCCCGGCATTCCCGATGCCCGCAAACAGCTCGCCAGCCTGCCACTAGCCGTCGTCCTGCTTGCGCCGGGAATGCGGATCGCCGACGCCAATCCGCTGGCCGAGCAGTTTTTTGGACAAGGCGCGCGGCTGCTGGCGCGCCATGCCTTCACCGATCTCGTAACTTTCGCCGAAGCTGGCATGATCGAACGCCTCGCCGATGCCGAAGCGCCGCTTTCGGTGCGCGAAGCCGCCATTGCGGTGCGCGGACAGAGCCCGCGCAGCGTCGATATCACCACGGCCCCCGTCGCCGATTGCCCCGGCTGGCAATTGATGACGATCCAGGACAACTCCGCTTTCGAGGCGCTGGGAGAGGATTCGGGCGGCAGCGACAACCTGTTCCTGCGCGGTCCGGAAATCCTCGCGCACGAGATCCGCAATCCGCTCGCGGGCATTCGCGGCGCAGCGCAGCTTGTCGCGCGCAAGCTCGACGACAAGGACCGGGCACTTACCGATTTGATCACCGCCGAGGTCGACCGTGTCGCCGGCCTGATCGAGCGTATGCAGATGCTCAGCGGCAGGACCGTGCCGCCCGTCGCCGCCTGCAACCTCCATGAGATTGTGCGCCGCGCAATTGCGGTGATCGAGGCCGGCAGTCCCGCGGGTCAGCCTGAGATCGCCATCCGCGAGGAATTCGACCCTTCGCTGCCGCCGGTGCTGGGCGAGCCGGATGGGCTGGTGCAGGTGCTGCTCAACCTTCTCGGCAACGCGCGCGAAGCCTGCGCCGGGCAAGCCGATGCCACGATCGAAGTGCGTACCCGGTTTTCCAGTGGGCTTCAGCTTCAGGCGGCCAAGGACCGCGCTCCGGTGCGGCTGCCGATCGAGATCCGCATCAGCGACAACGGTCCCGGTGTCCCCGCCTCGATGCGCGAACACCTGTTCGAACCCTTCGTCACCAGCAAGAAGAGCGGGCACGGTCTGGGCCTTGCCGTGGTACGCAAGCTCGTGCGCGACATGAACGGACGCATCAGTCACGAGCGGGACGAAGCCATGGGCCTCACTCACTTCCGCATTCATCTGCCGATGGCGCGCGAACGCAGATGCACCATTCGCAACGAGGAGAGCCTGCCGTGAGCGTGCTTCTGGTCGAGGACGATCCCTCGATTGCCATGGTCATTACCGCTGCGCTCGAAGACGAAGGGTTTGCGGTGACTCACTGCGAGACGCTGGCCCAGCGTGACGCATACTTGCGCGAACGCGAATTTTCGGCGCTGGTTACCGACGTGATGCTGCCCGATGGCGACGGTATCGAGAGCCTTGCCGCTGTGCGCCGCGATCAGCCCGATTTGCCGGTCGTCATCCTCTCCGCCCAGAACACGCTCGATACGGCGGTGAGGGCATCTGATACCGGCGCTTTCGAATATTTCCCCAAGCCGTTCGATATTGACGAACTGGTCCGCACCGTCCGGCAGGCGGTCGGCACTCGGGGCATGGAAATGGCCTCTTCGGACGACGAGCAGCTGGGCGACGGGATGCCCCTAGTTGGCCGCAGCCAGGCGATGCAGGCAGTGTTCCGCATGATCAGCCGGGTGCTGCGCAACGACCTCACCGTGCTGATCCTGGGCGAATCGGGCACCGGCAAGGAACTCGTCGCCGAAGCCATCCACGAGCTTGGCAACCGCCGAACCGGACCGTTCATCGCGGTCAACACTGCCGCGATCCCTGGCGAACTGATCGAAAGCGAGCTGTTCGGCCACGAAAAGGGCGCCTTTACCGGCGCGGTCGCACGTCACACCGGCAAGTTCGAGCAGGCGGCGGGCGGTACGCTGTTTCTCGACGAGATCGGGGATATGCCGATGCAGGCGCAGACCCGGCTGCTGCGCGCGCTGCAATCGGGCACGATCCGGCGCGTCGGCGGACGCGAGGAGGTGCGTCTCGACGTACGCATCATCGCCGCGACTAACAAGGATTTGAAGCCGCAGATCGCGGCGGGCCTGTTCCGCGAAGACCTGTTCTACCGGCTCAACGTCGTGCCGATCCGGATGCCGCCGCTTCGCGAACGGCCAGAGGACATCGAGACGCTGGCCCGACATTTCCTCAACCTGGCTGCCGGAGAGGGGCTTCCCCGCCGCACACTTGCAAACGATGCGGCCGACCTCCTGTCGCGGCAGGTCTGGCCCGGCAATGTCCGCGAACTCAGGAACTTCGTTTACCGCCTCGCGCTGCTGGCCCGCGACAACCAGATCGACGCGGCCACGGTTACCGACATGATCGAGGCCGAGCCGGGCGACGGCGATCTGCACAGCGATCAGGCGGCAGATCTCGACAGCGCGGTGCGGCACTGGCTCGACACGTCAATGCCGCCGCCGGGGACTATCCACGCCGAGGCCGTGGCGGCACTGGAGCGCCCGCTGTTCGCGGCGGTCTTGCGTCAAACCGGAGGCAACCAGCTGCGCGCGGCAAACCTGCTGGGGATCAACCGCAACACATTGCGCAAGCGCCTGAGCGATCTCGATATCGATCCGGATGGCTTTTCAGCGCGCAATTAGAGCCGCTTGAGCGTTTTCACTTGCGGTGCAGCAACACTAGTGTTGTAATCCTGCAACGATGAAGCCCCCGGCGATCTCCAATCCCAGAACCCGTCCGCGCTGGTGGCGGCGCGCGAAGGTTGCCGCGCGCAGGGCGAACCTGTTCGAAGTGATCGAAACCGCCTCGATCGTCGCTTTCGTGGTGATGACGGTCGTCACCTGGATCACGTTGCGCTCGCAAGGCGCAAGCGGCGAGCTTGTGACGTCGAATGTCACCGCGCTGCTGCTGGTTGGCACATTGGTGCCCGCAATGGCGATCCTGGTGCTGCTGGGACGGCGCATCGCGCTACGGCGCACCGCACAATACATGGGCCGGGCTGGCGGCATGCATGTCCGGCTGGTGTTCATCTTCTCGCTGATCGCCGCCGTGCCGACCCTGCTGGTTGTGGTTTTTGCCTCGTTTCTCTTCCAGTCGGGCGTCGAATTCTGGTTCTCCGACAACTCGCGCGGCATGCTCGAAAACGCCAACAAGCTGGCGCGCGGCTATTACGAGCAGGCGCAGCGCGACGTCGGTTACGAATCGGTCGCCATGGCGGAGGACCTTGGCAATTTCCTCAGCCAAGAGCCGATCACCAGCCCCAACTTCGCACAGTTCTATTCCTACCAGGTGGTCAACCGCAAACTCACCGAATCGGCGATCCTCCAGACCGGCAGCGACGGCCAGCTGCACACCGCCGCAGTCGTCGATCCCGAGGGCAGCAGTTCCTACGGCCGCATCGGCAGCGACGTTCTCAAGCGGCTGGAGGGCGGTGACGAGCTGGTCGTCAATGCCAATGCCAACCGCATCGAAGCGGTCATCCCAATCGATCAGCGCGCCGGCATCTACCTCTACACTGCGCGAACGTCCGACCTGCTCGCCTTCAGCCAGGGCCAGCGCGCGCAGAACATCGTCAAAGCCTACGAGGTCCTGACCAGCAGGGCACGATTGCTCCAGCTGCGCTTCAACATTGCGCTGTTCGTGATTTCTCTCGCGTTGGTCGGGCTTTCGGTGTGGTTTGCGCTACGCTTTGCCGACCGGCAGGTGCAGCCGGTCTACCAGCTCGTCGATGCCGCGCGCGGGGTCGGCGCGGGCAACTTCGCGCTGCGCATCGAGGGCCGCAGCGGCGCCGATGAGATCGGCCTGCTCAACCGCGCCTTCAACCGGATGACCGAGCAAATCGAGAAGCAGACCAAGGATCTGGTCAGCGCCAACCGGCTGCTCCAGGAACGCCGCGCTTTCATCGAGGCGGTGCTGGAATCGGTTTCGGCCGGGGTCGTCTCGCTCGACGAGCAGGGTCAGGTCCTGCTGATGAACAGCACCGCGCAGAAGCTGCTGCTCGACCGCAAGGCGCCGGGTCCAGTCGGCCTCTCTTTCGCGCAAATTGCGCCGCAGCTGGCAACGCTAGCCGAAAAAGGGTCGAGCGGCGGCATTCTGCATTACGGCAAGGCAGGTGAGCTGCTCACGCTTGCGGTGAAGATCACCCGCGACCGCACCGGCCACGTCATCACCTTTGAGGACATCACCCGCCAGCTTGTCGACCAGCGCCAGGCGGCATGGTCTGACGTGGCGCAGCGGATTGCGCACGAGATCAAGAACCCGCTCACGCCGATCCAGCTGGCCACCGAAAGGCTCAGCCGCCGCTACCGCAAGCAGATCGAGGACAAGCCCGAACTGTTCGAGGAGCTGACCAGCACGATCATCCGGCAGGTAGGGGACCTCAGGAAGATGGTCGACGAGTTCTCTTCGTTCGCGCGCTTGCCCAAGCCGCTGTTCCGCCAGGAGGATGTCGTCGCGCTCACGCGGCAGGCGCTGTTCCTGCAAGAGGTTTCGCGGCCTGATGTGGCTTTCGAGTTCGAGGCCGGACCGGAGGTCGACACGATCGCCTGCGACCGGCACCAGTTCGGTCAGGCGATGACCAACGTGCTCAAGAACGCGATCGAGGCTGTCGATGCCCGCGCCAAGGATCAGGGTAGCGCATTCAAGGGCAAGGTTTCGGTCACCCTGCAGCAATCTGGCGAACGGATCGAGGTCACCGTTGCGGACAACGGCATTGGCTTGACGCAGGACCGTGAGCGCATCGTCGAGCCTTATGTCACCACACGCGAGAAGGGGACAGGGCTGGGCCTCGCCATCGTCAACAAGATCGTCGAAGAACATGGCGGTGAAATGAGCTTCGCCACTAACGCCGACGGCGGGGCCAGCGTCACCATGAGCTTCGCGCGCGATCCGATGGCGCAGCGGCAAGGCAATCAGGCAGCAGAATAGCAGTTGAACAAGGCACTTATGGCACTCGATATCCTGATCGTTGATGATGAACGCGACATTCGCGAGTTGGTGGCCGGCGTCCTGAGCGACGAGGGCTACGAATGCCGCACTGCCGGCACCAGCCACGAGGCGCTCGCCGCAGTCGATGAAAAGCGCCCCAGCTTGGTGCTGCTCGACGTCTGGCTGCACGGCAGCCAGATGGACGGGCTTGAGGTGCTCGACGAGATCAAGCGGCGCGAGCCCGACCTGCCGGTCATCATCTTTTCTGGCCACGGTAACATCGACACAGCGGTCGCCGCCATCGGCAGGGGCGCGGTCGATTTCATCGAAAAGCCCTTCGAGGCCGAAAAGCTGCTGCATCTGGTCGGCAGGGCGACCGAGACCCAGCGCATGCGCCGCGAAAATGCCCGGCTGCGCGGCGACAGCCCGAACGAGGGCGGATTCACCGGCGTAAGCTCTGCGATCAATCAGGTGCGCGCCACCATCAAGCGGGTTGCGGGGACCGGCAGCCGGATGCTGATCACCGGCCCGGCCGGATCGGGCAAGGAAATCGCCGCGCGGCTGCTCCATGCCTGGAGCCAGCGCGCCGACAACGCCTTCGTCAGTGTCAATTCGGCGCGCATCACGCCCGAACGTTTCGAACAGGAGCTGTTCGGCGAGGAACAGGACGGAAACCTGGTGCGGCCCGGCCTGCTCGAAATGGCCGACGGCGGCACGCTCTATTTCGACGAAGTCGCCGACATGCCGCTGTCCACGCAGGCGCGCATCCTTCGCGTCCTGACTGACCAGCGCTTTGTGCGCGTGGGCGGCAGCCGCCAGATCGGCGTCGATGTGCGGGTGGTATCCTCCACGTCGCGCGACCTGGAACGCGAAATCGCCGAACGTCGGTTCCGCGAGGACCTGTTCTACCGGCTTAATGTGGTGCCGCTCGATGTGCCGGCGCTGCGCGATCGGCGCGAGGACATTCCCGCGCTGTCCGAGCATTTCTTCACCCGCTTTTCGGCCGGGCAAGGAGTACCCGCGCCCACCATAAGCAGCGAGGCAATGGCGGCTCTGCAGGCCTATGGCTGGCCGGGCAACGTGCGCCAGCTGCGCAACGTCGTGGAGCGCACGGTGATCATGACGCCGCGCGAGGATCTTGAGAAGATCGAGGTGCACATGCTGCCACCCGAAATTCTCGAGACCAACATCCACGGCGATTCGAAAGTCTCAGCGATGATGAGCGTGCCCTTGCGCGAGGCGCGAGAGCATTTCGAACGCGAATACCTGCGCGTGCAGATCAGGCGGTTCTCCGGAAATATATCGAAGACAGCTGCCTACATCGGCATGGAGCGATCGGCCCTGCACCGGAAACTCAAGCTTCTGGGCATGACCGACCGCAAGGATGACGGTTTCGACGACTGATTTTCGGGGGCCGGGGAACAAATCCCGATAGTTTGCGATTTACTGCAATGCAGCAAAGCGATAAAACCGGGTTCTCGAAGCGGCGGGCAGGGTGCCCGCCAGATTGCGGCAGGCTTGTTCCCGCCGCCAAAAACAGCAAGGAGCAACCTTATGAGCGGGCGTACTCTTACAGCCAGACCTCGGCCCAAACCGCCGGAACCCGAAATCAAGGAAGTCAAGCCGCAGGCCAAGGGCGCCGGGCAGAACCTTCAGGATCAGTTCCTCAATCTGCTGCGCAAGAACAAGGTGCCGGTCACCATGTTCCTGGTGAAAGGCGTCAAGCTGCAGGGAATCGTCACCTGGTTCGACAACTTTTCGATCCTGCTTCGCCGCGACGGACAGGCCCAGCTTGTCTACAAGCACGCGATTTCGACGATCATGCCAAGCGCGCCGGTCGATGCCGAGCAGTTCCAGTCAGCTGATCTGGGCGGCAAGAAGGTTCGCCTGCTGCAGGACGTATTTCTCGGCAGCATCCTTGAAGAACGCGTTCAGGTGACCATGTTCCTCGTCAACGGCGTAATGCTTCAGGGCAGGGTGGCGGCATACGACCTGTTCTGCATGCTGCTGGAGCGCGAAGGATACGTTCAACTCGCTTACAAGCACGCCGTTTCGACGATCCAGCCGGTTACGCCGGTCGATCTGCAGGCGCACGAAGAGGCCGGGCTCGACGATTAACCGGCCAATTTAGGTAGAAACACTATTTTCGAGGATGAACTGGACGGCGAGGTAACGCGCGGATCGCGCGCACTCGTCGTCTATCCCAATCTGCGCGGGAAGGGCGGGCAGGACCCCGACGCCCGGCTTGAAGAGGCGAAGGGTCTCGCACTCGCCATCGGCATTGTCATTGCCGATGCCTTTGCCTTGCCCGTCCGTCAGCCGCGCGCGGCAACGCTGTTCGGCGAAGGGCAGGTGCAGAACATCGCCGTCGCCTGTGAGCAGAGCGAAGCAGAGCTGATCATCGTCGATGGCGCCTTGAGCGCGATCCAGCAGCGCAATATCGAGGAAAAGACCAAGCGCAAGGTGATCGACCGCACCGGGCTGATCCTCGAGATATTTGGCGAACGCGCCGCCACCGCCGAAGGCCGCTTGCAGGTCGAACTCGCCCATCTCGATTACCAGGCTGGCAGGCTGGTGCGAAGCTGGACTCACCTTGAACGCCAGCGCGGCGGCTTCGGCTTCCTTGGCGGCCCCGGCGAGACGCAGATCGAGGCGGACCGGCGCATGATCCGCGACCGCATGGCACGTATCCGCCGCGAACTGGAGCAGGTGCGGCGCACGCGCGGCCTGCACCGCGACCGGCGCGAGAAGGCGCCTTGGCCGGTGATCGCCTTGGTGGGCTATACCAACGCGGGCAAATCGACCCTGTTCAACCGCCTCACCGGCGCTTCGGTCATGGCTGAAGACCTGCTGTTCGCCACGCTCGACCCGACGATGCGCGCGGTGCGGCTGCCGGGTGTCGAAAAGGCGATCCTGTCAGACACCGTCGGCTTCATTTCCGACTTGCCGACCCAGCTTGTCGCGGCTTTTCGCGCCACGCTGGAAGAAGTGATGGCCGCCGACGTGATTGTCCATGTCCGCGATATCGCCAATCCCGACAGCGACCAGCAGAAACGCCAGGTCCTCGAAGTCCTTGCCGGGCTCGGCCTGTTTGCCGAAGGCGAGGAGGGGGGTGAGCCGCTCATCCCGATCGTGGAGTCATGGAACAAATGGGATCTGGTTTCGTCGCAGCGCCGCGCTGAACTCGATGCTGCACGCAAGGCGCGTCCGGACGAAGCAATCGTATGTCTTTCAGCGCTGACTGGCGAAGGCTGCGAGCATTTACTCGAAACAGTGGGAGCGATGCTGACGCTCGATTCGCGGATCTGCACTTTTGTGGTGCCGGCGAGCGACGGCCAGCGGATCGCATTTCTGCGCGCGCGCGGCGACGTTCTTTCGGAACAAGCGGTGGAGAGTGACGACGGAAGCCCGCAAGTCCGCCTCAACGTGCGGCTGTCCGAACGCGAGCTAGGGCGTTTCACCGCGCTCTGAAGCTTTTGCGGCCTGCCACAACATTTCCTGCTCATCGAGCGACAGCGTGGCGAAAACCTTGCCCTCCGCCTGCGCAAACTGTTCCATCTGGCGAAACCGCCGCTCAAACTTGGCATTGGCCGAGCGCAAAGCGTCCTCGGGCGCGACGCCATGATGCCGGGCGAGATTGACCGCAGCGAACAGCAGGTCGCCCGCTTCCTCAGTGCGCTCGGATAAGCTGGCGGCGGCGGAGAGTTCGTCCATTTCCTCGGTAACCTTGGCCGCAGGACCGCCTGCTTCGGGCCAGTCAAACCCGGCGCGAGCGGCGCGCTTCTGAAGCTTCTCGGCGCGCATCAAGGCAGGCAGCGCCAGCGCTACGCCATCGAGCGCACCCGCAGCGCCCTTGGCCGCGCGCTCCTGCGATTTGAGCGTCTCCCAGCGATCGGTCTGCGAGGCGTGCTCATCAGGAACTTGACCGAAAATATGCGGATGACGCGCTTCCAGCTTGTCACAGATCGCTTCGGCCACCTGATCGAAAGCGAAATGTCCGGCTTCCTCAGCCATGCGCGCGTGAAACACGACCTGAAGCAGCAGATCGCCGAGCTCGTCGCGGAGAGCCGCCATGTCGCCGCGCGCGATAGCGTCGGCAACCTCATAAGCTTCTTCGATGGTGTACGGCGCGATCGTCCCGAAATCCTGCGCTCGGTCCCATTCGCAGCCAGTCTTCGGATCGCGAAGCTGCGCCATGATCGAGAGGAGGCGTTCGATGGGGGGTGGGTTCGGCCGGGTCACTCTGAGCAGATCGTTTGGACTGATAATATATATTATGTTAAATATGAAATGGCCTAGAGCCGGGCTTCATGCCCCTACCGCCCTCAGCAAGACAACCAGGCCGAGAATGATCGCGCCCCAGATCAGCGCATACCGCATGAGCTGCGGTCGCGGAACGTCACCAAGACCGCGCGATACAAGCACCAGCGATCCGATAACCGCGATGAGCGATACTATGATGGCGGCGGTGCTCACAATGCGATCTCCATGCCGTCGTAAGCCACCGAAACATGTTCAGGCGTTTCGCTGCTCAGGGTCACGTAGTCCATGCTTTTATCTAGATGCGTCAAAACGCCGCGACGCGCACGCGACGCCTCGCATAGCTCGAGCGCCATATCGA
The DNA here is from genome assembly GCA_947477745.1 of Sphingomonadaceae bacterium. GTDB lineage: Bacteria > Pseudomonadota > Alphaproteobacteria > Sphingomonadales > Sphingomonadaceae > Novosphingobium. The sequence goes on along the minus strand of CANJUF010000015.1, from coordinate 8,706 downwards.
GATGGGCATGAGTGGGATGCGGCTCGCGGCGCAAGCAATCGACAATCAAGAGATCGGTGCCAGCAAAAAGTTCAACCATTTCGCGGGTAATCTCGCTGAAGTCTGTGGCATAGCCGATTGATTTATCGTCACAAGTGAAGCGATAACCTGTGGATTGCGCGGGCCCGTGGGGCATCTGGCACGATTGCACCGCAAAACCGGCGCACATGCGCAGGGTATCAAGGTTCTCGATCGATACGATCGTCGGATAGCCAAACTGTCCGGCAAAGACATAGCCGAAGCGCTGGCGCAGACGGCGGACGGTTTCCTCGGCCGCATAGCCGGGGATCGGGCCGCCGCGCCCATAACGCAGCGGCCTGAGATCATCGATCCCGTGACAGTGATCGGCATGGTCGTGAGTCCAAAACACGGCGTCGATCCGCGCGATCCCGCAGGCAAGAAGCTGACTGCGGCAATCGGTCGACGTATCGACAAGGATCCGCCTTCCCTGAACGTTCTCGACCACGATCGAAACCCGCGAACGGCGGTTTTTCGGCTCCCCGGGATCGCAATTGCCCCAATCCGCGCCGCTTTCGCCTCCAAGACGCGGCACGCCGGTCGAGGTACCGGAGCCAAGGATCATCGCTTTCACAGCGCCGCCTTGGTGAACAAGGCGAAGAAATTGCGCGAGGTTATCTCGGCGAGCCTTGCGGCTTCGATACCCCGGAGATCGGCAACGAAGCGCGCCGTATCTGCGGTAAAGGATGGCTCGCACACCGCGCCGCGATGCGGAACCGGAGCAAGGAACGGCGCGTCGGTTTCGACCAGCAGGCGATCCTCGGGTAAATGTTTCGCTACCTCCTGCAAGTCCTTGGCGTTTTTGAATGTCACGATGCCAGACAGTGAAATCGTCAGGCCCAGATCCAGCATCTGCCGGGCAAATTGCGCTGACGCCGTGAAACAGTGAATCAGGGCGGGGAAGGCCCCCTTCCCCATCTCCTCGGTCACGATCCGTGCGGTATCTTCCTCGGCATCGCGGGTGTGGATGATCGCGGGAAGGCCGGTCTCGCGCGCCACGGTCAGGTGCGTACGGAACAGCTCGGCTTGAGTCGCGCGGTCGGAATGGTCGTAATAGTAGTCGAGACCCGTCTCGCCGATGCCGATGACCCTGGGATGCGCAGCAGCATCGAGCAGGGCCTGCGCGCCAAGATCTGCGTGCTTGTCCGCCTCGTGCGGGTGTATGCCAACCGAGGCCCAGACGTCCGGCTCGCGAGCGGCGGTAGCCACCACGGCGTCCCACTCGCTGCGGCGCGTCGAGATATTGAGGAAACCACCTATCCCGGCCGTGCGCGCGCGGGACAGCACGCCCTGCTGGTCCTCGACCAGGCCCTTGTATTGCAGGTGGCAATGCGAATCGATCAGCATCAGCTGGCCTCTTCCGCCACCTCGGGCATTTCAAGGCGGGGGAAAACACCCTGCGGCTGCTCGATGCGAAATCCCGAAGCAACAAGGTCAGGAAACCAATTCTCATTTTCCAGCGCCGCGAAGTCGCGCGCCTCGTCGGCGATGCCCATCTGGTCAAGCAAGCGGTCGATGGAGGACGGAACAACCGGGCGCACGGCAATGGCGAGATCGCGCACGCAGCGGAACAGTGTCATCAACACTGCCGCCATGCGGTCAGGGTCGGTCTTTTTCAGAGCCCAAGGCGCCTGCTCATCAACATACTGATTGCAGGCGAAGACGGCTCGCATCCAGTTGTCGAGACCATCGCTGAAGTTCAAGTGATCGAAGCTCAACCGCATGCTCGTAATGTTTGCACGCACTGAAGTTACCTCCAGCGCGTAGTCACCCTCGTGCTCTGCAGTAAGAACACCATACAGGTTCTTGAAAATCATCGAAAGAACCCGTTGCGCCAGATTGCCGAAGCTGTTCGCCAGCTCCGCATTGCAGCGCGTGACGATGGCTTCGGCCGAGTACGAACCGTCCTGCCCGAAAGCGATCTCGCGCATAAGAAAATAGCGCAGCTGGTCGACGCCGAACACATCCGCCAGTTCGAGCGGATCGACGACATTGCCCAGCGACTTCGACATTTTCTCGCCGCGATGCAGCAGGAAGCCGTGGCCGAACACCTTGTTCGGCAGCGGCAGCCCCGCCGACTTGAGGAATGCAGGCCAGTAGACCGTGTGGAACCGCACGATATCCTTGCCGATCAGGTGCAGATCGGCCGGCCAGAACCGCGCGAAATCCCCGTCCCTGTCAGGAAAACCGATGCCGGTCAGGTAAGTGGTAAGCGCATCGACCCACACATACATGACGTGGCCCGGACTGCCCGGGACCGGTACGCCCCAGTCGAAACTCGTGCGCGAAACCGAAAGATCGCGCAGTTCGTTGCCCTTGAGGAAAGCGAGCACTTCGTTGCGGCGGCTTTCGGGTTCGAGAAAGCCGGGCGTTTCGTTTAGCTCGATCAGGAAATCCTGGTACTTCGAAAGTCGGAAGAACCAGCTCTCCTCCACCGTCCATTCAACCGGGGTGCCCTGCGGCGAGAGCTTGACGCCCCCTTCACCATCGCTGATCTCGTTCTCGCCGTAATAGGCCTCGTCGCGGACCGAATACCAGCCTTCGTAGCGGTCGAGATAGAGGTCTCCCGATGCCGCCATCGCCTCCCACAGGGCGATGCTGGCCTCGAAATGGCGCGCATCGGTGGTACGGCAAAAGGCATCGATTGAGATGTTGAGTTTCGCGCACATCTCGCGGAAATGGTCCGACATTTCCGTGGCGAAGAGCATCGTATCGCGCCCCGCCGCGCGCGCCGTCTGCGCCATCTTGAGGCCGTGTTCGTCGGTGCCGGTGACGAGCCGAACGTCGCGCCCGTTCATCCGTTGGAATCGCGCGATGACATCGGCAGCAATCGCTTCGTAGGCATGGCCGATATGCGGCTTGCCGTTGGGATAGCTGATCGCGGTGGTAAGGTAATAGGGTTCGGCCATGGGCGGCGCGGAGCTTTCCAAATATCGAGGGCAGGAAACTAAGCCGTCTCTCTAGATACCGCCGCACTGGCCAGCAACCCGCCAATTTCCATGACGAGCAGGCCGGGATCGTAATTGTAGGTTGGCGCGCGCGCTGCTAGCCGGGTCAGCTCGCCGTGCGCCTCGATCACGCGCAGCTGCCGCTCGCGAGGCGTATCCACCAGACCGTCGGAGAGGCTTGCGCGTGCGAGGTCAAGCGTCGCGAACAGCTTTTCGCGGCTCGGGCGGGCACCGATTTCGTTGGCGAGCGCGCCGCGCAGGGCAAACAGCGGATCGCCTTCGCGCAGGATACGCTGCATGAGCGCGTGAAGCGGCGCGAGGCCATGCTCGACAAAGGCAAGCGCAAGCCCGGCCGAGCCGTTTGCCGCCTCGATCGCCATTCGCCGCGCCGCTGCGTCGGCAGCAGGGCGGTCGCGCACCAGCACCGCGTCCAGAGCCTCGCTGGAAAGCGGCGCGAAGCGCAGCACCCGGCATCGCGAGCGTATGGTCGGCAAGAGACGGCCCGGCTGATGCGCGATCAGCAGGAAATGCGTGCCCACCGGCGGCTCCTCAAGGCTTTTGAGCAGGGCGTTGACCGCACCCTTTTCCATGTCGTCAGCGGGATCGATGATGATCGCGCGGCGCTCACCCAGCGTCGGCCGGGTTGTGAGGCGCTGCTGCATGGCGCGGATCTGGTCGACCGTGACGTTGCGCTTCACCTCATAAGCCTTGCCCTCGGCGCGCTTGGCGGCTTCCTTGTCATCCTTGGGCGCATGATCGAGCACGATGATGTCGGGATGGTTGACCGGCGAAGGGGCCGGATGGCCGGGAAGGCGCACCAATTCGGCAGCAGCGGCCCGCGCAAAGGCGCGCTTGCCCAACCCCCTCGGTCCGGAAAGCAGCCATGCATGATGCATCCGGCTAGAGGCGATCGCGGAGCACCATTCACGCCATGCCTCGTCCTGGCCGATGAATTGGGTATCTTCGGTCATGCCGGCCCCCAGCGCGCCGCGTCGATGGCGGCCATGATCGCCGCATGTGTCTGCTCGGGCGAGCCGTTGCCATCGATCCGGGCGAAACGGTCTGGTTCCGCCGTGGCGAACTGGTTAAACGCCGCGGCAACCCTGGCGTGATAAGCCGCGTCGCGCCCGCCGATCCGGTCGCTGGCATCGCCATCACGCGCAGCGGTGCGTTGGATCGCAACCTCGGGATCGACCTCGATCAGTAGCGTGAGCTCTGGGAGCAGGGTCTCGCTGCCCACCCTGTGCAGGGCAAGAATCTCGGCGTCGGGCAGGCCGCTTCCCCCGCCCTGATAGGCCCGGCTCGAATCGACGAAACGGTCGCAAACCACCCATTTGCCCTCGGCCAGACTCGGCGCGATCAGCCGCGCGACATGATCGGCGCGCGCTGCTGCGAACAGCAGGGCTTCGGTGCGCAGTCCCGGCCCTTCCCCTTCGGTAAGCAGCAGGCCCCGGATCGCTTCGGCAAGTGGAGTTCCGCCGGGCTCGCGCGTCAGCACCGCATCGATCCCGCGCGCGGCAAGCGCAGCCACCAGCAGCCGCGCCTGGGTGCTTTTGCCTGCCCCTTCGCCGCCCTCGAGCGTCATGAATCGACCCCTTTTCATGAAAACAGGTTCTTAAGCCCGTTGACCAGCCTGTCCATGGTCCCGCCCTTGCTCACCGCTTGGGCTGCGACCAGCGGGACGCGCCCGGCAGGCATCGAACCAGCGCGAATTTCCAGTTCAGCGACAGTCTGACCCTTCGCGAGGGGAGCCTTGATGGGGCCGTTATAGATCACCCGAAGCCGGATATTGCCCCCGCCCGAGAGTGGAAGGGTCGCATATATCGGGCTAGGCGACGTGAGCGCCACTGCGGCATCGGTTCCCCCCTGAACTCGCGCCTTGGCGATCCTGTCGCCGGCTTTGAACAAGGGCCGCGTGCGCCACCGGGCAAATCCCCATTCAAGCAGCGTGCGCGATGCTTCGGTCCGCTGTGCCTCGCTTACCGCGCCGCCCGTAACCATCACCAGCCTACGCCCTTCCCGCACGGCCGATCCGAGAAAATTGTAACCCGCCTCGCGGGTGTAGCCGGTCTTGATACCGTCCGCACCCGCCAACACGCCCGTTACCGGGTCGTGGCTGTAAAGCACACGGTTGCGCCATTTGAACGAGGTCTTGCCCGAATAGGTAGCGTATTCCGTCGGGAAATCGCGGATCATCGCGCTTGCCAGACGGACAAGATCACGGGCGTTTACAAAGGTCCGTCCGCCGTCGGGCCAGCCATTGGGTGTGGCGAAATGGCTGCCCTTCATACCCAGTCGCCGCGCGGTATGGTTCATCAGGTAGGTCCAGCCTCTAACTGAACCGGCGTGGCCCTCGGCGAGCACAATTGCGGCATCGTTGGCCGATGCGGTCATAACGCCGTGCAGCAGGCTGGTTACGCCAAGCTGCTCCCCCGGCATCAGGTACATGCTGGTGCCCTTGCCGCTCCATACGCGCGCCGTTTCGTCGCGCACGGTGATGCGCTGGTTCGGTCTGAGCTTACCGCGCCTGATTTCCTCGAAAGCGACGTAAGCGGTCATCACCTTGGTCATCGAGGCGGGTAGGAACCGCCGGTCGGGGTTGCGGGCATAAAGCGCCTGACCCGATCCGAGGTCGACCAGCAGCACGACCGGCAAGCCGGCAATTTCAGGCGGCGGCGGTGGCAGGCTCGCCGCCGCAGGCTGCGCCCACGACGCAGCCAAGCCGAGCACGGCAAGGCACGCTTGCCTTGCGGCACCTGTCGCTGTGGTCCAAAACATTGAGCCTCCGGCGTGGAAATCGCCGTCCGGAGGATTTCAGGGGTAACGCCGGACGATCGCTTCGCCATAGCCCGCAGCGCGCGCCTTCGCCAGCGCCGCGTCAGTGTCCGACTTGCTGGCAAATGGACCCATCCGGGCTATCCACAGCTTCCCGGCCTTGCTGACGTGGGCATCGACGCCCGAGGCCACTTTGCGGGCGTTGGCCTCGTTGGAGAACGCGCCGAGTTGGACGAAGCTGCCTTTGGTGGCGGCAGTAGCCGCAGGCGCGCTTTCTGGCGCGGTCTCGGCCGGTTCGGGAGGTTTTGCGGCCGGGTTCATCTCGGGAACTGGCAAGCTGTCCTGTCCCGGAACGTATGGCTTCAGCGCAACCGCGCCCGCCTTCGCTCCCCCATCGATGCCCAGCTTGCGCTTGAGCACGCTGAGCAGCGCCACCGGCGTATCCATGCGCGGCGGGACCGGCTCGCCGGCGCGCAGCATTGCGCGCTCGGCCTCGGGCGGATTGACTCGGCGCACGCGCACGGCCTGCGAGGCCAGATCGGCAAGGCCGAGTTCGGAAATTGCGGCAGGCGAAAGCCCGATCAGGCTGTCGCCCCGCATCGGCCCGCGCGACGTCACCCGAACGAGGATCGTGCGGCCTGTCTCGAGGCTGGTAACCTCGACATAGCTCGGCAGCGGCAGCGTTTTGTGCGCTGCGGTCACGCCGCTCCCTTGCGCTTCTCCGGCAAGGGCATAGCCGACCGCGTCATAATTCATCACGTCTTCGGGGGTGTAGGTCACCCCTTCGATAACGAACGGATCGCCGAGCACGACGGGATAATCATCCGCCGGCCCGTTATCCGCCAGGCCCGGCGCGGATTTCATCTGCGACCCGCCCGACATGCAGCCGGCAAGCAGCAGCGATGCCGACACGGCAAGGCAAATGTTAGTTGGCAATCTCATCTGCAAGCAACCCCACGGACATCGCGTAGTAGTTCGAGCAGTTATATTGGAGGATGACCCGATAATTCCCGGTTAACAGCCAGGCCCGGCTGCCCGGCCCATCGGGCTGGAACACCGTGGTCAGCACATCATCGCTGATTGCGCCAAGCGGCCTGACGCCGAGCGCGCGCCATTCGCCGACCGTTTTCCAGCCAGAGTGCCGATCGTGCACCCGCGTGCAGGTCGGCGGGGCAAGGCGCGAGGGAAACTGCGCCGGATCGAAGCCGGATGGCAGTGCTGCACCCACGCCCCATGGCTGGCCGTGCCGCCAGCCTGCCTTGACGGAATAGTTGGAAATCGACGCCAGCGTATCGGCGCCCGAGCCCCAAATGTCGGCAAAACCATCGCCGTCGCCGTCTGCCGCATTGGTAAGGTAAATGCTCGGCAGGAACTGCGGATAGCCGAAGGCGCCGGCCCAGCTTCCCTTCATCCGCGACAGCGGCACGCCGCGATCGACCATCTTCATCAGCGCGATTAGCTCGCCTTCGAACAGCGCGCGCCTGCGCCCTTCATAGGCAAGCGTGGCCAGCGAGCGGGCAAGATCGAAATCGCCGGTGTAGCTCCCGTAATTGGTTTCATGCCCCCAGATCGCAGTTACGATCTGCGGCGGCACGCCAAATCGGCGGTCGAGCGAGGGCAGTACGCCCGCTACTCGGTTGAGCTGCGCCTTGCCGCCGTTTGCGCGCGCGGAATCGACATGGCGCGCAAGATAAGGAGCGAGCGGCGGCGGCACGTTCTGGCGGCCTGGCTGCGCGGTATCGAGCTCAATGACACGCGAATTGAGCGTCAGGCCGGTAAGCGTGCGGCCAATCGTCGCCTCACTGATCCCCTCGCTGCGCGCCTTGGCGGCGACATATTGGAGATAAGCCTCAAAGCCCGCCTGGCTCAGCGACTGGGCCGAGGCGGCGGGGCTGGCGCTGATCAGAGCAGTTAACGACGCCAGCAAGGCCAGTAAAACGCGGCGGAATGTCAGGAGAACCTTCATGCTCAGCAGCGTTGCACAGCGCCGCAGTCTTGTGAATGCCCCGTGCGGTGAAATGCACGACTTGCGCACCCGATCGCTCGGCGCTAGCCGCGTAAATCTGCGGACAGGTGGCCGAGTGGTTTAAGGCACCGGTCTTGAAAACCGGCGTGGGTGCAAGCCCACCGTGGGTTCGAATCCCACCCTGTCCGCCATCACTACAATTATTTCAGTATGTTAGTGGTGGTGCTTTACCATTACCCACCTTTCTACCCACCTCACGGTTTGCACGCCCGCCTGCGCCGGATCACAAACGGCACCCCCTACCCCATCGAAAATCCTGCCAGACGAGACCCCACCCACCCGGCACCCCCCGTTTTGCTCAGATGGGACCCACGCTTCCTTCTACATACTATTTTGCTCGTTGGATCACCGCTCACACTCATGCCCCTGCCAGTAGCGATCCCAGCGTAGCGCCCAGCCACCCGCAGGATACATCCCCGCCCACCGGAGATACGCACCAAGCCGCAGTCCTATTTCCAATTCCGTTGCCGACTGAGGTGCAGCGCATGGCCGGACCATTAATCCCATATTTCCCAGATAGGCGCGGGAAAATCTTGACGTTTCGGATGAATAGTGCAGATATATTAGTATCATAGTCGAGTGTGAAGGCGGATTTTATGGCGCACCCGTCAGGTGAAAGCGGCACGGGGGATTTGCGGGTCGATTTTGACCGGCGGGTAAGGCTGGAGTTCCAGAGAGCCGAGTTGAGTTCGGATGGGGGTCTCTTCGCATTCCGGGAGCTTGGCGATGTGCTGGGTCTTAGCGTGCTGGCGTGAGTAATCCGCTCGTTTCCATCTGTTTGCCGTGCTTCAACGCTGAACGCTATATCGGCGCTGCGATAGAAAGCGTGTTGGCCCAGACTTACGCTCCGATCGAGGTGATCGTGGTTGATGACGGTTCGTCTGACAGGTCGGCCGAAGT
>CANJUF010000014.1 GCA_947477745.1 Sphingomonadaceae bacterium | reverse complement strand
TACGGCACCAACAACGAGTTCGGCTTCGATTATCTGCGCGACAACATGAAGCACGAGCGCGGCCAGATGGTGCAGCGCCCGTTTAATTTCGGCATCGTCGACGAGGTCGATTCGATCCTGATCGACGAGGCGCGCACGCCGCTGATCATCTCGGGGCCAACCGACGACAAGTCCGATCTTTATATGGCGGTCGACGCCGTGGTGAAGCGGCTCGACGAGGTCGATTACGAGAAAGACGAGAAGAGCAAGAACATCTCGCTTACCGAAGACGGGGTCGAAAAGACCGAGCGGATGCTGGAAGATGCGGGGCTGCTGGTCGGCTCGAACCTCTACGATATTGAGAACACGCAGGTCGTCCATCACCTCGACCAGGCGCTGCGGGCCGTGGTCATGTTCAAGCGCGATACCGATTACATCGTCAAGGACGACAAGATCGTCATCATCGACGAGTTCACCGGCCGCATGATGGACGGGCGGCGCTGGTCGAACGGCCTGCACCAAGCGGTGGAGGCCAAGGAAGGCGTTCACATCGAGCCCGAAAACCAGACAATGGCTTCGATCACGTTCCAGAACTATTTCCGCATGTATCCCAAGCTTTCGGGCATGACCGGCACGGCCGCCACCGAAGCTGCCGAATTCTACGACATCTACAAGATGAACGTCGTCACCATCCCGACCAATGTGCCGGTCCTGCGCAACGACGAGGAAGACGAATTCTACAAGAACACCAACGACAAGTTCCAGGCGATCGCGAAGCTGATCCGCGAACGCAACGAGAGCGGCCAGCCGGTGCTGGTAGGCACGGTCTCGATCGAGAAATCGGAACTGCTGTCGGACTTCCTCAACAAGGAAGGCGTCACGCACAACGTGCTCAATGCCCGCTTCCACGAGATGGAGGCCCACATCGTCGCCCAGGCGGGCCGCGTCGGCGCGGTCACCATCGCCACTAATATGGCCGGGCGCGGCACCGACATCCAGCTTGGCGGCAATGTCGAGTTTCGGGTCGAAGACGAGCTCAAGAATGCCGAGGCCGGGGCCGACCGCGAGGCAATCGAAGCGCGGATCAGGGCCGAAGTCACCGAGGAGCGGCAGAAGGTCCTTGCCGCCGGCGGGCTCTGCGTGATCGGCACCGAGCGCCATGAAAGCCGCCGCATCGACAACCAGCTGCGCGGCCGCTCGGGGCGCCAGGGCGATCCCGGCATGAGCAAGTTCTACCTGTGCCTCGAAGACGATCTGTTGCGCATCTTCGGCCCCGACACGCTGTTTGCGCGGATGATGAATTCGAACCTTGCAGACGGCGAGGCGATCGGTTCCAAGTGGCTGTCGAAAGCGATCGAGACCGCGCAGAAAAAGGTAGAGGCGCGCAATTACGAGGTGCGCAAGCAGGTCGTCGAATACGACGACGTGATGAATGACCAGCGCAAGGTCGTTTACGAGCAGCGTGCCGAAATCATGGATTCGGAAACCGTCGACGATGTCGTGGTCGACATGCGTCACGATACCGTCAACGCGCTGGTCGCCGATGCCTGCCCGGCCGGTTCCTATCCCGAGCATTGGAATATCGCCGGTCTCAGGGAGCGGGTTGCCGACGTGCTGGGCATGGAGGTTCCGCTCGAACAATGGATGGCCGAGGACGGCATCGAGCCCGACGAGGTCGAACAGCGCCTGTCCGATGCCGTCGATGCCAAGATGGCCGATAAGATGTCCGGAGAGGACCCTGCGGTCTGGCGCAGCGTGGAAAAGAGCGTGCTGCTCGACCGGCTCGATCACCACTGGAAGGAGCATCTCGCCACGCTCGATGCGCTGCGGCAGGTGGTGTTCCTGCGCGCCTATGCCCAGAAGCAGCCAATCAATGAATACAAGCGCGAAGCCTTCGGCCTGTTCGAGCGCATGCTCGACACGATCCGCGAGGATGTGACTCGTATCCTGGCGACCAGCCAGCTTCAGATCACGCGCGAAACCGATATCGGTCTGCCTGAATTGCCCGATTTCATGACCTCGCATATCGATCCGTTCACCGGCATGGACGATTCGTACGATGGCGACGGCTCTTCGGGCCGCGAGGCGATGTTCGGCGTGCTGGCCGCCAGCCCCTTTGCCGAGGTAGGTTCGGGCGGGGCGACGACTGATGATCCCTACGCGGAACTGGGTTTAAGCCGTAATGCGACTTGCCCTTGCGGCTCGGGCAAGAAATACAAGCACTGTCACGGGGCGATTGCCTGAACCGTGGCGGAAGCGGGAGAGCGGCAAATGCAGGTAATGAGCGTCACGGGACCGGTTGATGAGGCCGATCTTGGCCGGGTGCTGGTCCACGAGCATATCACGATCGATATGCCGGGCGAGGAACTTGATCCCTCTTACGCGCCGAACATGCCGGAGATTGTCGCGCGCAGCGTCGACCAGTTGCAGAAACTGCGCGATCTCGGCGTCGGCGCGATCGTCGATCCGTGCCCGATCGAGCTTGGCCGCGATCCCGAGCTTTATGCCGAAGTTTCGCAGAAATCCGGCGTGAAGATCATATTCGCAACCGGCTTCTACATGGAAGCGCAGGGCATCCCTTACTACTGGCGTGCACGCGACGCGCAGGAGATCGCCGAATTCTACCTGTCGGAGATCAACGACGGCGTCGGCTCGACCGGCCTGCGCCCAGGGATCATCAAGGCAGCGACCGGTCTCGACGCCAGCCCGCTCGAACGCCGTGTCCTGGCGGGGGCCGCGATGGCGCAGCGCGACGGCAACGTCGCCATCATCACTCATACCGAAAACTCGCGGCACGGCGATGTACAGCAGGCGATCTTCGCCGAGAACGGGGCCGACCCCTCTCGCATCATGATCGGACATCAGGACGAACAGAAAAGCGCCAAGCCGATCGCCGCATTGGCCGCGAACGGGACTTTCGTGGGGATCGACCGGATCGGGCTCGATTCGCTGGCAAGTGACGATCACCGCGCCGACATGGTCGCGCAGCTGGTGCGCGGCGGGCACCGCGAAAGCATCTGCTTATCGCAGGATTGCGTTTGCAATTCGAAGGCGCCGAAGGTTCCTTTCGCGCTTTCCTCAGGAGCTGAGATCACGGTCGAGCAGTTCCTCGGCAATATGAAGCCGATGACTCACGTGCTCACCGTTTTTGCCGACAAATTGCGCGAACGCGGGCTGAGCGAGGAGGATCTCGACGTGATCTTCCGCGACAATCCCCGGCGCCTGCTGACGGGAGCTGCCGAATGAGTGAAGCAGTCGAAAAACTTACTCTGGTCAAGACACAAGCGGTGTTCGCGCCGCTTGTCAGTGAATTCAAGGTTGCTGAGCATGACCGCCTCAACCGCGATCTGGTCAGGGATATCATGGCGTGGAGCGAGGAAGAGGACGGCATCGTCCGTTCGAATGTCGCGGGCTGGCATTCGGACGCCAACATCTTCAAGCGGCCCCAACCTTCGTTCGTCGAGGCCTGCAAGCATTTCGTCGAAGCCTGCAAGCCCACGATCGCGCGCTATCTTGCGAAGGACGGTCTCAAGGAAAAACAATTCGAATGCGAGGGCTGGGTCAACGTCAATCCGCCGAACGCCTACAACCAGGTTCACACGCACGACCGCTATGACTTGTCAGGGGTCTATTACGTCAAGGTTCCAAAGCAATCGAGCAAGGAAAGCGGCGCATTGCAGTTCCTCAATCCCAGCTATCGCGGCGGGCCCTATTCGGATCTGTTCACGGCAATGAACCCGTCAAAGTTCACGCTGAACCCGAGCGAAGGCACCTTGGTGATTTTCCCCTCGGCGATGCCGCACTGGGTCTTGCCTAACCGCGAGAACGAAGACCGCATTTCGATCGCTTTCAACCTCAGGCTGAAGTAGCGCCCCGCCTGCTGGTCAGGTCACCGTCGCAATCACGAACGAGACATTGTCTGGAGCCCCACGCGAAAGCGCCATTTCGAGCAGCTTGTCCGCCGCCGCCTCTATCGAGCCGCCGGAAAATGCGGCTGCAATCTCGTCTTCGCTGACCAGCCTGGTCAGGCCGTCGCTCGCCAGCACGAAAATGTCGGATTTTTCCAGCGGGCCGGTAACGGTATCGACCTTGAGCGGGACGGCTGCCCCCACCGCCCGGGTGAGGACATTGGCATTGGGATGGTGCTCGGCGCGTTCGGCCTCGAGCATGCCGGCATCGACCAGTTCCTGCACGAGGCTGTGATCGCGCGAAATCTGGGAAATCGCCCCGCCGGTGATGCGGTAGGCGCGGCTGTCGCCCACCCAGAAGCAACAGAATTCCGTGTCATCGGACAGAATGCCCACCACCGTAGTGCCGATTGTGCGGCCTTCTCCGGCCGTTTTGGCAAGTTCGATGAGGTCGGCATTCACGGTTTCGAGCGTGCTGTCCGCCGTCAGGACCAATGGCACAGATTTGAGGTTGTGATTTAAGGAGGGTTGGGGCTTCGTCGCAGTGACGAAGGAACGAAGATGAAGCCCCAAAGCGGATCGATCTGCCGCAACTGGTGCCGGTCTATATAACCTATCTGACCGCCATGCCCGAAAACGGAAAGATCGCGTTTCGCAGCGATGGTTATAGCCGCGATGCATCGCCAAGGCTGGCGCGATCAGGCCGCCTGTAAACGGCCCGGTGTGGCCGGCCGTTCAGGTCAAGGCTTCAGCACGCAGGATTTTCAGGATTAAATGGCTCCCCGAGTTGGATTCGAACCAACGACCAAGTGATTAACAGTCACCTACTCTACCGCTGAGCTATCGGGGAGCAGCCCGGTCTCCCGGGCAGGAATGCGCCTATAACAGCGTCGATGGAGATGGCAAGCCCGCCTTTACGGGCTTGTCGTCAGACCTGAAACTGTTCGGAGAAAATCCGCTCCTCAAGGCTTGCGCCCGGATCGAACAGCAAGGTCAGCTCCTTTTCGCGCGAGGCCCGGATGCGCACATGCTTCACGTCGCGCACTTCCTTCTGGTCGGCCACCGCCGAAACCGGCCGCTTGAGCGATTCGCGCACGCGAAATTCGACCACAGCGCTGTCGGGCAGGATCGCGCCGCGCCACCTGCGCGGGCGGAACGGGCTGATCGGGGTCAAGGCCAGCATGCCCGAGCCGAGCGGCAGAATCGGCCCGTTGGCGGACAGGTTATAGGCGGTCGAGCCGGCGGGTGTCGCCAGCAGGACGCCGTCGCCCGCCAGTTCGTCCATGCGCACCCGGCCATTGATGATGACTTCGAGCTTGGCGGTCTGGCGCGTCTCGCGCAGCAGCGAGACCTCGTTGATGGCGTGATAGCACAGCTGCTCGCCGCCCTGTGTGGTGGCCACCATTTCCAGCGGCCGGACCGATACGCGGTGGGCATTGCGCACTCGCTTTTCCAGCGGCGCATCGAGATCGCTGCCGTTCATCAGGAAACCGACCGTGCCCAGATGCAGGCCATAAACCGGCTTGTTCACCCCGCGATGGAGCATCTCGTGCAGGCAATAGAGCAGGAAACCGTCGCCGCCGACCACCACGAGCACGTCGGCCTCAGCCGGTTCGACCCATGGCTGCGAGCGGCGAAGGCACTCGGCGCCGTTTTGCGCCTTGTCCGTGTCGGAGACGACCAGCGCGAGCTTGATCCCTTCGCTCACCTTTGCAAATCCTCCGGTTTCCGGCGCGTAATGACTTGCGGCGCCCGCGCTGGCTGTCCGAATTTGAACCCTTTGGCAAGGGCTTTGCGCCTATGACGGGGCGATGAGCGAACACAACCACGCAGCCGCCGGCTCCTTGCACGAGCGGTTGACGGGTCTTCCCGGCGTGGAAGCCGCGCGTCTGCGCATGGCGGCGTGGCAGGATGAAGGCGCGCGCTCGGAGGCGAGTGGGCACATGCACGCCATGCTGGTCGCGCTTCAGCGTTTCGATGCCGTCAACATCGCTTACGGCGAAGCGGCGGGAGACAGCGCGCTGGCCGAAGTCGCGGCGCGGGTGCAGCACTGGACCAGGGCAGAGCTCGAAGAGCGCTGGGTTGCCGCTCATGCCGGGGGCGGCAAGTTCCTGATCGTTGCGGCGGGGGAATGCAGCCGCGAGCGCTGGCAACTGCTGGCCGACCAGCTCGCCGATGCGATTGCGCATCCGGTTGTCACGGCGACGGGAATCGTGCGGCTGTCACCCAAAGTGGCACTGCTGCGCGCGCTTTCGGGTGAGGCGCTCGATTCGATGCTCGACCGGCTTGCCCTGGCGCTCGACAAGGCCAAGAGGCAGCAAGGGCGGCGGCTCGTCTGGGCCGATGGCGACGTATCGCTGCCGGGTCGCTCGACCGCCCAGATCGAGACCGACCTGCTCGGTGCGATCGACCGTGACGAGATCGCCATCGTGTTCCAGCCGCAATTCGCGCTGCCGGGTGAAAGCCTGTGCGGAGCCGAAGCCCTGGCCCGCTGGGACCATCCCGGACTGGGCCGGATCGGCGCGGGCGCGCTGTTCACCATTGCCGAGCGGGCCGATCACCTTCCTGCGCTTTCCAGTCACGTCGCCCGCCGCGCGCTTGAGCAAGCGCGGCAATGGCCGGGCGATCTGCGGCTGTCGCTCAATGTGACACCGGCCGATCTCGCCTCGGGCAGCTATTCGAGGCGGCTGCTTGACCTGCTCAAGGACATCGGCTTTCCGCCCCGGCGCCTGACACTGGAAGTGACCGAGCAGGCGCTGCTCCACGATATCGGACTTGCCGCCTCGACCATGGCGGACCTGTCGGCGCAGGGCATCCGCATTGCGCTTGACGATTTCGGCGCGGGGTTCTGCAACTTCCGGTATCTGAAGGTGCTGCCGCTGCACTACCTCAAGCTCGACCGCACCATGGTCGAGGGTATCGCCAGCGACGTTCGCGACAGGGCGGTGCTGCGCGGCATCGTCGCCATGGCCCACGCGCTCGATCTGGCGGTGATCGCCGAGGGCATCGAGAGCGAGGAGCAGCTTGCGGTCGTCGCGGAAGAAGGCTGCGCGCTGTTTCAGGGCTTCCTCCGCGCCTCGCCGATGAGCGGTGCCGATTTCCTCAAGCTCGCGAGCGATTGACCTTCGATCCCGGTACACTAGGCTCAGATCAGATTGTTCGAAGTTCGCCATCAGCGAAACGGATAGAACAACGATACCTGGGAGAAGTCGATGACCAACGAGGCAAAAGAAGCCGGTGCATTCGATCCGCGGGATTTGATCTCCACTGCGGCACAGGCGGGCGATCCTCCCTATTCCCATCGGCAACCCTCGACGGTCACTTTCGACTTTGATCAGGGCCTGCCCGATGCAGCGACTTACCCTGCCGACCTGCTCGTGAGGCTTGCGACCGAAACGGTCATGGAACCTTACGCGCTCGAATATTCATCGCGCGGCGAATACATGGAACTGTCGTACGGCAACAGGGGGCTGCGCGAGGAACTTGCGGCCTACCTCGATCGCCGCGACGGTGGCAGTCAGCACCCTGACGGCATCATGATCGTGCACGGGTCTGCTCATGGCCTGTCGCTGCTCGCGAGGGCCTATCTGGAAGCCGGCGATGCCGTCTTCGTCGAAGCGGCCACTTTCCCCTTTGGTTTGCGATATTTCGAATCGACCGGCGCGACCGTTATACCGGTCGCACTCGATAGCGACGGCATGCAGATGGACGACCTGCGCGAATGTATCCTGCAAGCGCGCAAAGACGGGCTGCGCCCCAAACTGGTTTACGTTATCGCAACTCACCAGCTGCCCACCGGAGCGGTGCTGTCGCTCGCGCGGCGCCATCAGCTGCTCGCGATGGCGGAAGAATTCAATCTGATCATTCAGGAAGACAATGTCTACCGCGAGCATGGGCCGGGCCATGAAATCCCAACATTGCTCAGCCTCGACAAGGCCGGGCGGGTTTTGCAGACCGACAGTTTCGCCAAGACGGTCGCGCCCGCCATGCGCATCGGCTGGGTTGCCGGCACTCCGCAGGCGATCATGCCGCTCTCCAAGGTCCGCCAGGATCTGGGTGCAAGCATGTGGCTCCAGCGGATCATGGCAAAGTACCTTGCCGAAGGACATCACGAGCAGCACATCTCGGAAATACGCGCGATCTACGCCGAAAAGCGCAAGGCAGCCAATCAGGCGCTGCGCGAGTACTGCTCGCCCGAAATCACCTTCGATGAACCGGTTGGCGGCTGGTACTACTGGCTCAAGCTCAGCGAGGATGTGGACTGGCCCGAGGTGCAGGCTGAATGCATGAGGCGCGGGATCGCGATGCGTCCCGGTGAAATGTTCAGCAACGACCCGGAGCAAAAGCCGCATATGCGGCTTGCCGTCGGCCACGTCGAACCAAGCGTCATCGTGGATGGGATCCGCACGCTCGGCGAGGCGATCAGGCAGGTCGGCAAGCGGAAAGCGGCATTGTCCTCCGCCGAATAGGAAGCGGCCAAAGGATCAGGCGGCTTCGGGCGCCTTTCCAGCGATTGCCGACAGCCCCTTGGTCAGTTGCAAGAGCCCGTTGAGGCGCGCTTTCGGATCGGCCCAGACCCGGTTGACCTGTAGCTTCATGTCTGGCCGCAGCTTGATCGTGCCTTCGCGCTTTGACGCATACTCGATCAGGCCTGCCGGGTTCGGGAAGCTTTCGTTGTGGAAGCTGACCAGCGCGCCGCGCGCACCCACGTCGATCTTGGCGATATGCGCGTCGATCGCCTGTCGCTTGATCTCGATCAGGCGCACCAGATTGGCGGTCGGACCAGGCAGGGGGCCGAACCGGTCGATCATCTCGGCAGACAGCGATTCGATCTCGGCCTGATCCTCGGCATCGTTGAGACGGCGGTAAAGCGCCATCCGTACTGCCAGATCGGGCACATAGTCCTCGGGGATCATGATCGGCGCATCGACGGTGATCTGCGGCGAAAGCCCCCGGTTGCCCTTCTCCAGCCCGACCCCGCCAGCGCGCGCGGCGAGAATCGCGTCCTCGAGCATCGACTGGTACAGTTCGAAGCCGACCTCGCGGATATGGCCGGACTGCTCGTCGCCCAGCAGGTTGCCCGCACCGCGAATATCGAGGTCGTGGCTGGCAAGCTGGAAGCCGGCGCCCAGCGAATCGAGATCGCCCAGAACCTTGAGGCGCTTTTGCGCGATTTCGCTCAGCACCGTGTCGCGCGGAGTGGTCAGGTACGCATAGGCGCGTAGCTTGGCGCGTCCGACCCGTCCGCGAAGCTGGTAAAGCTGGGCAAGGCCGAAGCGGTCGGCGCGGTGGATGATGATGGTGTTGGCGGCGGGGATGTCGAGGCCGCTTTCAACGATGGTGGTCGATAGCAGGACTTCGTACTTCCCCTCGTAGAACGCGCTCATGCGTTCTTCCACTTCGCTCGGACTCATCTGGCCATGCGCGGCGATGGCCTTGATCTCGGGCACATGCTTGCGCAGCCAGTCCTCGACCTCGGCCATGTCGGCGATGCGCGGCACGACGATGAAGCTCTGCCCGCCGCGATGATGCTCGCGCAGCAGCGCCTCGCGCATCACCATGTCGTCCCATTCCATCACATAAGTGCGCACCGCGAGGCGGTCGACCGGCGGGGTCTGGATGGTGGAGAGTTCGCGCAGGCCCGACATCGCCATTTGCAGCGTGCGCGGGATTGGCGTGGCGGTCAGCGTCAGAACGTGGACATCGGTGCGCAGTTGCTTGAGCTTTTCCTTGTGGTTGACGCCGAAGCGCTGCTCCTCGTCCACCACCACGAGACCGAGCCGCTTGAACTGAACCGATTTAGCCAGGATCGCATGGGTGCCGATGACCACGTCCATGGTTCCGTCGGCAAGGCCCTCGCGAGTCGCTTTCGCTTCCTTTTCGGTCACCAGCCGCGAAAGCCGCCCAACCTTGAGCGGGAAACCGGCAAACCGCTCGGTGAACCCGCTGAAATGCTGGCGCGCAAGCAGGGTGGTCGGCGCGACGACCGCGACCTGATGCCCGCTCATCGCCGCAACGAAAGCGGCGCGCAGGGCGACTTCGGTCTTGCCGAAGCCGACATCGCCGCAGACCAGCCGGTCCATCGGTTTGCCTTCGGCCAGATCGCCCAGCACGTCCTCGATCGCACGCTCCTGGTCCTCGGTCTCGTCCCAGGGAAAGCCGTCGGCAAACTGATGGTATGGCGAGCCTTCGGCCAGCATCACCGGCGCCTGCCTCAGCGAGCGTTCGGCGGCGGTTTTCATCAGCTCGCCCGCGATCGCCTGAATGCGCTCCTTGAGCTTCGAACGGCGCCTCTGCCACGCCTCGCCGCCCAGCCGGTCAAGCGGCATGGCCTCGTCCGAGCTGCCATAGCGGGTCAGCACGTCGAGGTTTTCGACCGGGATGTAGAGCTTGTCGCCGCCGGCATATTCCAGCATCACGCAATCGTGCGGGCTGTTGCCGACGGGGATCGATTGCAGCCCTTCGTAGCGGCCGATGCCGTGCTCCATGTGGACGATGAGATCGCCCGGCGTAAGCGCCGAAAGCTCGGCGAGGAACGCATCGGCGTCCTTCTTGCGCTTCTTGCGCCGCACCAGACGGTCGCCGAGCAGGTCCTGTTCGCTGACCAGTTCGATCTCGGCGTTCGAAAAGCCGGTCTCGATCGGCAGGACCAGCGCGGCGGGACGGCCTTTGGCGGCAAGGCCAAGCGCTTCCTGCCACGCTTCGGCCATGGCCGGGGCGGGGGCCTGCGCCTCGCCAAGGATCGAGCAGATGCGCGAGCGGCTGCCTTCGGTATAGGCCGCGATGATCGCCTTGCGCCCCGATTTCGCGACGCCGTGGAGGTAATTGGCGGCTGCCGCATAGGCATTGTCGCCGCGCGCGCGTTCGGGCGAGAAATCGCGCGCGCCCGAAAAGCCGAAATCGATGATCTTTGCGCTCTCGGGCTGCGAGAACGGATCGGCGCGGTGAACCGGCCAGCCCTTTGTCAGCGCGGCGTATTCATCGGGCGCGAGATAAAGCGCATCAGGCTCGAGCGGACGATAGGAGCCGGGCGCACGCTCCGCGCCTTCCTTGCGCGCCGCATAATAGTCGGCGATCTCGTCGAAGCGCTCCTGCGCGCCTGCCGCTGCCGCGCTGTCGATGACGATGAGGTCGCCTTCGCCGAGGTGATCGAACAGCGTTGCCAGTCGCTCCTCGAACAGCGGCAGCCAGTGCTCCATCCCGGCCAGCCTGCGCCCGTCACTGACCGCCTGATAGAGCGGATCCTCGGTGGCCTTGGCCCCGAACTGTTCGCGGTAGCGGGTGCGGAAGCGCTTGATCGTCTCATCGTCGAGCAGCGTCTCACCGGCAGGCAGCAGGAGATGCGATTCCACCGTACCGGTCGAACGCTGGGTGGCGGGATCGAACAGGCGAAGCGTTTCCAGCTCGTCGCCGAAGAAATCGAGCCGCAGCCCCGCGCCAAGGCCCGAGGGCACGATATCGAAGATCGAGCCGCGCACCGCGAAGTCGCCGGCATCGACGGCGGTGTCGGCGCGGATGTAGCCCTGACGCCGCAGCAGCGCGATCAAGCCTTCGTGGCTAATTTCCATTCCCGGTTTGAGCTGGCGAACCGATTCGCGGATGCGGAATGTGGTCGGCACCCGCTGGGTCAGGGCGTTGATCGTGGTGACGAGCAACTGTGGGCGCCCCCCATCTTTTTCGCTCGCCGGGACCTGCAGCCGGTGGAGCGCGGAAAGCCGCCGGGCGCTGATCGAAAGCGCCGGGCTGGAACGATCGTAGGGCAGGCAATCCCAGGCGGGAAACTCGATGACGTCGAGCTCGGGGGCGAAGAACCCCGCCGCTTCGGCGACCGCGACCATCGCCGCTTCGTTATCGGCGACGAACACCGCGCGGGCCTTGCCCTGCCGCGCATGAGCAAGCGCGCGGGCGAGATCGGCCATGACGAGCGGCTGCGCGCCGCGCGCAATGGCGGACAGCGTCAGCGGCGCGGTCGCCGAAAGGATGCAGTCAAGATCGGGCATGGTGGAAGTTGGGCCGGTCTGGGGCAGATACGCCTTCAGCGCGGGATTTCAACGTAATCCAGCTTTTGCAGCGCCTGCATCATCGGCCCGGCATAGCGATCGGGCACCGGCTGCTGGCCCATTGCCCAAGCGAGCGAATCGACGTCCTCTTCATTGAGTAGCGCCTCGAACCAATCGAGATCGTCCGCGTCCCAGCCCGGATGCATGGTGTCGAAGAAGCAGCCGAAGATGTAATCCGCTTCGCGCGTGCCCCGGTGCCAGGCGCGGAAACGCAAGCGGGCGAGGCGGCTGGGCAAGTCTTCCATGGCGGGCGCGGTATGCTTTCACGTCCGCGCCCGCAAGGCCCGAGTTCCGGACTGGCGATCCTCTCCAATTGGCGGCAAGAGGATGCCATGCGTCCCGAGCGTCTCAACGAACTGTTCAAGGAAGTGCAGGCGCTCGAAGGTGTCGGGCCGAAAATGCTGCGCCCGCTCGAAAAGCTGGGCCTCACCCGGCTGCGCGACCTGGCCTACCACTTGCCCGAACGCTTCGTCGAGCGGCGCGCTGTGCCCGATCTCGACGCGGCCACGGTGGGTGAGAATATCATTGTCGCGCTCACGCCGCGCGAACATCGCCAGTCAGGCGGGCGCGGCCCTTTCCGAGTGCTGGCCGAGGATGCGGCGGGCAACATTGCCGCAATCACCTATTTCGGGCGCGCGGCCTATTCGGCGAAGAAACAGCTTCCGGTGGGCGAGAAGCGCTGGGTGGCGGGCAGGCTCGACCAATATGGCCAGATGCTCCAGATCGTTCATCCCGACCATGTGAGCGAAAATTCGGTCGCTCCTGCCGCGCAGGCCTGCGAGCCGGTCTATTCACTGTCCGAAGGGCTCACTCAGCCGCGCGTCGCAGGCTTCGTGGCGCAGGCACTCTCCCATCTTCCCGATCTGCCCGAATGGATCGAGCCGGGCCTGCTGGGCCGCACCCAATGGCCGGGCTGGGCCGATGCCTTGCGCCTTGCGCACAGGGCGCCGCACGGCGAGGCGCGAGACCGGCTCGCTTATGACGAACTGCTTGCCAACAGCCTCGCGCTCATGCTGGTGCGCGCGAGCAACCGCAGCCAGAAGGGCACGCCGCTTTCGGGCGATGGCCGTCTGCGCGACATGCTGAGCCTGCCCTTCGCACTCACCGGGGCGCAGAAGCGATCGATCGCCGAAATCGAAGGCGACCTGGCGCAGGGCGCGCCGATGCTGCGCCTGCTGCAAGGTGACGTCGGATCGGGAAAGACCGTGGTCGCGCTTTCGGCCATGCTGATCGCGGTCGAGGCGGGCGCGCAGGCGGCGATGCTTGCACCAACCGAAATCCTCGCGCGCCAGCATCATGCAACGCTGATGCAGATGGCTGCCGGTACCGGGGTCGAGATCGCGCTGCTCACCGGCCGCGACAAGGGCAGGGCGCGCGAATCGGTGCTGATGGGCCTGCTCGATGGCTCCATCGATATCGTGGTCGGCACGCATTCGATCTTTCAGGAAACGGTGAGCTACAAGAACCTCGCGCTGGTGGTGATCGACGAACAGCACCGCTTCGGCGTCAGCCAGCGCCTGATGCTGGCGCGCAAGGGCAGGCGGCCTCCCCATACCCTGTCGATGACGGCGACGCCGATCCCGCGCACGCTGACCCTGGCGCAATATGGCGAGATGGACGTTAGCAAGCTCGACGAACTGCCGCCGGGCCGCCAGTCCATCGATACCGCCGTGATCAGCGTGGACCGGATTGCGGAGGTGGTTGATCGGCTCGCCGCGCAGCTTGCGCTGGGCCGACAGGCTTACTGGGTGTGTCCAATGGTTCACGAGGACGAGAGCGAGGACATTGCCGCCGCCGAAGCGCGGTTCGCGTCGCTCAAGGAGCGATTCGGCAGCGATGTCGTGCTGGTCCACGGGCAGCTTCGCCCCGAGGACAAGGACGCGGCGATGGAGCGCTTCGTCGCCGGGCAGGCGAGCCTGCTGGTCGCGACCACGGTGATCGAGGTCGGCGTCGACGTGCCCAATGCAACGGTGATGGTGATCGAACAGGCCGAGCGTTTCGGCCTTGCCCAGCTACACCAGCTGCGCGGGCGGGTCGGGCGCGGCTCGGACAAGTCGGTCTGCGTGCTGCTGCGTTCTGGCGGTCTGTCGGAAACCGCGCGCAAGCGCATGGCGCTGATGCGCGAGACGCAGGACGGCTTTCGCCTCGCCGAGGAGGACTTGGTCCTGCGCGGCGGCGGCGAGCTGCTTGGCACGCGCCAGTCAGGCGATACGCCGTTCAATGTCGCCAGTCTCGAACAGATCCAGCGGCTGCTGCCAGTGGCGCACGACGATGCGCGGCTGTTGATCGAGCGCGACGGCGGGCTGGCCGGGGAACGCGGAGAGGCTGCGCGGCTGCTGCTTTACCTGTTCGAGCGCGATTGGGGCGTGCAGTTGCTCAGGGGCGGCTGAGGCTACCGGCTGTCAGGCCGCGAGGCGCACTTGATCGCGCCCCGAATGCTTTGCCTGATACAAGGCCGCATCGGCCCGCGCGATGATCGTGTCCACGCAGTCGCCTTGGAAACGGCGCGCGATGCCAAGGCTGACAGTGACGTCGATGGCGGTGCCGTCGGCAAGCACGATCGGCGCGGACTGCATGTTCTGGCGCACGCGCTCGCACACTTCGTACGCATGCGCGACATCGGCGCCGAGCAGGACAATGCCGAATTCCTCACCGCCGATCCGGCCGACGATATCGCCGCCGCGCACGCAGGCCAAGGCAATGTCGGCAACCGCCCGGATCACCTGATCGCCTGCCGGGTGCCCGTAAGTGTCGTTGACCCGCTTGAAGTGGTCGATATCGAGCAGGGCAAAGGCGAGGTCGCGGCTTGTCCGCTCGCTATCGGAAAGCGCGCGCTTGAGCCCGCCGACAAGTTCGCGGCGGTTGGCCATGCCGGTCAGTTCGTCGGTTTCGGCAAGCCGCCGCAGTTCCTCACGGTAAAGCACTTCGCGCTCGGCGACCCGGCGCAGCGCAAATAGCGCCAGCGCGGTCATTGCGATCAGCGCGACCCCGACGGCAGAGACAAGGTAGAAAAACAGGCCCTGCCTTGACTGGTTGCTACGCGCCTGATTCCGGATGGCGGAAAGACGGCGCTCGTCAGTGCTGCGCATCGTCTTCAGCAGCGAGCGGATCGTTTCAATGGCGGCGCGGCCACGGTCCTGCAGGACGATCTTCATCGCCGCTTCGCGATGACCGGAGCGGGCGAGCCCGATGATCTCCTGCTGCACAGCGACGAACTCCGCGCTCTGGGCACGCAGCCGCCCGATTTCGGCGCGGTTCCCGTGTCCCTTGTGCACAAACGCAGAAAGCTGCGCGAGCGCCTCGTCCATTTCCGTCGGGCCGTCGCGGAAGGGTATGAGGTATTGCGGCTTGCCGGTCAGCAGGAAGCCGCGCTGGCCGCGTATCATCTGCAGCGTCGCATGTTCGGCGCTGTAGGTTGCGGTGAGGAACGCCGAGGTTTCGAGATAGGCGTGCGAAAGGTGCTGCTCCTGTCGCTGCGATTGCCATGAAACCACGCTGGTTCCGGCGAGCAGCAATCCGAGCACGACCAGCGGCGCGGCGAACCACGTCAGGCGGCCATTCGCGCCCATTAGCCTGGCAATGATGCGCTCGGAAAAATGCATGCGAAGATCCGCAGGACGCCAATCGATCCACGCTAGGGGAAAGACCCTGATTTGCGGTTAAGACCGCAATTGCCCGGCCTTGCGCCGAACCCGGCAAATTGGCGCTTCCAATGCTGCCGCTGGCGATTAGGTTGCCGCAAACTTTGTGGGAGCAGGCGCCTTGAACAATCCGGTCGACAGCCATCCGGGCTATTCGGTCTATTTCGATTACCGCGTCGACATTCTGCGGCGGCGCAACCGCGTCACCGCCGTGCATAGCGGCAGTCAACTGGCGCAGAGTGAGCATAGCCTGCTGGTGGATGAGCAGGACCACGGCCTCGTGTTCTATTTCCCCAAGGCCGACGTCGATTTCAGCTTGCTGAAGCCCATGCCCGGCCATCACACCCGCTGTCCGTGGAAGGGTGAGGCGTCGTACTGGTCTCTTGCCGATGGCGAGGAACCGGTCGCATGGGCCTATGAGGACCCTCTGCCGCAGGTAGCGCAGATCAGGGACCACATCGCATTCTACCAGAACCTGGTGACCGTCTCGCTGGGCGTTGCCAAATGGCTGCCGCGCTGGAATGCGGGCGCGGCCAATTCCTGAGCCGGCGCAAAGAGGATAAACCATGGAAACGCTGACGAGAATTGCCCCTCCCGAACTGGTCGAGACCGGCCTGATCGATGTTCAGGCGCACGTGCGCGTGCTTGACGGTGACGTTCTGCTTGCGGCCAGCGACCGGGCAGTATCGACCGCATGGCCAGAGGCCAATGGCAGCCTGCTGGTCCCCGAAGCCGATGTCGACATGGCGAAACTGAGCGAACTGGCGCTGGGTGAGGACGGCACCGTGCGCTTTGCCGCAACGTCGGGCGAACCCATTGCGTGGCGGGACAGCCGCCGCGCGGAAGACGGCGGCGCGCTGATCGGATTTGCGCGCAAGCCGCTTACGATCCTGATGGAGGATCGCCGCCAAGGCTGGGAAAAGGTTTCCACGGTGGATCGCTTCCCGCGCTGGGGCAACATCAGCGATCTGGTGCGACTGATGGACGTCAAGCCGATCGGCGCAGATGCCTACGAAGCGCCGACCTATGGCAATATCCAGCGCAATGTCGTCGAAGGCGGGCAGTTGCTGGGCGGCGTCATCGTGGCCGCATCGCGCACCGATCCCGCCAAGCGCGTGGTTTCCGCGCACGCGATCTTCTCGCGACCCGCCGGGTTCGACAAGCCGCTCGATGTGAAGGTCAATCGCTCGCGCATGGGACGCAATTTCTCGACATTGGCGGTTGAAGTCGCTCAGCAGGGCAAGCCGATCGCGACCGGCGCGGTGCTGCTCGATGCCGGCGCGGACGATCTGATCCGCCACGATGCGGCGATGCCCGATGTGCCCGGGCCTGCCGAGGCCATACCTTACGATTTCGGGCTGATCGGGCGCGAGCTGCGGATCGTTGATGGCGCCTACGATCCCGATCCCGACCGGATCGGCGAGCCGGAAATCCATTCGTGGATGCGTCATCGCTGGCAGCCGGACGAGTTGTGCCTGCGCCAGGCCGTGCTTGCCCAGCCGACGACGCACTGGACCATCGGCGCGGCGATGCGCCCGCACAAGGGCTATGGCGAGATTCAGGCGCACCGGACGATATCGACGGGCGTCATGTCGTCGACGATATTCTTCCAGGAGGACCCGGATCTGACGCAGTGGCTGCTCTATTCGACCCGCGCGACCCATGCTGGGGCCGGGCTGGCACAGGGCGAAGGGCGGATTTTCAACCAGGCGGGCCGGCTGATTGCCACTTATTCGGTGCAGGTGATGGTGCGCGCGCTGATCGGCGCGGAGACCGGCATGAACGATGACCGGTTGATGTAATTTAGGCGCGTTGGTCGTGTATCGTTGTCCGATAACGAACTGTCTCCAGTCAAATAGGGTGAAAACGAAGGTTTTGTTAGCCCGCTGATGGCTTCGATTGAACCTAGCGCAGGAGTTCGGCCACCAAAGATGGTTTCTTATCGATCATAGCAAGCAGCACCTGAGCTGGGCCCGTCGGGCGACGCCGGCCATGCTCCCAGTTTAGCAATGTGCCCTTGGCTACACCAATGCTCCGGGCGAATGCGCCTTGTGACAGCCCGGTGCGCGCTCTGATAGCGGCGACATCAACGGCCGGCACCTCGACGTGATGCACATTCGCGCCAGCATGCTGGCCTTGGGCAAAGGCAAGAGCCTCATTTAGACCCTGCATGATGCTGTCATGGGCGTTCATTGTCTGCCTCCATAGGTGTCGACCAGGATCTTGCTTAGCTGGATCGCTGCTGCCTGCTCGACCTTGCTCAAATTGTCTTTCTCGTTTTTGGCGAACACTGTGATCAGAAATATGGGCATGTGCGTGCCGCCAAAAACGTAGATGGTCCGGTATCCGCCGCTCTTGCCACCGCCTTCGCGGGGGATCCTGACCTTGCGTAGACCACCGCCCAAAGACACTCCCGCATCCGGGTTTGCCGCGATATAGCTCACCAGACTGAGGCGTTCGGCCTCGGTCATGATGGACTTCGCTCGACGAAGAAACTCGGGCAGTTCCACGACGGTCTGCATAGTGGTCATAGGCAATATTTATACGTCAATGACCCATACGTCAATGGCGTATGATGAAGCTCGCTGTCACCTCATTCCACCATGACATACCGTCCCAGGCGACGCGATCCGACAAAGATGATTTTGCCGTTATCCCGCAAGAGCCCTATATCCCGTTTCGCGGTTCGCAACGTGATGTCCCAATGGCTGGCAATGTCCTCCGCGGTGCATTTCTCATTTCGTGCGACTCGCTCCAGAAACCATTTCTGTCTCGGGTTAAGTCGGGCGGACTCAGAGCAATTTATGGTGACATCGATGTCACCATAATCTGCGCCGGTTTCGACCTCTGTGCCCGGTCGATCATCGGTTCCAAGATCAACCCCGGCGGCTAATTGTGGCGTTTGCGGCTGGGCGCTTGCATCGGTAATTAGCTCCAAAACCAATGCCCGGACGGCCGCCGATT
This sequence comes from Sphingomonadaceae bacterium, assembly GCA_947477745.1. GTDB lineage: Bacteria > Pseudomonadota > Alphaproteobacteria > Sphingomonadales > Sphingomonadaceae > Novosphingobium. The sequence continues at coordinate 49,980 of CANJUF010000014.1, read as the reverse complement.
TTGCGAAAAGTCTCATCAAGAAATAACCGCTTGGCCCAGCTTCGCCGCTCAGCCAATTCTTGACGCTGCGCTCACTTGCGTCGGTCCAGCGCATGATCGTTTTGACTGATCGATGCGTGGCGCCATGCTCCTCTTTCAAAGCGTTCGCGATCAACTCGGCATAGTCTTTTGGCGACTTCGCCAGCCCCTCCCATAGGTGCAACATCTTGCCCTTTTTCGGCAACATCCTCCGTCCTTTCCCCCGTTACATTCGCGTGTGTGCGGAACGGTAGGCAGAGGCGCTGATCGGACTGCAGCTGGTGGACGCCCTGGACTGCTGCGGCGGCTGAAATTGAAAGGGCGTGAGTTGAGCGACTGGCACTACGAGGATGGGGGGAAGCGCCCTAAACAAACAGGGCGCAATGTAAGGGCGGCTGAATATGTCCGTATGTCCACGGACCACCAGAAATACTCGACCGAGAACCAGGCAGATGCGATCCGCCACTACGCCACTGCGCGGGGCATCGACATTGTTCGTACATATGCGGATGCGGGTAAGAGCGGCCTGAAGATCGAAGGGCGCGACGCCCTCAAGCAACTCATCGATGACGTTCAGTCTGGCGCAGCCGACTACACCATGATTTTGGTGTACGACATCAGCCGCTGGGGGCGTTTCCAGGACGCGGATGAAAGCGCCTACTACGAATACATCTGCAAGCGCGCTGGGATCGCAGTCCAGTACTGCGCGGAGCAATTCGAGAATGATGGCAGCCCGGTTTCGACCATCGTCAAAGGCGTCAAACGCGCCATGGCGGGGGAATATAGCCGAGAACTTTCAACCAAGGTATTCGCCGGGCAGGGCAGACTGATCGAGAAGGGGTACCGCCAAGGTGGCCCTGCTGGATTTGGACTTCGTCGAACTCTGATCGATGAGAGTGGCGCCACGAAAGGCATTCTGGGCCGTGGTGAGCACAAGAGCATCCAGACCGACCGAGTGATCCTGACACCGGGCCCGGAAGAAGAAATCGATACCGTCCGGCGGATCTATCACGCCTTTGTCCATGGGGGGCGCAGCGAGCGCGAGATCGCCGAGGACCTCAATACCCGAGGTATTCTGACCGACCTTGAACGCCCGTGGACCCGTGGCACCGTACACCAGATGCTGATCAATGCGAAATATGTCGGTGACAACGTCTGGAACCGCCGGTCATTTAAGCTGAAGAAGAAGCGCGTCCAGAATGCCCCAGAGATGTGGATCCGGTCGCAAGGCGCGTTTGAGGGTATCGTCGAACGGGAGCTGTTTGACGCCGCCCATTCAATTATTTCTGCGCGTTCGTTCCGCCTCTCTGACGACGAGATGCTGGAAGCCTTACGTGGGCTTTATGCTAGCAAGGGGCTTCTGTCTGGCATCGTCATAGATGAGGCCGATGGCTTGCCTTCCAGCAGTGCCTACAGCTCGCGTTTCGGCAGCTTATTGAGAGCCTATAACCTGGTAGGGTTCACTCCAGACCGGGACTACAGGTACGTCGCGATCAATCGGACCCTGCGTCAGATGCATCCCGATGTTTTGAGGCAGGTCCTGGATGGGCTGCGCGAACAAGGCAGCGAGGCCTGGCAGGATCTGACTACCGACAGCATCATCGTCAATGGCGAGTTCAGCCTGTCGATCGTCATAGTCCGATGCCTGGTCACACCAACAGGCCTGCTGCGCTGGAAGATGCGTTTCGACACATCCGCCATGCCAGACATCACTATCGTGGTGCGCATGGACACAGACAACAGGGCGCCGCTCGATTTCTACCTATTCCCGCGGATCGACGTAACCTCCGAGCGACTAAGGATGGCCGAAGACAATGGCCTGAGCCTCGACGCCTATCGCTTCGACACCCTGGACTACCTCTATGAAATTGCCGCCCCAGTCAGCATTGCGGTGGCTGCCTGATGACCGAAATGGGCTCTCAACAGATCGAGATGATCCCGATTTCACGGATCAACGTGCTCAACCCTCGTTCCCGCAACAAGCGGCAGCACCGCGAGATCGTGAATAATATCGAATCGATAGGCTTGAAACGGCCGATCACAGTCAGCTTGCGGCAGGGGCCAGGCGGGCCAAGATACGACTTGGTCTGCGGGCAAGGGCGCCTTGAGGCGTTTCAGATGCTCGGACAGGAGGAAATCCCAGCCGTCGTGATCGAGGCGGCAGAGGACGAATGTCTCGTCATGAGTCTGGTCGAGAATATTGCACGACGTGTGCAACGACCGATCGATGTGATGCGCGAAATCGGCGAACTCCGGAAACGTGGCCACAGCGAGACAGATATTGCCAGGAAGATAGGTGTCCATAGCTCTTGGGTCAGCATGGTTGTATCGCTGCTCGATCGCGGCGAGGATCGACTTTTGTCGGCAGTCGAAACGGGTCTCATACCGATAACAATGGCCATTGAGGTGGCAAAGGCTGAGACAGAAGAAGCTCAGAACGTTCTGCTCGAAGCCTATGAATCAGGGAAACTGAAAGGCAAAAAGCTCGCATCTGTCCGTCGCTTGCTTGAGCGGCGCCTGCGGAGCAGGAATAAAGGAATTCATTCAGGCCGATCGGGCTCGCGCGGTGGCAATCGCCGCATAACGGCAAACGACCTTCTGCAGGTCTATCAACGCGAGGCCGAGAAACAGCGCCTGCTCGTGAAGAAATCTGACTTCACCCAGACCCGCCTTCTTTTCGTTGTCGAGGCTATCAAAGATCTCCTAAGCGACGAGGGGTTTACCACCTTGCTGAGGGCTGAGGGTCTGGAAACCATGCCCCGGGCGCTTGCTATCAAGATCTCGGGAGGCCTGGATGGCTGACTGGCTCCCTCATCACGTTATCGAAGCTTCTGACGATCCAGATGTTCATCTGGCTTTTGAACGCCAGACCGTTTCGGTCCCGATTTCTGTCATTGTGCCGTTGAAGTCGCTTCGGGCGGGTGTTCGCGAGAGCAAGAAATATGCCCAAATCGTTAATTCGATCAAAGCGATCGGGTTGGTTGAATCGCCAGTCATCATCGCTGACACGCAGAATTCCGGGCAGTACTTTCTGCTCGATGGGCACCTGCGCATAGAGGCGCTGAAAGAGCTCGGCATCGAGACTGTCGATTGTCTCGTGGCGACCGACGACGAGACTTACACCTATAACAAGCGGGTAAATCGCCTGCCGCCTCTTCAGGAACATCGCATGATCGCGCGTGCAGTCGAGCGAGGGGTGGCGCCGACCGTTATAGCCGAAGCTTTGGGGCTGGATGTCGCGTCGATACACCGCAAATTTCGTTTACTGGATGGAATCTGCCCTGAGGCCGCGGAGATACTGAAAGACACCATATGTCCTATGAACGCTTTCGACGTTTTGCGACGCATGTCACCCACGCGGCAAATCGAAGCGGCAGATCTGATGGTCGGTCAGAACAATTTCAGCCTGATGTTCGCAAAAGCGCTTCTGGCCGCAACGCCGGACGATCAGCTCGTGAAGCAACCGAAGAAAAACAAGAAGGCCGATGCGAATGGTCCGACCGCCCAGCAGATCGCCCGAATGGAGCGGGAACTCGCAGCCCTACAGACGCAGGTGAAATCGGTCGAGGACAGCTACGGCATCGATAACCTGCACCTTACGGTAGCGCGCGGATACATAGCCAAGCTCCTAAGTAATGCCCTGATCGTTCGGTGGCTTTCTCAGCATCATCAGGAATATCTCAGCGAGTTCCAGCGGATCGCGGAAATGGAGTCGATCGCGCCGGCATCAGCCTCGCTGCCAATTCAAGATTGAGTGTGATGGGGACCCGGACCCGATAAGCGCGGGGACCATGGGAGAAGCCGCACTGTGGGGCGGATCGAGCATGGGTGTGGGGATGGCGGCGAACCCGCTCGGAGCCCACTAGGTCGGCCGTCATATGGACCGGCCGCATGCGCGGAAAGTCTGCGCATGATGGATGAACGGGCGTGCCGGTTATGTAGCGAGCCGGCACGCCCAAATGGATTGCTCTGAGACGATCAAGATGGCTCCGCTGACTTTTTCAGCATTCGAGCAACGCCCTTGGCCAATATTTCGCCGACCTCAGCCAGCCTCTCTTTGGCGGTCATTTCGCCAGGGTCTGAGCTGCCGGGTGTCCAAAGATGCGTTGTGGGGCGAGGCGTTGGATAGAGATCCCCCACCAGAGAGGGATTCTGTGCAAGCAATGCGAGTAAAACCTTGGCGGCTCCTGTCGGCTGTCGGCGGCCTTGTTCCCAGTTTATCAAGGTGCCCAGAGGCACTCCGATGCTTGCCGCGAAAGCGCTTTGTGACATTCCGGCCTTGGCTCTAATCGCGGATACGTTGACAACTGGAACGTTGGGACGAGGAGGGCGGGCTATCGGATCGTTGGGTGATGCAAAGCTTACAAAGACCTTCACGGCTTTCCATGGTTTGCGTTTTTGCCTCATTTCCGACGGCTATTTTGCGTCCCGAACTACGTCAATGGCGTAGTGCGCATTGCCAGTGCCTGCCACTGTAATTCCAGCACTTTTCTCCACTAGTTGACCGGAAACAATAGCACTCTGAAGTCTGGGAGTAAGCCGTCGCGTTTTTGAAGCTGTTATTGCCCGCTCCGGGCTCTAGAAGCGGCAGAATTCTGTGACCTACCCCATCTCCGGTCCAGAGGTTGTGGAAAAAATATTAGCTGTTTTGGGGGTGAAATTGGAAAATCTCCAAATTTCTCCGTTCTGAAAAACCGCAGAATTCTGCCGTTTTTAGGCCCCTTGGGGGCGGTTTTCAATTCGCGCGTATTGAATGGTCGGGGAAAGAGGATTCGAACCTCCGGCCCCTGCCTCCCGAAGACAGTGCTCTACCAGGCTGAGCTATTCCCCGACCGATGCGGACACGGCCCGGAAGGCCGCTAGGCAGGAGCGCGCCTATAGAGAGGCTTCCGCAGGGTGGCAAGCGGGGAAACCCTGTTTGTTGAAGGCAGGGTAGACGAGCTTGATCCGCCTGGCCTGTGTCATGCGGTACAGCGTGACCACGGCGGCGTGGCTCTCGATCGCCTTGCCCAGCAGCTGCGCGGCGCGGGCGCGTTCAGGCTCTGGGGCGAAGGCCTTGCGCTGCTCGGCATTAATGCCGGGCTGCCGCAGGATCGCGAGCAAGTCTCCTGTGACGGCTTGGGCGCATTCGGATGCCGATCCCTGCGCCAGGATCAGGCAATCGCCGGGTGCGAAGCTGCGATCGATCCCCAGGTTGCGGTCGGTCTGGAACAGGTGGCGGGGCAGCGCGTAGCCGGTCACCTCGTCGAAATTGACGATGGCGGCGTTCGGGCATGTGCGGGCCATGTCCTCGATCGCGGTGACGATCTGGCGGTGCGGGGTGTTGAACGAGCGTTTGTCGGTGCCGTGATGCAGCGCGACGTTAGCCATGCCCTGAAAGCTGAACAGCGCCGCCACTAGTAAAGCAGGAATCCGCAGACGCGGAGCAAGCGCAGCAAGCGCCGAGGCTAGCAAGGGCAGGGCCGCGATGGTGAGATAAGTGCTGTTGCGCGGTTTCAGCCCAAGCCCCGAGATCACCATGACCGCGCATCCCAGCAGCACCAGCGCCCACAGCGCGATCAGCTGGCTATCGAGGCGAAGCGACCTGAGCGACCACAGCAGCGCCGCACCATAAATCGCCAGAACCGCCAACGGCAGCGGGTTGAGCGGGAACAGGGCGTTGCCGATGCCCACCGCAAACACCGTCTGCACCAGCGACATGCCGACCGAACCGACCTGCGTCTCGATCGGATAGGCCGAATGCACGCGCAGCAGCACCAGCAATTGCGGAACGCACGCGGCCGCGCCAGCTAACAGGATCAGCGCTGCCTTCTTCGCCGCGCTCCAGCCGATCTCGCGGCGATAGCGCCAGTACCACACCATGCCGAGCAGGGGGCAGGCGACCACTGCAAGGTAGTTCAGGTGGAACATCACCGCGCCAATGCCCGTCAGCACCGCCAGTGATGGCAATGCCGAAAATCGCCCCCATAGCACCATGGCCAGGGCAATGGTGAAGCAGGGGTTGAACCAGGCGTACCAGCGCAGCGATGCGCCCCACATGATGGCGGTGGCAAAGGTCGCAAGCAGCCCGGTCAGGATCAGCCACGCGCCGCGCGGCAGGCCGCGGTGCGCCAGACCGGCAAAAGTGGCCAAGGCGGCCGCGTTCACCAGCCCTGCGATCAGCTGCACCATTTTCCAGTCGCCGGTCAGGCGGTGAAGCAGGAATTGAATCGCGTAAGATAGCGGAGGATGGAGATCGAAGGAATTGGCCGCCGCGATCACCGCACCGACACTGGTCTTGCCTTCGAGAAGCTCGATCGTGAAGATCTCGTCGTCGAAATAGAGACCGTTTCGGTTGCTCAGCCATGCCAGCGCTGCCAGCCAGAGGAACACCAGCGCAGCGCCGATGAACGGTTCGCGCGCGCCTGCTGGATTGGCGGTTTCGATCAAGCGCGCCCCGTGCGTTGTTGTGGTCAACTCGCCGCTGGCATAGCGGTGCACGGCGCCTAATGCTAGCAGGCGCCATGGCTACCGCGCGCCCTGCCGAGTCCGTCTCAAATGCCCAGCACTGGGAGTGGCAGTATCTCGACCTGATGCGGCGGATCTGGGAGCAGGGCGATGAACGGGTTGACCGCACCGGAGTCGGCACTCGCTCGCTGTTCGGCGCGCAAATGCGGTTCGATCTTTCCGGCGGCGAGATGCCGCTGCTCACCACCAAGCGGGTCTTTTGGAAGAGCGCGACGCGCGAGCTGCTCTGGTTCCTCACCGGCGATACCAATATCCGCGAATTGTGCGCGCAAGGGGTCGAGATATGGACCGACTGGCCGCTGGACCGCTATCGCCGTGAGACGGGCGACACGATCAGCCGCGAGGACTTCTCGAAACGGGTCGTATCCGATGCCCATTTCGCTGCACAATGGGGCGATCTCGGTCCGGTCTACGGCAAGCAATGGGTCGATTGGCCGGTATATGAAGAAGCCGAACATGGTCTTTTCCGGCGCGGGCAGGGCATCAACCAGGTGCAGCAGGTGGTCGACAGCCTGAAAGTCAATCCCGGCAGCCGCCGCCACATCATCGAAGGCTGGAACGTCGCCGAAGTCGACGCCATGGCGCTGCCGCCGTGCCACAAGACCTACCAGTTCCATGTCGCGAATGGCAGGCTCTCGGGCCTGCTTTACCAGCGCAGCTGCGATCTCGGGCTTGGCTTTGCCTTCAACATCTGGTCGCTGGCGCTGCTGACGCGGATGCTGGCGCAGCAGACCGGGTACGAGCCCGGCGAAGTTGTGTGGATGGGCGCTGACGTCCACCTCTATCTCAACCACAAGGTGCTGGTCGAAGAACAGCTTTCGCGTGAGCCAAGCGGCGGGGCGAAGCTGGAAATCGTGCGCGAGCCAAGCTCGATGTTCGATTACCGGATCGAGGATTTCGTTGTGTCGGGATACGAGCCGCAGGCCCACATCCCCGCGCCGGTGGCGGTCTAGCGCACGATCCCGCTGTAGGCGATCTGGCCGCGGCCCCTGGCGGCAATCCGCTGCGGAATGCGCCAGCGCACATGGGTGACGTCTTCGGGGCTGGCGAGCCGATCGCCGATCCTCAATTCGCCGAGCCGCCCCCAAGTGCGCCCGCCATCGACCGAAACCATTTCATCGGCGTGCGAGCTGGCCTGATAGGAAATGGCGCGCGGAAGCGGGTTGGTGATCGTGAAGCTGCTCGCGCGCTTTGCGGTCTGCCAGCGCAGTACTGTAACCACGCGGTCGCCCTTGCCGAAGCTGTCGGCCATTTCGAGGCGGCGCGTGGCGCTCTCGTCGCGGCGCTCGACGTAGACCGAGCTGTCGGTAACGACAGCGGGCGCTCCCAACGCGATTTGCGGCCAGGCCAATACGGCCAGAACTGCGATCCGGCGATATGCCATCACTCTGGTTTTCCCCTGTTGCCCGCGACGCTGGCGACAAGGCGGTTCTCGCAGGCAGAGGCGAAAATATGGTTAACGCACGGTGCGCGCTTGCCCGGCTGGATCATTACGGGGTAGGCTGTTGACAGCCCAAGCGCCCTGCACTAGTGGCCCGGCTCCCAAGCTTGCGCGGGTGTAGCTCAGTTGGTTAGAGCGCCGGCCTGTCACGCCGGAGGTCGCGGGTTCAAGTCCCGTCACTCGCGCCATTTCCATACAGAAACGGCCATCCCGCAAGCGTTGCGAAGGCGTCAGTCCTTCACAGGCGGCGACCAGCGCCCGGTTTCCATCCAGATCAGGAATCGCCGCAAGGGGAGCAGCCACAGCAGCCCGAAAGCGAGATAGATCGGCGCCTGCAACCCCGCGTGCCACTCAGCGATCAGCGGCGGCAGCCACGTCGCTACCGCTACGCCATAGGCGCACAGAGCCAGGACCAGCGCCAGGACGCCCACAGGTATGCGCCATGTTGGCTTGTCGCGCATCAGATGCCGCCTTCATATATGCGGGTCGGTGTCACCACCATCGCCATTGCCCGGTCGTGCGCCTCGCGGGGTAGGGCATCGACCCGCTGGCAATCCCAGGCAAGGCCGATGGCCGGAACGTCACGGTGAGCGGAAAGCCAGCGGTCATAATGGCCGCCGCCCTGTCCCAGCCGGTCGCCCGCAGCGGTAAACCCCACCAGCGGAACGAACAGCAAGCCGGGCAGCGCCAATTCGCTTGAGGCGGTCGGCTGGAGCAGTCCGAATGGGCCAGTTTCCAGCTCGCCTTCGTCATAAGGATCGTGCCAACGCCGAAATTCCATGGTGCCACCGCGTTCGGCAAAGCGGGGCAGGGCTAGTGCGTGGCCGTTCTCGTGGAACCACTTGGCGTAGGCCAGGCTCGGCGCTTCGGCGCCGCTCGCGCTATACAGGCCCACCGTGGCGCGATCCGGCACCATTGCCAGCACGGCAGAGGGAGGGCGGCTGAACACCAGCGCGCTCACGGCGCGGGGCAGCGCCTCGACATGTTCGCGGCGCTTTTCCCGCAGCATCCTGCGAAGGGCTTGCTTGTCCTGAATGGTCACGTCCTGCACCAGAATGCTCCGCGCGCGGCCATGGAAGGTAGCGGGTCCACCATGGGTCGTTGCCTCGAAATCCTCTGACGCCTCGACGTCAGGTGGGCGCCGTATATGCCGGACCAAGGCCCAGCTAGGGACAGCTCCCATGGATTGCTTATAGCCTCAGGGATGTTCAACGGCTCGTGCCGGGCAGATCCCGCCACGCAGGTACTTAGGTGTTGGCAGGCCCGCGCTCAAGGTCCGCGGCAAGTTTTTCAAGCGTGGCGGCGATCCGTTCGAGATTGGCCGACAGGGCAAGGGGGATCGCAGGCGTGTCGGCAGGCGCCATGGCTGGCTGCGAAGCCGCCGCTACGGGCGACCTCGTGCCGGCTTCGTGCAGCTCGTCGGCAAGCACTAGCGCGGCGTAAAGCAGCATGCGCACTTCGTTCTGTCCGGCGCTGCTGCCCAGCGTCTGGACCTTTGCGTCGATGACATTGCCAAGCGTTTCGATGTGGCGTTCCTCGCCATCGGCGCAGGCTACCGAGAAGCTGCGTCCACCGATCGAGAGGACGACGTTGCTCATTCGTGGGCCCGGGCGATCAGGGCGTCAATCTCGCCCATAGCCTTGCCGACTGACGCCTTGAGCTGTTCATGCCGCCCTTCGAGCGCGCGCATGTCGGCCCGGCTGCGCGCAAGTGCGCGTTCGATGCGGGCCAGAGCTGCATCGATACGCTCGACCAGTGTTTCGACCGGACGCTCTTCCATGGCTTGTGGCTAGCGCGAAACGTCGCAGATGCAATCTCTTGGCCGTCAAGGTTGTGAACAAGTCTCGGGATTGCGCGAGCTACGCGGGAGGCCCGGGCGAGGGGTAAACTTGACGGCGCGCGCCCGCTGCCTAAAGGAGGCCCCCTGTCCGACTCGTCTCCCAACCGCCGTTTTTGCAGGAGCCCAGCCCGATGAGTGTCGATCCTGCCCGCCTCGCGCCCATGGCTGACGCCATCCGCGCGCTTTCGATGGATGCGGTGCAGGCGGCCAACAGCGGCCATCCTGGCATGCCGATGGGCATGGCCGACGTGGCAACGGTGCTTTACGCCAAGTTCCTCAAGTTCGATCCGGCGCGGCCGGACTGGGCGGACCGTGACCGCTTTGTGCTGTCGGCTGGGCACGGCTCAATGTTGCTTTACTCGCTGCTCCATCTGACCGGCTATGCGCGTCCAAGCATGGACGACCTCCGCAATTTCCGCCAGATGGGCAGCCCCTGCGCGGGTCACCCAGAAAATTTCCTGCTTGATGGCGTCGAAGCGACCACCGGGCCGCTGGGCCAGGGCCTGGCCATGGCGGTCGGCATGGCGATGGCTGAGCGTCACCTCAATGCCGAGTTCGGCGATCTTGTCGATCACCGCACCTGGGTAATTGCGGGCGATGGCTGCCTGATGGAAGGCATCAATCACGAGGCGATCGGCCTCGCGGGCCACCTCAAGCTGGGCCACCTCAACGTGCTGTGGGACGACAACCGCATCACCATCGACGGCGGCACCGACCTTTCCACCAGCGAAGATATCCCCGCGCGCTACCGCGCCGCTGGCTGGCATACGGTCTCTTGCGACGGTCACGATTTTGCCCAGATCGAGCGCGCCTTGGCCGAGGCAGCAGCCTCGCCGCTGCCGACTCTAGTCGCCTGCCGCACGGTGATCGGCAAGGGCGCGCCTAACATGGCCGGTAGCCACTCGGTCCACGGCTCGCCGCTTGGCGACGACGAGATTGCCGCCACGCGCGACGCGATTGGCTGGCATTCAGAACCTTTCGTGGTTCCCGAAGACATTCTTGCCGACTGGCGCAGCCTAGCCCATCGCGGCGAAGCAGAACACGCCGCGTGGACCTCGCGGTTGAACAGCAGCCCGGTGAAGGCCGAGCTGGAACGCCGCATGTCGGGCGATCTTCCTGCCGGCAACGAAGCGGGCAAGGCGTTCGCCTCCTGGCTCGCCGAGGATCAGACCGTCGCCACCCGCAAGGCATCGGAAATGTGCCTCAACGTGCTCGCGCAGCATGTACCCGACCTGATGGGCGGCTCGGCCGACCTGACCGGCTCGAATAACACCAAGGCCAAGTGCCAGGAGCCGTTCTCGCCGGATAATTACGGCGGCAGCTACGTCTATTACGGCATCCGCGAATTCGGCATGGCCGCGGCGATGAACGGCATGGCGCTGCACGGAGGCGTCATCCCCTATGGCGGCACGTTCCTGATCTTCTCGGACTATTGCCGCAACGCGATCCGCCTTTCCGCGCTCCAGCAAACCCGCGTGATCTATGTGATGACGCACGATTCGATCGGGCTTGGAGAGGATGGCCCGACGCACCAGCCGATCGAGCAGGTGATGTCGCTGCGGCTGATCCCCAATCTCAACGTGTTCCGCCCGGCAGACATCATCGAGACGGCGGAGTGCTGGCAACTAGCGCTCCAGACGTCCGAAACGCCTTCGGTGCTGTGCCTTTCGCGCCAGAACCTCAAGCAGGTGCGCCGTGATGGCGAGATGCTGAGCGGGAAGGGCGCGTACCGATTGAAGGCCGCCGATTCAGCGCGCAAGGTTGTGCTGGTGGCGACCGGCTCGGAAGTCGAGGTCGCTCTTGAAACTGCGGCCGCGCTTGAAGCGCAGGGCATCGGCGCGGATGTCGTCTCGATGCCGTGCATGGAACTTTTCGAGCAGCAGGACGATTTCTACCGCGCCGACCTGCTGCCTTCTGACGTGCTCAAGGTCTCGATCGAGGCGGGCGCGACGCTGGGCTGGGAACGGCATGTCGGCAACGACGGCATCACCATCGGCCTCGACCGCTTCGGCGCATCGGCTCCGGCCAAGCAGCTTTTCGAGCGTTTCGGCTTCACTGCCGCGGCGATCGTTCCGCAGATCATCGAAAAAATCAAAAACTAAGCAGGAGTTACCTCACATGGCCACACGGGTTGCAATCAACGGTTTCGGACGCATCGGACGGCTTGTCGCGCGCGCCATCATGGAGCGGCCCGATTGCGGGCTCGAGCTGGTGTCGATCAACGACTTGTCGGACACCAAGTCGAACGCGCTGCTGTTCGGCTACGATTCGACCCATGGCCGCTTCCCCGGCACGGTCGAGGTCGATGGCACCGATTTGGTGATTAACGGCAAGCACGTTCACGTCACCGCAGAGCGCGAACCCGGCAAGCTGCCTCACGCTGCCAACGGCATCGACATCGTGCTCGAATGCACGGGCTTTTTCCAGGACAAGGGCATGGCCTCGCCGCATCTCGATGCGGGCGCAAAGCGCGTGCTGATCTCGGCCCCGGCGACTGGGGTGGACAACACCATCGTGTTCGGCGTCAACCACGAGACGCTGACCGCCGATCACATCGTCGTCTCCAACGCGAGCTGCACCACCAACTGCCTCGCGCCGATGGCCAAGGTCTGCCACGAAACCGTGGGGATCGAGCGCGGCTTCATGACCACGATCCACTCCTACACCAACGACCAACGCATGCTCGACCAGATCCATTCGGACCTGCGCCGTGCGCGCGGCGGCGCGCAGAACATGATCCCGACGACGACCGGCGCAGCCCGCGCGGTTGGCCTCGTGCTGCCCGAACTTAACGGCAAGCTCGACGGTTCGTCGGTGCGCGTGCCCACGCCCAACGTCAGCCTGGTCGACCTGGTGTTCACGCCTTCGCGCGACACCACCAAGGACGAGATCAACGCCGCGCTCAAGGCCGCTTCGGAAGGCGCGATGAAGGGCATCCTTGCTTATACCGACCAGCCGCTCGTTTCGTCGGACTTCAACCACTATCCCGCCAGCTCGACCATCGACAGTCTTGAAACGACGGTCATGGAAGGCAAGCTGGTGCGCGTCGTTTCGTGGTACGATAACGAGTGGGGCTTCTCCAACCGCATGCTCGACACCGCAGGCAAGATGGCGAGCTTCCTCTGAGCGTCAGCTGAAGGACCCGGCGATGCCCGCATTCCGCACGCTTGACGACCTTGGCGACGTGACCGGCAAGGTCGCGCTCGTCAGGGTCGACCTGAATTTGCCGATGCGCGATGGCGAGGTGACTGACGACACGCGCATCCGTGCCGCCGCGCCGACAATCCTCGAACTCACCGGTAAGGGCGCGAAAGTGCTGGTGCTTGCGCATTTTGGGCGGCCAAAAGGCGATCGCTCTTCCACCATGTCTCTCTCGATGGTGGTGGGCGCAGTCCAGGACGGGATCGGCAAGGAAGTGATGTTCGTTCCCGAAGTCGCGGGCGAGGTCGTGGCGCAGGCGGTCGGCATCCTGCGGCCCGGCGATGTCGCGGTGCTCGAGAACACGCGCTTCTGGAAGGGCGAGGAAAAGAACGATCCCGATTTCGCCGCTGCCATTGCCGCGAACGGCGATTTTTACGTCAACGACGCCTTTTCCGCTGCTCACCGTGCCCATGCCACAACCGAGGGCCTGGCGCGGCTGCTGCCCGCCTATGCCGGGCGGTCGATGCAGGCGGAGCTTGAAGCGCTCGATAAGGCGCTCGGCAGTCCGGAGAAGCCGGTCGCCGCGATAGTCGGCGGTGCCAAGGTGTCGAGCAAGCTCGACGTGCTGCGGCACCTGGTAAGTCAGGTCGATCACCTGATCATCGGCGGCGGCATGGCCAACACCTTCCTGGCCGCCAAGGGCGTCGATGTCGGCACGTCTCTGTGCGAGCATGATCTTACCGGCACCGCGAACGAGATCCTCGCGGCTGCCGATGCTTCAGGCTGCACCGTCCATCTTCCCTATGACGTCGTGGTGGCAAAGGAGTTCGCCGCCAATCCGGCCAGCTTGCGCACTTGCAACGTCCACGAGGTCGCTTCCGACGAGATGATCCTCGACGTTGGCCCGCAAGCGGTCGAAGCCTTGGCCGACGTGCTCAAGACTTGCCGCACACTGGTGTGGAACGGGCCGATGGGCGCATTCGAGACCGAGCCGTTCGACGCGGCCACCGTCGCTCTGGCGCGGATTGCCGCAGCCCTGAGCAAGGAAGGTACGCTGATCTCGGTTGCTGGCGGCGGCGACACGGTGGCGGCGCTCAACCATGCGGGCGTTGCTGGCGATTTCAGCTATATTTCAACCGCTGGCGGCGCTTTCCTCGAATGGATGGAAGGTCGCGAACTGCCTGGCGTTGCTGCCTTGGCCAAGTAACGCGAGGCGGCCACGCTCAACATCGTCGCCATCGATCATGTCGTCTTCCGCGTCCGCGATGTGCCCGCGATGCTGCGCTTCTATGAGCTGGTGCTGGGCGCAAGGCTTGAACGCACGCTCGAAAACCTTGGGCTTTACCAGCTTCGCATCGGCAATGCCTTGATCGACCTCGTCGATGTCGAGGGCAAGCTGGGCCGCGAAGGCGGCGCAGCTCCGGGCGAAGGCGGCCGCAACGTCGATCACATATGCCTGCAGGTGCTGCCATGGGACGGCGATGCGATCCTCGCGCATCTTGCCGCGCATGGCATGGGCGGCGTCCGCATATCCACGCGCTATGGAGCGCAGGGCTTCGGGCCGAGCATCTATATCGCCGATCCCGAAGGCAACACGGTCGAGCTCAAAGGCCCGCCCGATCCGGCTCAGCCACCCATTTGACGGCCAACTTGGTTACCGCAGTTGCCCAGCCTTTAACGCGGCGCTAAGCAGCCGCCAAATCTCACCCCCAGAGGACCATCCGCCATGAACACTGCCGATATGACCGCCAAGATCGCCGCAAAGGGCGGCTTCATTGCTGCACTTGACCAGAGCGGCGGTTCCACGCCCAAGGCGCTGCAAGGCTATGGCATCGCCGACAGCGAATGGTCGGGCGAAGACGAGATGTTCGCCAAGATCCACGAGATGCGCAGCCGCATCATCACCTCGCCCAGCTTCTCGAACGGCAAGGTGATCGGCGCGATCCTGTTCGAAAAGACCATGGACGGCCAGGTCGATGGCAAGCCGACCCCCCAGGCGCTGATCGATCGCGGCGTGGTGCCCTTCATCAAGATCGACAAGGGCCTCGAGGACGAGGCGGACGGCGTTCAGTTGATGAAGCCGATGCCTGATCTCGACAAGTTGCTGGCCCGCGCCAAGGGGCTCGGTGTTTTCGGCACCAAGGAGCGTTCGGTCATCAATGCGGCAAACGCCAAGGGCATTGCCGCGATTGTTGCGCAGCAGTTCGAAGTGGGCAAGCAGGTGATCGCCGGCGGGCTGATGCCAATGCTCGAACCCGAATACAACATCAAGGCAGCCGACCGCGCCGAGGGCGAGAAGATCCTCCATGCCGAGATCCTCAAGAATCTGGATGCGCTGCCCGAAGGCCAGCAGGTCATGCTCAAGCTGTCGATTCCCGTGCAGGCAAACCTCTATGCCGACATCATCGCCCATCCCAAGGTGCTTGCAGTGGTCGCACTGTCGGGCGGTTACACGACCGACGAGGCCTGCGCCGAGCTTGCCAAAAACAAGGGCATGATCGCCAGCTTCAGCCGCGGCCTGCTTCAGGAAATCCAGGCCCAGCAGAGCGACGCCGAGTTCGATGCCACGCTTGGAGCGGCAATCGACCAGATCCACGCAGCCAGCGTCGCCTGATCCTTGCCTTGACGGGTGCTAGAGCCCGCCGATATAGCGAAAACCGAAGCGGTAGTCGCCATGCGCGATTGCCGCTTCGCTGGTTCTGGCAGGTTGCACCTCGACAAGTTCAAGCGCGCCGCCCGCTACCTGTTCCGGCTTGCCGCTTGTCAGGTCACGGTTTGCGGCGCCGCTGCCAAGTCCGATGGCGGCGCGGTTGCGCACCTGGCCCGCCCAGACGCACTGGACGTTGGCCGGGCAGCGGCTGTCTTCGAGCAATTCGAGCGGCGTAACAGCGACTGTTCCCACCACCGCTTGCTGGCCGAGCGCGGCCCAGACCAGTTCCGGACCCTGCTGCGCCGGCGGCGGGAAGGGTGA
The DNA here is from genome assembly GCA_947477745.1 of Sphingomonadaceae bacterium. Lineage (GTDB taxonomy): Bacteria > Pseudomonadota > Alphaproteobacteria > Sphingomonadales > Sphingomonadaceae > Novosphingobium. Next base: position 34,062 of record CANJUF010000014.1, on the reverse strand, counting down.
AGGCGCCGGGACGGGCACAGGCGCGGACGAGGGCGCCGGGATCAACGTACAAGCGGCAAGGGCGAGCGGCAAGGCAGCCGCGACAATCGCGATTCTCATGGCGGCAATAAGCACGCGGCGGGCTTAACTGTTCCCGAACGCTTGGCGAGTTGGCCGCACCGGGGTAGAGGCGCACCATGTCCAAACACGCCCCGCCGCCATGCCAGCTTTACCTCATTTCTCCGCTCGATGTAGGCGGCGATTTTCCCGACAGGCTCGCGCGCGCGATCGACGCGGGCGAGGGACTGGTCGCGGCGTTCCAGTTTCGCGTGAAGGGCCCAGACCAGCATGAGCGCGCGCGGCTTGCAGAGCCGTTGCAGGCTGTTTGCAGCGAGCGCGATGTTGCCTTCATCGTCAACGATTCGATTGCTCTGGCAAAGCGCCTCGGCGCGGACGGCGTGCATCTGGGTCAGGACGACGGAACCGTCGCCGAAGCGCGCGAGGAACTCGGCAAGGAGGCGCAGATCGGGGTCACCTGTCACGACAGCCGCCACCTTGCCATGGCTGCGGGTGAGGCAGGCGCGGACTATGTCGCCTTCGGTGCGTTCTTCCCGACCACCACGAAGGAGGTCAGCCACCGCGCCGATCTTGAGACGCTCGAATGGTGGCAAGCGATTTTCGAGATCCCCTGTGTTGCCATCGGCGGGATTACGCCGGAAAACTGCGCTCCGCTGGTGGCGGCGGGCGCGGATTTTCTGGCGGTCTCGAACGCGGTGTGGTCAGGCGACGAGGCCGAGGCGGTGAGGGCCTTCGCCAAGGCGATGGCCGAGGTTCAGCCTAAAGTTTAGCGATCACTTCCTCGCCGAACCGGCGCGCATGATCGCACCATTCCGACACGCTCGTCGCATCGATGCTCGATCCGGACAGCGCCGCGCCAAGCTCCCGGTGGTGCGAATAGAGGTCGATCGCCTGCTGCGCGTTCCAGTTGCCCGACATGCTGAACCCGCCCGCCATCATCAGGCCGGGCCGGTCCTTGCGCCCGATCTTGTCGCAATGCTCGTTCATGTAGTCGATCGCCTCCTGCATCTCCGCGTCGTTGGAGATGTTGGCGGTGCGCGCAGTGTCCGAGATCATCTTGGGCACGATGAAGGGGTACCAGAAATCACCCAGCTCTGCCGTGCGCCGCAGCGCGCGCTTGGAATTGCCGCCGATCACCAGCGGCGGATGCGGCTTTTGCGTCGGGCTTGGCTGCACCGTGTTGCCCATGGCGATATAGCCGGTGCCCTCGAAGGTGAAATCCTCGCCGGTCCAGCTTGCCTTCATCGCCCGGATATATTCGTCCATCAGGTCGTTGCGGTTGTCGAAATCGACGCCGAGCGCCTTGTATTCGGCCTTGAGGTAACCCGCGCCGATGCCGAAGATGAACCGCCCGCCGGTGAACCTGTCGAGCGAAGAGACCGCGCGCGCGGTCACGAAGGGATTGCGGTAAGGCAGCACGACGATGTTGGTCATCAGCTTGATGCGGCTCGTCACCCCGCCGACAAGCCCGAGCATGACAAAAGGGTCCTGAGCGAAATGGCCGCCCGCCGCCAGCCATCGTGAGCTTGGCACCGGATGATCGGTAACGCTGGCTGCGCCAAAACCGGCCCCATCGGCGGCCTTTGCCACCGCTACGATCGCCTCATGCGACCAGAAGGCGTGCGCGGTTTCGACGTGGTCGATCGGCATGGCGACGGAAATGTCATAGGGCATCGCTCGGAATCCTGTTCACATGGTCTCGGGGAAACGGGGGATGGGCGGATCAATCCTCGGGGGGAAGGATCCACTTGTTTTCGCTTGAGCGCACCCAACCGCTCGACGCCCAGGTGCCGCCATCGACGGCAAGCGTGACGCCAGTGATGTAGCTCGACATCGGCGAGGCGAGGAATACGGCCGCCCGGCCGCATTCCTCTGCAATGCCGGTGCGGCCCATCGGGATGCGGCGGCGCACGCCTTCGATCTGCTCGGGCGTGCGTTGATACCAGATGGTTTCGTCGACCGCACCGGTGAGATTGCCGCGCAGGCCCGGCGTATCGGTCATATCGGGCGCGATGGTGTTGATGCGGATGCCGTGTTCGGCAAGCTCGACCGCGAGCGTCCTCGTCAGGTTGTTCACGCCAGCCTTGCACGCGGCATAAACGGCATAGTTGGGCGCGGCGCGTGATCCCTCGATGCTCGAGACATTGACGATGGCGCCGCCTTCGCCGCGCTCGATCATCAGCTGTGCCGCCATTTGCGTGGCGATTACGGTGCTGACGAGGTTAAGCTCGATGTGACGGCGAAAGCTCGCCTCCTTGAGGTCGACGAAAGCGCGCGGAGCAACGCCGCCGGCATTGTTGACCAGGACATCTATGCGGCCGAAGTGCGCCTTGATCGCGTCCATCGCCTCGCGCAGCTTGTCGGCTTCCATGACATTGCATTCGAGCGCGAGCACCTGACGGCCACGCTGGGCGACCAGTTCGCGCATTTGCTCGCAGCGCTCGGGGATCGATTCGATGATGGCGATGTCGGCGCCCATGTCGGCCATGCACAGTGCGATCGCTCGGCCGATGCCGCCGCCGCCGCCGGTGATGACCGCGACCTTGCCGGAAAGGTCAATATCGTTCTTGTCCATTCTGCTCTCCCTGCGCGCCTATTTATTTTTTGCCTAACGCTGACCTTGCATCCGGCAGGTCTGCCGGTTCGTCAACATCGCGTTCGAGCCCGTGGCTCATAATCACTTCGATCCCAAGGCCTAGCCGCGCGCATTCTGCCTTGTGCCGTGCGAAGCTGTCCTCGCCAAATGCAAAACGGAACTTGCTCGCAGCCGACACGGGCAACGACACTGCGTTGGTGCCGATTTCGTGACGGTCTGGCGCCAAAGCGACCTTGTCCGGCGGCGCGGCGGCCAGCAGGTCAATTTCCGCCGATGTGACTTCGGGCAAGTCCGCGAACAGAATTAGCAGACGTTCGGGTGGGGTTTGCTCCCTGCCAATCAACTGCGCCACGGCACCTTCGATAGCGGCATTGAGACCCTTGCCTGGATCCTCAAGCAAGGGAATCGAAACCGGCAAGCCTATCCGGGACGGCCCCACGAGCACCGTTCGAGTGACCCGCGATGCGCCCTGTGCTGCCTGGACCACATGCTCGAGCATTGCCCCAACCAGCAACTCTCGCTCATCCGGTTGTAGTGCGCCCGCGAGGCGGCTCTTAGCCGAGCCTGAAGCCTTGATCGGGATGACGACCCAGCAGGTCACGGGATCGCCGGTGCTTCCGTCAAATTGGTGAAGCGGATTCCAGCGCCGTCGGCCTTGTAGGTTTTGTTCATGTAGATGAGGATCGAGGTCAGCGCTTCGGCGGCGGCGGAATTGTTCAGCGATCCGCCCGAAAGGCCGCGCAGGCCCATGCCGGGGCAAAGACCAACCACTGTATTGCGCGCTTCGACATCGTCGCTGAACACCAGCACGTCGCATTCGATCGCGTGGTCGCTGTCGAGGTGGTGTGCCGAGACATTGTGGAACGCGGTAACGAAACGCACGCCTTCGCCAAGGATCGTCTTGGCTTCGAGCGCGGCGCAGCCGGCAGCAGGAAGCTGCACGCGCATCACCTTGGGCGGCATCAGCGGCACGGTGGTGTCGACGACAATCGCGGAACCGACCTTGTCCTTGATGAGGCCCAGCGTGCTCGCCTGCGATTCGTAAGGCACGGTGACGATGACGATGTCCTTGCCGACGGCGGCATCCTCGTTCGCGGCATGGCCGAGCGTGATTCCGAGCGACGCCATGTCATCGGCAGCGGCCTTGGCCTTCTCTGCCGCGCGCGAGCCGATGGTCACGTCATGCCCAGCCTTGGCCAGACGGCGCACGATGCCCCTGCCAAGGTCTCCGGTGCCGCCGATTACCGCTATCGATGCCATTGCCTGCCTGCTCCTGGTGTTTCTGGTTGCGTGTTTGCTTGGTTTGCCCCTAGCGCCCGCTTGCCGGGGCGCAAACAGTTTATCGGGCAATCGGGAGGCATAGGGTTTCGTGACTGCAATAAGCGTTACAACACTCGCAGACATGCCGCTGTTCGCGCCCGGCATGTCGGTCGCGGGCGAGATCGCGGCGGCGATGGCGCGGGCCGGGGAAAGGCTGTGCGGTGACGATGTGGTCGTCGTCGCGCAGAAGATCGTTTCCAAGGCCGAAGGCAGGCTGGTACGGCTTTCGGATGTGGCGCTCAGCGAAGAAGCGCAGCGCATTGCCACCGAAACGCAGCGCGATCCGGCTCACGTCCAGCTCATCCTTGATGAAAGCAGCGAGCTGGTGCGTGTCAGCGTGCCGGCGATCATAGCTCGCCACCGTACCGGCCATGTTCTCGCCAATGCCGGGATCGACGCCTCGAACGTGGCCGATCCGGGCGAGGAGACGGTGCTGCTCTGGCCCGTCGATCCCGATGCAAGCGCGCGGGCGATCCGAGAAAAACTGCGCGAGATCACCGGCGCGGCGCCTGCGGTGGTTGTTGCCGACTCCATGGGCCGGGCGTGGCGGATCGGCACAGTCGGCGCGGCAATCGGCTGCGCGGGACTCGCCGTGCTCGAAGACCGGCGCGGGACCGGCAAGGACCTGTTTGGACGGACCTTGCAGGCAACCGTCATCGCGATTGCCGACAGTCTCGCCGCCATGGCCGCCTTGGCGATGGGCGAGGGCAACGAAGGCACCCCCGCCGCCATTGTGCGCGGCGGGGGGCGCTGGGTTACAGCGGAGCACGGCCCCGGTGCGGCAGCAGCGTTGCGCCCGATTGCCGAGGACATGTTCCGATGAGCGGGCACATTCTTGCACTTTCCGGCGGGGTCGGCGGAGCGAAGCTGGCCGCGGGGCTCTGCGCGGTCTTGCCGCCAGAGCAGCTGACGATCGCGGTCAATACCGGCGACGATTTCGAACACCTTGGCCTGACGATCTGCCCCGATCTCGATTCGGTGACCTATGCGCTTGCCGGGCTCAACGACACGGTGCGCGGCTGGGGCGTCGCCGACGAGACCTGGCAGGCGATGGCCATGCTTTCCCGGCTCGGCGGTCCCGACTGGTTCAACCTCGGCGACCGCGACCTTGGCCTGCACTTGACGCGCGCCATGCATCTGCGCGCGGGCGAGAGCCTGAGCGAAATTACGGCTCGGCTCACCGTGCAGCTTGGCATTGCGCACCGCGTAGTGCCGATGAGCGACGATCCGGTGCGAACCCAGGTCGAGACGGACGCGGGCTGGCTCGATTTTCAGCACTATTTCGTACGCGAGCAGTGCCGGCCCGAGGTGCGCGGGGTGCGCTTCGCCGGGGCAGACAAGGCGCGCATTTCTCCGGGGTTTATCCAAGCGCTGTCTCGCCCCGATCTCGCCGCCATCGTCATCTGCCCATCCAACCCTTGGCTCAGCGTAGATCCGATCCTCGCGCTTCCCGGCCTGCGCCAGCAGATCGCGGCGCTTACGGTCCCAGTAATCGCCGTATCTCCGCTGGTTGGCGGCACGGCGCTCAAGGGACCGCTGGCCAAGCTGATGGCAGAACTCGGCCAGCCGGTTACCAACCTCGCCCTGGCCGCGCACTACGGCGACCTGCTCGATCACCTTGTCATCGATGAGACCGACGCCGCCGATGCCGAGGCCTTGCGCGACACCGGGCTTTGCGCCACGGTCACGCAAACGGTGATGCGCAGCAGCGCGGATCGGGAGAGACTGGCCAGCGAGGTTCTTGCTCTTGCTGGCAAGGTGGATTGAACAGATGCACACGGACAATGCCATGCTGATCGAACGGCTGCTGGACACGCCGCTCGAAGACCTGATGGAAGAAGCGCGCGCGCGCCGCGATGCCATGGGCAAGCGGGTGATGACTTATTCGCCCAAGGTGTTCATTCCGGTAACCCGGCTGTGCATGGACGTGTGCCACTATTGCACTTTCGCGACGACGCCCTCGCAGCTTTCCGCGCCCTACATGAGCGTTGACGAAGTGCTTGAGGTTGCTCGTGCCGGTCAGGCGGCGGGCTGCAAGGAAGCGCTGCTCACTTTCGGCGATGCGCCGGAACGCCGCTATCAGGTTGCGCGCGACTGGCTGGCCGAACGCGGCTATGTCCGCACAATCGACTATGCGCGCGATCTGGCCGAAGCGATCGTGCGCGAAACCGGCCTGCTGCCTCATATCAACGCGGGACTTCTCGACGAAGCCGATTTCGCCGTGCTGCGGTCCGTCGCGCCGTCGTGCGGTCTGATGCTCGAATCGACGTCCGAGCGGCTGTGCGAGAGGGGCGGGGCGCACTTTGGCTCGCCCGACAAGGTTCCGGCATTGCGTATCGCATCGCTCGAAGCGGCGGGGCGCGCGAAAATGCCGATGACCACCGGCGTGTTGATCGGCATCGGCGAGACGGCGCGGGAGCGCATCGAAGCGCTGATCGCGATACGCGATCTGCACCTGGCGCACGGCCATGTGCAGGAAGTGATCGTCCAGAACTTCACCCCCAAACCTGGGACCAAGATGGCCGGCGCGCCCGAGGCGAGCGAGGCCGATTTCCTGCGCGTGCTTGCTGCCGCACGCATCGTCATGCCGCTCGACGTTTCGGTGCAGGCCCCGCCCAATCTCAACGACGAGCGGCTTGCTGAACTGATCGATTGCGGCATCGACGACTGGGGCGGAATTTCGCCGGTCACGCTCGACCATGTGAACCCCGAAGCCCCGTGGCCCGAGATCGAGCGGCTGCGCGCCATCTGCGCGCGCGCAGGCATGCCGCTCGCCGAACGGCTGACAGTCTATCCGCGCTTCATCGATCTCGATCAGGGCGCGTGGCTCGACCCGGCGATCCGGCCGGCGGTGTTCAAGCTCTCCGATTCCGAAGGACTGGCGCGCGACACCAATTGGAGCCCGGGCCTCGCGATGGAAACGCCGGGCAGGGCGGAAATGCCGCTGGGCTTTCAGTACGAGGGCGCCGCAAGGCTCGACCTGCGGCGCATTCTGTCGCGCGCGGCCAATGGCTATGAGCTGGACGAGCAGGACATCGTCACCCTGTTCGAAGCGCGCGGAGCCGATGCGCAGGCTGTGATCGATGCCGCCGATGGCCTGCGCGCAGACGCCATGGGCGAAACGGTGACCTATGTGGTCAATCGCAACATCAACTATACCAATATCTGCACGCACGCCTGCTCGTTCTGTGCCTTTTCCAAGACGTCGATCAAGGCGGGTTTTCGCGACAAGCCGTACAACCTCGATCTGGACGAAATCGCCGGGCGGGCTGTGGAAGCGGTGGGGCGCGGCGCGACCGAGGTATGCCTGCAGGGCGGCATCCACCCAAGCTATACCGGCGACACGTACATTTCGATCCTGCGTGCAGTGAAAGAGGCGTGCCCCGATCTTCACGTCCATGCCTTCTCGCCGCTCGAAGTTTCGCAAGGCGCGCGCACGCTGGGCATGACGACGCGCGACTATCTCGCCCGGCTGAAGGACGAGGGGCTTGGTTCGCTGCCCGGCACGGCAGCGGAAATCCTGCACGACGATATCCGCGCGCAGATCTGCCCCGACAAGCTGACGACGCGCGAATGGCTTGATGTGGTGCGCGATGCGCATCTTGTCGGACTGCCGACCACCTCGACGATCATGTTCGGCCATCTCGAGCGGCCGATCCACTGGGCGCGTCACCTGATCGAGCTGCGGCGACTGCAAGGCGATACCGGCGGTTTTACGGAATTTGTACCGCTGCCGCTCGTCCACATGGAAGCGCCGATGTATCGCCGCGGGCAGAGCCGCAAGGGTCCGACCTGGCGCGAATCGATGATGATGCATGCGGTTTCGCGCATCGCGCTGTTTGGCGAGATTAACTCGATCCAGTGCTCATGGGTGAAGCTGGGCGTCGATGGCGCGGCGGCTGCGCTTGCGGCAGGCTGCAACGACCTTGGCGGCGTGCTGATGAACGAATCGATCAGCCGGGCTGCAGGCGCTGCGCATGGTCAGGACCTCAGCGTCGATGATCTGAAGCGCGCTTCGCAAATGGCCGGAAGGCCGCTCGCGCAGCGCACGACGCTCTACAGGAAGGTCGAGGCGCCGCTGGAAGCTGTCGCCTGACGGCGGATTAGCCGCGCCACATCGATTCGGGCATCCAGGTGAACTCGATGTAGTGGCCGAGTTTTTCGCGCGCATCGAGATAGACGGCTTTCACCTGGCCCTCGCCGTAATCGTATTCCATCGCCACCGGAAAGCCTGATTTCTCGACGTCGGCGCGCAATTCGGCCCAGTCGTCCACCCGGCAGCAGGTGTGGTGGAACCGCACTGCACCGCCATTGTCCTTGGCATTGGCATAGACGCCGGTTTCGTCGTTGATCGGTTGGATGATCTCGTAAGTCAGGCCGTTGAGCCGAAAGATCGCGACTTTCATCTCGACGTTCTTGACCCCGTCCGGCGTATTCGCAGGACCGTTCGAATGCATGATGCGCGGTTCTTTTTCCAGCCCTGCAGCCTTGAAGGCCTCGATCGCCGCATCGATGTCGTCGCAGACATAGGCGTTCTGGAAGTGCTTTCCTGCAAACATCGATAGTCCTCTCTCAGCCTTCGGGCGCCACGTCATAGCGCGACAGGTACCGCTCGAATGTGTCGCGGACCTTCGTCTCGCTCAAGCCGAATTCGTCGAGCTTGTATTCGTGCTTGCCGAACTTGTTCTGCGGATTGTCGTCAATCCAGGCCTGCATGCCGCTGCGCGCCGCGTCGGTGAACTCATCGCCAAGCGAGGCATAGAGCCGTTCCATGGTTTCCATCGGCCGGTCGAGCAGGTCGGCGTAGTGGACGTCGATGACACTGTCTTCGCCGTGCTGGTCGCGGAAATCCATCGCGCGGCCGGAATGCTCGGTCGCTTGCCAAAGGCAGTTCTCGGCGATCCAGTCGAGCGGCGGCGTATCGGTCGTCATCGAGAAGGCAAAGCGGATCAGCGAGCAGAACGAGCCGACCGCGGCCAAGGGGTCGCGGTGCGTATAGATCAGCCGCGCATCGGGATATTCGCTGGTCAGATCGCCGAGATGCAGCGTGTGGCTGGGCATCTTGAGGTTCCAGACACCGGGATTGTTGCCTTGGAGCAGTTGCAGGAATTTGCGGTGATAGGCGTAAGCCGAGGCCATGCTGCAACTGAAAATGAACTCGCGGTATTCGGGCAGGCGGCCCTTCGATTCGATCATCAGCGTCTTGAAGTCGTGCGCGAGAAAAAACACGCATTCGTTCGGGTAGATGGCCGAGCCGCGATAGTATTTCGAGACGCCGGGCATGACCTTGCGGATCTGTTCCTCCTGCTGAAGCCGGGCCAGCGCGCGGGGATCGGTCATGGTCATGCCTGGCGCGGCCGGCGGGACCGGCTCGTCAATCTCCCAGGATAGCGGCGAGCGCCGCGCCGGATCGCAGGCGAGCAGGTTTGAAAGAAGAGTCGTGCCGGTGCGCGGGATGCCCATCACGAAAACCGGACGCTCGACCTTGGCCTCGGTCAGTGCGGGGTTCTGCTTGAGATGGTCGGTCACCAGCAGGCGGCGCGTGAGATAATGAACCGAATCGCGTGCGGTCATGTCGCGGCCGTTCTGGTTCATCCAGCCCTTGGCCAGCCCCGCGTTGTAATCCTTGACGAGAATGTCGAGCCCTTCGCGATACGAATCGCCGCCAAAGTCGTCGAGGCCGACTTCCTTGGTCGCGGTATCGATCAGGGCATCGGCATTAAGCGGTTCGATCATGTTGGGCATCCCCGGTGCGATTATTTTCAGGCCAAGTCTGGCTGGCGCAAGTGCCGTGCAAAGTCTAGCGTCGAGCGAAACGCAGCGCCCGGCCGATATGGAAGACACGGCGCGAAGACGGGAGAGGATACGATGAGCAACGCATTGTTCGATTGCACTGGCAAGGTGACGATGGTGACCGGCGGCAACGGCGGTCTTGGGCTGGGCTTTGCAACTGGTTGCGCGAAGATGGGCAGCGATATCGCGATCTGGGCGCGGAATGCCGAAAAAAGCGCGGCTGCGAAGGAAAAGCTGCTGAAGGCAGGTGCAGGGCGGGTCGAAATCTATTCTGTCGATGTTGCCTCGGAAGAGGAAGTGATCGAAGGATACCGGCAGCTCAAGGCCGATTTTGGAAGGGTCGACTGCGTTTTTGCCAATTCTGGTCGAGCACCGGGCCGCAACTCGGTTCTGGAACTCGACAGCGCCGAATGGCACGATCTGCTGTCGGTCAGCCTGCACGGTGCGTTCTATACCCTGCGCGAAGGCGCGCGGATGATGGTCGAGCGTGCCGAGGCGGGCGATCCTGGCGGCTCGCTGGTCCAGTGCGGGAGCCTGTCGATGTTTCAGGGCCTCAAGGGGATGGGCAACTATGCCGCAGCCAAGGCCGGAATGGCGGCGGTAATCCGCGGCATGGCGGTCGAACTTGGGCCGCACCTTATCCGCTGCAACACGCTTGCCGTCGGCTTTACGATCACGGAGATGATCAAAGCCAATGGCGAAGAAGCCGTTGCCTTCATGGAAGACTTCTTCGGTTCAAGGACGCCAATTCCGCGCGCCGGCCAGATCGAGGACATCGAGGGCATGGCCGCCTATCTGTGCAGCGATGCTTCCAGATACCACACTGGCGACACGATCACGGTTGATGGCGGCTCGGTCATCAACCCAATTTACGGCATGTAAGCCGCGTTTCGGGAGAGAGACGATGAAACTGCTCACAATTCATGGCGTAGGCGACGTTCGGCTCGACGATTACGTGCTGCCCGAGGCCGGACCGAAAGACGTGGTGCTCAAGATGAAAGCCTGCGGCATTTGCGGCAGCGACCTCAGCTACATCAAGTGGGGCGGCATGCCGATCGAGCCGGGCGGCACCACCGCGCTCGGCCATGAGGGCGCGGGCGAAGTGCTTCATGTCGGCAGCGAAGTCACGGGTCTGGCACCCGGAGACGCGGTGATCGTCAACCCGATGGCGACCCCCAGCAATGTCGGCAGCGGCGGGCCCGAAGGCGCGTTTGTCGATCAATTGCTGATCCGCGAGGCCGAGAAGGGCACCAATCTCCTGCCGATCCCCGATGGCGTGCCCTATGATGTCGCCGCGATGTGCGAGCCGCTCGCGGTGGCGCTGCATGGGGTCAACCGCGCGCAGGCCAAGGCGGGCCAGAAGGTCGTGGTGTTAGGCTGCGGGCCGATCGGGCTGGGCATGGTGCTGTGGCTGGCTGACCGCGGAGTCGAGGAACTGATCGTAGTCGACTTGTCCGATGAGCGGCTGGAGCGCGCCAGGGCACTCGGCGCCAAGTACACGATCAACCCTTCGCGCGAGGATCTGCGCACCAAGGTCATGGAGTATCACGGACATGGCGCGGACATGCTTGGCAGGCCGATGGCGGATACCGACGCATGGCTCGATGCCGCAGGCGCGCCGAGCATCATTCCCGATGCGATCTCGATGTCCAAGGCGCACGCGCGGATCGTCATGACGGCGGTTTATCACGGCGACGTACCTGTTCCGCTAGGCCAGATGCTGACCAGCGAAGTCGAGATCACCAGCGCGATCGGATATCCCACCGAAATGCCCGATGTGGTCGCTTCGATGACCCGCCTCAAGGACAAGATCGCATCGATGATCAGCCATCACCTGCCGTTCGAAAGCGTGCTCGACGGGCTCAAGATCGCCGGAACGCCGCAATCGGCCAAGGTAATGATCCAGTTCGAGGATAGCTGACCATGGCCGAAACCAAACAGCCGGCATTGGCCGATCTGGTTCTGGCAAACAGGAACCAGACCGAGGCGGAGAAGATCACCGACTTCATCTGGATGGTGCACGATTCGTCAAACGCCTATCTCGTCAGCACCCGGGATGGCGACGTGATGGTCAACACCGGGTTCTCCCCCAACGCGGAAAAGAACGTCACGCTGCTGGCGCCTCGCCGCACCGGGCCGCTCCGCTATATTATCCTGACGCAAAGCCATGCCGATCATTTCGGCGGGCTCAAGGCATTCCGTGAGCCTGATACCAAGGTAGTCGGCGGGCCGGGCTTTGCGCAAGCGCTGTTCGACATGATGGACCTGCAGCCTTACTTCGGGCCGCGCACGCGCAAGCTATGGGGTGCGGTGCTGGGCAACAATGCCCGTCCGCCCGATCCCGGCCCGATCGAGCCAGACGTGTTGGTCGAGCGCGAGATGACGGTCACCGTGGGCGAGCGCACCTTCGAGCTGATCAGCACGCCCGAGGGCGAGACGGTCGACAGCCTTGTCGTGTGGATGCCGAAAGAGAAAGTTGCATTCATCGGCAACGTCCACGGGCCGGTCTGGCTGTCGTTCCCGTTCCTCAACACCCTGCGCGGCGACAAGCCGCGGCTTGTGCAGAATTACCTCAAGGCGATGCGGCGGATACGCGATCTTGGCGCGGAACTGCTGATCACCGGTCATGGTCAGCCGATCGTGGGGACGGCGCAAATTCGCGCGGACCTCACGAAGATGATCGATGCGGTCGAATGGACGCGCAATTACACGCTTCAAGGCATGAAGGCGGGCAAGACCGTCCACACGTTGATGCGCGAGATCAAGCTGCCGGCAGAGCTCGCCATCGGCGAGTTTCATGGCAAGGCAAGTTGGGCGGTCAAGTCGATCTGGCGCGAATATTCAGGGTGGTTTCACTACGAGGACGGCACCCCCGAACTGTTCGGCGTGCCGCGCAGCTCGGTTCACGCTGATATTGCCGAGCTTGCCGGCGGCGCGGACAAGCTGGCGGCGCAGGCGCGCCGGCGGCTCGGCGCAGGGGAGCCGCTTGAGGCGCTGCACCTGGTCGAGATCGCACTGAACGCTTCGCCCGGCGAAAAGGCCGCGCTCGAGGTCAAGCGCGATGCCAGCGCCTTGCTGCTGGAACGATCGGGCGGCCAGAACCTCTCCGAAACGATGTGGCTGCGATCGGAAATCGCGGAGTGCGAGGAAGCGCTGGGTAACGCCTGATCCGCGCCCTGCGGGCCTTGCCAATCTTTACATGCGGCAAAATTGTCTTGGTTGTGGCGAAAGCCGCGCTCTGACACATGCGATGTCCCAAAGAAGGCGAACCATGAACACGACGCTGACTCATCTTGAACGGCTCGAGGCCGAATCGATCCATATCATCCGCGAGGTCGTGGCCGAGGCTGAAAAGCCGGTCATGCTCTATTCGGTAGGTAAGGACAGCGCGGTGATGCTGCATCTGGCGCGCAAGGCGTTCTATCCTTCGCCGCCGCCGTTCCCGCTCCTCCATGTCGATACGACGTGGAAGTTCAAGGCGATGTACGAACTGCGCGACAAGATGGCGCGCGAAAGCGGCATGGAGCTGCTTGTCTATCAGAACCCGGAAGCGGCTGAAAAGGGGATCAATCCTTTCGAGCATGGGCCGCTTCATACCGACATGTGGAAAACCGAAGGGCTCAAGCAGGCGCTCGACATGCATGGCTTTGATGCGGCTTTCGGCGGCGCTCGTCGCGACGAGGAAAAGAGCCGCGCCAAGGAGCGCATCTTTTCATTCCGCACTGCCAGCCACGGCTGGGATCCGAAGAACCAGCGTCCCGAACTGTGGAACCTCTACAACGCCAGGAAAAACAAGGGCGAATCGATCCGCGTCTTCCCGATCTCGAACTGGACCGAGCTTGATGTGTGGCAATATATCCACCTAAACCATATCCCGATCGTGCCGCTCTATTTCGCCGCTCCGCGTCCGACTTACATGTGGGAAGGTCAGCTGTTCATGGCCGATGACATGGACCGGATCGAAAAGATCCTGGGCTATCGTCCCGAAACCGAAACAAAGTCTGTCCGCTTCCGCACGCTCGGCTGTTTTCCGCTGACCGGCGCGGTCGAGAGCGAGGCGAAGACGCTCCCCGAAGTGATCCAGGAAACGCTGCTGACCACCACGTCAGAACGGCAGGGCCGCGTGATCGACAAGGACGCGGGCGGCGCGGGCATGGAGAAGAAGAAGCAGGAGGGCTACTTCTGATGGCCGACAACAGCACCACCGAAGAGCCCATCTACGTCGTTGACGAACTGATCGCCAAGGACATCGACGCCTATCTCGATCAGCATCAGCACAAGACCATGCTGCGTTTCATCACCTGCGGCAGCGTCGATGATGGCAAATCCACCCTGATCGGGCGGCTGCTTTACGATTCGAAGATGATCTTCGAAGATCAGCTTGCCGCGCTGAAGGACGATTCGAAGCGGGTCGGCACGCAGGGCCAGGAGATCGACTTTGCGCTGCTGGTCGATGGCCTCGCCGCTGAGCGCGAACAGGGCATCACCATCGATGTTGCCTACCGCTTTTTCTCGACCGAGAAGCGCAAGTTCATCGTCGCCGATACCCCCGGCCACGAACAATACACCCGCAACATGGTCACCGGCGCCTCGACCGCCGACCTAGCGGTGATCCTGATCGACGCGCGCAAGGGCGTGCTCACGCAAACCCGCCGTCACAGCTACCTCGCGCACCTGATCGGCATCAGGAACATCGTGCTGGCGGTGAACAAGATGGACCTGGTCGATTACGACCAGTCCACCTTCGAGCATATCGTCGCCGATTACCGCAAGTTCGCCAAGGAGATCGGCATCACCGATTTCGTGCCGATGCCGATTTCGGGCTTCAAAGGTGACAATATCACCACGCTTTCGGAAAATACGCCGTGGTACACCGGCCCGACGCTGGTCGATCACCTTGAGACGGTGGAAGTCGATTCGACGCTCGACCAGGGCAAACCGTTCCGCATGCCGGTGCAGTGGGTCAACCGCCCAAACCTCGATTTCCGTGGCTTTTCCGGCCTGATCGCGACCGGGTCGGTTGCTCCGGGCGACGCCATTCGCGTCCTGCCTTCGGGCAAGACCAGCACCGTCTCGAAGATCGTGACCTTCGACGGCGAACTTGAGCAGGCCGTGGCCGGGCAATCGGTGACGATCTGCCTTGCTGATGAGATCGACTGTTCGCGTGGAGACGTGATTTCGGTGGCCGACGCGCCGCCCGAAGTCTCGGACCAGTTCGAGGCGACTCTGGTATGGATGGCGGACGAGCCGCTGCACGTTGGCCGCGGGTACTGGCTCAAACTCGGCGCACAGATGGTTTCGGTCACGGTGCAGGAGCCGAAATTCAAGGTCGACGTCAACACGATGGCGCGCAATGCTGCGCAAACGCTCGAACTCAACGAGATCGGCGTCGCAGAGATCGCTACCGATAAGCCGATCGTGTTCGAATCCTATGAGCAGGACCAGGCGCTCGGCGGTTTCATCCTGATCGACAAGATGTCCAACGCCACGGTTGCCGCCGGCATGCTGCATTTCAGTCTGCGCCGGGCGCAGAACGTGCACTGGCAGGCGCTCGATATCGGCCGCAGGCAGCACGCCGACCTCAAGAACCAGAAGCCCGCGGTGCTGTGGTTCACCGGGCTTTCGGGCTCGGGCAAGTCAACCATCGCCAATCTGGTCGAGAAAAAGCTCTACCGGATGAACCGGCACACCTTCCTGCTCGATGGCGACAACGTGCGTCACGGCCTCAACAAGGACCTGGGCTTCACCGAGGCCGACCGGATCGAGAATATCCGCCGCGTCGGCGAGGTCGCCAAGCTGATGGCCGATGCCGGGCTGATCGTCGTGACTGCCTTCATTTCGCCGTTCCGGGCGGAGCGCGAAATGGTGCGTGCGATGCTTCCCGAAGGCGAATTCGTCGAAGTGTTCATCGACACTCCGCTCGAAGTGGCTGAAGCGCGCGACGTCAAGGGACTCTACAAGAAGGCGCGTTCTGGCGAGCTCAAGAATTTCACGGGGATAGACAGCCCCTATGAAGCGCCTGCAAGCCCCGAGATCCGCATCGACACGACCTCGATGAGCCCGGAGGAAGCGGCAAGCTTCATCGTCGACAAGCTGCTGGGGGACATCTGATGAGCATGAGCGATGGCGAACTCGCGATCCATCTCGCCGAAGTTGCCGGCAAGATCCTGCTCGACGTGCGCGCCTCGGGCATGTTCGAAGGCAAGTCGCTTGGCGTGGCGGGCGACCAGACCGCCAACCAGTTCCTTGTCCACGCCCTGCGCCAGCAGCGTCCCGATGACGGCCTGCTGTCGGAAGAGAGCAAGGACACCGATGAGCGTTTGTCGAAGGGCCGGGTGTGGATCGTCGATCCGGTGGATGGCACGCGCGAATATGGCGAGGAGCGGGCTGACTGGGCGGTCCATGTCGGCCTCGCAATCGACGGCGTTGCAACAATCGGCGCGGTGGCAATGCCGGGAGCCGGCAAGGTGCTGAGCACGCAAAGCCCCGGCGTGGTTCCCGCTGCCCCAGATACACTGCGGATGGTCGTCAGCCGCACTCGTCCGGCCAAGGAAGCCACTGCCGTTGCTGAAAGGCTGAAGGCCGAACTGCTGCCGATGGGCTCGGCCGGAGCCAAGGCCATGGCAATCGTGCTGGGGCTGGCCGACATCTACCTGCACTCGGGCGGGCAGTACGAGTGGGATAGCTGCGCCCCGGTCGCGGTGGCGCTGGCACACGGCCTGCACTGTTCGCGCATCGATGGCAGGCCGCTGGTCTACAACCAGCGCGACACCTACATGCCCGACCTCCTGATCTGCCGGAAAGAGCACGCGCAGCGGGTGCTCGACGAGGTTGCGCGCCTTCCTTGAGGCCCTGTTTGCGCCAGCCCCCTTGCGCGGCGCGGCGCGGGCGATAAGGTCACCGCGCGTTCCTGCCTTCCGGCTGCGAAGCGCGTGGGAGAAGACCGGACATGGCATCACAGCCCGATTTCGCCGACTGGCTGGCGATCTGCAATACCAAGGCAGACTATTGCCGCCTGCTCGATACCAAGCAGTGGGAGGCGTGGTCGCAGGTCTTTACCGAGGACGTCGTTGTCGACGTTCCAGAATCGGGTTCGCCGCCCACGACCTCGCGCGACGATTTCGTATGGCCGCTCAGCAAGTTGCTGGCTGAAGTGAAGACCTGCCATCAGGTCCACGCTCCGCAAATAACGATCGACGGTGACAGCGCCAAGGTCATCTGGGCAATGCAGGACCGGCTGCTCTGGCCGGATGGCAACACGATGACCGGCTTCGGCCATTATCACGAGGAATACCGCCGCACCGCCGATGGCTGGAAGATCGCCAACCTGAAGCTGACACGGCTGATCCTCGAGAGCTGAAACCATGCCGCAACATCGCTCGGGCGGTGGCGGCGCGGCGCAATGATCGCTAACTGAAGAGCCTCGCGAATTGCTGCGCAGGCCGGACCTTGACGGGAGAATTTGTGGGTAAGACCGTTGTCATCACCGGAGCGGGAGTAGGCCTGGGCCGCGCCATTGCACGCCGTTTCGCCAGCGAGGGCGAAACCTGCATTCTCCTGGGCCGCACCTTGTCCAAAGTGCAGTCCGTCGCCGAGGAACTGGGCGAGCCGCATTTCGCGGTAGAGTGCGAGGTTGGCGATCCTGACAGCGTGCGCGCCGCCTTCGCCAAGATCCGCGAGCGGCATGAGAAAATCGACGTCCTCATCAACAATGCCGCCTATTATGAACCGATGAAGGTTCGCGACGCGACCGATGACGTGATCGAACGCATCGTGCGCTCGAACTTCATTGGCCCGATGTACACCTGCCGCGAAGCCCTGGCGATGATGGACCGAGGCGCGCTGATCATCAACGTCAGCAGCGAATCGGTGAAGGAGCCGTTCGTGATGCTTTCGCTCTATCAGTCGACCAAGATGGGCATGGAGCGGTTCAGCGAAGCCCTGCTCGAAGAGGTCAAGGCCGATGGCATCCGCGTCTGCGTGGTGCGTGCCGGCCCGATGACCGATGGCGGCGATGCAACCTCCAGCAGTTCGAGCTGGGACATGTCGGCGGCGATGGCCTTCTTCGAGGAGAACCTCAAGATTGGGCGCAATCTCGCCGAAGACCCCATTTCCGACGCGAGCAGCGTGACCGATGTGTTTCGCATGCTGCTCGATCTTAAACCCGATTTCCGCGTCACACATGTCAATGTCGGCGCGCGCCACCCCTGAAGCCTGAACGTATAACTCCCAAGGAAACTTTCAAATGACCCTTATTCCCGAAGCCAAGCTTTTCATCGATGGCGAACTGCGCGGGGCCAGCGATGGCGGCACATACGACGTCATCAGCCCATGGACCGGACAGCCGGTCGGCAAAGCTGCCAATGCCACGGCGCAGGACGTCGATCAGGCGATTGCGGTCGCGCGCCGCACGTTCGACGAGACCAACTGGGGTTCGGCGGAAAACCGCGACAAGCGCCTCGAACTGGTGACGAAGCTGCGCGACGCTTTCCTCGAAAACCGCGAGCTGATCCACGACATCGCCGTGCATGAAGCGGGCGCGACCCGGCTGAACTGCAACCTGGCGCACTATGCCATGGCGATGGATGGCTGGAACGACTACATCAACAAGTTCGCTGAAATCGAATGGGAAAAGGACCACGGTGAGCGCTACAGCGCCATGGCCCAGTCGACCAGCAAGCGCATTGCCGTGCGTGAACCAGTGGGCGTCGTCGCCGCGATCACGCCGTGGAACGTGCCGCTCTATGTCAACATCGGCAAGGTCGTGGCGGGCCTGCTGGCCGGCTGCTGCGTCATCCTCAAGCCCGCGCCGAATACGCCGGGCGAAGGCGCGATCTTCGGCGAACTGGCGCAGAAGGTCGGTTTCCCCAAGGGCGTGATCCAGGTCGTGTTCGGCGAAGATCCGGCAATGGCCGGCGAAATGCTGGTGCAGGACAGGCGGGTCGACCTGGTGTCGTTCACCGGCTCGACCGCAGTTGGTCGCCACATCATGGAGCAGGGCGCCAAGACCATGAAGCGCGTGTTCCTCGAACTGGGCGGCAAGTCGGCCAAGATCGTGCTTGAGGATGCGCCCAATTTCGCGATGGACGTGGCCACCACCATGCTGATCGTCCACGCCGGGCAGGGCTGCGCGGTCCAGTCGCGCCTGCTCGTCCCCAAGAGCCGCTACGAGGAAGCCAAGGAAATCCTGAAGGGTGCTTACGCCCACCTCGGCGACAACTGGGGCCAGATCGATGCGCAGGACCAGATCATGGGCCCAGTCGTCTCCAAGAAGCAGCACGATCGGATCATGAACTATATCCAGGTCGGGCAGGACGAAGGCGCTACGCTGCTCGCGGGCGGCAAGTCGCGCCCCGACAAGGGCGGCGGCTTCTTCATCGAGCCCACCTGCTTCGTCGATGTCGCCAACAACATGCGCATCGCCCAGGAGGAAATCTTCGGCCCGGTGCTGGTGGTGATCCCGTTCGAGGACGACGCCGATGCCATCCGCATCGCCAACGACAGCGAATATGGCCTGGCCGGCGGTGTCTCTTCGGCCGATTTCGAGCGGGCGATGAAGATCGCGCGCGCGGTGCGCACCGGTTCGATGGGGATCAATGGCGGTATGGCGATCGCCGGCGACCTTCCGTTCGGAGGCTACAAGCATTCGGGCATAGGCCGCGAATGGGGCCTTGAAGGCATCGAGGAATACACCGAAATCAAGACCATCGCCTGGCCTGTCCAGCAGGCCGAAGCGGCGGAGTGAACCAAGCGCGCGCCAGGGATGGGGAGGCGGCGGCCATGCAGCCGCTGCCTGGTCCTTCCTTGGCGCAAGCTTCGCAGGACGTAAGCTACAATCTGAACGGGCAGCGGCTCGGTCGCAAGGGCCGCGAAACGCGCGAACGCATCGTGCGCGCGGCTGTCGAGGTGCTGGTCGAGGAAAGCGATGAGCCTTTCACGCTGAGCGCGGTCGCCCGCCAGGCCTCGCTCGGCATGAGTTCACTATACAATTATTTCACCGACCTGAGCGAGCTGATGGCGGCGGTGCTCGATCCCGTTTCCGCTTCGGCCAAGGAAACCTGGCTGGCGGAACTGGCCTGCCATTGGCCAGATGACGAAATTGCCGAACGCTGTCTGAGGTTCTGGAATTTATACGCCGGGTTCTGGAGCCAGAACGCAGCCGTGCTTCACCAACGCAACCGTATGTCGGACGCTGGCGACGAACGGATGCTCGCGTGCCGGATCGAGGCTGGCCTGCCGCTTATGGACGGTATCGCCACGCAACTCGGCAGAGGCGATGGCACAAAACCGAGCGACGAGGAGCGTGCGCTGGCAAGCGTGCTGGGCACAATGATGGAGCGCACGGTCACCGTGCAGAGCCAGCCAAATTATCGCAGTTACACTGCGGGGAGTTTTGGGCGCGGGACCAGCGCGCTGGGGAACGCGGGGTCACGCTTGCTGGCGCTCGCGATCAGCGACTGGCGCAAGACCGGGACTGGCCTTCGTTAGGCGGCGGTAGCCAGAGTCTCGACATTGTCCACACGCGGATCGACGAGCAGGCTGTGCACGGCATCGCGCAGGCACTGCGCCAACGCCTCATGCTGGTCGGGCTTGTCCATGACGATGCATGCTGCGAGCGGCGCGTCTTCATCCGGACCGGGAAGCAGCGCCGCGACCATGGTCTCGCGTGTGCCGTAACCGGCTCGATCGAGAGCCAAGCCTTCCCGGCCGAATTCAGCGATCTTGCGCAGCATTTCGGCAGGCATGAACTTGGCGCCATCTTCCGCTTCGGCGTTGAGCCTGCGCAGCGCTGTCTCGCACTTTCCCTTGTCAATGGTGGATAGCAACAGCATCCCCGCGGCGTTCTGCGTCAATGGTTCGCGCATGCCGCCGCGCCATGAACCGGCACGCCGCAGCCGCGCTGCGCTGCCTTGCCGGGCTGTGACGATCTGTGCATCGAGACCAGTTCTGGTAACGAGCAGGACGGGCAGGCCGGTTTGCGCAACCAACCGGTCGAGAAGCTGAGTAAGCCGGCCGTCGCGCACCGCGCCGTGCTGCGCAGTCGCGCCCAGGAGTGCTGCTCGCACCGTGGGTCGATAGGAGCGGGCAAACGGGTCCTTGTGCAGCAGGCCGAGTTCGACAAGGCTCGAAAGCAGTTCGGAGGTGCTGGATTGCGGACGGTCATAGCGGCGGACAATATCCATCACCGTTGCCTCGGGGTGGTCCTCGTCGAAAAATTCCAGAACCTCGACAACCCTGCGCGCAATCTTGGCCTTGTTGGCCGTGCTGCGTGTTCCAGCCATTCTTCTCTCCACGTCGCCCTGTTTCCTGCAAGTTCTGCCCTCACGGTTGGCTTGTCAATTAAAAATGAGGATGCTTCGTTTTTTGCTAACTTTGTTTAGGATTATCCGTAGTTATGCGAGACAAACAATGGCCGGTTCGGCCGCAGATGTGACTGCAGAGTTGCCCTTCGTGCCCATTTGCGCGAATCGACTCGGGACAGGGCGCGCATGGAGACTGGGCCAGCGATGGGTAGCAACAAGGCACTGGTGAAGCCTGCGCGGTTCTGGCTGGGCGAGGAACGCTGGAGCGAGAATTTTGCGTTGATCAATCTGGATGCAGACGAACCGTGGCCGGAAGACATTGTCATGCCGCCTTGCCCGGTCATCGGCGTGGGCTCGCGCGCTGCGCCAGGCGCGAAGATAGTCGATGCGGTTATCGAAGCGCCCGCCAGCCTCGATGGCGTGATGGCGCAGATCGATGCCCATCCGCGCGCGGCGGCGGTCATCGTGCAGTTGCTGCGTGTCCTGCCTTCACTGGCTATGCACGAGGGTCTGACTGCAGAATCGCTGGCCTATGCGGCGCTTCAGGGCAGCCAAGAGCACCGTACGTGGAAAGAGGCCAACAAGGCTGAGGCAAGCGCAGCGCCTGGCAAGGTTCAGCTATCGCGGACCGGCGAGATTCTCGAGGTTGTGCTCGACCGGCCCGGAGTGGACAACGCGATCGACCGCACCATGCGCGATGCGCTCTACGATGCCTTCCAGGCCGCAGCGCTCGATCCTTCGATCGCGCGGGTCGTGCTGCGAGGGCAAGGCAAGGCTTTCAGCCTCGGCGCCGATCTTGCCGAATTCGGAACCACGAGCGATCCCGCCACGGCTCACGCGATCCGCGCTGCGACATTGCCGGCGCAGATGGCTGCACGGGTCGCAAGCAGGCTAGTGGCGCGGATCCAGGGCGCCTGCGTGGGCTCAGCGCTCGAACTGGCTGCTTATGCCGGGAAAATCGTCGCCGGGCCCCGCGCCTGGTTTCAGCTTCCCGAACTGGCGATGGGAATCCTGCCGGGCGCGGGCGGCTGTGTCTCACTGACGCACAGGATCGGGCGGCAACGCACCGCGCTGCTGATCCTTTCGGGAAAGCGACTGTCGGCGCAGCGCGCGCTAGATTGGGGATTGGTCGACGAACTGGTGGACGATCTGGCCTGAAATAAGCGTCAGAACTACATCCTCGGCGGCCGGAGTCTTGCGCGCTTCAGACCACGGATTGGAAAGAAGGCATAGATCGGCAGTTGCTCCAACGGCGATCTCGCGTTGGCCTGAAAGATCGGCGGGATCGGCCAGCCACAGCGCCAATGCCGCCTCCGGGCTAAGTGCTTCACCGAGGCCGATGGTTTGGCCGCCATCGGTCTTTCGGCTGACCGCAACGCGCATCGCTGCCCATGGATCGGGCAGGGCGAAGGGCGCATCGCTGCCGCCAGCCATGGCGATTCCAGCGGCGCGCAGGCTCTGCAAGCGGTAGAGATCGCTGTGAAGGCGCGGCTCGACGTCCGCAAGATAACGGTCGCCGCGCTCGGCGACGAAATGCGGCTGCACGCAAACTGCGAGGCCCATGCGGGCCATCTGCGACACATGTTCGGGCGAGGCGATCGAGGCATGCTCGATGCGGTCACCGGGCAGGGCGCCCACGTGCTCGAGCAAGGCGAGCGCGAACACGATTTCAACCTCACTAACGCAGTGGACCGCGACCGGCCGGCCCTGCTCATGCGCGGCCTGGATGAGCGCGGCGGCCTCGTCGAATGGCGGCAAGTCCGCCTCGTGCAGGTGGAGCTTGAACGGGCCGAGAGTCCAACCGCGCTGCGACGCGTCGGCAAGATCGAGCGTGCCCGCCAATGTCAGCGTCTGCGAAAGCGATCCCGACTCGCGTTGGCTGGCGAAATGCCTGGCCATGTCGGGGCCGTTCTGCGGGGTCATGTCGGTCACGCCAGTGACGCCAAGGCGCGCGAGCTGCGCCGAGACGGCTGCAAGGTCAGGCGGAGTGCTGCCTAGCGCCTCGCGCAGCCAGGCATCGGCATCGAACAGGCGTCCGGTGAAGCGGCCATGTTCGCGCTCCAGCCCCCGCGGCGGATCACTCGCAGCAAGCAGGTCGAGCGCAGCCGAATTGAGCAGCCACATCCGGCCCGACCGATGCTGCATCCGCAGCGGCCTGTCTGCAACGAGGCTGTCCAATGTGCGCGCATCGGGTAGCCCACCAAGCACGCTCTCGTGATAACCGATGCCGCGAATCCAGCCCGAGCCCGCTGCGCCGGCCAGCGCCTCGCGCAGTTGCAATTCATCGGTGACCCCCGGCGGGCCGCACCACGCCGACTGCGCGCGCACCGCCAACCCGGCGAGGTGGATGTGATGATCGTGGAGACCGGGAAGCAGGGCGCCGCCGTTAGCCTCGATCAGACGGGCGCCTTCCGCTTCAAGCTTCTGACCGATCCGCGCGATCCGCCCCTGCTCGACGAGAACGTCTGCCTGGCCGTGACCAAGCACTTCCGCATTCCGGATCAGCAAGCCGCTGTCTTGCCGAGCCATTTTTCCGTGTCCGCGCCAAGATCGCGCACTTCTGCCAAGCCTGCGCGGCGCGGAACCTTGGGGAACAGTTTGCCGCGGGCTGCCCCCCATGCGCGTAGCTCGGCATCGAGAGCTGCGCGGCCAAACGCGCGCTCCTCGGCCAATGCCTTTGCCGCGATCGCGCTCATCGAAAAGCCCAGGCGCACGGCCTGTCCGGCCTGGTAGGCGCGCCAGCCTTCGAGTGCGGCGGTTATCCCGGTGAGCGGATCGGCGAGCGCATCACCGACATAGCCGATCTCGCCCGTCGCCTCGGCGAGCGCCCGCGAAAGGCCGCCCGCGACCGCGCAATCGTTGCCCACACCCACCCAGTTCGCCGCGTCGCCGGTCGCGCCGTGGCCGGTGATCGACAGCCAAACGAGGCCGGGTATTTCGCGAACAAGCTGCTCCGCATCGATGCCGAGGTGCCGCAGCGCGCGCGGGCGCGAGGATTCGAGCACGATATCGGCGCGTCGGATGAGCGCCACCAACCGGTCGCGCTGTTCCGGATCCGCCATGTCGACGTCGACGCAGTCCTTGCCCTGGTTGACGATGGCGAAAGTCTGCGGATCGCTGGAACGGATCATGTCGGGGCGCTTGCTGCTTTCGACCTTGATGACCTGCGCGCCGGCCAGCCACAGCAGATGGCCGCACAAGGGTCCTGCCCAGATCGCCGACATGTCGACCACTAGCGGACGGTGTCCGGGCTCACGGAAGCGATGCGCGCCGCGCGCCAGCACCTCGACCGGCGGCGAAGCGGGAACTTCGTCGGCGCAGGCGACCGGAAGACCAAGCGCGCGCCCCTTTTCAAGCAAGTCGGCGCTGTCGTTCAGCAGGATTTCGGCTGCGATTTCCTCCTCGCTGGCTTCTTCCATACCGGGCTTGCCGAACAGGGCAGGCAGGTAGGCACGGTCTTCCGCGCGCATGATGGTGAGCGCGAACCACGAACCATCGCGGGTTGGGTTGAGGAAGCTGCCGCCAACGCCTGCCGAGCGGCGACCGCGAATTTCGAAGTCGCGCACCGATCCGCGCTCGCCAATCACGGTCAGGCCATTGAGAGCGGCAATCGCTTGGGAGCCGGTGATCGCGGCAAGTTCGCGCAATTGCCGGTCGGCCCAGCGCCACAGCGGGATGGGCGGCCCGCACTCGGCGGCAGGAGGCTCAATCGGCAAGGATATCCTTCACCTTGCGGCGCAGCAGCTTGCCCATCTCGTTGTATGGCAGTTCGTCGACATAGACGATCTTCTCGGGCACGCGCGAGGAGCGCAGGCGCGACCGCACCAATTCCTTGATGTCGTCCTCGGCGGGGCGCTCGTGACCCTCGCGCGGGACAATCGCCATGCCGACAGCTTCGCCCCATTCGATCGAGGGGATCGCAACCGCGCAGGCGTCGCCCACCGCCGGGTGCGTGAGGACCACGTCCTCGATCTCGCCGGGCGACATGTTCTCGCCGCCGCGCACGATCACGTCGTCGGCGCGGCCCGAAAGGAACAGGTAGCCGTCCTCGTCCATGTAGCCGGCGTCGCGGGTGGGAAACCAACCCTCGGCATCGAGCGCGCTGCGTTCCTTGTACTCGCCCGAGACCTGCTCACCGCGCACGTAGATTTCGCCCGGCTCGTTAGGGCCGAGAACCTTGCCGTCCTCGTCGCGGATCTCGATCTCGACCGTCGGCAGCGGTATGCCCAGCGAGGTGAGGCGCGCGCGCACCTTGGGATCCTCGGAGGCGAGGGCGTCGCGGTGTTCGTCAGGGCCGAGCAGGGCGATGGTCGAACTGGTTTCGGTGAGGCCATAGCTGTTCGTAAAGCCCGTCTCGGGCATCAGCGCCAACGCCTTTTCGATGATCTCGCGCGGCATCTTGCCGCCGCCGTAGGCAATCGAGCGCAGCGAAGCGAGGTTCGCCTTTGCGTCGCTACCCAGCTTGTCGATAATCCGCGCCATCATCGTCGGCACGACGAAGGCGTTGGTGACCTTCTCGCCCTCGGCAAGTTTGAGCCAGGCTTCCGGCTCGAACGAGGGCAGCATGACGATGCGGCGGCCCGCATAGGTCGAGGACAGCAGCGCGGAAATGCCCGCGATGTGATAAGGCGGAACCACGACCAGCGCGGCATCGTCCTCGTCGGCAGAGGCGAATTCCACCGTGCCGAGGATATATCCCAGCAGGTTCGAATGACGCAGGATCGCCGCCTTGGGCGCAGCGGTGGTGCCGCTGGTGAACAGTTGCACCGCCACGCCTCCGCCGGGATCGTATTCGCGGTCTTCGCCTTCCGGCCAGCTTTCCTGTGCCTTGAGCGTGAACATCTCGCGCGCATAGACCGTATGGCCCTGGTCGCCGGCAAGCCGCTCGACCCGTTCTTCATCGCCGATCACCAGAGCCGGCGCGATCCGCTCCAGCAGGGCAGTGAGGTCTTCATCGGCGAGGCGGTAATTGAGCGGGCAGTAGGGCACGCCGGCGAGAGCCGCGCCGAACAGCGCTATCATCGAGGCTTCGCTGCTCTCGTCGAGCAAGGCGACATAATCGACCCCGCTTTCCTGGATAATCTCGAATGCACCGCGCGCGGCGGCGAGCAGGTCGCCGTAAGTCCAGCGCTTGCCGTCGCAGACGAGGGCGATGCGGTCCGGGGCGGCCTCGGCCGCCATCTCGAGAAGCAGGGCGATGTTCATTGGGGCTCTCTTGCGAAGCGCGCGTCAGTCCGAAGCGGGAAGCGGCTTGGCGTCCTTGGTGACGAGCGCGACGCCGTCGACCGAAAGCGAGCCCTTGCCCGGCTTGACGCAGAGAAGCTCATACGTGTTGTCGGCGTCGACATAGCGCTTGCCCATCAGCGATCCGTTCGAATGATCGGGCGAAAGCGCGGCAGCTTCAGCGGGCTTGACCTCGGCCATCGGCGCGCCGCCGCATTCGATCGTGCCGCCCGCGGTGCGGATCACCATGACTTCGGTATCGCAGGCGGCGCTCTTCAAACGGGTTCCGGGTTTCATCGTCAGGTCATCCTTCATGGGTTGCGCGCTTCAAGGCAGCGGGAATGAGGCCCTTAAACGCGGATTGCCGCCACGTTCAAGCCCAGACTGGCATGGCGCGTGTCAGGCGATCGCGCCCTTGGCCTTGAGCTCCTCGATCCGGTCCCACTCGAAGCCCGATTCCATCAGCACGATCTCGGTGTGTTCGGAGGCCTGCGGGGCGCGGGTCGTCTCCAGCGGTTCGCCGTTCCACTGCACGGGGCCGCGCACCAGCTTGATCGGCGGCCCGCCATCGAGCGATTCGACCTCGATCACCATATCGTTGGCGAGCGCTTGCTCGTCGTGCGACATTTCCTCGAAGTTGATGACTGCCGCCCACTGGCCCTTGAGGGTCTTGAGCCGCTCGCGCCAATAGTCGAACGTATGCTCGGCGAAGGCTTCGACAAGGATGTCGCTCGCCGCCTTGGCGTTCTTGAACAGCGACAACGGATCGGCAAAGCGCGGGTCCTTGGCCGCCTCGGGGCGATTGACATGCGCGAAAGTGTCTTCGATCAGGCCGGTGGGGCTGAGGATGCACAGGTTGATAGTGCGCCCGTCCGAAGTCCAGAAATTGCCGAGGAACGGGTTGACCTGCATTCCGCCCGAGGTTGGCATGCCGGCGCGCTGAGCGACGCCGTGCTCCATTTGCTGGCTGAGCGATGCGCCCGCTGCCCACCATGCGGTGGACTGGAGCGAGACGTCCATCACGGTGCCTTCACCGGTCTTTTCGCGGTGGAACAGCGCCGCCGAAATGCCGCCTGCGATGAACATGCCGCCGATCGAATCGCCGAACGCCGGGATCGCCTGGCTGAGCGGCCCGCCGAGCTCTTCGGGGCTGTGCGCATAGGCGATGCCGCTGCCCGCCCAGAACACGGTGCCGTCAAAGCCGCCGCGCGCGAAATCCGGGCCCTTGGCGCCGAATGCGCTGCCGCGCGCATAGATGATGTCGGGTTTCACCGCACGGATATGCTCAACGTCGAAGCGGTTCTTCTGGCGGTGGTGAGGCAGGTAGTTGGTGAGGAACACGTCAGCCGTCTTCGCGAGGTCGTGAAGCACCTCCTGACCCTCAGGCGTGGAGAGGTCAATGCCGACCGATCGCTTGCCGCGATTGGGATGTTCGATCAGCGTGTGACGCAGCGGATCGACCTGGAAACCGCCAAGATTGAGGAATCCGCGCTGGGTATCGCCGCGCACCGGATGTTCGACCTTGATCACGTCCGCGCCCCAGTCTGCCAGGATCGCCCCGGCCGCCGGAGTGAAAGTGAACTGCGCGACTTCGAGCACGCGCACGCCTTGCATCACCTTGGTTGTCATCGTCGTCCTGTCCCTGCCGGATGGCCTGATGCGCTTGCACTGGAGCGAGCGCGATAGGGGCTGTCTCTGGCCGTATTCGGTAACACGATCAAGCGGACAGCCTATCGCAGCCACGATCAAATCGCTTGCATCCACCGCAGAGCGCAAAGTCAGGACCGTCCGCGCTCTTTCGCGCTTGCGACAAATTGATACATGTTAAGCTGGCAATTAATTGGATTGATGCGAAAATTGCGTGCTGTGTTGCAGCATTTGCACTTGACCCACTGGGTCAAACTTACTTACCTTAGTTAGGAATATCGTCCGGTGGTCGGATGGTTAAATTGGAAAGAGTGATTTTAGATGAAAAAGTTCGCTATCGTCCTTGGTGCCGCCCTGCTGTCCGCCGGTATTGCTCCCGCGGTTGCCCTCGCGGATGAGGCTGCGGCTTCGTCGACCGTCGAAATCAAGCGCGGCGCCATGATCTACACCGCCGATGGCAAGCGTCTTGGCAATGTCTATCGTCTTTCCGCATCGGGTGACGCCCAGCTGATCTACCGCAGCAAGATGCTCACTGTCCCTGCCAGCACCCTGAGCCAGAGCGAAGGCAAGCTCATCACTTCGATGACGCTGGACGAGGTTCGCAAGGCAGCCTGATCGGCTTTATCCGGAACATCAGTTCTGAAATTCGGGAGAGGCGGTGCCGTGGGCGCCGCCTCTCTGCATCTGGATATCAGCTGTTGCTGAGATTCGCGTAGACCTTGTCGAGCAGCGCATTGAGCGTCTCGATCTCGGCGTCGCTGAACCCTTTGAACATTCGGTCCTCGCTGTCCCGCGCTATGACGGTCAGCTTATCGAGCAGCGGTTCGGCGCCTTCCGAAATGTAGATCGCCTTGGCGCGGCGGTCGTCCTCGCGCGAACGGCGTGTCAGCAATCCTTCGCTGCACAGCCGGTCGACGAGCCGCCCTGCCGATGCCTCGGACATCTCAAGCGCATCGGCGATCATTCGCTGGGTCGCCCCGGGATTGGTCGCCACGACCGCGATCATCGCCCATTGCGAACGGGTGACGCCCAGAACGGCGACTTGCCGGTCGAAATAATTGCGCAGGTTCCTCGCCAGGACGCTGATGCGCAGGCTTATCGTGCGTTTCATGATGCGTGCCGGACCCTCGTCCACTCCCTTCAACCCCTCACGACGAATTGATACTTTCATATGTGAGTAATTTGCAACGACTATCTACTTCGCCACTGCAGCATTGCCGCTATTGACGCGGACGCGTCGGCGGACGACAGCACTCCATCAACACCAGCCGTAGTTCTCCTCCATGACCATGACCGCATCAGTACAGGACGAAGGGGGTCCTTCGGGAACCTTCGCACCGCTGCGCGAATCTTCGTTCCGCCGCATCTGGCTGGCCAGTGTCTTTTCCAATTTCGCGCAGTTGTTCCTCGGCGTCGGTGCGGCCTGGGAAATGACGCAGATCACCAAGTCGCCCAGCATGATTGCGCTGGTGCAGACCGCGCTGATGCTGCCGATGGTGTTTGTCTCGCTGCCTGCGGGCGCGATTGCCGACATGTATGACAAGCGCAAGGTCGCCATGGCAGGCTTGGCGCTATCGTCAGTGTTTGCCGCGACGCTCGCCCTGTTCGGTTTCCTCGACCTGCTCTCGCCGTGGGTGCTGCTGGCCTTTTGCAGCCTCGTCGGCACCGGCGTGGCGCTCTATGGCCCGTCCTGGCAGTCTTCGATCCCCGAGCAGGTCTCGCTCAGGAACCTGCCCGCTGCCATCGGGCTGGGTACGGTGAGTTTCAACGTCGCGCGCAGTTTCGGACCGGCGCTGGGCGGCCTTATCGTTTTAGCGGCGGGGGCCAAGGCGGTCTTCGCGCTGACAGCTGTGCTGTATTGGCCGCTCCTCGCAGCGTTTTCCTTGTGGAAGCGCGAGCATGTGCCGTCTCGCTTGCCGCCTGAGCGAATCGACCGGGCGATCGTCGGAGGTGCCCGCTATGCGATCAACTCACCGCCGATCCGCACCTCATTTTTGCGCGCCTTCATGTATTGCCTCACCAGCGCCAGCACTACCGCGCTCGCACCGCTGGTTGCGCGCGACCAGCTTCACGGCGATGCCGCCACTTACGGCCTGCTGCTGGGCGTGACCGGTGTGGGCGCGCTGCTCGGCGCGCTCAACGTCAACAATGTGCGCGACAGGTTTGCGACCGAGCCGACCGTGCGCCTGCTGGCTCTGGGCACGGGGCTGCCACTGATCGTGATTGCGATGAGCAATTCGCTGGTTATCACCTGCGCGGCCTATTTCCTGATCGGTCTTTCGAACATCTTCACGATCGCCTTGCTCAACATCAATGTGCAGCTCTCTGCCCCGCGCTGGGTCGCGGCGCGGGCGCTCTCGCTCTACGGCTCGTCGCTGACCTCGGGCGTGGCGATTGGCGCCTGGGCATGGGGATCGTTTGCAGGAGGCATCGGGCTGTCCAACGCCTATTACGTTTCGGGCGCGGCCACCTTGCTGACCTTCCTGCTCGGCTACTGGATGCCGCTCTCACGCGATGAGGAAGGCGAAAAGGAAACGGTCGATATCGGCTTCGAACCCAACCTTGCGCTGGGCCTGTCGATGCGATCAGGCCCGATCGTGGTCGAGGTTGATTACCGGGTCGATCCCGATAGCGCGCGCGAGTTCTATGCGGTGATGACGCGTATGCAGCGCATGCGAAAGCGCATCGGTGCCTTCGAATGGTCGATCTCGCGCGACATCGAGGACCCCTGGCTGTGGACAGAACGCTATCACTGCCCGACCTGGGGGGACTATCTGCGCATGCGCGACCGCTATACCCAGATGGACTTCGACGTGCAGGCCGAGGCGCAAAGCTACAGCGAGGTGCCCGGCGGCATGATCGTTCGCCGCAGGCTGGAACGGCCCTATGGTTCGGTGCGCTGGAAGGCCGATTCGCCCGATCCCAGGCACGACACGATCCAGTATATCGGGCCGTGAATACTCACCTCAGGCAGGCGCTTTCACTGCCTTGATGGTCTTGACCACGTCGAGGAACACGTTGCGCACTTCGGTGACCCTGAACCCGGCGGCGCGCACGTTGGCAACGGTCGGCCGGTTCATGTCCGGCCCAAGCTTGCGGGTGATCAGCGTCATCAGGTTCATCATGTAGCGGAACGGATACCAGCGGCTGCCGGTATGCTCGAACATCAGCAGCCTGCCGCCCGGCTTGAGCACCCGGTGCAATGCCTTCAGCCCTTCGATCGGGCGCGGCACCGAGCAGAAGGTGCAGCTCGTCACTACCATGTCGAAGCTGCCCTCGTCGAAGGCCATGTCGTGAACGTCCATGACGTGCGTTTCGATGGTGCCGTCATAAGCGGCGATGCGCTCCTGCGCGTGCTCGATCATCTTCGGGCTGATGTCGAGCGCAGTAATCGAGAGCCCCTTGGGGAAGAACGGAATGTCGAGCCCGGTGCCGAGCGCGAGGAACAGGACCTTGCCCTCCATCTCGGCGAACAGCGCGCTCTTGGCCGGCGCCCAGCGCTTTTCCGCGCCCGCGCTTGCCATCGAATCGAAACGGGGGGCAAGTTTGTCCCACTTCGCCTGGGTTACGGCATCAGCCATTCTGCATGTCCCTTCCGTCGCGCGTGACGCCCTTGAGCAGCGCATTGGCGATCCAGATAATGACCATCGAGGCCGCGCCGCAGGCCGCGCCCCAGATCAGGCCTTGCATTGCGGTAAATGGCATCATTGGCACCGCCATGCCGACGACCATGCCGGTGAGTTCGCCGGTCAGCATCATCGGCACCATGGCCTCCATCGCTCCCAGCCACCGCGCGGTGATGAAAAAGCTGACGAGGCCCAGGAAACTGCCCACCGCCATCATCAGGAACATGGCGATCCACATGTTCCACGAGGGTCCGACGATCAGCCAGCACAGCAGACCGACCAGCGCGCCAAGCGCCACGTTGGCGACAAGGTCGCCGATTACATATCCGAACCGATGGTCCATCGCGCCCTCCTGCTCCCGTCGCGGAGAGAGTAGCACGGGCACGGCCACCGGCAAGAGCGGCGTTCAGAGCCTGCCGCGCAGGCTCACGAACAGATTGCGGCCCGGCTCGGGCGTGCCGACTGTCCGGTCGTAGCGCTCATCGGCCAGATTGCGCAGGCTGGCGCTGATCTCAAGGGCAGGGGACAGCCGGTAGCTGGCCGACATGTCAAGCGTAGCGAAGCCGCCGATCCGGGTGAAGCCGGTCGGCACCGAGGAATCGGTGAACTCGCCGGAAAAGCGGCCATCGAGCCGAAGTGACAGTGCCTCGCTCACTTGCCATTCCAACGCGGCAGCGCCTTTCCAGTCGGGCCGGAAGCGCAGCGGCGCGCCGTCGGCACTCTTAGCATTGAGCCAGGTCAGGCTGGCGATCAGGCGGAGCGGGCCCTGCCTTCCCGACGCGGCAAACTCCACACCATCTGCTGTTACCCGGTCGCGGTTGACGTTAGTGAAATTCTCGGGATCGAAATCGATCAGGTCGCGGTAGACCGAACGATAGGCGGTCACGCTCGCGTGCAGTGCATCGTCCGCCGACGACCAGGCGATCCCCGCGTCCACGGTCCAGCTGCGCTCGGGCAGCAGTTCGGGATTGGCGATCAGCGGGAAACCCAGCGCGAACAGGCTCGGCTGTTTGAAGCCTTGCGCGTAGTTCGCAGTCAGCCGCAGGCCGGTCTTGCCCAGCGGCACAATCCCGCCTGCGCGCGGCGTGAGCCGCGCCTTGCCATTTTCGGGAAAATCGGCGCGCAGGCCAGCGCGCAGTTCGACAGAGGGCAGGACCAGCGCCGCCGAAGCGAACAGGCCCGGCAGCGAGCGGCTCAGCGCATAGGCGGTTGGGATCAGCTCGCCGAAATCGACGCTTCCCTCGCTCTGGCCGCTTTCATGCACCAGTGACGCGCCGATACTCAAGGCAAGCGCCTCGCGCGGATTCCAGTCTAGGCTGGCGACCGCCTCGAAGCGCTCGAACCTGCTGTCGCTGACGATTGGCGGCACGCCGTCAAGCACACCCGGCGCGATCCCCGGAGACTGGCTGGCCAAGGTGCTGCGGCTGAAACCAAGGCGCACCTGTCCCGAAACCTGCTCCGAGATTCCGGCCTGCAGGCTTGCCCCAAGGGCCAACTGGTCGCGCTCGCGCTCCTCGGGGTCGCGCACTACGGCAAGACGCGGACCGCCGCTGTCCTCGGGAAAACCGCTGCCTTGGCTGCGCGAATAGAGCCCGAAAAGGTCGAGCGAAATCGCGCCGCCTAGATCGGGATTGGCCGCGATCATTGCCGACTGGCTCTCGCTTGCCGCGCCCGCGAGCAAGTCATTGGTGTCGCGCGCCGAGGCGGCAAAACTCAGCGAACCGGCATTGCCTTTGACGTGTGCCCGCCCGCCCAGCTCATAGCGTCCCTGGCTGCCAAGCCCTACGCGCGCCGACACCCCGCTTTCGTCTTGTGCGTCGGCGAGCCGCAGGCTGACCACGCCCGAAAGTGCATCTGCGCCGTAAGCAGTCGACCAGGGGCCGGTCAGCACATCGATGCGCGACACGTCCGCCGGTCCGATCAGCGAGAAATCGAAACCACCGCCCGAGGAGACCATCGGATCGTTGACGCGAACGCCGTTAATCACGACCAACGCAAAGTTCGGCTCGCCGCCGCGCAGCGCCAGATAGCTGCCGCCACCCAGCCCGCCCTTCTCGAAGGCATCGATTCCGGGCAGAAGCGCGAGGTTTTCCAGCACCGAAACGGGCGCGTGGGCATCGATGTCGCCAGGCCCGAGCGTGCGCGCGCCTCCGGCCGCATCCTGCGCCGGATCATCGAGCCTTGCAGTCACCACAACAGAAGCGGGCGGCGCTTCCTCGGCGCGGGCATTACCCGGGAATACGGGAATAAAGCAGGCAAGCGTCGCAATTGCCGAAATACTTGGGGATTTCTTCAATATCCGGCCCCTAAATCGCATCGGGTCAATGGCCTGCATCGGGTCTGGCCACCTGGACACCCGCAACAACCGTGGTTTTGACGACGTGATTGGCCTCGGTGCGACATGATGCCTGCAGGATGACCGTTTGTTCGGACAGATTGTCCTTTGTGCACTGGTTTTGAAGGGTCTTTCAGACGTTTCTGCGGATTTCAGGCGCAC
>CANJUF010000013.1 GCA_947477745.1 Sphingomonadaceae bacterium | reverse complement strand
CTGCATGTTCGAGCCCATCAGCGCGCGGTTGGCGTCGTCGTTCTCGAGAAACGGGATCAGCGATGCCGCGACCGAGACCAGCTGCTTGGGCGAAACGTCCATCAGCGTCACGTTTTCGCGCGGTGCGAGCACGAATTCGCCGGCTTCACGGGTGGACACCAGCTCCTCGACGAAGCCGCCCGAACCGTCGAGTTCGGCCGAAGCCTGCGCAACGGTATGCTTCTGCTCTTCCATCGCGGAGAGGTAGACCACGTCGCCCGAAACCTTGCCGTCCTTGATCAGGCGGTAGGGGGTTTCGATGAAGCCGTACTTGTTGACCCGCGCAAAGGTGGACAACGAGTTGATCAGGCCGATGTTCGGCCCTTCGGGCGTCTCGATCGGGCAGATGCGGCCATAATGCGTCGGGTGGACGTCGCGGACTTCGAAGCCCGCGCGTTCGCGGGTGAGGCCGCCCGGTCCGAGCGCCGAGACGCGGCGCTTGTGCGTGACTTCGGACAGCGGGTTGGTCTGGTCCATGAACTGCGAGAGCTGGCTCGAGCCGAAGAACTCGCGCACCGCGGCCACGGCGGGCTTGGCGTTGATGAGATCGTTGGGCATCACCGTCGAGACATCGACGCTGCTCATCCGTTCCTTGACCGCGCGCTCCATCCGCAGCAGCCCGACCCGGTACTGGTTCTCGAGCAGCTCGCCGACCGAACGCACGCGCCGGTTGCCGAGGTTGTCGATATCGTCGATCTCGCCCTTGCCGTCCTTGAGGTTCACCAGTTCCTTGACCACGGCGAGGATATCGTCGGTGCGCAGCGTGGTGACGGTGTCCTCGACTTCAAGGCCGAGCCGCATGTTGAGCTTGACCCGGCCGACGGCGGACAGATCGTAGCGGTCGCCATCGAAGAACAGGCCTTCGAACAGCGCCTCGGCGGTTTCCTTCGTCGGCGGCTCGCCCGGACGCATCACCTTGTAGATCGCTTCAAGGCCCATGTCGCGGTTCTCGGCCTTGTCGGCCTGCATGGTGTTGCGGATCCACGGGCCGGTGTTGACATCGTCGATGTCGAGCAGGTCGAGCTGGTCGATCCCCGCCTTGTCCAGCAGCTCGAGGTTTTCGGGCGAGACTTCCTCGCCCGCCTCGATCCAGATGCGGCCGGTGCTCTCGTCGATCATGTCGCGCGCGGCATAGCGGCCGAAGATTTCCTCGGTCGGGATCAGCAGTTCGGCAAGGCCGTCCTTTTCCGCCTTGTTGGCGGCGCGCGGGCTGATCTTCTGGCCGGCGGGGAACACGACTTCGCCGGTCTTCGCGTCGACGATGTCATAAGCAGGCTTCACGCCGCGCCACTGATCGGGCGAGAACGGACGCAGCCAGCCGCCGCCTTCGATATCGCCGGCGCCGCGCTTCCAGGTTGCGGTCTCGTAGAAGTAGTCGAGGATCTGCTCGCTATCGAGGCCCAGCGCATAAAGCAGGGCGGTGACCGGCAGCTTGCGCTTGCGGTCGATGCGGACGTTGACGATGTCCTTGGCGTCGAACTCGAAATCGAGCCACGAGCCGCGATAGGGGATGACCCGCGCCGCGAACAGGAACTTGCCCGAAGAGTGCGTCTTGCCGCGATCGTGGTCGAACAGCACGCCCGGCGAACGGTGCATCTGGCTGACGATCACGCGCTCGGTGCCGTTGATGATGAAGGTGCCGTTCTCGGTCATGAGCGGCATGTCGCCCATGTAGACATCCTGCTCCTTGATATCGAGGACCGAGCGGGTTTCGGTTTCGGTATCGACCTCGAACACGATCAGGCGCAGCGTGACCTTCATCGGCGCGGCATAGGTGATGCCCCGCTGGCGGCACTCGGTGGTGTCGTACTTGGGATCTTCCAGCTCGTAGTGGACAAAGTCCAGCTCGCTGGTTCCGGCGAAATCGCGGATCGGGAACACCGAGCCCAGCGTCTTTTCAAGGCCGGAGACATAGCCGGTCGACTTGTCGGAGCGCAGGAACTGTTCGTAGCTCTCGCGCTGCACCTCGATAAGGTTGGGCATCGAGACGACTTCGTGAATGTCGCCGAAGATCTTGCGGATGCGCTTCTTGGCCGAAGGACGGGTGCTGCTGGCAGACTTGGTCGCCATGGGGGATCGTGCCTCTTCAAATATCTACGCTGGGCACATGGGACGGCCCAGCCGGTTCGCCGCACACGGGGGAGGACCATCGAACGCAGCATAGGGCCGCAAACGCGCGTTTCCTGATTCGGAAAACGACGGCCTGCAGCCTCAATGCGTCAGATGGAAATCCGCCGGTTCCTTCCCGGGCATGTCCCCGCGCATGGACAGCCTTGCTCGAACCGGTGGATTGGAAGGCGAGATATAGGCTCGCGTTGTGCGCCTGTCAAACGCGACGAAGCGAAAGTTCGCTCACCTGCGGTTCATCTGGGCAGTGGCAAACAGCCCCCCGCAAAGGGATTAGAGCTTCGCCGGTGCCGTTACGACCTGATACGGCACCGGCAAGACCATTCAACGATGGACCACGGTTTTCGGTATCGCTGGCTGACAGGCGCAGCGCTTGGGGCGCTGGCGATGACCTGCGCCCACGCCGCCAACGCACAGGCCGCCCCCGCTCCGACGCCATCGCCGACCGCGCGCGCACTGCCCAACGTGCCGGACATCGATTTCTCGCTCGAGGGCCAGGAGGCCGAGACCCCCGGAACCCCTACCGAAGGTCCGGCGCGTCCCGCCCCCAGCGCATCGCCGTCCGTCCCGGCAGCTACGCCGCAGGCTTCGCCCGCGCCATCGGCGGCGCCTGAAGGGAGCCAGCGCCAGCGCGCTGTTACCGCACCGGCGCAAGTTGCTCCGCCGACATCTGCGAGCAATGCTGAAACCGGTTCGGCGCCGCCCCAAACCGTCCCTCCCGTCGATCTGCCCGAGCTTGTCCCCGGCGATCCTGCCGCGCCCGAAGCTGCGCCCACGCAAGCACCCGAACCTGAAAGTTCCGGCATCCCGGTCTGGCCGTTCGGGCTGGCCGTGCTGGCGGCGGCGCTGTGGTTTGCTTTCCTCCGGCGCAAGGCGAACGCGCCAATAGTCGAAGACAGCGAAATCGCCGATCAGGTCGCAGTCGTTGCGCAGGAGCCCGAACCCGCCGAGGCGGTGCCCGCGCCCGCCGAATTGCCCGAGCCAGTGCCGACCGTGCTGCCCGAGCCTGTCCGCGCTCCCGCCCCGCACCCGGCCTTGCAGATGCGGATTGCCGAGCCTGTCCGGGTCCCCGAGCCTGCTCCCGCCGAGCCGCCATCGGTCCCCGCATGCCCGGCCTTCACGCGCTACGATGCCTTTGGCCGGCCGATTCTCACCCAGCCAGCCGCGCCCAAGCCCGCGCCGCCGCCACCCGTGCGCAAGCCGCCGCCGCGGATCGTCCGCTACAATGCGATGGGCCTGCCGATCATCGACTGAGAGCCGGAAGGCTCAGCGCGCGAGCACCAGCAACGACGAGCCGCCGGTCATGCGCACCGAAAAATCCTCGCCAAACAGGCGCAGCAGCTTGCGCGGGATGTTCATAGCCCGGGTTTTCAGCGCCGGGTTGGGAAGCGTCTCGTTGCCGTGAGTGTAGTTCCAGTCGACCACTTCGTAGCCGCAGTCCTCCAGCGTCATCAGCGCTGTATCCTTATAGAAATAATGCACGTGGCCCATCCGCGTGCGCGCGTACATGATACCCTTGCCGCGCAGCAGCGCCTGGACCGAAAGGTCGAGCGGGATATGGAACAGCTTCCACGTCGCGCGTGATTTAAGGCCGCGCAGGAAGCCCCGGTAATCGTCGACATGCTCGAACACGTCGATCGCCATGGCCACGTCGATGCCGGGATCGGGTTCGAGCGCGATGAAGTCGGCGTGGTGGTAAGAGAGCCGCTCGGTCGCCTTGGGCGTGGCGATCGCCATCGCCTGCGGCGAGATGTCATAGCCTTCGAAGTAGGTTTGCGGATAGCGCTTGGCCAGTTCGACCAGGATCTGGCCCGAACCGCAGCCCACTTCTACCAGCTTGCCCGGCGTGATCCGGTTGCGCGCGAGAATGTCGGCGATCCAGCGCGCCTTGTACGGGGAGGCGTGGCTGTGCCAGCCCGGGTTGTTCTCGAGATACTCGCCGGACTGGTGCATCGATTGCGGCATCTGGGACAAACCCCCGGTGGAAATTGCAGACAGGGCAGGGCATTACCGCATTGCAGCATCGAGGCAAAGGGCGCAACGCCTGCTCGCCGCGCTTGACTTGTGCGCGCGGTCCGCTAATGGCCCGCGCTGACCGGTGGCTTGCCTGCCGGTCGTCCGTCCAAGACAGTTGGTGGCCCGGATTTGCCGGTCCTTAATTTCCAGCCGAGACGGGGAAAAGAGTTTCAATCGGCCTTTCGCTCCATTTGCGGCGCGAATGCCCTTTCCGTGCCTTGCGGCGCGGCCTCCTTCCCCATCGCATGGACTTGCCCGCCCGGCTTCCCGGCCGAGCGGGAAACACGAGCCGGCTGCGTGCGGGGGTCACATCCCATGCGCGGCCATTTTGAAGGAGTAAGGCATGGATCGTTCGCAAAAAGCCGATGCGGTTGCCCAGCTCAACGCAACCTTCAACGAGGTGGGCGTGGTGGTCGTCACCCGCAACCTCGGCCTTTCGGTGGCCCAGTCCACCGATCTGCGCTCGAAGATGCGGGATGCCGGTGCAAGCTACAAGGTCGCGAAGAACCGTCTCGCCAGGCTCGCCATCGCCGATACCGACTATACCGGTCTCGACGACATGCTCATTGGACCCACCGCGCTGGCCACTTCGGTCGACCCGGTGGCCGCCGCCAAGGTTGCGGTGGAATTTGCCAAGACGAACGACAAGCTCGAAATCGTCGGCGGATCGATGGGCACGCAGGTTCTCAACGCGGAAGGGATCAAGGCGCTTGCCGCGATGCCCAGCCTCGATGAGCTGCGCGGCACCCTGATTGGCCTCCTCAACGCCCCGGCAACGAAGATTGCCCAGCTTGCTACCGCTCCGGCGGCCAAGCTGGCCCGCGTCTTCGGTGCTTACGGCGCCAAGGAAGCCGCATAACGGATTTCGCACACGAACATCCGGCCGCCGTGCAGCGCAAACCGCACGCGGCCGATACGAACCGATGGAGTAGATACAATGGCTGACATTCAGAAAATCGTAGAAGACCTCTCGAAGCTGACCGTTCTCGAAGCTGCCGAGCTTGCCACCGCGCTTGAAGAAGCATGGGGCGTTTCGGCTGCTGCTGCGGTTGCGGTTGCCGCTCCGGCTGCCGGCGGCGGCGCAGCTGCTGCTGCCGAAGAGCAGACCGAGTTCGACGTCATCCTCACCGGCGACGGCGGCAAGAAGATCCAGGTCATCAAGGAAGTCCGCGCGATCACCCAGCTCGGCCTCGCCGAAGCCAAGACCCTCGTCGAGAGCGCTCCCAAGGCGATCAAGGAAGGCGTGAACAAGGCCGAGGCCGAAGAGATCAAGAAGAAGATCGAGGAAGCCGGCGGCACCGTCGAAGTCAAGTGAGGCAAGCCTTGGCGCTCACCTGAGCACCTTTGGCCTTGCGTCATCCCGGACCTGATCCGGGATCTGCCTCGAATGCAGTTTTGCGGGTGTCTTGAAGCACCCGCAGATGGAAGGGCGGCTCCGCAAGGGGCCGCCTTTTTCGCTTCAGAATGGCGGCGTCACCTCTCAACCTCCGGCAAGACCTCCGCCGCCAGCCGTGCGGTCTGGTCGATCAGCTCGCCGACATTCTCCGCCATCGGGATGAGCACGAATTTCGAGATCCCGGCATCGACATAGCGGCGCAGGCTGGCGGCGGCCTGCGCGGGCGTGCCGGTGACGAACATGTCGCTTGCCGAGGCCCGTATCGCCTCGGGCATGCGCGCGGCCATCCGCGCCATGGCCTTGGCGGCGACGGGATCGTCGGGCGGTCCCAGCCGCAGCATCAGCGTGATGCCGTAGTGATCGTCCTCGATGCTGCGACCCGTCTCGGCGAGCTCTGCCTCGATGGCCTTGCGCGCACTGCCAGCCGCGTCCGGCCCTACCATGGAGCCCAGCCAGCCATCGCCGAGCCGGGCGGTGCGCCTGAAGGCCGCCTTGGTGTTGCCGCCGATCCATAGCGGGATCGGCTTTGCCGGGCGTGGGTGCGCACCAGGACCGTCGTAGCGATAGAACTTTCCGGAAAAGCTCACCTCGTCCTGTTCCAGCAGCAGCCTGAGCAAGGCGATGGCTTCGTCGCTGCGCGCGCCGCGCGCCTCCGGCGAGGTGCCGGTCGCGGCCCAGAACGGGTCCGACGCATTGCCGACGCCGAGGGCCGGAAAGAACCGCC
This sequence comes from Sphingomonadaceae bacterium, assembly GCA_947477745.1. Classification (GTDB taxonomy): domain Bacteria; phylum Pseudomonadota; class Alphaproteobacteria; order Sphingomonadales; family Sphingomonadaceae; genus Novosphingobium. Next base: position 63,105 of record CANJUF010000013.1, on the reverse strand, counting down.
CGCTGCCCAGAAAGCCGATCGCCGCGAATTGCTTGGCGAGCAGCACCGGATCACGAAACGCGGCGACGATTGCGCTGGTGCCGAAGCGTATGCGCCGGGTCCGCGCGGCGAGCGCGGCAAGCATCGCGACCGGCTCCAGGCTGCGGCCGAGGATCTGGTCGCTGAACCACAGGCTGTCGATCCCGCCCGCCTCGCACTGGTCGATCCATTGCCAGTGGTCGTCAGCGGTCAGGCTGGTGCCGAGGCCCGGTCCCAGGCCAAGCTTGACTGTCATCGCATCTCCATCCGCTTGCGCACTCGGGGCTTGGCCCGCCGTGAATTTAGGCTAGGCTTGTTAGCAAAGATCGATGAGTGTGTCCCATCGAGCTTTGGCTAAGTCCGTGCGGCGTTTGAGCAATCCCAAGTTGCGATGCGTCAGCATCATGCAACTTGGAAATGAGGCGAGGAACGCCATGCAACACCTGCAAGAACCCCTGCTGGAGCTGGATCATTTCGCGGGCGGGATTCCGCATGCGCGGATCGAGGCTTTGCGCGGCGAGAACCGCGTCGTTTGGGAGCCGGACCCCTATGCCACCGGCGGCCACTGGCTGGTGCTGCACCAGCGCGAGATCGACGAGGTGCTGACCAATCCGGACCGGTTCAGTTCGGGCCGGGGGCCGTTCCTCGAGGACATGCCCGAGTCCCTGCTCAATCCGGAGCGGATGAGCATCAACCTGATGGACCCGCCGGGCCACCGCGAATACCGCTCGCTGGTCGAAAATGCGTTCCGTCCCTCGATGCTCAAGGAGCGCGAGCCGATCATGCGCGAGATGGCGCGCGACATCGTCGACAAGGTGATCGATCGGGGCACGTGCGATTTCGTCAACGACGTCGCGATCCACCTGCCGATGCGGGTCATGTTCATGCTGCTGGGCGTCAGGCCCGAGGACGAGCGCCGGGTGGTCGATCTCACCAACGCGACGCTGTTCGGCGACGATCCGCGCTATGCCAAAAGCCGCGAAGCGGGCTTCGACGCCAAGAAGGAGCTCGACGCCTTCGGAGTCGCGCTGGCCGCCGATCACCGCGCCAATCCGCGCGAGACGATCACCATGGACGTGCTGCGCGCGGAGCGGAACGGCGAGGGGCTTAGCGACCACCAGTTCGGCGCCTTCTTCACCAATCTCATTTCAGGCGGGCTCGACACGACGCGCAACGCGCTTTCGTTCGGACTGCTTGAATTCATCCGTCACCCCGAACAGTACGCCATAATTCAAAGCGATCCTGCGCTGATTCCGGGCGCGGTCGAGGAGATCCTGCGCTTCCACAACCCGGTGATCTACCTGCGGCGCACCACGACCCGCGCGGTCGAGCTTGGCGGGCAGGCGATCCCGGCGGGCGAAAAGATCATCTGCATCGTCAGTTCGGCCAACCGCGATCCCGAGCTGTTCGACCGGCCCGACGTGTTCGACATCACCCGATCCGCCGCTCATGCACGGCGCAGCTACCGCACCTTCGGCGGCGGTCCGCACTATTGCCTCGGGATTCACCAGGCGCGCATGAACTTGACCGTCATGCTAGGCGAGATCGCGCGGCGTTTCGACAATCCGCGCCTTGTGGTCGAGCCGAAGCGGGCGCGCTCGATGTTCATGAACGGCTTCAGCGAGATGCAGATCGCTTTCGACAAGCGCGCCTGAGGGGGCGACACCGCGGCGGTGCCGTCCCCTGAAAAGCCGCCGCCCCGTCAGGCCGGTTCGGTCTGCTTGTCGGCAAGTGCATGGACATCGCTGGCACGCAGCATCTTGCCGCCGATGCCCCAGTCGCCCTGCTCGACTTCCATGATCCGCACCCAGGTGACCTGGCGCATAGCTTCGCCTTCGACCTCGATCATGGCTTCGGTGACGCGTTCGATCAGCTCTTCCATCTGCGCGGGGGTAAAGACGTCCTTGATGACGTCGATGGTAACGAGAGGCATTTCCTGAACTCCTGTTATGGCTGTCCGCCGGCCCTTCCGGCGATGAGGAGACAGTGCACCGGGATCGACGCCCCGTGGAGTTCAAGCAATGAAGCAACGCGCTACAAAAACTGAAGCAACGTGCTACAGTTTCTGCACCGCTCGCTCGGAGACCCTGCGATGAAGTACGGCCAGTTCTGTCCGATCGCCAAGGCGAACGAGATCCTCGGCGAAAAGTGGACGATCCTGATCATCCGCGAGCTCATTATGGGCGCGCGCCGGTTCAGCGAGTTTCAGCGCGGACTTGGCGACATCTCGCCCGCCTTGCTGACCGCGCGGCTCAAATCGCTGGAAGAAAGCGGAATTGCCGCTCGGCGGCGCATTCCGGGCCAGCGCGGCTTTGAATATTATCCAACCGAATCTTGCCAGGCGCTGCTGCCGACGCTCCTTGCGATGGGCGAATGGGGCCTGCTGTGGGCAAGGCATAACCTTGTCGACAGCGACCTCGATGTCGAACTGCTGATGCTATACCTCGAACGCAGCATCGATCCCGAAAAGCTGATCGGCAACACGAGCACGATAAAGTTCAAATTCCGCGACCTGGCAGGCCAGCAGGACTGGTGGCTGCTGGTGAAGGATCAGCGGGTGGATCTGTGCCTCACCGATCCGGGCCGCGATGTCGACGTCTACTTCGCCTGCACCCTGCGCACGATGCACGACGTGTGGATGGGCGACCGCAGTTACAAGGAAGCGATGAGTTCGGGCGATTTGATGGTCGAGGGTGAACCCGCCCTGCTGCGCAACATCTCGAGCTGGCTAAGGCCAAGCGTGTTCGCCGGCTCACCGCGCGCGGCGCACCGATTGGGCGGGGCGTAATCCGTCGAACGTCAGCGCGGAAGGCCGAGCATGCGTTCGGCGATCAGGTTGCGCATGATCTCGTTCGATCCGGCGGAAATCGTGTCACCGAAACTGTTGAGATAGTCGTGCAGCGGCTCGCTGCCGGAAAGCGGCAGGCTGGGCCGGTCGATCTGGCCGGATAGTCCCGCAACCCGGATGCGGAAATCGGAATAGACCTGCCCGAACTGCGTCGAAAGCAGCTTGATAAAGGCGGGCAGGCGGCTCGCGCCCTCGCCCTCGTCAGCAAGGAGGCGACGCACCATCCGGCGGATCGCCTGCAAGCGGGCGACGAGCGCGGCATATTCGGCCCGGTCGGCCTCGCGGCGCAGCCACGGCGCGCCGGCTTCGCGTGCCCGCGCCAGATAGAGTTCCAGCTCGCGCCGTGCGCGTTCGACCCGTTCGAAGGCCAGCACCCCGCGCTCCGCCGCCAGCGTGGCCTGCGCGGTTGCCCATCCGGCGTTCTCCGCCCCGATCAGGTTCGCCGCCGGCACCCGCACATCGGTGAGGAACAGCTCGCAGAACTCGTAATGCCCGGTCGCCTGCTTGATCGGGCGCACTTCGACGCCCTCGCTCGCCATGTCCATGATCATGTAGCTGATCCCCTTGTGCTTGGGAGCATCGGGATCGGTCCGCGCCAGCAGCAGGCAGTACTTCGCCTGGGCCGCGAAGGAGGACCACAGCTTCTGGCCGTTGATGACGAAGTGATCGCCCTCCCGCACCGCGCGGGTGCGCAGCGCGGCAAGGTCCGAACCGGCGCCCGGCTCGGAAAAGCCCTGGCACCACACGTCGCCTTCGATCAGGCCGGGAAGGTAGGCCGCGCGCTGCTCTTCGCTGGCGGCATGGAGCATGGTTGCCGGAACATGGGTGTGCGCAACGGTATACATCCCGCCCTTGAGCGGTGGCACCCCGGCGCGGGCGAATTCCTCCACCACCATCATCTGCAGCGCGAGGCTGAGCCCCGCGCCGCCGAGTTCCGCCGGAAGGTCCGGCAGGATCAGGCCTTGTTTGCGGCACTCGCCAAACCACCATCGTTGGAAGGCGATATAGTCGTCCTCGCCCCCACCCTTGCTTTCCATGTCCTCGCGCCAGCCGGGGGCGAGCACCTTGCCAAGCCATTGGCGCAAGGCGGCGCGAAATGCCGCTGGATCGTGCGCGAGATCGATGATCACTGGCCGATTTCCATCAGCGACCGGCCATCGGACGACGCGGCTTCGAGCGCGCCGAAACCAGCCTGCCTCAGCGCGTCATTGGAGCGCACCAGTGCCTGGTTGAGCCGAATGCGCTTCAGATAAAGGTGGCAATTGTGCTCCCAGGTGAAGCCGATCGCGCCGTGGAGTTGCAGGCATTCGCCCGCGAGGAACGCCGCTGCATCGCTCACTTCGGCCTTGCACATCCCGCTCCAGAACAGGCCGCCTTCATTATCAGTGTGCGCGGCTTCGAGCGCCTGTTCGAGCAGGCAGTCGGCGAGCTCGATCTGCACCGCCAGATCGGCCATCCGGTGCTTGAGCGCCTGGAACGAGCCGATCGCTCTGCCGAACTGTTCGCGCTGCTTGAGGAAATCCACGGTGAGGTCGAACAGACCCTCCATCGCGCCAAGCGTGTCGGCGGCGATCAGCAGGCTGGCGCACATCTCAATGTAATGCGCTGCGCCGTCCGGCAAAACACACAGCACTTCCGGGTCGGCGGGCGTGTCCCACAAGGCGCGGGTCCGGTCCCAGGCCTCGCGCTGTTGGACAGGCTCGCCCGCGCCGCGAGCCGTGGCCAGGACCAGGTCCTTCTCGCCGGGAAGAAGCACGACCGAGCCGCCTTGCTCAATGTCGCCAAGCAGCAAGCCGCCGCTTTCGCCCGCATCGAAACTTGCCGGGATCGCGGCGCTCCGTTCGCCCGACATCAGGCCCCCAAGCAGCCGCTCGCTGATTTCCCGGGGAGCAAAGCGCTCGATCACCTGCAGGCAAACGAGCACCGGAACAAATGGACCGGGAGCGAGCCGCTTGCCCAGTTCGCGCGCCAGCATCGCAGCGCCCGGCAAGCCCAAGCCGAGACCGCCTGCATCGTCTGTGGGGCCGATGCCCAGCCAGCCCAGTTCGCCAGCCTGCAAGCGCAGATTTCCGGCCAGATCGCTACCTTGCTCATCGACGTACCGGTGCAGGCTGCGGGCGTCGCAATCCTGCGCCAGAACCTGCTGGATGCTTGCCTTGAGGATTTCGAGATCGTCCATGCCTATCCACTGCTCCAGAGGCCTGCGTTTGGCAATTCCGGGATGAATTGGGGAGCGTGCAGAGACAACGATCGCTGCCACGTCGTACACATCCAACCGGTCTCGACGCGGATAAGAATGATTTCGCAACAATTGGCGTTTACCATGCCGGCATGGCCACGAAGCGGGTGACATGGTGAGCGAGACACGGCGCATTCTGGTGACTGGCACCGCCGGCTTCATCGGCTTTCATCTTGCGCGCCTGCTGCTCGATGAAGGCTTCGAGGTCTGCGGCTATGACGGCATGACCGACTATTACGACGTCTCGCTGAAGCGACGCCGCCACCAGATGCTGCTGCAGAACGCGCGTTTTTCCGCGCATGAGGGCATGCTGGAGGACGATCAGAAACTCTGGGCGGTTGTCGAGGCTTTCCAGCCGCAAGCCATCGTCCACCTCGCGGCGCAGGCAGGCGTACGCTACAGCCTCGAAAACCCGCGTGCCTATATCGACAGCAATGTCGTGGGCACCTTCAATGTCATGGAAGCGGCGCGCAGGCTCGAAGTCGCGCACCTGCTGATGGCTTCGACCTCCTCGGTTTACGGCGCGAACGAGGACATGCCTTTCACCGAAACCGAGAAGGCCGACACCCAGCTCACCATCTATGCGGCGACCAAGAAGGCCAACGAATCGATGGGCCATTCCTACGCCCATTTGTGGAACCTTCCGGTCACCATGTTCCGGTTCTTCACGGTCTATGGTCCGTGGGGAAGGCCGGACATGGCGCTTTACAAGTTCGTCGAGGCGATCCTCGATGACCGCCCGATCGACATCTATAACCACGGCGAGATGTACCGCGATTTCACATATGTTACCGATCTGGTGCGCGGCATCCGCCTGCTGATCGACGCGGCGCCAGTGAAACCCGAGAGCGCCGAGGCCATCGAGCCGGGCGACAGCCTTTCGCCCGCCGGGCCGTTTCGCGTGGTCAACATCGGAAATTCGGAAAAGGTGCGCCTGCTCGATTTCGTCGAGGCCATCGAGGCGAGCCTCGGCAAGACGGCAGTGCGCAATATGATGCCGATGCAGATGGGCGACGTCCCCGCCACTTGGGCCGACGCCTCGCTGCTCCAGCGGCTGACCGGCTACAAGCCGCAGACCGATTACCGCGACGGCGTCGCGCAATTCGTCGCTTGGTTCCGCGATTACTACGGCAAGTAGGCGGGCGATGGACGCGGTTTCCAACTGGCTGGGCGAGGTCCGCATTGCCGTGATCGGGCTGGGCTATGTCGGCCTGCCGCTGGCGGTGGAATTCGCCAAGGTATTCCCCGTCACCGGTTTCGACACCAAGGCGTCGCGGATCGCGGCGCTGCGCCAGGGCCGCGACGATCCCCTGGAGACGACGGCGGAGGAACTGGCGCAGGCTGATCATCTCGCGTTCTCGGGCGTAATTGCAGATCTGCCAGCCTGCAACGTGTTCATCGTCACCGTGCCGACCCCGCTCGACCGCCACAAGTGCCCCGATCTTGGCCCACTGCTGGCCGCATCGCGCACAGTGGGCTCGGTGCTCAAGCCCGGCGACACGGTGATTTACGAATCGACCGTTTATCCCGGCTGCACCGAGGAAGACTGCGTGCCGGTGCTCGAAGCCATGTCTGGCCTCCCCTTCAACCGCGATTTCACCGCTGGCTATTCGCCCGAGCGGATCAATCCGGGCGACCGCGAGCACCGGCTTCCCGATATCGTCAAGGTCACGTCCGGCTCGACCCCCGATGCCGCCGACCGGATCGATGCGCTTTATCGCAGCATCGTGACCGCAGGCACCTTCCGCGCCGAGAGTATCAAGGTCGCAGAGGCGGCCAAGGTCATCGAGAACACCCAGCGCGATCTCAACATCGCGCTGATCAACGAGCTGGCGATCATCTTCAACCGCATGGGCATCGATACCCAGGCCGTGCTGGCGGCGGCGGGGACAAAGTGGAACTTCCTCAATTTCCGCCCCGGCCTGGTCGGCGGGCACTGCATCGGGGTCGATCCCTATTACCTCACGCACAAAGCGCAGATGATGGGCTACCATCCCGACGTGATCCTTGCCGGGCGGCGGATCAACGACGGCATGGGCGCTTATGTCGCGGGGCAACTGATCAAGGCGATGATCGCGCGGCGCATCCAGGTCGATGGCGCGCGGGTGCTGGTGCTCGGCCTCGCCTTCAAGGAAAATTGCCCGGACCTGCGCAACACCCGCGTGGTCGACGTGATCGCCGAGCTCGAAAGCTACGGCTGCCGCGTCGATGTCCACGATCCGTGGGTCGATGCCGCCGAGGCGCGCGCCGAATACGGGCTTGAGCTGGTCGAGGCTCCCGAAACTGGCGCATACGACGGCGTGGTGCTTGCCGTGGCGCACCGGCAGTTCAGCAGCGCCGGGTCCGACCTGTTTCGCTCCTACGCGCGGCCGGCCCACGTGTTCTACGATCTCAAGCATGTGTTCGCCGACGAGAGCAGCGACCTGAGATTGTAGTAAGTCTCAGCCTGAAACAGCTTGTCACCCCGGCGTAGGCCGGGGTCCGGATGACGCACTACGAGCCGGATTCCGGCCTTCGCCGGAATGACGGAAAAGCGGTTGGTTCCGCCATCAATACTGCAAACGCCGCGCATAGTCGCGGCGGCGCTGCTCGATCTGCTCAGCGCGCTGCGCCGGCGTAACGCGCACAGTCGCTTGCGGCAGCGCCGTATCGAGAGCGGCCAGTTTCACCACTTCCATCCCGCGAACCGCCCCGGCGGCCTTCACCCCCTCGGGCATGGCCTGCCAGCGAATGCAGTATGTTCCGGTGCGCAGGCCCGCCGTATCGAGCCAGTTGTGCACGCCCGGGTCGCTCGCCGCGACGACATAGGTGTAGCTGCCGTCGGCGTTGGCGCTGGCCTGATCGCCCGAAAGACTGCCGAGATTGGCAAGATATTCGCTGGTCTGCCCCTGGCCCCAGGCGTCCGAAAGCTGGAAACCGAGATAGGCGGCGCTGCGGCGGTCGAGTGTGACGACCAGCGCCTCGTCCGCCTCGAGCCGGTACCAGCCGCAGGCGATCGCGCCCCAGCCGCTCGCCCGGTCGAACTGGTGAGTCACCGTATTGGCCGCACCGCTGTAGAAGCGCTGCTTGGCCCAGGTCATGAAATAACGCGCGACATTGCCGGTCATGGCGGCTGCCTTGGCGGCGAGTTCGGCATCACTGCGCGGCGGCTTCACCGGCGGGCCAGCGACACGCTTCACCGAAAGCTGCACCGGGTTTTGCCGCGACCAGTCGGGAATGGTGTCGCGCACGAGAATGTAGGCATCGTGGACAGCGGGATCGGACTGGAGATGGTTGGTGCGGCCACCCGTCGGCGATGCGTCCACCGTCACCGTGAAAGTGCCGTCGCGCGCCACCGGGATCGAATCGAGCGGGACCGCGCCGTTCTCGGCTTCCTGGCTCTTGATCTTCTGGTTGGGGTCCGACCCGCTCTTTTCGTTGTGCAGCACCATGGTCTGCTGGACCGGGGCAGGGTAGATCACGCGCCCTTCGATGACATAGCTCGCCGCACCGTCGATCGGGATCGAGCGGTAGATGTTGTCGGGATTGTCGATCATCACGCCTGCGACCGGAAGCCCCAGATCGCCCCACGCGTGCGGTCCATTGGTGCCCCACAGCGCCGCGGCGCGGTCGGGATCGGCGGCGACGACACCGTGGCTCTGCGCCATGGCCATGGCCTCGGCGGCGCGGCGCAGCGTCTTTCGCGCGTCGGGATACTGGGCGACCGGATCCTTTTCGTAGACCGCGACGAGCGCCTTGATCGCGGCCTGCACTTCGCGGCTGCTGTAGACGCGCAGCGTCTGGCGGTCGGTTTCGATCTGTTCGCTTGTGCCGAGGATCGATCCCGCGCGGCCCTGCTGAAAGGGGGGGAGAACCTCCGCCGCCGCCATGCTAGCGCTCATCGCCAGCCCTGCTGCTGCTACCATCAGGCACCGCATCGCTCCTCTCCTTCTTGTCTTTGCACCATGAGATACCTTGCGGCGGGCCGGGGCAAGCACAAACTCGCAGGCGCTCGATTGCAGCGCCGGGCGGCGCTATGCTGCGTATCATGACCATCGCCGTGATAACTCATCCCGCCTGCCTGACGCACGATACCGGGCCGGGCCATCCCGAGCGGATCGAACGGCTGCGCGCGGTGCTGGATGCGCTGGACCTTGCGGAAATTCCCGGCCTGATCCGCGAAGAGGCGCCGCGCGCCAGCGCAGACCAGCTCGCCGCTGTCCACACCCGTGCGCATGTCGATGCGCTACTGGCATTGCATGTGGGCGAAGGCGAACATGCCGCGCTCGATGCCGACACCGTGCTCAGTACCGGCAGCGTGGAAGCGGCACTGCGCGCGGCGGGTGCGGTGATCCGGGCGGTCGATCTGGTAGCCGAGGACAAGGCACACGCCGCCTTTGCCGCAGTGCGCCCGCCGGGCCATCACGCCGAGCCGGACCGGGCGATGGGCTTCTGCCTGTTCAACTCCGTTGCAGTCGGTGCCATGCACGCGCGCAGCCGCCATGGCCTAGTCCGCATCGCGGTCGCCGATTTCGACGTGCATCACGGCAACGGCACGCAGGCCGCGTTCTGGGACGATCCGGCGCTGTTCTTCGCCAGCACGCACCAGAGCCCGCTTTATCCCGGCTCCGGCGCGCGGCACGAGCGCGGCGCTGCGGGCAATATCGCCAACGCGCCGCTTGCGCCCGGCAGTGGCAGCCGCGAATTCCGCCAAGCCTGGTCGCGCGACCTGCTCCCTGCCATCGATGCTTTCGTGCCCGTTCTGCTGCTGGTCTCGGCCGGGTTCGACGCCCATGCCAGCGATCCGCTGGCGCAGATGCGCCTCCACGCCGAAGACTACGCCTGGCTCACGCGCGAACTTGTCGCGCTTGCACAGAAGCATTGCGGCGGGCGGATCGTCTCCACGCTTGAAGGCGGCTACGATCTTGCCGCCTTGGCCGAATGCGCGGTCGCTCATGTCGAGGCGCTTGGCGGCCGCGCTCAGGCATAGTCCCTCAAAACCATTGTCCTAGCTCAATTCGTGTTGCATATCCGCAACGGGTAAGGGGGCGCCTCAAGGCAGAGCGCTTCTGTGAGCAGACGGAGACACGGGGTTGGCAACACGCCGCAAGAATCTCGCCGAGGACCGGGGCGAGTCCGCGGTCGACCTTGCCGCAAAGCAGCTGCGTGAAATCGCTCTCGCCAGCGACGATGGCGCTTTCCTGGGTTCGGAAGACGAGCTTGTCGCCCGGCTCGGGGTCAGCAAACCAACCTTGCGGCAGGCGACCGCGCGGGTCGCGCAGGAACATCTGGTCGCGGTGCGGCGCGGGGTCGGCGGCGGCTATTTCGCGCGCCGTCCCGGCAGCCTCACCGTCAGCCGCATGGCGGCGGTCTACCTGCGTACGCGCAACGCAACCTATGTCGAGCTGACCGAAACCACGCCGATGTTCTATGCCGAACTGGCGCGGCTGTCTTCGCGCAATCGCGATCCGGCGATGATCGCCCAATTGCGCGAATTTGCCGAGCGCGATGACCAGACGGTCGATGAACTCAACATCCAGGGCTACGCCGAATTCATGCGCAGCGAGCGCAAATTCATCGATTTCCTTGCAACCATGGCGGGCAACAAGGTGCTCGAACTGATGGTCGCGATCACCAGCGACTTTTCCGCCAACGCGCCGCGCAACGACGAGCGTATGCTGCGCCGGCTCGACCACATGGCGCTGTACCGTGTGCTGCGCGCGCGCTTTGCCCGGGCGATAGCCAATGGCGACGGCGACATTGCCGAACTGCTGAGCCGCCGCTGCACCGAATTGATGTGCGAATGGATGCGCGAAGGCTATCAGGACCGCGCGTTCGAAGATAACGAGATGCGCTGATCGCGGATTAGCCGCGTTCGCGCTCGATGCCATAGCGATCGAGATAGTCGCCGAACGCTTCTTCCACCATGTCTTCGCTAAGGCCGAAATCGCCGAGCGAATAGGTGTGCCTGATCCCGCTCTGCGCCTGGCCGTGGCGGTTTCTGGCGGCGAGCCACCGGGTCATCGCCTCGCGCGCGGCATCGGTAAACCTTAGCCCGAACGCGTCATAAAGCGCTTCGGCGGTGCCGACCGGATCGGCCACCAGCCGCTTGTAGTGAATATCGACGATCTTCACCTCGGGGTGCGCCAGGCGCCATTCCTCGCAGGCCCGGACCGAGGCGGCCTGGCCCTGCAGCAGCCCCGGACCAAGGTATTCGCCCGGAATCTTCACATCCGAATTTACGGATTGAAAGGTGATATAGAGGCTGGCGATCGAGGCGATGGTCCGTGCCGGATCGCGGTGGTTCACGAACACCATCGCATCCGGATAATGCTCCAGCACCGAAGAGAGCCGCGAGACATATTCCGGGGCCTTGAGCACCCAGCGGCTGGCCGGCTGGTGCGCCTGGATCACGCGCATCAGCTGCTTTTGCCATGCGATCTGCTCGTCGTAGCCCTGCTGCTGCACCCCGACGTAGCTCGGCACGTTGTAGAAGCCTGAAAACAGCGCACAGCAAGCCGCTTCCTGGAACAGCACGTCCTCGTCCTCGGCATCGGGAGCGAAGGGGTGGACGGCGTTGACTTCATCCGAATCGAAGCCCTGGAACTGCAGCATCTGCCAAACGAGATCGAGCCGGGCCTGCTCGTCGCCCAGCACGCCCGGCGGCGGGATCGGGACCATGCCGTGGCCGGTGCGCGGGACGAGGTTGTCCGGGTCTTGCGCCAGCAAGGCTTGAAGGAAACTGGTGCCGCTGCGCGGCATGCCGGTGCCAACCAGCGGCGCGGCGATCGGCGGCAGGTCAGGCGACTGGCGCACATAGTCCACCGTGCGCAGACGTGAGATGACCATGGCGAGCAGGCGGCAATGTGCGCGGGTGCGGCCGAGCGCGGTCAGGTTCGCCTCGCTTTCGAGCGCAGCGCACAGAGCGCCGAGCCGTGTGCGAAAGCCCGGCTCGGCCTTGGCCGCGCCGCCCAGATCGTCAAGGCCGGTCGCAGCGCGCGCCTCGGCGATCAGGCCATCGGCGGTAAAGGTTCCCGCGAAGGGTTCGAAAACGGGCGCATAGACCCGCTCAAGGTCAGCCCGCGCATCCCGGTCATAGCTCGTTGCCACCGCGCAAAGCCCTACTGCTTGAAGCGGCGCAGCGAGGCGCGCGCGCGCGCCTTGAGCTGCTCGGCGCGTTCGCCTGCACTCACCGAGGGCGTGTCCCCGGGCAGATGCTGGCGCAGATCGGCGAGCGGGACGAGCTGCGTCTCGGGCACTGCGGTTCCTTTCGCCTTGTACCAACGAAGCAGCACCGATCCGGTGCCCACGCCGACCGGATCGAGCCAGTTGGGAACGCCCGGATCGCCGAGCGAGAGCACCAGCCGCACCTTGCCGTCGCTATCCACCTTTGCCTGCTGCGCGTTGAGCGAGCTCTGGTGGTAGGAGTAATCGTTGGTCTGGCCCCAGACGCTCGCGGTCTGGAAGCCCCAGTAGCGCGCCTCGATCGGCGTCATCGTGATGATGAGCGCGTCGTCGGGGCCGATCCTGTAGTCCATGCCGACATAGGCGGCGACCGGATTGCCGCCGTGCTCGCCGGCGTTGCCGTCGGTCTTGAAGCGGTTCACCGGCGCCTGCGCGCCAGCCGGGGCCATCTGCCCGCTGGAGAATTTCCACGCGTAAGCGAGGAACTTCGCCGCCTTGGCATAGCGGCGGGCAAGCTCTGCCTCGCCCAGCCACATCGGCGCGTCGGGATAGCGGTCGAGCGTCTCGATGTGCAGGTCGACAATGCGGGTCTTGTCCCAGTCCATGTAGACCTCGCGCACCGCGAGCATCACGTTATGCGCCTCGGGATCGAGCTTGAGCCAGGTCTTGCCGCCGGTGTCGGCTGGGGGGTTCGGACCCATGAAGATCTCGAAATCACCGTTCTCGGCAATCGGCACATCGTCGAAATCGATATGGCCGAGCAGGCCCATCTTGTCGTCGCCCCAGAAGCCCGACATCGCCTGGATTGTCGTCCAGTAAGAGCCCTTGGCGTTGCCCCAGATGCGATAGGTATGCGCGCCGTCGAGGAATGCGTTGTGGTTGAGGAAATCGGGGTTCTGCGTGCCCCAGCTCAGCTCGAACGGCATGAAGAACGACTGGGTGTAGAACGCCGGGTACTGCTGGCGCGGCGCGACATACATGTTGAACGCCACGGTCTGGAGGTTGCCGAGGAAATAATGCCCCTGCGCAAGTAATTGCGGGTCCGCCGCATGGCGGTGCGCCAGCAGTTCGCTGCGCGCCTGTGCCACGGTAAGGTCCCAGATGGCCTGCGCCTGCGCGACAGTAGCGGGTGCCTGTTCGCTCATGACGGGCTTCTCCCCTGCCGGCTGCGCGGCCGCGCCCGTGCCAAGCGCAGTCAGCGCCAAGGCACAGGCGGCAGCGCGGCTCACCGCGTCACTTGACCTTGGCGGCCACTTCCTCGCCGAACCACTGCACATTGTCGAGCCACTCGGGCAGGCTGGGGTGCGGCAGGCCGGTTGTCGCCCACTCGATCCCCATTTCCTGATTCTTCGAATAGGCCTCGATCAGTTCCTGCGCATAGGCCGGATCGCGCGGGCTTCCCTGACGGTAGCCGAGCGTGCCCATGCAGATCGTAAGCGGCGTGCTGCGACCCACCTTCTCGCCGTGTTCGCGGGCATAGTCGATCATCGCCTGAAGCTGTTCGTAGGTCGAAAGCTCGTCGGTGCGGGTGGTGCGCAGCAGTGCGCCTTCGGCAGGGAACGGGCACCAGCCGTCGCACATCTCGACCGCGCGGCGGATCGCGGGCTTGGCGTTGCCGCCGGCCCAGACGCGGATGCTCTGCTTGTTGCCCGGCAGCGGCCGGATCACGGTATCGCGGGCGAAGAAGCGCGGGCTCTCATAATGGACGACTTCGCCTGACCAAGCCATCTGCATCACCTTGAGCGCTTCGGTCATGATCTCGCCGCGGTCCTCGAATTCGACGCCGACAGCAGCATATTCGGGCTTCGAATAGCCGGTGCCGACACCCAGGATCAGGCGTCCGCCCGAGATATGATCGAGCGATGCGGCCGATTTCGCGGTCACGAAAGGATTGCGGTAAGGCAGCACGACAATGTGCGACTGCACCTGCAGCTTGGTGGTCGCGGCGGCCGCGGCGGTCAGCGCCACGAACGGGTCGAGCGTCGGGTGCCCGCCGCCCGCCAGCCAGCGGCTGCTCGGCGCGGGATGATCGGTGACATAGATCGCATCGAAACCAACCGCCTCGACCTTGCGCGACATGGTCGCAATCGCGTCGAGCGAGCTGAACTCGATCTTGTCGTCGGTGAAATCGATCGGCATGTCGCAGGAAAATTTCATCGTTTGGCCTTTCATTCCTCTCGTGCAGCCGACATACCTCGGCGCTTGTCGCGCCGTGGCATTGCACGGCGAATGGCCCATGCCAAGCCCGTGCGTATCGGCAGGGCGGTATCAGGGCCGCGACTAAAGGGCCGACAAGGGAGAAACGGCGCGTGAAGACAGGCATCATCTATCCGCAGACCGAACTGGGCGGCGATCCCGAGGCCGTGCGCCGCTTTGCCATTGCCGCCGAAGCGCGCGGCTATGAGCATTTCCTCGCCTACGATCATGTCGCGGGCGCTAGCCACGCCAATCGCGATCCGGAACTGACCGGGCCTTATACCGAGAAGGACATGTTCCACGATCCGCTGGTGATGTTCGCGCATCTTGCCGGGATCACGAAAACGATCCGTTTCGTCTGCGGGGTGATGATCCTGCCGCAACGCCAGACCCTGCTGGTGGCAAGGCAGGCGGCCGACGTCGATCTGTTTTCGGGCGAACGCCTGACGCTGGGCATCGGCATCGGCTGGAACCATGTCGAGTATAGCTCGCTCGGCGTTCCGTTCCGCCAGCGCGGCGCGCGGCTCAGCGAGCAGGTCGAAGTGCTGCGCGCGCTGTGGAGCGGCGAGGAGGTTGATTTCACCGGCGAGTTCCACTGCATCGACCGGGCAACGCTCAACCCGCCGCCCAGGCGGCAGATCCCGATCTGGATGGGCGGCTTCTCCAAGGCTGCGCTGCGGCGCGCGGCGCTCGTGGGGGACGGCTTTATCTTTGCGCGCACGCAGGCCGATCCGATGAAGGGCTACAATTTCCTCAAGGGGTTCCTCGAAGAGGCTGGCCGCGATCCTGCCGACTTCGGTGCGCAGTGCAATACTGCACTCGGCACGCCACTCGATGACATTGTGCCTTATGTGCAGGAATGGCGCGATGGCGGCGGCACCCATTTCGCGGTCAACACGATGGGCAATGGCTTCAAGACCCTCGATCAGCATCTCGCCTATCTCGAAGGCGCGGCGGATCGTTTGGCAGATGCGGGTCTGTTGGGGTAAGATCGCCGAAAGAGAGAGGATACCGAGGCATGTTCGATACAGTCATTCGCGGCGCCACCATCATCGATGGCACCGGCAAGCCGGGCTACACCGCCGACCTCGCCGTGGCGGACGGCAAGATTGCCGAGATCGGCAAAATCACCGGACAGGCCAGGCGCACTATCGAGGCGGACGGCGCGCTGCTGACGCCCGGCTTCGTCGACATCCATACCCATTACGATGGCCAATTCGTCTGGGACGAGGAGCTTGAACCCAGCTTCTCCAACGGCACCACCACCGCGATCGCGGGCAATTGCGGCGTCGGTTTCGCGCCCGCGCGCCCCGACATGCGCCAGCCGCTGATCGAGCTGATGGAAGGTGTCGAGGAAATCCCCGGCATCGTGCTCGAAGAGGGGCTGGACTGGAAGTGGACCAGCTTCCCCGATTACCTCGACCGGATCGAGCAGAACCACTTCACCATGGACGTGGCCATGCACCTGCCGCACGCTCCGCTGCGGGTGTTTGTCATGGGCGAAAGGGCGCTGACGCATGAAATGGCGACCGCGGACGACATCGAGCAGATGAAGGTCCACGTCCGCGCAGCCATGGCGGCAGGCGCGATCGGCGTTTCGGGCTCGCGCATCCTCGAACACAAGGCGAGCACCGGAGCGCACGTTCCCGGCACCTTCGCCGAAGAAGCCGAAATGCTCGGCCTTGCCAGCGCAATGGGCGAGAGCGGTCGCGGCGTGTTCCAGGTCGTGCCGCTTGGCGCGGCGGGCGATTCGTTCGGCAGCGGGGCCAGCAACGAGGAGCGGCTGGGCGAGCATCGCCGGATCGAGCGCATTGCCGAGGCTTCGGGCCGCCCGGTTACGTATCTGCTGCACTCGTACAACCATGCGCCTGACGAATATGCGCAGCTCATCGCCGAATCGGACAAGGCGCGGGCGCGCGGTCTCGACATCGTGCCGCAGGTTGCCGCGCGCGGGCTTGGCCTGATCCTCAGCCTCGATTCGATGCACCTGTTCAAGGCGCGGCCAGGCTACAAGGAGATCGAGCATCTGCCGCGCGCGCAGCGGGCCGCGGCAATGCGCGAGCCGGGTCGCCGCACCCGCATTCTTGCCGAACAGGGCGATGGCACCGACCCGCGCCTCGAAGGGCGCATCGCGCATTTCGGAAGCGCGTTGGAAACCTATTATGTCATCGATGCGGCGCTCGATTACGAACCCGACCCGTCGAAGCGGCTCGATGTCATTGCCGCGAGCACCGGCCGGACGATGGAAGAAGTGGTCTACGACACGATCAGCAGCGAGGATGGCCGTCATGCCGTGGTCAGGTTCATCCTCAACTACACCGATGGCAACCTCGATTCGGCTTACGAGATGCTCAAGAACCCCAGCACCGTCAGCGGGCTGGGCGATGGCGGCGCGCACCTGACGATGATCTGCGATTCGGCGATGACCACCTTCCACTTGAGCTTCTGGAGCCGTGATCGCACGCGCGGACCCAAGCTGCCGATCGAGACCATGGTACACAAGATCACCGGCAAACCCGCGCAGCTTTACGGGCTGGGCGACCGCGGCCTGATTAGGCCGGGACTGCGCGCCGATCTCAACCTCATCGATTTCGACAGGGTCGGCAACGACCAGCCCGAGATGTTCTTCGATCTGCCGAAGGGCGGAGGGCGCATGCTCCAGCACGGGCGCGGCTATCTCGCGACCATGGTGAACGGTGTGCTCACCCGCGAGAACGATGCGGCAACTGGTGCCAAGCCGGGCAGGCTGGTGCGCGGCCCGCGATGAAGCTTGCGGACACCGGCGCGCGGTTTTTCATTGCGCGCGGCGGCGTGTAATGATGAAATGATACATGGCAGACCGAAAACGCCCGTGAGCGGCGGCTCGGCGGAATAGAGAGGCTTTCATCATGACGGCACAGTATGATCTCGTTGTGCGCGGCGGCACCATTGTCGATGGCACCGGGAACCCCCGCTTTCGCGGCGATGTCGCGGTCAAGGACGGCATGATAGCGGCCGTGGGCTCGTTCGAGGGCACCGGGCGCGAAGAGATCGACGCCGCGGGCCGGATCGTCACCCCCGGCTTCGTCGACATCCACACCCATTACGACGGCCATGCGACCTGGACCGACCGAATGCTGCCCAGTTCGCAGCACGGCGTCACCACGGTGCTCGCGGGCAATTGCGGGGTCGGTTTTGCACCTTGCAAGCCGCATGACCGCGACCGGCTGATGGCGCTGATGGAAGGCGTCGAGGACATTCCCGAGCCGGTCATGGCCGCCGGGCTGCCGTGGAACTGGGAGAGCTTCCCCGACTATCTCGATTCGATCCAGCATCGCGAATACGACATCGACATCGCCACGCAGGTGCCGCACGCGCCGCTGCGCGTCTTCGTGATGGGTGAACGCGCCGGTGACCGCGATCCCGCCACGCCCGAGGATATCGAGCAGATGGCGCGCCTCGCCCGCGAGGCGATCGAGGCCGGGGCGCTGGGCTTTTCGACCTCGCGCACGATCAACCACAAGGCCAACGACGGCACCCTGACCTATAGCTATTCCGCCGCGTCTGACGAGCTGGCCGGCATCGCGAGGGGCGTTGCCGAAAGCGGCAAGGGCGTGCTCCAGTTCATTTCCGATTTCGACGATATCGACAGCGAGTTCGGCATTGTCGAGCGCATGGTTGCCGAATCTGGCCGCCCGCTGTCGCTCTCGTTGCTGCAAAGCCCGCGCCATCCCGACAACTGGCGCGACGTCCTCGCCCGGGTCGAGCAGGCGCGCGCCGGGGGCGCTCCGATCCGCGCCCAGATTGCCGGGCGCCCGGTCGGCCTGATCGTCGGCCTCGCCTTCAGCCGCCATCCGTTCATCGCCTGCCCGTCCTATCAGGAGGTGGCGCACCTCGATCTGTCCGAACGCATCGCTGCCCTGCGCGATCCGGCCCGCAAGGCGCGGATCCTTGCCGAGCAGGCAGTGCTTACTGACGAGGCGAGCATGATGCTCGCAAGCCGCTTCGGCGGCATGTACGAGATGACCGACGATCCGGACTATGAGCCCAAGACCAGCGATTCCATCGCCGCGCGCGCACAGGCGCAGGGCAAGACCGGCGCGGAAATGGCCTACGACGTGCTCGTCGAAGGTTCGGGCGTGATCTACGCGCCCGCCGCCAACTATCTCGACAATTCGCTGGTGCCGATCCGCACGATGATGGCGCACGAGGCGACGACCTTCGGCCTTGGCGACGGCGGCGCGCACTGCTCGATGATCTGCGATGCCAGCCTGCCGACCTATTATCTCAAGCGCTGGGTTGCGCCCGACGGCGTCAGCGATGATGCGGAAGGCCGCATGCCGCTTGAAGAGGTGATCCGCAAGCTGACCACCGACACCGCCGATCTTGTCGGGCTGGGCGACCGCGGCCAGATCAAGGTGGGGCTGCGCGGCGATCTCAATGTCATCGATATGGACAATGTGATGCTGATGAAGCCCGAATCGATCGGCGATCTGCCCAACGGCGCCAAGCGGCTGCACCAGCGCGCGCAGGGCTACGACGCCACGATTGTCGCGGGCCAGGTGACTTACCGCAAGGGCGAGCCGACCGGCGCACTGCCGGGGCGGCTGGTGCGCGGCTCGCGTCCGCGCGTCGCAGCCTGAAACAAACACCAACCGGGAGAACAAGGATGGCGACAGTCGCCTCGATCCGCAGCCAGTCGCTGACCACGCAGGAGCTGCTTGCCGGCATCAAGGTCATCGACGTCGATACGCACGTCAGCGAATGGCCCGACCTGTGGACCTCGCGCGCCTCGGCCAAGTGGAAAGGTCTGATGCCGCGCATGGAAGGCGAAGGCGAGCTTCGCCAGTGGGTGATCGGCGAAGGCGAGTTCCTGGCGCGGCGCAATGCCGTGTCGGCGGTCCGCAAGGACGGCCACAAGGCGCTCGGCATGGAGTTCGAGAACTGGGAAATCCCCGATGTCATGGAAGCCGCGTGGAACACCGCCAGACGCGTCGAGATGATGGACGAGCAAGGCATCTACGCCCAGATCGCCTATCCCAACGCGCTCGGCTTTGGCGGCCAGCGGGCGATGAAGGTGGAGCCCGAACTGCGGCTCGAAAGCCTGCGCATCTACAACGATGCCATGGCCGAGATGCAGCAGGAGTCGGGCAATCGCATCCTGCCGATGGCGCTGCTGCCGTGGTGGGATGTGGACCTCAGCGTCGCCGAGCTGGAACGCTGCGCCAGGCTGGGCCTCAAGGGCATCAACATCAATCCCAATCCCAACGAGCACGGCATGGCTTCGCTGGGCGAACCATACTGGAACCGGCTGTGGGAGGCCTGCATTCACCACGACCAGCCGGTGAACTTCCACATCGGCGCCTCGGACAGCTCGACCTCGTTCCTCAACACCGGCGTCTGGCCCGAGCGCAATGCCAACCAGAAGCTGGCGATGGGCGGGGTGCTGCTGTTCATCGGCAATCTGACCGTGCTCGGCAACATCCTGATGTCCGACCTGCTGAAGAACTACCCCGCGCTCAAGATCGTCTCGGTCGAGAGCGGGGCGGGCTGGATCCCCTACCTGCTCGAGGCGCTCGGCTACATGAGCGAGCAGGCCGGGCAGGTCTATGAGCCGAGCCTGAAGGAACGCTTTCGCCGCTCGGTCAGCGCCTGCGTGTTCTTCGAGCGCGAGGACCTGGTCGAGACGATCCGCAAAGTCGGCGCCGACAACGTGATGTTCGAAACCGACTTTCCGCACCCGGCGTGCCTCTATCCCAACGGGCTGGATTACCTCGCCGAAGCAATCGCCGAACTGACGAGCGAGGAACGCTTCAAGGTGTTCAGCGGCAATGCGGCACGGATTTATAACATCGAGGTTTGAGGGGTGTCTTCACTGATGGATACGCAGGATGGAACCTTCGCCAGGGAGGCCATCCGCCAGCAAATGTGCAATTATGGCCGAGGAGTCGATCGGCGTGACCGGGACCTGCTTCGTTCCGTCTGGCACGAGGATGGAACACTCGACTATTCCGTGTCGGGCGTGACTACGCCCGATCAGTTGATCGATTTGCTCTGGAGCACTGACGAAAAGACGGACGTCTGGCTGCATCCGCTGACGGCCATCTCGATCGAGGTCCAAGGTGATCGAGCCGCAAGCGAGGCTTATGTTTCGGCACGATCCTACCGGAGCACTTCGAAAACCCAGGTGCGAGAAACGCTCATTCACGCCCGCTACCTCGACGGGTGGTCCCTGCGCGATGATCGGTGGGCGATTGATCACCGCGTGGCGATTACCGATATCAGGATCACCCGGGAGATCGAGGGCGAGGTCTGGCGCTCGCAAGGCAGGCCCGACAGATCGGATCCCTCCTATGCGGTCTTCGCCGCGCTTAGGGAAGGCCGCCCGTTCGGCTGATTGCTCTGTGGCGCCGACGCGCCATTCCTAGTTAATCGCGCCAGCCGCCTTCAGCCCTTCGATCTCGTCCCATTCCACCCCGTATTCCATCAGCACCACTTCGGTATGTTCGCCGTGCTGTGGGGCGCGGGTCTGCGAAAGCTGCTTGCCGTCGACCTGTGCCGGGCTGGCCGCGACCGGGTAGCTGCGCGCATCGCCCTCGATCGTGGTGACCATCCCGTTGGCAACGACCTGCGGATCGGCGAAGGCCTCGGCCGACGATTGCACCAGCGACCACGGCACCGGGCAGCGCTCCAAGCGCGGCAGCCAGTAAGCCAGGTCCTGCTTCGCGAAAGCCACGTCGAGCGCGGCGATGCATTCGCGCACATTGGCAAGCCGCAGCTCGCCGGTGGCAAAGCGCGGATCGCCGACCAGTTCGGTGCATCCGAGAATGTCGCACAGCTCGGCCCAGTTCTTTTCGGTCTGGATCCCGGCGAAGTAGATGTCGCGGCCATCCCGCGAAGTATAGGCGGTGACCAGCGGGTTGGGCTGGTCGGCGTGAGCAAAGCGCGGGATCGTCTCGACCCCGTAAAGCGCGGAGGCGAGGATCGCCGGGCCGTTCATCCACACCCCGGTGGCGAGCAGCGACACGTCGATCAGGCTGCCCTTGCCGGTCCGCTCGCGCTTGAACAGCGCGGCGGAGATCGCGCCGGCCAGTGTCGCCCCGGCGGAGACGTCGCCCATCGCCGGGCCGGGCTGCGGCACGAATTCGCCGACGACGGTGGCGATGGTGTGGCCGATGCCGCTGCGCGCCCAGAAATCGGTATGGTCGAAGCCGCCCGCCTCGCGCTCCGGCCCCTCGGCGCCGTGCCCGGAGGCGCGGCCATAGACAAGGCGGGGGTTGAGCGCGGCCAGCGTCTCGTAATCGAGCCCGAAGCGTGCCCGCGCGTTGGGCAGCAGGTTGGTGATGAACACGTCGGCCTGGGCCACCATGCGGTGCAGCAGGTCGCGGCCCTCGGCGGTCGAGACATCGATGCACACGCAGCGTTTGCCGCGGTTGAGGTTCTCCCACATGAACTTGATGCCGGTGTCGACCTTGGGCAGGCCGCCGATCACGCGGTCGCCCATCATCGGGTCGGCGGTGCCTGGCGGCACCACCTTGACCACGTCTGCGCCCCAGTCCGACAGCACTGCCGCGCTGGCCGGCGCGAAGGCATACATCGACAGTTCGATGACCTTGACGCCATCGAGCAGATCATACGGCAAATTGCTTCTCCCTGATTGCTCGCCCGAGTTCAGCCCAGCGCGGCAGTGTCGATGTTGTAGACCCGCGCGGCATTGCCGCCGAACACCTTGGCGCGTTCGTCCGCCGTGAACTGCCCGGCGGCATCGGCCATATATTCGAGCGCATCGGGATAGAGGCAGACCGGGTGAGGGAAATCGGTTTGGAACATCACGTTGTCGACCCCGACCTTGTGCGCGTCGGCATAGAGGTGCTTGCGCTCGAACCACGAGCAGGCATAAATCTGGCGGGCGAATATCTCGGCGGGCGAGATCTGATAGTCGCTGCGCGCCTCGCGCATCTGGAACTCGACCGCTTCGAGCATGTAAGGGATCCAGCCGACCCCGCTCTCGACCGATACCAGCTTGAGGTTTGGATGACGCTCGAGCCAGCGCGAGATGAAGATGTTCGAGAACAGCTGGTAATTGGCGAAGTAGAGCGAGCTTGAGCCGTATGCGAGCTTCTCGGTCGGGGTGAAGCTGGGCCAGTGGCCTTCGCCGAACCATTCGGTGTTCGAAAAGCCGCCGCCGATGTGGAAGTTCACCGGCATGCCGGTGTCGGCGCACAGCTCCCACAGCGGGTTCCAGTGCTCGTTGCCAAGGTCGGGGAAGCCGTTGTTGTGCGGCTGCGAGTGAGTGTTGATGCCGCGCAGGCCCATTGCGCGGCAGCGCTCGACCTCGGCCACCGATTCCTTGATGTCCCACCACGGCACCATCGCCATAGGGTAGATACGGTTGCCCGAGTCCGCCTGGAATTCGCCGAGCGCGTCGTTGTAGATCTTGGTGATCACCAGCCGCAGTTCGGGATCGACGTTCATCCCCTTCTGGTTGCCGAAGCCGAGCAGGTTGGGATAGCAGATCTGCGCGGTGATCCCGGCGTCGTCCATATAGGCGACCCGGGCCTTGGCGTCCCACGCGCCGTCAAAGATCTCCTCGAACTTCCAGGTGGTCATCTCCATGCCGTAAGCCTTGGTGCCGTCCTTGCGGATAGTGCACGAGGCGAAGGCAGGGCCCATGCGCACGTCGCCGTCCATGAACCACGAGAGCTGGCCGTCGACCTCTTTCACTTGCGGCACGCGTTCCTTCCAGCTGCCGGTCGCGCGGCTGGTCCACAGGTCATAGGGTTCGGCATAGTGCGTATCGGCATCGATCACGGCGATGTCGCCGAAGGTCTCGGGCTTGGTTTGCAGGGTCATCGGATCGTCTCCTCGATCGGCTTATTGCTCGGCGGGCCAGTAACGCGCCTTCAATTCCTTCTTGTACAGCTTGCCGGTTTCGGCGCGCGGCATTTCCTTCTCGAAATCGATGCTGCGCGGACATTTCACGTCGGCCAGCCGATCGCGGCACCAGGCAATCAATTCGGCTTCGAGTTCCTTGCCCGCGCGGCTCCAGTCTGCGGGTTGAACCACGGCCTTGACCTCCTCGCCGAAATCGTCGTTGGGCACGCCGAACACGGCCACGTCGGTCACCGCCGGATGCATGACCAGCAGGTCCTCGACCTCCTGCGGGTAAATGTTCACCCCGCCCGAGATGATCATGAAATGCTTGCGGTCCGACAGATAGAGGAACCCGTCCTGGTCGAGGCGGCCGATATCGCCCAGCGTCGTCCAGCCGGGATGCTGGGGATTGCGCGAGCTGCGGGTCTTGGCCTCGTCGTTGTGGTATTCGAAGTCCCTGCCGCCCTCGACATAGATCGTGCCGGTCTCGCCCACAGGCAGCTCGTCGCCCTCGTCGCCGCAGATATGCAGCGTGCCATAAGCGGGCCGGCCGACCGTGCCGGGGTGCGCGAGCCATTGCTCGCTGTTGGCCATTACGAACAGGTTGCCTTCCGACCCGGCGTAATATTCGTGAATGATCGGCCCAAGCCATTCGATCATCTGGCGCTTGACCGGGACCGGGCAGGGCGCGGCGGCGTGAACAACCTTTTCGAGCGAGGAGAGGTCGTGGCGGCCGCGTTCCTCCTCGGGCAGGCGCAGCAGACGGATGAACATGGTGGGCACGCACTGCGTCATCGTCACCTTGTGGCGCTCGATCGCAGCGAGGAATCGCTCGGGCGTGAACTTCTTCATGCACACCACGGTGCCGCCGACCGACTGCACCGCAACGCTGAAGCCGAGCGGCGCGGAATGATAGAGCGGCGCGGGCGAAAGATAGGTTACCTGCGGGTCGATGCCGTAGAACGCCTCGAACATGGTCACGCCCGGATTGACCTGGACCGCAGGCCCTTCGCGGAAGGGAATGCGCACGCCCTTGGGCCGTCCGGTCGTGCCCGACGAATAGGCCATGCGCAGCCCGTGCTGCTCGTCGGCTATCGGCGTTTCGGGCTGCGCGGCGACGAGATCGCACCAATTGTCGAGGCCGGGAAGCGATCCCACCGAGACCGTCTTTTCCAGACCCGGCATGAGCGAAGGATCGGCAGCAAGATCGCCAGCCACCTCGGCCAGGCTCTCGCCGATCAGCAGGTGAGTCGATTCGCTGTCATTGACGATGTAGGCGATTTCATCGGCCTTGAGCCGCGAGGACAGCACCACGAGCATGACCCCGGCGCGCTGCGCCGCCCAGACAATGTCGAAATATTCGGCGCGGTTCTCGCAGACCAGCGACACCGTCCCGCCGTTCTCGAGGCCCATGGCGCGAAGGGCGTGCGCGCCCTGGTTGGCGCGCGCCTCAAGCTGGGCGAAGCTGATGACCTCGCCGGTATCTTCCATGATGAGCGCGGGCTTGTCTGGCGTCTCTTCGGCGAACACTCTGGGATGCATTGGTTTTCAGTCTCTCCGGATGGGTAATGTGCAGCAGGCGCGGCAGCGGTCAGTCGAACAGCATGACCTGAACGTCGCGCTCGCCCGAAAAAGGATGGCGGCCATGCGCGGTGAGCTTGTTGTCGAGCAGCATCACGTCGCCTGCCTGCCACATGAAGGCGATCTTGCGCGCCTCGAACAGTTCGCGCACCGCAAGGTAATCCTCCTCGGTGACGGGATCGCCATTGTCGAAAGCCACGGCATAGGGCCGGTCGGTATGATCGCCATAGAGCCGGTCGAACAAGTCGGCCCGCTCCTTGCCGATGGTCCATGCGTTCTGGATCTGTGAGTTGAGCTGGTTGAAATAGAGCAGGTCGCCGGTGGCGGGATGGCGCGTGACGGCGGGTTCGCTGTTCCAGAAGGTCAGGCTGCCGTCTTCTTTCCAGCGGTGGTGCGTGCCGCGCTCGTCCAGCTGCGCGGAGACTTCCTCGCGGCTCTCGCTGTCGAACCAGTATTGCCATGTCGCATGGCGAAGCTCGGAATCGGCGCGCCAGTCATCCAGATCGGCGCAGCGCAGGTTGCGGACATAGCGCGCCCCGTAGTCCTCGAACTTGCGGCGCGTGGTCTCGGGAATTTCCTCAAGCAATCCGCGCATGTCGCAAATCACCGTCTCGCCGCCGCTTTCGGGCGCCTGCTTGCAATAGAACGCCAGTGCGCAAGGATTGTCCGGCATATAGGACATTTCCTGATGCAGCTGGATATAGACGTGCGGCGGGGTGCGGGTGGCCTCCATAGCCGGACCTTTGATCGCCTTGCGGTTGGAGGTGCCGCCCGCATAGCCTTTCGCATAGGGCTTGAAACGCTCCATCATGGAGATGAAATGATCGGTGTCGTGAACCGGAAACCCGCGCCACACGATCGCGCCGAACGAGAGCAGCGCTGCTTCGATCGCCTCATAGTTGTCCGCCATCCAGCGTGTCACCGCGCCCATGTCCCCGGCAAGCGTGTCACTATCGGTTTCGATCCAAAGCGGCGGCGAACCGGGATAGGGTTCGGACAGGCGTACCGGCCCCGAAAACAGCGCGCGGGCGGTTTCGAGACGCTGCGAGCTTGCCGCCACAGTCGCCATGGTCAGGCCTCGGCCGTTTCGGCGCTGCGTGCTTCGATCACGCTCCCGCCGTCGAGCGACATGGTGGTGCGGCCGATCTCGTTGAGGAACTCGTAGGACCAGGCGAGTACCCCGGTGCGCACCGAGGGCGGCTCCGAAACCAGCGCCAGCGCGGCCTCGGCGATATGCTCTTCCTTCTCGATCGCCGGATGGTCCGGCCCGAATTCGAGGCCGAGGTTTTCGAGCCCCGGCGTCCATACCGCGCGCACCGGGGCAACGATGTTCACCGCGATGTTGTGTTCGTAAAGCTCTGCGGCGAGGCCGAAGGCAAGCCGGTGGTCGGCGGACTTAAGCGAGGCATAAAGCGCGTCGATGCCGAAATAGGCGAGATGCTCGGCATAGGGCTGCTTGGGCAGCTTGACCACCGAGCTCGAACCCAGCGCGAGGATCGCCCCGCCGCCCTGCGCCTTCATGCCCGGCACCAGCATCGAGATCAGATGCAGCGGTCCTTCGTAATACATGCCGATCTGCTGGCGCAGGTCATGCGCGCTGTATTCATCGATGGTCTTGTAAAGCGGGGTTCCGGCATTGTTGACCAGGATATCGACCGTGCCGAGCTGCTGCTGGCACGCCTTGACGAAGGCCTCGCGGCTCGCTTCGTCGGCTACGTCGAGGCCGAGCGGGGTCGCGGCGCCGCCGAACGCGCGGATCGTTTCGGCGACATCGTGGACCGTGCCGGAAAAGCCCGAAGTCGGCTTGTCCACGCTGCGCGCGGCAAGCACGACATGCGCGCCCGCCGAGGCAAGGCGCATGGCGATGGCGCGACCGATCCCCCGGCTCGCCCCGGTGACGACCGCGACGCGGCCCGCGAGTGACTGGTCAGCATCCATGCGCTGCGCTCAGGCGTCGGCGCGGCGCAGCAGCTTGCCCGGCAGCGCGCCGGTATGCTCGCCGTTTTCGATGAACACTTCGCCCGCGACCAGCGTCGCCTTGATCCCTTGAGACTTCTGCGAAAGACGGCGCGCGCCCATCGGCAAGTCGTGGACGATCTCGGGCATCATCGGGCCGAAGGTCTTGGGATCGAAAATGTTGATGTCGGCCATGTTGCCCGCCTTGAGCACGCCGCGATCGGCAAAGCCCCAGGCCTCTGCGGGCCGGCCGGTGATCATGTGGATGCATTCCTCGAGCGGGATCAGGCCCTTCTCGCGCCAGAAATAGGCGATCAGGTGGCTCTGGATCGAGGAGTCGGCGATCTGGCTGACATGCGCGCCCGAATCGGAGAAGGTCATGGCGGTCAGCGGATGGCGGATCATCTGCACCGTTTCTTCTTCGGTCGAATGGGTGATCGGCTGCATGAACATCGCGTCGAGATTGCTCTCGATCGCCATGTCGATCACCAATTCGCCGGGATGCTTGCCGGTTTCCGCCGAAGCCTGCGCAAGGCTGCGCCACGGCGGCATGACATGGTCGTAGATGAAGAACTTCTCCCAGTCGGGGCGCGGGGCTTCGGCCCCGGCGGTGCTGGTGTAGTTGCCTTCCTTGATCGCGTTGACCAGGAATTCGCGGGTCGCCGGATCCTTGAGCCCGGCAAGCTGCGCCTCGAGCGGGCGCTGGCGGAATTCCTTCCAGGCGGGCAGCCGGTCGAACGCCAGCGACGAGCGGAACGAGGTCAGCGTCGTGATGCCGCGGCTGTGGGTCTGGCCGAACATTTTGCCTCCGGCCTTGTGGGCCCGCTCCATATATTCGAGCTGGCGTTGATACTGGCCGCCGAGCACGCCGAAGGTTACGAGCACGCCGGTTTCAACCGCGAGATCGCTGAGCCAGCCGTAGAATTCGTCGAACTCGCTGGTGCCCACCTGATGGGTTTCCTGCGCCATCTCGAAGGCGGTGCCTCTGCGGCCCTTCATCACGCGCACCAGTTCGGAAACCTCGTGGCGCGTGGCAAGGCGCGAGGCGACATGCCTGTCGTCGGCAGTGAGATGCGCGGTGGCGCGCGAAGTCGAAAAGCCGATCGCACCGGCATCGAGCGCGCGGTTCAATTCGCCCTTCATCAGGGCCATGTCGTCGTCGCTGGCTTCTTCTTCGAAGGCGCGCTCGCCCATGGCCCAGGTGCGCAGCGCCGAGTGGCCGATATAGGCCGAATAGTTGATGCCCTTGGGCAGCGTATCGACGACGTCGAGATATTCGCTGAAGCCCTGCCACTTCCATTCCATGCCGGCGGCCATGGCGTCTGGCGAAATGTCCTCGGCGCGTTCGAGATTGCGCACGACGAACTGTTCCTCGCCTTTCCTGACCGGCGCGACCGAGAAGCCGCAATTGCCCATCACCACCGTGGTGATGCCGTGCCAGCACGAATTGCGCCCGATCGGATCCCAGTTGACCTGCGCGTCCATGTGGGTGTGGCCGTCGACGAAGCCGGGGCAGACGATCTGGCCTTCGGCGTCGATCTCGCGCGCGCCCTTGCTGGCGATCTTGCCGATCTCGGCAATCCGGCCAGCCGCGATGCCTACGTCTGCGATCGTGCCTTGCGCGCCGGTTCCATCAATAACCGTGCCGCTCCTGATGACGGTGTCGAAACTGCTCATGGGAATTCCTCTCATCTCGGGTTCCGCGCCTGTACAGGGCGGAATCTCTCTGAAGCGATTGTTTCCCGCTTTGCCCGGCTTGGCAAGGCTCGATTTGCGAGTGCGCCGCAGTATTGCACATGGCTTGTTGCATTAGGGCGCGGCGCTGCGCTAGGCTTGCGCTTTAAGAGCATGGGCTGGAGAGGCGAATGGTAGCGAAATCGGGCAGGAAAGCGTCGCGCGCCGTCAACGCCGTGCTGGCCGATCCGGCGGACCGTTTCGGTTTGCCTTCGCCGTTCGGCTGGTTTGCGGTTGCCCGCAGCGACCAGCTGGCGACCGGCGAAGCGCTCCCGATCGTGATCGCGGGCGAGGAATTCGTGCTGTGGCGCGGAGAGGACGGCGCGGCCCGCGGGATCGATGCGATTTGCCGCCACCTCGGCTCGCATCTCGGGCACGGCGGCAAGGTCGTGGGCAATGACCTGCGCTGTCCGTTCCATCACTGGACCTGGAAGGGCGATGGCGGCGTCGCCGCCATTCCCTATCAGGAGAAAGTGCCGCTCAAGCTCTCCAAGGCGTGCAACCTTGCGCTGCCGGTGCACGAGGATCTTGGCATCATTTTCGCTTGGTGGCACCCGCAGCGCACATCGCCGCTGTTCGCAATGAGCCGCGTCGAGGAAGTGGCCGACCAGGGCTGGATCGCGGCAGATTACCGTGAGTGGATCTTCGACGTCCACATCCAGGAGATCACCGAGAACGGCGCGGACGTTGCGCACTTCCCGGCGCTGCACAGCTTTCCTTCGCCGCCGGTGCCCGAGTTCAAGGTCGATGGTTATTTCCGCTACTCGTCCGCATCCAGCAAGATGCCGACCGCGCGCGGCATGGTCGAAGGCAAGATCGACGTGCGCGCGATCGGGCCGGGCGTTTCCTTCACGCGGTTCTGGGGCATCACCGACATGCTGCTGCTGCAGATGCAGACCCCGCTCGACGGTTCGCGCACCCATCTGCGCCACATCTATTTCCACCCTGCCGATCTGGCGGCGGAGAAGGTCAACGTCACGCGCAAGCTGATCCGCAATACTGCGATCCAGCTTGAGGAGGACGCCAAGGTCTGGCCGCACAAGCGGCACCTCGAAAAGCCGCTGCTGGTGAAGAACGACGGGCCGATCCTCGAATACCGGCGCTTCTATTCGCGCTTCTATGCAGAGGCGGATTGAACCGCTAACCCCCGCCCGAACCAGACCCAGCAAAGAGAGCGATCATGGCATTTCCCAAAGACATCCGCGTCATCGACTGCATGATGAATATCCCCACCGACGAGCACAACGTCGCGGGCTACCAGTCGATGGCGACGATGCAGCGCGATGCGCCGGGCAAGAGCACGACGATGCCGGCGGGCTACATGTTCAAGAACGTGCCGAACATCGGTTCCGATCCGGCCAAATTCGTCGAGAACATGGTCGCCGAGATGGACAAGTACAACATCGCCAAGGCCATGCTGCCGATCGACAACGCGCTGCAATATCCCGAATCGCTCGACCGCTTCAAGGACCGCTTCTTCTGCTCGGTGACGATCAACCCGATCCTCGGCATGGAGGAAATCCGGCGCATCCGGCGCATGAAGAAAGAGCATGACATCAAGGCGCTGACCTATTTCCCCGCCGCTTCGGTGCCGCAAGTCGCCTTGAACGAGCGCGAGCTATATCCGTTCTATGCCGAATGCATCGATCTCGACATTCCCTTCGTCGGCAATGTCGGGGTTCCGGGGCCGCGCTTCCCGCTGCGCACGCAGAAGGTCGAGCATCTCGACGAGGTCTGCTGGTTCTTCCCAGAACTGCGCTTCGTCATGCGCCACGGGGCCGAGCCGTGGGAAGAGCTGGCGGTCAAGCTGATGCTCAAGTATCCCAACCTCTATTATTCGACTTCCGCCTTCGCGCCCAAGCATTACCCCAAGGCGGTCATCGAATTTGCCAACAAGCGCGGGCCGGACAAGATCATCTACGCGGGCTATTTCCCGGCGGGCCTGAGCCTCGAGCGCATTTTCACCGAGCTGCAGAACGTGCCGTTCAAGGACGAGGTGTGGCCCAAGTTCCTGCGCGAGAACGCGGCGCGGGTGTTCAAGCTCTAATCAGCGATCGTCATTGCGAGCGTAGCGAAGCAATCCAGAGCCTTGCCAAA
Organism: Sphingomonadaceae bacterium; assembly: GCA_947477745.1. Taxonomy (GTDB): domain Bacteria; phylum Pseudomonadota; class Alphaproteobacteria; order Sphingomonadales; family Sphingomonadaceae; genus Novosphingobium. The sequence goes on along the minus strand of CANJUF010000013.1, from coordinate 32,419 downwards.
CCGCCCTAGATTGCTTCGTCGCTGCACTCCTCGCAGTGACGAAGTCGTACAATTCTGCTGACCACATCTCCAAATGAGCTGTGGGTCAGAACGAAGGAGAGGAATTCATGAGCGCAAACAGGCACAGGATCGGCATCGTTGGCGGCAATGCGACGCGGGCCTGGGCACATGACGCCCATGTCCCCGCGCTCAAGAAGATGACCGACCGCTTCGTGATCGAGGCGGTTTCGGCGCGAACGCAGGAACTGGCGGACGAGGCCAACACGGCGTTCGGCGGCAACCGCGCCTTTGGCGATTCGCTGGCACTGGTGCGCGATCCCGGCATCGATGTGGTCGCCGTTTCGGTGAAGGTCCCCGAGCACCGCGCGGTAGTCCTTGCTGCTCTGGCGGCGGGCAAGCACATCTATTGCGAATGGCCGCTGGGCCGCGATCTCGCCGAAGCCGAGGAAATGGCGGCAGCCGTTCCCAAGGGCGCGCATGTCATGATCGGCACGCAGGCGCTATCGGCTCCGGCGGTGCTCCACGCCCGCAAGCTGATCGATGAGGGCCATCTGGGCGAGCTTCAGGTCTGCCGGGTATTCTCGCCCACCGCAGCCTGGGGCGATTCGGCCGCGCCGCATTACGCCTATCTCCAGGACAAGACCAATGGCGCCACGCTGGAAACCATTGCGGGGGGGCACACCCTGGCCGCGATGGAATTCCTGCTCGGCCCTTACCGCGAGCTCGATGCACGCAATTCCATCATGCGCAAGCAGGTGCCGATTGTCGGCAGCGACGAGGTGGTCGAACGCACCTGCGCCGATCACATGCTGGTGCTGGGCAAGCACGAAAGCGGCTGCGTCTCGACGCTCGAAGTCGCGGGCGGGGTCGCCGACCGCACGTTCCGGCTGGACCTGATCGGCACCAAGGGCGCGATCACGCTCAAGATGGCGGACAGCTTCCCCGGAGGCTACCAGGCGGGCACTATCGTTCTGGAAACCAGCTTCGATGCACCGCCCGCGCCCGCGCATGTGGTCGAGGGGCTCAAGTATGCGCCGGTCAATGTTGCCGAGGCATGGGTGCGCTTTGCCCAGGATATCGAGGACGATACCTTCACCGTCCCCGATTTCAACGATGCGGTGCGGCTGACCCGGCTGCTCGATGCCATCGACAAAGCATCGGCGAGCGGCCAGCGGCAGGCGATCTAGTCGCGCCGCACCTTGCGCAGGTCGCCGAGCATCTCCGGCCCGTTGGTGCTGCCATCCTGCGACCAGGTCTGCCGTTTCTCGATCCGCCACTGGCCATCGGCCTCGCGCACCAGGTCGAGCCGCGAGGCGGAGAGCCGCCAGAGGTAATAGCCATCCTCGCCCTTGCGCGGGATCATCGTGTGGCACGTGGCCGCAGCCTCGTCGCCCTCGACGACGATATAGGGCGGTAGCGCGACGTGAGCGACACCGCCGGCGACCAGCGCGCGGTGGCCCGCATCCTTGGTGATGCTGGCGACGCGGTCGCGCCCTTGGAAATCGAGGGTGTTGTCGACCATGTAGCGGCCGTTCTCGGTGTAGAAATCCGCGACCGAATTGTAATTCAGTCCGTCCACCGAATAACCGTATCCCGCCAGAACCTGGCGGATTGCCTCATGGTCTTCCAGCGCCTGCAGGCGTTCTTCGATTGTCCTGTTCGCGCGTGTCATGCTGTCACTCTCCTTCAACCGCCCACTGTCCGGCCCTGCCAATAGCGGTCGCGCAAGGCCTTCTTGGAAATCTTGCCGTTGTCGTCGCGCGGCAGGGCTTGCTCGAAATCGATGGTCTTGGGACACTTTAGCGTCGCCAGTTTCGACTTGCAGTAAGCGATCAGCTCGGCTTCTAGCTCAGGTCCGGCAGCGTTCCAGTCAGCCGGCTGGACCACCGCCTTGACCTGCTCGCCCATGTCGGGATCGGGCACGCCGAACACCACAACGTCGGCGATCTTGGGGTGCATGGTCAGCACGTTTTCGGCTTCCTGCGGATAGATGTTGACCCCGCCCGCGACGATCATGAACGAGCGCCGGTCGGTGAGGAACAGGTAGCCGTCCTCGTCGACATGGCCGATGTCGCCGTAAGTGCGCCAGCCACGGCCCTTGGGATCGTAGGAGCCCTTGGTCTTCTCGTCATCGCCCAGATATTCGAACTGGGCCTCGGGGTGCTCGAAATAGACGAGCCCGTTTTCGCCGACCGGCAACTCGTTGCCTTGTTCGTCGCAGATGTGCAGCACGCCGTGGCTGGCGCGGCCGACCGAGCCGGGCTTCTTAAGCCATTCCTCGCTGCCGATCTGGCACAGGCCGATGTTCTCGGCGCCGCCATAGAGATCCTCGAAGATCGGCCCCCACCATTCGATCATCGCGCGCTTGACTTCAACCGGGCAGGGGGCGGCGGAATGAAGCGCCAGCTCGAGCGAGGACACGTCGTACTTGTCGCGAATCTCTTGGGGCAGCTTGACCATGCGGGTGAACATGGTCGGCACGAACTGGCCGCCGTGCGGTTTGTAGCGATCGATCACCTCGAGCATCTTTTCGGGATCGAACTTGTCGAACAGGATCACCGTCCCGCCCAGCGCAAGGGTCGACATCGCGAAGGAATTGGCGCCCGAGTGGTACATCGGCGCGGAGACGATGAAATCCATCCGCGTGCGCATGTGGTACCAACTCGTCATCAGCGGCAGGTGCCGGCTCGGGGCGCCATAGGGATCGTCGGGAAGCGGGTGCTTGACCCCCTTGGGCTGCCCGGTGGTGCCCGAGGAATAGATCATTGGCACGCCGACGCTGGGATCGGCGATCATTTCGGCGGGCATGACTGCAACCGCCTGTTCCCACCGTGCAAGGCCGGGAAGATCGCCGCGCACGGCATAGACATGCTCGACACCGGGGCACATCGCGGCGAAGCTGGCGGCGAGTTCCGCGCCGTGCTTGGTCCCGGCATCGATGATGGCCACGCGCGCCTGGCTGTCGTTGATGATGTAGGCCGCTTCCTCGGCATTGAGGCGCGAGGCGATCGGCACCAGATAAAGCCCGCTGCGCTGTGCGCCGTTGTTGATCTCAAGAAACTCGATCGAATTGCCGACCAGCGTTGCGGCGGTGTCGCCGCGCTTCAGGCCAAGCTTGCGGAAAAGTTGGGCGACGCGGTTCGCCTGGCTTTCAAGCTCGGCGAAAGTAATCGACTTGCCATCCCACACGGTGATGACTGCGGGCTTGCCGGGATGGATCTTCGACCAGCCGGTGAGGGTGCCGACGGCCATCGGATCGTTCAGGTCAATTTCGGTCAAGGCTGCCTCTCGAGCTGGGTTGCGGTTATATCGTCCGCGCGGTCATGGGCCTTGCACGAGTGTGCGCGAGATTCAACTATCTCATTGGTCGAGGTGCCCGCGCGATTACAAGGAAATGCTGCACGATCGTGCAGCTTGCGAGATTCGCTCTTGCCTGTATTTCCCAATTGTCTAACCGATTGTCGACAAATTGCAGCGGCCGAGAGGAAACAACGACCGATGAACCTGGAACCCACCGACGACCAACAGATAATGCTCGACGCCTACACGCGTTTCCTGGATGAGGAGAGCAGCATCGCCCGCGTGCGCGCCGCGCTTCCCACCGGCTTCGACGCGGAATTGTGGAGCGGCCTTGGTGAACTGGGCGCGCTTGGCCTGCGCGTCGCCGAAGACAAGGGTGGTCTCGGCCTCGGCCTGTTCGATGCGGTGCTGCTGATGGAGCAGGCGGGGCGGACTCTGGTGTCCGGGCCGCTCGCCGAGGCGCTGGTCGCGGCCAGCCTGCTGGCAGATCTTGGCGGCGACGAGGACCTTCTTGGCGAGGCAGTAGCGGGCAGCGCGGTCGTCACGATTGCCATGCACGACATCGCTGCGCAGCCGGTGCAGCTGGTCGCGGGCGGTGCCTGCGCAAACGCAGTGATCGCGCGGCGCGGCGACGATGTGGTGCTGGTGCGCACCGCGCCGAAAAGTGCGCCTGAAAAGACGCTCGCCTCCACCCCGATCGACCGGATCGACTTCTCGGCTGGCGATATCACCGTGCTGGCGAGCGGCAGCGGGGTCACGGCGCGCTTTGCCGCCGCGCTGGAGGAATGGAAGCTGCTGATCGGCTCGGCGCTTAACGGTCTGTCGCGCGAGGCGATCCGGCTCGCCTCGGAATATGCCTGTGAGCGCGTGCAGTTCGGCAAGCCGATCGGCGCCTATCAGGGCGTATCGCATCCGCTGGCCGACGCGATTGTCGCGGTCGATGCCGGGCGGCTGATGATCTGGCGCGCCGTGAGCGATCTCGCGCGCGAGCCTGACACAGCGGGCGAGACCGTGGCGCTCGCCGCATGGTGGGCAGGCAATGCCGCCGAGCAGGCGGTCATGCATTCGCTGCACACTTTTGGCGGATACGGCCTGACGGTCGAATACGACGTGCACCTGTTCAACCTGCGTTCGCGCGCATGGCTGCTGGTCATGGGCGATCCCGAGACCTTGCTCGACGAGGCGGCGGCGCGGCGTTACGCCGGGGTCAAGGCATCGCTTCCCGATCCGGGCGAAGTCGCGGTCAATTTCTCGCTCGCGACCGAAGAGCTGGGCCTCGCCGAGGAAACGCGCAAGTTCTTCGAGACCCAGGTGACGCCCGAGGAAATGTCGAAGGCGCACTATTCCTATTCGGGATATGTCCCCTCGGTAAACCGCAAGATGGCCGAAGCCGGCCTGCTGTTCCCCGAATGGCCGGAACGGCTCGGCGGGCGCAACGCCAGCCCCTACGCGATGGAAGCGGCGATGCGCGTGTGGGAGGACTACAACTGGACCGCGCACCCGCGCGGCACCTCCAACATCATCGGCCTAATGATTGACCGGTTCGGCACCGAGACGGTCAAGCGCGAAGTGCTGGGCCGCATCGTGTCGGGCGAATCGATCTGTTCGCTGGGCTACAGCGAGCCGGGTTCGGGCTCGGACGTCTTCGCTGCCAAGACCAAGGCGGTGAAGGAAGGCAACGCTTGGCGCATCGACGGGCAGAAGATGTTCACCAGCGGCGCCGAACATGCCGACTATGCGATCCTGCTCACCCGCACCGATCCCGACGCACCCAAGCACAAGGGCATCACCATGTTCATGGTGCCCCTGAAAGTGCCCGAAGTGACCGTGCAGGAGGTCAAGACCTTCCAGGACGAGCGCACCAACATCACTTATTACGACGGCCTCAAGGTGCCCGACGAATGGCGGCTGGGCGAAGTCAACGGCGGCCTGGCCGTGCTCGCGCTGGCGCTCGAGATCGAGCAGGGTATGACCTTCGCGCCCTATATGCACCGGATGGTCCATGCCGCCGAGGAGCTGTGCAAGGAATTGACGCGCGACGGCAAGCCGCTGATCGAGCATGCCTCTGCCCGCCGCCGCCTGACCCGCGCCATGGCCAACGTGCTCGCCGCGGATTGCCTGCGCAAGCGGATCCTGTTCGTCGACGCCGAGAACAAGCCCAATTTCGCCTACGGCCCGGCGAGCAAGCTGTTCTCGGCCGAGGCCTACCGCCGGGATTCGTTCGACCTGCTCAACCTCACAGCGCCTGAATCGCTGGCGTTCGAAAGCAAGCACGCCGCCTTCATCAACCAGTGCTTCCGGCACTCGCAAGTGGCGGTCACATACGGCGGCACCAGCGAAGTTCAGCGCTCCATGGTGGCGGAAAAGACGCTGGGCCTGCCAAGGACTCGGTAAGTGCGCCCATGCGGGTGATATGGCTTGCCCTTGCTCGATTATCGGTGCCTTCTGGAGATCATGATGAAGACACTGATAATCGGAGCGACAGGTTACATCGGCTCCGCCATTGCCCGGAACCTCAAGACGCATGGCCATGAGGTACATGGCCTCGCGAGGAATGATGGCAATATCGCGAAGCTCGAGGCGGCTGGCGTCGTGCCAGCCGCTGGCGATCTTGACCAGATCGAAGGGGTCGCCCTGCTGGCAGCGCAATACGACGCGACCATTCTGGCTGGGCTAGCCGGACGCTCCGAGGAATCGGTGGTCGTGGCTGCCCTGGTCGAAAGCTGCCGGGGTTCCTCGCGCAAGTTCATCTACACGTCCGGGACCGGTGTACTCGGTATCGAGGCACATGATGGCCGTTGGAGCGATTACGCTTTCGAGGAAGATGATCCATTCCCTTTTGCAGGCGCAGAGACGCGAGCCTGGCGCATTCCTACCGAGGAAATGGTGCGCGAAGCAGGGCGTCAAGGCGTGCACGCCATGGTCCTTCGGCCGCCGCTGGTATACGGCCATGGCGGCAGCACGCAGGTGCCCGCAATTTTCGAGTCTGTCCTGAAGACCGGCAAGGCCTGCTACATCGGCCTCGGCCTCAACCTCTATTCAAACGTTCACGTCGATGACCTCGCCGAAGCCTTTCGGCTTGCTCTCGAAAAGGGAACGCCCGGCGCGCTTTACCATACGGTTGCCGGCGAGGTGAACTTTCGCGCAATTGCTGAAGCCGTCGCCCATGTTATGCAATGCCAGACTGAAAGCATCAGCTTTGAAAGAGCGTGTGAGATATGGGGAGAACGCATTGCGTCCATCGCGCTTGCGGTGAACAGCCGGTCCGTAGCACGGCGAACCCGCGAGGAACTCGGCTGGGAGCCGCGGCATCTCGACATGATCGACGATATTCGCAGCGGCTCCTATCGCGTCTGGAGAGACCGCCTGCCAAGGACGCGGTAAGGCTGGAGGCGGGCTGCCTGCGGCTCGCCGCCATCTACCCCATCCGGTCCCACAGTACCGCTTCACGCGTGACCATGGCGACGTCTGCCGCTTGCAGGACTCCTTCGCCAGCATGGGCGATGACTTCGCGCAACGCAGGCAGGTCCGCCGCCGACACCTCGACCACGGCCGCATAGGGAAGGCCGCCTTGCAGCGAGCCAAGCGCCTCATCGGTGCGTTTAACATTGAGGATCAGGCGATTAATGCCGGGTGCGCCTTCCGAGCGATGCGCGATCTCGCGCGCCGCTCCAGCGTCGCTGAAGAACAGATAGGCGCTCGTGCCGCCCAGCACCCCTGCCTTCATCACGTCCTCGTTCACGAACATGGCCACCGGCATGATCGGGCCTGAGAAGGTTTCCAGCTCGTCGCGCGCCATCAGCTCGTTGGCGTCCGCATCGTCGGGCAGGATCGGCGGCGAGGTGAAGGCATCGTCGCGCACCATGTAGCAGGCGACCGCGTCATAGTCTTCGCAGGCGCCGGGCAGAGGCGCGGGCCGGATCGGCTCGGCCTGGACATAGCCCACGGCGTGGCGCCACATCGAAACCGACATGCCTTTGGCGCCGTGCATCCGCCAGCGGCGGGTAAACTCGTCGGGCGTGAAGCCGGGCTTGCGCTTTGCCAGATAGATCAGCTTGATCATGCCAGGCTCCTCACATCCTGCTCGGATCGACGACGACACGCACCGGCGTCGAGGGATCGGACATCGCCAGAAGCGATTTCTCCACCTCGCCCAGGCCGATGGTTTCGCCGAGCAGCGGCTGCATGTCGACCTTGCCTTCGGCGATGGCGTCGAGCGCGATCTTCATTTCCTCCGGACCGTCGCCGCGCGCGAACTTCATGGTCAGCGCCTTCATCTGCGCGACCGGAACGTAGATCTGTTCGGGGTCGAGACAGAAGCCGCCGATCACGATCGTCGCACCGTCCGCCGCCTTGGTGACGATGTCGTTCATGATGCCCTGCTTGCCGACGCATTCGTAAATCAGGTTGGGCGTGCGTCCGCCGATGTCGCTCATCGGGCCAAAGCTTGATAGCTCGCGCGGATCGAAAACCGCGTCGGCTCCCAGCTTGAGCGCCAGCGCGCGCCGTCCCGGATCGAAGTCGGTGGCGACGATCGGGGCGATGCCGCGCAGCTTGAGCGAAGCGATGACCGCAAGCCCGATCGCGCCGCAACCCACCACCAGCGGCACGTCGCCGGGCTGGGGATTGCCGACATGGGCGTGTTCGACGCCGACCGCCAGGGCCTCGATGATGGCGGCGACCTCGTCGTTGATGTCGTCGGGCACTTCGAGCAGGAACGGTTCCTCGAGCACCATCAACTCGCCGAATCCGCCCGGGAACTCGTTCTGGTAGCCGACAATGGCGACCTGCGACTTGTCCGGCCCCATCAGCCCGATCGGCGAGGCGGTCACGCGGCGGCCCGGCTTGATCAGGCGCTGCGTCGCGGGTCCGTACTCGACGATCTCGGCGACGAATTCATGGCCCATGACGATCGGCTTGGTCATGTCGACGCTGCCATAGGGCATTCCGAATTCGCGCGATTTCTCCACCACCGAATGGCCCGAGCACAGGAAGTGCGCGTCGGAAGCGCACAGGCCGCAGCGGCGGGTGCGAACGAGGACCTGGCCCGGCCCCGGCGTGGGATCGGGCAGGTCTCCGACCGAGATCTTGCCGTCCTGCAGGATTGCGGCTTTCATAATGAGAGCCCCCTTCAGCCCAGATCAAGATTGTAGCACCGCGCCGCATTGCTGCTCAGCACCTTGACCTTTTCCTCATCGGTGAAGCCCTCGAGCGACTTGTGCGCAGAAGCCAGCGGATCGGGATAGAGGCAGGTCGGATGCGGGAAATCGCTTTCGAACATCACGTTGTCCACGCCCAGTTTGCGCGCGACGTGAGCAAAGTCCTGGCTCTCGAACCAGAAGCACGAGAAGATGTTGCGCCGGAAGTATTCGAGCGGGGTCATCGAATAGCGCCCGTCAATGTTAGCACCAGCCTCGCTGATCTGGTATTCGAGCGCTTCAAGCATGAACGGCAGCCAGCCCACGCCGCTTTCGACCGAAACGAACTTCAGCTTCGGGAAGCGTTCGAGCAGCCCCGATATGATGATGTTGCTGACCACCTGGCTGTTGGCGATGAACATCATAGCCGAGCCCATCGCCAGCTTCTGGGCACTATCGAAGGAAGGCCAGGGCGATTTGCCGAACCAGCTTGACGACGAATCGCTCGCGCCGATGTGGAAGTTGATCGGCGCGCCCTTGTCGCTGCACAGCTCCCAAAGCGGGGTCCAGTAATCCTCCGACAGGTCCACCATACCGTTGAGATGGGGATCGGAATTTATGTTCACCCCGGTCATGCCCATGGCGAAGCAGCGTTCGGCTTCGGCCACCGCCAGCTTGATGTCCCACCACGGCAGCAGCGCCTGCGGCAGCATCCGCCCGCCCGACTGCGCCTGCATTTCCGCACCGGCGTCGTTGTAGATCTGGGTCGAGATCAACCGTAGTTCCTCGTCGACCGTGGCCGAGCGATTGCCCTCGGCGGTGAGGCGGCCCTGACCGCCGAAACCCATGACATTGGGATAGAGCACGTGCGCCCAGATGCCCTGCTCGTCCATCACGTCGAGCCGCGGGCCAAGCTGCGAGCAGGCGGGATGTACCTCGTTGACGCCCCACTTGGTGAATTCAGTGCCAACGGCCTTGCGCCCGCTATCGTGGATGACGCTGGCGGCGGAGCCAAGACCCATCGAGATGTCGCCATCGATGGTCCACATCATCTCGCCGCTGGCATCGCGCCGCTTCTGCGGCACGCGGTCCTTCCACTTCGCGGGCGCGCGGCTGGTCCACAGATCCTCCGGCTCGCTCCAGTGGGTGTCGACATCGATGACTTTCAGGCCCTGCCAGGTCTTGGCCTGCGGGCGTTCCAGCACCTGCGTATTCATGGCTCTTCTCCTCGGTATGAGGTCAGTTGTCCGGCATAACGCGGTTCGATGCAAGCGCGGGTTTGGGCTTTGATTCGGCGCAAGAGCGCGCCATAGCCTGCAACAAACAACAAGGAGAGCAAGGCATGGCTGGGCAGGGATCGGGCAGACTGGAGGGGCGCCGCATCGTCGTCACCGGCGCGGCGCGGGGCATGGGACTTGCCACCGCCGAGATATTCGCCGCCGAAGGCGCGAAGCTGGCGCTGTGCGACCGCGACGAGCAGGCCGTGCGTGCCAATGCCGACCGGCTCGGCCAGTTCGGTGCGGGCTGCGACGTTTCCGACGAGGCCGATGTGCAACGCTTCTGCGGCGACGCTGAAAGCGCGATGGGCGGCGTCGATGGCCTGATCAACGCGGCGGGCATCCTCATCATGAAGCCGCTGATGGAAACCTCGCTGGCCGAATGGCAGCGCGTGCTCGACGTCAACCTCACCGGCACCATGCTGATGTGTCAGAAGCTCGCGCCGGCGATGCGCCGTGCGGGCGGCGGGACCATGGTCAACATCTCCTCGATCGGCGGGCTCCGTCCTGCGCCGACGACCACTGCCTATGCCGTTTCGAAGGCGGGCGTCATCATGCTTAGCAATTCCCTCGCCGCCGAACTGGGGCCGGACATCCGGGTGAACACTGTTTGCCCGGGCACGATCCCCACCGACATGGTCACCGACCTGCTGGCAACCTCGCGCGACCGGCTGATCGAAACGCCTGCATTGAAGCGGCTGGGCAAGGCGGAGGACGTGGTCAAGGCGATGCTGTTCCTCACCTCGGACGAATCGAGCTACATCACCGGCGACACGCTGACCGTCGATGGCGGCTGGGCTTACCGCTGATGCCCGTTCTCTTCATTCACGGCGTCCCCGCCACCGCCCGGCTGTGGCAGCCGATCCTCAGCCGCATTGGCCGCGAGGACGAGGTGCTCGCGCCCGATCTTCCGGGTTTCACCGCCGAACCGCCAGAAGGCTGGGTCCCGGTCAAGGAAAGCTACGTCGACTGGGCGATCGGGCAACTCGAAGGTCTCCACGCGCGCGGCGGGCCGGTCCATTTGGTCGGCCATGACTGGGGCTGCCTGATCGCCCTGCGCGCAGCCACGCTGCGGCCCGAACTGCTGCGCTCGCTCGCGGTCGGCAACGCGCCGATCGATCCGCACTGGCCGCTTCACAACCTGTGGACCGAGTGGATGAAGCCGGGGCTGGGCGAGCAGATTTCCGATGCGCTCGAAGGCGGCCAGCACATGGCCCCGATGCTCGAACGCATGGGCTTTCCGCCCGAGGATGCGCGCCTCAATGCCTTCGCCTATCCCGGCAGCGTCCACCGGATCATGAGCCTTTACCGTTCGGCGGTGAACGTCGGCACCGAATGGGCCGAGGATCTGGCGCGCATCGTCATTCCCACTGCATTCATCTGGGGCGAGAACGACCTTGTCGTGCCCACCGAATTCGGCCGCCGGATGGCGAACCGGATCGGGGCGGAGTTCAACACGGTGCCTGCCGACCACTTCTGGCCCTATGAAGCGCCGGACGAGGCAGTGGCCGTGCTGAAGCGGCTGTGGAAGCGCAGCGAATCGCGCCCGCACACCATCCTGACCCAGCCGCCGTTCGGGGGCTAGATCGGCGGTCCGCCGCGCTCAGGCCGACAGGAACGACGCGGGAAGGTGCACCGGCGTCGAGGCATAGGCCGCGATCATCCAGCCGTTCTCGCCCGGTTCCCAGACCGACAGGAACAGCGAATCGAACTTCATCGTGGTGGTGTCGAGGTGCGATTTTCCGGTCATCAGCGCATAGCCCTTGCGAAGTTCGACCGATATGTCGTGTGCGCTCGTCGCCACGATCCGCGCCGGCGAGCCGATACTGGCGCGGGTGCGCGCGAAGTATTCCTCGCGCGTTTCAACCAGGCCCGAGATGTGGGCATAGTGGAACCAGTCGGCGGTCATCGCCTCGAGCACATCGAGGTCGAGCGCGACGATTGCCGCGCGCCGCGCGTGCTCCGCGGCTATCAGGCTTTCAGCGGTGAAATCGGGCATCGGTGTCCTCCCCTGTTCCCACTTCCTGCCGCTCTGGACACCGCTTGTCGAGTGCTGCATCTGCGGACTGGTTAGACAATTGGCGGGAGGATAGCGGCCATGAGCGATGCAGGAAATGTGCTGGTGGAACGCGAAGGTGCGGTCTCGATCGTGACGCTGAACGCGCCCTCGGTGCTTAATGCTTTCACTCCCGACATGGCGCTGGAAATCGCCGCCGCCATGAACGGCGAGGTGGCGGCCGGCGCGCGCGCACTGCTGGTAACCGGCGCGGGCCGGGGGTTCTGTGCGGGCGCGAACCTGGGCGGCGCGGGTGTCGGCGAGGGCAAGGCCGACGTGCTCGGGATGATGGAAACCTATTACAAGCCGCTGGCGCGCGCCTTTGCCGATGCGCCGGTGCCTGTGGCCACGGCGGTGAACGGCGTTGCGGCCGGCGCGGGGGCCTCGTTGGCCTTGGCGGGCGACATCATCATCGCGGCCAGGAGCGCGAACTTCGTCTTCACATTCGCCAATCTGGGCCTGACGCCCGATGTCGGCGGCACCTGGCTGGTGGCGCGGGCGGCAGGCCGGGTGCGCGCGCTGGAGATGGCCCTGCTCACCGGCAAGATGAGCGCCGAGAAGGCCGAGCGCTGCAACCTCGTCACCGAAGTTGTCGACGACGACATGCTGATGGAACGCGCGCGCGAAGTGGCCGTGAAACTGGCGGGAATGCCGACAAAGTCTTTGGCGTTGATAAAGAGCCTGGTGCGAGCCGCGCTCGAATCGAGCTTCGAGGCTTCGCTTCAAGCCGAGGCGGAGAGCCAGCAGGCCGCAACCGCGACCGAAGACTTCAAGGAGGGCGTGCGGGCCTTCGCAGAGCGCCGCGCGCCGCAGTTCAAGGGGCGGTAACTGTCCTGTTTCCCCTCCACTTCAGGGGAGGGGCAGCGAGACTTGGCTCCACGAAGTGGAGCGTAGTCGCAGCGGGGTGGGCAATTGCGATTTGTGTGTAGTGCATCGAGCGATCACCCCACCCCTCGATCCCCTCCCCTGAAGGGGAGGGGAGGAATTGGCTCAATCCGCCCGCACGCCCTTCGCCGAAATCATCTCGCGCAGTGCCGCCACGTCGACCTTGCCCGATACCAGCCGCGGCAGTTCATGCGCCGAGCCGAGCAGTAGCCACAGACGCGGCACCTTGAACGGACTGAGGCTTTCGCGTGCGCCAGCGGCGAGGCTTGCAACGGACAGGTCTTTGCCCGCCACGGCCGCGCCCAATCTGGTTTCGCCATCGACGCTCACATCGCAGACCACCGCACGCTCCACGCCGGGCAGTTTCTCGAGTGCGGCGGCAGTTTCCGCCGGATAGACGCTCGCGCCCGCGATCTTGACCATGTCGTCGCGGCGCCCTGCGAACCACAGGAAGCCCTCGGCATCGAGGCGACCCATGTCGCCGGTATCGTACCAGCCATCGGCGGTGAACGTGTCCTCGCGCTCACGCCCGCAGATACCTTTGAGCACGTTCGGCCCGCCGATCTGGATCGCACCGGTCCCGTCCGGGCCGAGCACTGCGCCGCTATCGGGATCGCAGATGCGTAGCAGCGCGCCAGCGAAGGGCTTGCCGAGGCTGCCGTGCTTCCCCTCGGGCAGCAGTTCGTCCAGCGGCCAGCCGCAGTATGGCCCAAAGCTCTCGGTCATGCCGAGCAGCGGCGCGCGCGCGCCGGGCGGCGGCGCATCATGCGGCATGATCGCATCGAGGCTGCCGGGCTGGAGAGACGAAAGGTCGGTGCTGGCAAAATCGGGATGTGCGGCGAGCCGCGCTGCCTGATCAGGCCAGCCGCGAAACAGCGTGACCTGCTCGCGCGCAAGAAACGCCAGCGTCTCTCCGGCGTCGCTTCCCGCCTCGGTCAGCAGGGTGCAGCCGGTATTGAGCGCCGACATCAGCCCGGTGCAGAAACCGCCCGCCCAGAACAGCGGCAGCGGCAGGTAGAGCCGCGATTCCGGCTCGATGCAGCGCGCCGCGTTGCCGCTCGCATTGGCGCGGATTGCGCCGCCGTGGGTGTGGATCACCCCCTTCGGATCGCCGCTGCTGCCCGAGGTGAAGATGACCGCCATCTCGTCGGCGGGAAGCAGGCGTTCGGTGAGGGCATTCGCCACAGCGACGGCTGCGGGCGAGGGGAGCGGAAACGTTTCGTCGCTCGGCCAGATGTTGCGCAGCGAAGGCAGCGTATCGCGATCAAGGGTTTGCAATTCCGAAATAAGGTCGCGCCCGCGGATCGCAGGCTGCGCAATCAGGTGGCGCACCCCGGCAATGCGAAGTTGGGCCTCCAGTTCGGGCAGGCGCAACATGGTCGAGAGCGGCACCAGCACAGCGCCGATGCGCATGACCGCGCAGGCGTACATCGCCCATTCGTCGCAGTTTTCCATCAGCAGGCCGACACGGTGCCGCTTGTTTACCCCCGCCTCGACCAGAGAGGCAGCGCAAGCCGCGCTCGCCTGATCGAGCCCGGCCCAAGTGATCTTATGCTGCGGATCGACCACTGCAGCATTTTCGCCGCGTGCTGCAGCATTTCTGGACAGCAATGCGGCAACGGTTTCAGCGCTCACTGGCAATCTCCGCCAGTTTCTTGAGGTCGATCTTGCCGCTCGACAACACTGGCAGTTCGCTCTCCTCCATCGTCAAGAAGCGGCGCGGCACCTTGTAAGGTGAAAGCCGTTCTCGCAGAGCGGCGGTCAGCGCGGCTTCGTCGACCGGCTCGGTGCCGACCAGAATCGCTGTTACCGCCTGACCGCGCTTCGGATCGGGAACGCCGATGACGAGGGCCGTGCGACCGCCGGTCACGTCGCTGAGCACGCCTTCGACCTCGCGCGGGGAGACCTGCGCGCCATTGGTGCGGATGATGTCCCCGGTGCGGCCCTTGAAATAGCAGTAGCCGTTCGCGTCGATGGTGAACATGTCGCCCGAGTGATACCAGCCCTCGGCATCGAAGGTTTCGTGCCGCTCGCGCCCGTAATAGCCCTGCATCACGTTCGGGCCGCGCAGCCACAGCTCGCCTTCGGCACCGTCAAGGCCGGTTTCTGGATCGACGATGCGGATGTCCACGCCTTCGACCGGCTTGCCATAGGAGCCGCGCATCGCCTCGGGCAAGTCGTCCTCGCTGTCGCCGACGATGCAGACGCTGCCCGCCTCGGTCATGCCGAGCAGGTTGTGGCGCAGTTCGGGGTCCTTGGGGCGAACCTCGGGCGGCATGATCGGGTAGAGGTTGCCGCGCCGCATGAACGAAAGGTCGCGGCCGGCAAAGCTCGGGTCCTGTTCGAGCGCCAACATGGTCGAGGCGACGCCGTTGGTCATGCTGGGCCGCTCGCGCTCGATCAGGTCAAGCATGTCGGCAGGCCGGGCAGATGAACACAGCAGCCGCGCACCGGCGACCAGCGTGGCGAGGAACGAATAGGCGAGGCCCCCCACCCAGAACCACGGGGCATTGGCGAACAGCACTTCGTCACTGGAATAGCGGCGCGTCGCGTTCTGGCGGCGCATGTTGCGGATCACCTGTCCGTGCGTGTGGATCACGCCCTTGGGCGCGCTGGTCGAGCCCGAGGTGTGGACGAGCATCAAGGTGTCGGCGGGCGTCACCTGCGCGTCGGCGGCGAGCACCGGGGCATCGGGCGCATCCTGATATTCGAGCGAAGAGGCGCCGAACCAGACCCGGCGCAGTGTCGGTATTTCCGGGACCATCTGGGTCCCGTCCGGGGCGTGTCCGAGCACTTCCGTCAGCACCTCGCGAAAGTCGCGCCCGCGATAGCCTTTGGCGGCGATCAGGTATTCGCAGTCCGCGCGCGCCAGCATTCCCGCCAGTTCGTGCGCTGTCGACATGGTGCTGAAGGGCAAGGCGACCGCACCGATCCGGGTAATACCGAGGAATGTAACGGCGAAGTCCGAGCTGTTGCCCATCAACATGGCGACGCGGCTGCCGCGCCCCGCGCCTGCCGCAATCAGCGCGGCGGCCAGTTTGCGAGATCGGGCCTCGGCATCGGCGTAAGTCAGCCGGTCCTCGTCGATAACGACTAACACCTTGTCGCCGAGCGCCGCCTGCTGCTTCAGCACCTGTGCGATGGTCTCGGGGCTCACGCTTCCCTCTCGAACAGCTGTTCGAGTTCCACCTTGCGGATCTTGCCCGAGACGGTGAGCGGCATCTCATCGAGCACGCGCCAGTGGCGCGGCACCTTGAAGTGCGCGACTTGGCCTGCGGCGTGCGCCTCCAGTTCCTCGATTCCGGCTTCGGCTCCGGGCCGGAGAGTCACGGCCGCGCCGACTTCGTGCCCCAGCCTTTCGTGCGGCACCTTGACCACGGCGGCGAGCGCCACGGCGGGATGCGAAAGCAGCGCGTCCTCGACCTCGGCGGGGTAGATGTTCTCGCCGCCCCGGATGATGACCTCGCGCAGGCGGCCGGCAAAGCGGACATAGCCGTGTTCGTCCATCGCACCCAGATCGCCAGTGCGCAGGAAGCCGTCGGGCCGGATCGTCGCGCTGGTCGCCTCGGGATTGCCCCAGTAGCAGCTCATGTTGCCGGGGCTGCGCGCGCATATTTCGCCAACCTGGCCGAGCGGCAGCGGCTCGCCGGTTTCGCGGTCGGCGATCATCACTTCGGTATGCGGCGAGGGGCGGCCGATGGTTTCGCACAGCATTTCGATCGAATCGTCGAGCACGGTGTTGGTCACCGCGCCGCTTTCCGACTGGCCGTAGCCGATCGCGCAGGCCGCGCCGGTCTTTTCCTGGACCGCGCGCACGATGGTGGACGGCACGGTCGCGCCGCCGAGCGTGACCACCCGCACCGTGCTGTCCGAAGGAAGATCGGGCGCGGAGAGGATGTCGTGCCACATCGTTGGCACGCCGCCCATGCGGGTCGGGCGGAGTTCGCGCATCAGCCGCACGGTCTGGTCGCGGTCGTAGCGTTCGAGCACGGTGAAGGCGCTGCCGGTGGCGAGCGCGCCGACGATGATCGCGATCGATCCGCCGATGTGGTGATAGGGAACGGCATTGAGCCACACGTCGTGCTCGTTGCCGCCATAGACCGCCGGGCGCAGCCAGCCGCCGTAAATGACGCACTGGTGGCTCAGCAGTGCGCCCTTGCTCTTGCCGGTGGTGCCGCTGGTGAACTGGATGAGGCAGGGCGCGTCCGCGCCGGGATCGGGGAGGTCGCCCGACCGGGCGCTCGCGGCAAGCGCGGCCACTTCGCCGAGCGGCTGTACCGGAAACCCGGCGATCGCTTCGAGGCGCGGGACAAGGTCCGCATCGCGGAAACCCAGCCCTGCAAAGCCGAGGCTTGGCTCGATCAGGTCGCAGGCGTGCCGCACTTCCGCATCGGTCCAGCCGGTGTTGAAATGAGCGACGACCATGCCCGCCAGTGCGCAGGCGTGCTGGAGGATCACGCTTTCGGCCGCGTTGCGCGACCAGATCGCGACGCGCGATCCCGGCGCGCACTGGCTGGCGATCCAATGGGCGACATTATCCGCGCGGCTGACCATCTCGGCATAGGTGACCGGGAGAACCCCGCCGCCCTCCTGCGGTATGAGCATCGCCGGACGGTCCCCGAACCGCTGTGCTTGGCCGCGCAGCATCGCGGCAAGCGATCCGGCCGGGATCGGCGGCTCACTCCCGCCGTGGCGGATCGACAGGCCGGTTACGGTGTCGGCAAGTGTCACTTCGGCCAGGCTCCGCTGCGGGCAAGGCGCGGATCGAGGCCGGAGAAATTGACCGGGCGCTTCTCGCGCACCGCGGCCACGCCTTCCTTCACATCCTCGCCGCGCAGCACTTCATCGAGCAGGCGCTCGGACCGTTCGAAGCTGGGCGTGAAATCGTCCATCAGGTCCTGATAAAGCTGCATCTTGACGGTGCGCATGGCGAGCGGCGAGCAGTTGGCAGCAAGATCGCGGGCATAGGCCATGGCGCGATCGAACACCTCTTCAGGTTCGACCGCTTCGTTGACCAAGCCGACCTTAGCGGCGTCCTCGCCCGAAAGCGTCCTGCCCGAAAGCATGATGTCGTTCGCTGCGCCCACGCCGCACAGGCGGCTGAGCATCCAGGTGATGCCCATTTCGCCAACGATCCCGCGCCGCACATAAGGCGCGCCGATCTTCGCGTCCTTCGCGGCGAAACGGATGTCGCAGAACATCGCCTGCTGCAGGCCGATGCCAAGGCACGGACCGTGGATCGCTGCGACGATCGGCTTGCCGATCGAGAGCGGGTACCAGTATTCGCGGGTTTCCGCCGCGCGCAGTGCCTCGCTCGCGGCGTCGGGCGCGCGAATCAGCGAGAGATCGGCCCCGGCGCAAAAGCCGCGCCCCGCACCGCGCACCACCACGACGCGCACGTCAGGATCCTCGGCGAAACGGTCGAGCGTATCGAAATAGGCGAGCCGCATCGCCGGGGTCCAGGCATTGAGCTTGCCTGGCCGGTTAAGCGTGATGAGGCCGACGCCGCCATCGACCTCGCTGAGGACCGGCGCTTCCTCGTCGTCTGATGCCACTGGCGCCGTGCTCACGGATTGGCGGTCGCGGTCAGCTCGGCTGCATTGTCGCGCATCACCTTGCGAGTGTCCTCGGCATTGAGGCTCGACAGGCTATCGAGGAAATCGAGCGGCCGCACCACGCCTTCGGTGTGCGGCCAGTCGCTGCCGAAGATGATGCGGTCAATGGGGATCGACTGGACCAGATCCTCGATCTTGTCTTCCCAGAACGGCGTGACCCAGATGTGCTCGATGAACTGATCGACCGGGTTCTTCTGGTAATAACCCTTGGTCTGCGCGTGGCCGCGGAACAGCCGCACCAGTAGCGGCTTGACCCAGCTTGCCCCGTTCTCGACCGAGGCGACGCGCAGGCGCGGGAAGCGCTCGAACACCTTGTGGCAGACCAGCGCGGCGAAGAAATCGGGCACCGCGCGCTGCGAGGTGACGACCTTGTGCAGCGGCGAGACGCTGAACGCGCCGTAACCGCCCGGTTCCCACATGTTGCCAAGGAATTCGTATCCGTCATTGCCCGCGTGCGGCGCGACGATAAGGTTGGCTTCCTGGCAGCGCGCCCAGAACGGATCGTATTCGGGCGCGCCGGGCGAGGTCGTGCCGGTCGCGGTATAGACCGGGCCGTTGCGCATCGAGATCACCTTGGCGCCCTGACGGATCGCCCATTCAACCTCCTCGACCGCCCAGTCGGGATCGGAGAGCGAGATCATCGGCACGCCGAACAGGCGGCCCTTGTAGGCAAGGCCCCAGTCTTCCGCGAGCCAGCGGTTGAACGAGCGGATCGTCGCCAGAACCGCGCCAATATCGGGCTGCATCGGCACTTCGAGCGTGACCGCCAGCGTCGGGAACAGCCAGGTCGCGCCTACGCCCTGCTCGTCCATTACCCTGAGGCGCGCATCGCGGTTGCCGTACTCGGGGCGGCTGCTCAGCGGTTCGAGATCGCCCATCGCGGTCTTCATGTCAGCGCCGTCCAGCTTGGCCGCGAAATAATCGTGCAGGCAGCCGGGCTTGGCGATCGGATCGAAGGTCGGGTTGGGAATGAATCCATAGAGCTTGTCGCCGAGCATCAGGCGCTTGCGGCCATTCATTTCGATCCATTTCGGCCCGCGCCGCTTCCATTCGGCAGGCAGGTGGCGGGTCAGCGCGTCCTGCGCTTCGTAATAATGGTTGTCGGCATCGAACGCGGCGTAGCCGAGGCGCGGATCGATTTGCACCCCTTCCGCCTGGTCCGGGAATTTCTCCAGAGTGGCCTGCGTTGCCATCATCGCTCTCCTTGCTTTACGCCCCTGAGGGTGCGCGGCTGCGGGCGAATCGTCAATCTCCCGGGCCGCTGGACACTTTCATCAATTATCTAACTATTAGCGCGCAATCGCACAACCGCATTTGCCACATTCTCCGCTTAGCCTGCCCGATGGCGACGCACGCGACATGCGAATTGACAAAGGCCCCGGCATCGCAAATAGCGGCTCAGTTAAAGGTTAGACAATTGGCAGTGCAAGGAGTGAAGCGGATGAGCGAGAGCGATCCCAAGGTTGGCGAAGGCTTTTCGCATGAGGATCTGTCCGATTCGGTGACGTACGAAGTGGTCGAGGATCACATCTGCCTCATCACGCTCAACCGCGCCGATCGCCGCAACGCCATCGCCATTCCGGGCATGAACGATCTGCTGCACAAGCAGTTCGAACGCGCCCAGGATGACGACATGGTCAAGGTGATCGTGCTGCGCGCCAATGGCCCCGATTTCTGCGCGGGCGAAGATACCCGCAAGACGCCGATCGAAAGCTTCGGCCTCAAGAAGGGCGCGCGCCTGCCGCAGTCGGTCCGCATGCGCAACATGCGCCACACTTACGAAACGCTGCAACGCGGCATGATCTGGGGCGACAAGGTGACCATCGCGGCCTGCCAGGGCAATGTCATGGGGCTCGGCTTCTCGCTGGCGCTGGCATGCGACATGATGGTCTGCGCCGACGATGCGCGCTTCGCCCGGCGCCAGTCGCGCATCGGTTTCGCCGCGTTCGACGGCCAGTTGCCGATTGCGCTGCTCAAGATGGGGCTCAACCGCGGCATGGAGATCCAGCTCACCGGCCGCTCGATCACCCCGGCCGAGATGAAGGAATGGGGCATCGCCAATTCGGTCGTCCCCGCCGACAAGCTGTTCGACGAGGCGATGCGCTTCGCCCGCGCCACCGCCGCGCTGTCGACCGATGGCCTGATGCTGAGCAAGCGGGCGATGCACCAGTACCTCCACGGCCTCGGCATCGCCGCGTTCCAGAACTTCGCGAGCATCGGCCACCCGCTGTTCACCAACATCGTCTGGCGCGAGGACGAGTTCAACTTCCTGAACGAGCGTAACAAGGCGGGCGACAACAAGACCGTGTGGAAGAAACTCAACAAGATCTTCAAGGATCTGGGTTTCGACTGATAAGCTTCGTCATTGCGAGGGCCGCAGGCCCGAAGCAATCCGTGGCACTGCGGCATTTGCTCTGGATTGCTTCGCTCCGCTCGCAATGACGATATGAACGGGCTCATGCATGGAAATTGATTGCAGGTTCGTCCGAACCCCTGCGATAGCTAGTGTATGAATTCTGCCCCTCTCCCCGATCCCGAAATTGCGCCCGGCTACCGCCGCCGTATCGTCATCGAACCTTCGCCCGGCGCGGTGACTGCCGAGCTGGAGGACGACTATCACCGCATGGTCGTGACCCTGCGGCACGATGGCGAGGTCATCACCGGCGTCGCCAGCAAGATGAAGCGCTCGCCGTGGACCACATGCGAAGGCGCCATGGCCGCGCTGGACGAGACGTTCCTGGGCAAGCGGCTCGATGATCCCTCGGTCAAGCGGATGAAATCGCTTAACTGCACGCATCTCTATGATCTGGCGACCTTTTGTGCGGGCCATGCGGGGGAGAGCGCGCGCGTGACTTACGAGATTTTCACCAGCGATCCGGTCGATGGGCGGTTTGTGACGCGGCTCTACCGCGACGGCGAGCATATGTTCGACTGGACGCTGGACACGGGCAGGTTCGTCACGCCCGAGGCGGTCGCAGGCAAGGGGCTGACCGGGATCGGCGAATGGCTCGATTCCCTGCCGCCGCGCGAGCAGGAAGCCGCGCGTATCCTGCGCTGGGCGAGCATGGTCGCGGGCGGACGCGGCATTTCGATGCCCACCGGCATGGTCGGCGCGGACATCGGCATGATCGGGTCGTGCCACACGTTCCAGCCCGGAACCGCGCAGGAAGCTCGCCGCAAGCCGGGCGCGAGCGTCGATTTTAGCGTAGGCGATGGCCCGCTGGCGGACCGGGCGGAGTTGTTTGCGCGGGGGTGACCACTGCGCGCCGAGCACGAGGGGACCGCGAGTGGATTTGGGGCTGACAGGCAAGACCGCGATTGTAACCGGCGGCAGCGGCGTGATCGGGCAGGGACTGGTTCTCGGCTATGCCGCGGAGGGCGCCAATGTCGTCTGCGCCGACCGCGACGTTGTCAAGGCTGCGCAACTCGAACAGATTGCGCGCGAACAAGGGCTGCCGGGGCGGGTGCTGGCCGTGGGGACCGATGTTACCGACCGCTCCTCGATCGACCGGATGATGCAAGCCTGCCGCGAGCAGTTCGGTCCAGTCGACATACTCGTCAATAATGCGGGAGGAGCGCGCGGACCCGTTCAATTTGCCGAATTGGACGACGAAGCTCTTGAATGGGAACTGGCACTGAACGTCAAGGGCGTGGTCCATTCGTGCCAGGCCGCTGCCAGCGATTTCAAGGAGCGCGGCGGCGTCATCGTCAACATATCTTCCACCGGCGGGCATTCGCCGGGTTCGGCAATCGCTTTTTCGAACTATGCCTCGGCCAAGGGCTATGTGCTGGTTTTGACCAAGGCGCTGGCAAGCGAGTGGGCCGATTGGGGCGTGCGCGTCAATGCTATTTGTCCCGGCCTGATCGTGCCCGAATCGCCCGACGTTGTCGGCGAAGGTAGCTTGTGGTGCCGGTTCGGGCTCGATACTCTGGTCACGCCCGAGAAACTGAGGGCGGCGCGCGATCAGGCCGCCCCAGCGAGCATGCCAAACCAGCCGATCAAACGATATGGCCGACCCGACGACATCGCCAATCTCGCGTTGTTCTTGTCCTCGGACAAGGCAGGCTATCTGACTGGCCAGATGCTCAGCGTCTCGGGCGGCGGCTGGATGCCGTGAGCGTCGACTTGCGTCGGGCGCGAGCGTGGATTGCAGCGCGAGCGCGTTGGACGCGCGACATCATCATGTCCTCGTGTGAGTAGTATGGACCCCGGCCTGCGCCGGGGTGACGAATCGATTCTCAATCCCCCTTGATCGGGCTAGGCAAGGTGGTTCCCGGCGGGTTCATCCACGGTTCGGTATTCCTGAGCGGCGGGACTTCGCCCTGCCTTGCGCCGTGCTTGGCAAGCAGGTCGATGTAGTCCTGCATATCCTCATCGCTCCAGAACGCCGCCACGCCCGGCCCCTTCAATATGCCGAGCAGTTCGCACCCTTCCGGCCCCGCGATCCACGGGCCGAAACGGTCGCCGTGGACGAGATAGATGTGCGCGCCGGCCTTGCACAGCCGCTCGCCGACCATGACCTCGCCCGACAGGACATGGACCACATGGTCGCTCTGGTGGCCGTGGCGCAGCGAGATCATGCCCGGATCCCACTTGTTGTAGAAGGTGAACATGCTCGGGGCCGGGAGCAGGAAGCGTTCCCAGATCGAGGCGCTGCGCCCATCCTCGAACTCGATGCGCACCACCTCGCGCGCCTCGACGTCCTGGGTATCGACGATGCGTGGTCCTCCGAACATGATGGTTTCCTCCCTTTTATTTCGGGTCGTCATTGCGAGGCCGTGAGGCCGAAGCAATCCAGGGCGCTTGGCAACTGCTCTGGATTGCCGCGCGACCTCCGGTCGCTCGCAATGACGAATGATTGTCTAAATAATCCCCCGTTCCTTAAGCCCGCCAATCGCCGTCGCGTCATAGCCAAGTTCGCCCAGCACCTCGGCATTGTGCTCGCCGAGCAGGGGCGCGCGGCGCGCGATCACGCCCGGCGTTTCGGACATCTCGAACGGCGTCTGGATCACTGGCGCGGGCTTGGACAGGCCGGGATAGTCGACCGGCTTGAGGTATCCCATCGCCTTGATGTGCTCCTGTTCGAGCACCTGGCGGGGTGCGAGCACCTCGGCCGCGGGGATGCGGTTTTCCTCGAGCACAGCCATGGCCTCGTGGAACTTCTGCGTGTCGCACCAGGCCTGCATCCGCGCGTTGAGCACTTTGCCTTCGGCGGCGCGCTGCTCGTCGCGGGCATAGCGCGGATCGTCGGCCCAGCCGTCTTCGCCGACCATCTTGCACCAGCGTTTGAACAGCGGCGTACCCGTCACCTGCACGAGGATCCAGCGCCCCTCGATCTCGAACAGGTCGCAGGGGCCGACCGCCAGGCCCCGGTTGCCGATCCGGCCGTGGTCCTGTTCGAGGATCGCCTGGTCGATCAGCAATGCGTCGGACACGGCGAGCGCGGAGAGCAGCAGCGAGGCTTCGACGTGCTGGCCCTCGCCGGTGCGGTCGCGGTGGATGATCGCCGCCATGGTGGCAATCGCGAGGTTCTGCGCGGTCGCATAGTCCACATAGGGCACCATGAAACGGTAAGGCTGCTCTTCGGGGCCGGTGCGATAGACAGCGCCCGACATGACCTGGCCGATCCCGTCGAAGCCGATGCGGTTGCTATATGGCCCGCCGCGGCCATAGGCTGTGGCGCTGGCGAGGATGATGTCGGGCTTGACGCCCTTCAGCGTTTCATAATCGAGCCCGTGGGCTTCCATCACCCGGTCGGGCATGTTGACGATCACGACATCGGCGGTGCGCACCAGTTCGTGCGCGATGCGGCGGCCTTCCTCGGTGCTGGTGTCGAGCGTAATGCCGCGCTTGCCCCGGTTGTTGGGCAAGTAGCCCGCGCCGGTGCCATCGGGAATGTTCAGCGACTGGACGAAGCGGTCCTCGCCGCCCTCGCGCCGCTCCACCCGGATGACGTCGGCGCCGAGATCGGCGAAGATCGCCGCGCACCACGGAGCGGCGATGAATCGCCCGAAATCGAGCACGCGCAGTCCGTCGAACACCTGTTTCAATTCAATCTCCTTATGACGCCAAGCTCTTGCGACAGGGACGTTTTACAACTTCGTCATTGCGAGCGTAGCGAAGCAATCCATGGCAGGTGCAAAATGGCACTCGATTGCTTCGGGGCTTTGCCCCTCGCAATGACGATGCGAGACGCTCTATTGTCGTTCACCTACCGCCCCTTCCACACCGGTTCGCGCTTTTCCATGAAAGCGACGGGGCCTTCGGCGCCATCGTCGGTCTGGGCACAGCGAATGCGGTAGCTTTCGGCGAGCAGTTCAGCCTCGTAGATCGGCAGCGACAGCCCCTTGCGGATCGCCATGCGGGTGCCCCGCACCGCGAGCGGGGCGTTGCGGTTGACGATCTCTGCCAGCTCCCAGGCGCGGTCCATTAGCGCGTCCGAGGGCACCACTTCGGTTATGAAGCCAAGTTCGTAGCCGCGCTGGGCGGTGAGCTGCTCGTGCTTGCCCATCACCGCCATGCGCATCGCGACAGCCAGCGGCAGCACGCGCGCCATCCGCACCATTTCGCGGCCCGAGACGACGCCGATCGAAACGTGCGGATCGAAGAAGGTCGCATGATCGGCGGCAATGGTGATGTCGGCGGTCGAGACCAGATCGAGCCCCGCGCCGCACGCGACGCCGTTCACCGCGCAGATGATCGGCTTGGTCATCTCCATGTAGGGCGGGGTGGCTTCCTGCGGCACTTCCCACTGGCGGCGATTGGCGAGCATCGGCTCGCCCCACATATCGATGCCGGTGGTGTGGCCGTTCTTCTTGGTCAGATCGAACACGGCAAGGTCGGCGCCGGTGCACAGCGCCTTGCGGCCCGCGCCGGTTATGATGAGCGTCCAGACGTCGTCGTCTTCCTCGACCTCGCGGTAAAGCTGGCCGAGTTCCTTCATCATCTCGATCGAGACGGCGTTCATCTTGTCGGGACGGTTGAGGGTGATGCAGGCGGCATGGCCGCGCTTTTCATACAGCAGGGTATTCCAGCTCAAGTCTTGTCTCCCTGGCCGCCCAGACCGGGCAGCCGTTTGTTCGAATCGAGAATCAGTGGGGTGTTGGCGATCCGCTCGACGGTGCGGCCGCCCGCACGGTCGAGATCGGCGCACAGGTCGATGGCGAGCTTGGCGACGCCGACCGCATCGGCCGGTTTGGCGGCGAGGCGAAAGCAGAAATCCATCACCTGTTCGTCGAAGCGCTCGGTGTCCCAGACAGCCTGAACAAGCCCGGCCTTGAGCGCGGTCTCTGCGTCGATCCGCTCGCCCGCCATGCCCAGCCACTTGGCCCAGCCGACGCCGCACAGGCGCACGATCCGGCTGGTGCCGCCGCTGCCGGCGATGATCCCCATGTCGACTTCGGGCAAGCCGAAGCTGGCGCGGGTCGAGGCGAGGCGGAAATCGACCGCGCCGGCCATCTCGAGACCCAGACCCAGGCACATGCCGTCGATCGCCATGACCACGGGTTTTTCGATCACTTCCATCTCGTCGAGGAAGCGGTGAATGTTGCGCCGGTAATCGCGGCGAAACTCCTGCATACCGCGCGTCGCCGGGAAGAGTTCGTGATGCTCCTTGATGTCGAGCCCGGCAGTGAACACCGGCCCTTCGGCGCGGATCAAGAGGACGCGCAGGTCATCGCGGTCGCGCAGGTCGTCCACCGCGCCGAACAGCACTTCGCGCATCGCAATCGTCATGGCGTTGCGCTTCAATGGACGCGCGAGAGTTATGACGATGACGCCGTCGCTCTCCTCGCGCAGGATATCCTCGTGCATCGCCTGATCAGGGCTTGAGCGCGAATTCGAACAGGAGTCCGAAATTGGCCTCGGGCGCGATCGCGAAGCTGTCGGGCATTGTGCCGGCAATGACCGGCAGGCCCTTGCCTTCGAAATGGGCTTTCGCCTTGGCCAGATCGGCGACGCCGATCACGGTGGAGCGGATGCCTTCGCCCGAGCGCATCATCTCGTCGTAAAGCGCGCCCGGCCCGGTCGGCTGGAGCAGTTCGACGATATGGTCCGACACCTGGTAGCCGCGCGCCTTGGCAGCGATGGCAGGGCGGTCGGCATCGTAGATGCGCTTCGATCCGAACAGGTTTTCGAGCAGCGCGCCGGTTGCGTCGAGGCTCGCGACCGACTGGGTGTAGCCGACCGGGCCGGTGAAGCCCGCCGGATGCTGATTGCGCCAGTAGTCGGGATCGCGCGTGTGAGTCTGCACGTTGGGCGCGTCGGGGCCGAAGAAGGTGCCTTCGTAAAGTTCGTAGTCGACGCCGAAACCGTCCATCGGATCGGTGTGGAAGGCGACCTCGAGATCGCGGAAAATGCGAATGTTGTTGGCGGCGACGGCAGCGCGGCTTTCCTTCATCGGCGCTTCGTATTCGACGCCGAGCCAGTGCGCGCCGTTGCGCGAATTGAGCATGAAGTTGAACGGGCCGAAGAATTCGGTGATCACCCCGCCGATCTCGATCAGGCAGGCGTTCCAGTTCGGCCCCGGCAGGTCGAGCATGAAGTTGCCGTCATAGACCTCGACGAAGTGCTTCACCGCCTCCTGATAATCGGGGATGACGGCGTTCATGTGGCTGAGGCGTCCCGGCGAAATGCTGGTGGTCAATCTGGCTCTCCCTTGCGGCCCTGTTCCCTCGGCGGACGCGGCCATGCCCCTCGTCAATTTCACTGCCGGGCTTGACTGTCAACGGGTTCCTCGGGAACGGTGAAAGCCAGAACCAAAAGGGGAGAGCGATGCAGGCAAGACGCGATCAGGACTTCTTCTGGGAAGGGATCGACCGGGGCGAGCTGCTCGTCCAGACATGCGACGCCTGCGACACCATTCGCCACCCGCCGCAGCCGCGCTGCGCGGCTTGCGGATCGGATGCGTGGCGTGCCGAGCCGCTGTCGGGCGAAGGCACGATCCTCGCCTTCCTCGAATCGGTGCACCCCTCGCGCCGCGACGAGGAGCCGCGCTGCGTCTGCCTTGTCGAACTGCCCGAAGGCATCCGCATGGTGTCCAGCCTGCTCGATCCTGAAAATGCCGCGAACGGCGCGGCGGTGCGCTTCGAGATTACCGAGTACGACGGGCAGAAGCTGCCGCTCGTCCGCACCGCGGGAGGCGGCCAATGAGCGCGCTCACAAAAATCGCGGAAGGCCAGACCGCGATCACTGGCATCGGCCAGACCGCCTATACCAAGGAATCGGGCCGCACCGTGATGTCGCTGTGCGCCGAAGCCAGCATGAAGGCGATCGAGGACGCCGGGCTGGAACGCGGCGACATCGACGGGCTGATCAGCTTCACCATGGACACCAATTCGGACCACGATCTCCAGTCCGCGATCGGTCTGCCCTTGGTGCGCTGGACCGCCAAGGCGCCGTTCGGCGGCGAGGGGGCCTATGCCACCTTCCAGCTTGCCGCCGCCGCGATCGAGAGCGGGCAAGCCAGCAACGTGCTGATTTTCCGCGCCTTCAACGAACGCTCGGAGGCGCGCTTCGGCCAGCCCAACTTTAATCCCAAGGCGATGCCGCGCGATTATCACCGCAGCCTCGGCCTCGTCACGCCGGGGCAGGTCTATGCGATGTGGCACAAGCCGTTCCTCGATGCGCGCGGCATGACCAGCGAAGACCTGGGGCTGCTCGTCGTGCAGATGCGCGCCTGGGCCGCGAACAATCCCGATGCCTGGTTCTACGGGCGGCCGATCACGCTCGAGGATCACCAGCGTTCGCGCTGGATCGTCAAGCCGGTGCTGCGGCTTTACGATTTCTGCCAGGAGACCGATGGCGGCGTCGCCTTCGTCGTTTCGCGGCTGGATCAGGCGCGCGCCCAAGGGCAAAACTCTGGCCGCCCGGTGGTGCGTGTGCTCGGCGCGCAGCAGGCATGGCCGCTCGGCGAATCGATGATGTACAATTACTACAAGCCGAACCTGACCTATGCCGAGGATACCGAGGTGGTGGCAAAGGCGCTTTGGGAGCAGACCGGGTTGTCGCCTGCCGAGATCGACGTCTCGACGATCTACGACAATTTCTCGCCGAGCATTCCGATTTCGTACGAAGGCTACGGGCTGTGCAAGCGAGGCGAGGTGCGCGACGCGATCCGCGCCGGCGAGCTGGGGCCGGGCGGCTCGACCCCGGTCAACACTAACGGCGGGCTGATCGGCGAGGCGTACCTGCACGGCCTCAACAATGCGGCCGAATGCGTGCGGCAGATGCGCGGCACCTCGGCCAATCAGATCGAAGACGCGAAGATCGCGCTATGCGCCGGGCGGCAATGCGGGATGGTGCTGGCGCGGGAGTGAGGGGCGTTCAGTCCGCGTTCTGCTCCGCCCGCGCCGACTTGGGCAGGCCAAGGATCCGCCGTCCCTCGATCATCGGCTCGCCCGGAGACCACAGGCCGACCACCTTGTCTGCCGCCAACGCGTCGATCTCCGCGCGCGCAAAGCCCAGTTCGTCCAGGATCGCCTCGCTACTGTCGCCCAGCACCAGCGGGCCGCACGGGATATGGGCGGGAGTTTGCGAGAACTCGTAAGACAGGCCGACGTGATCGAACCGGCCGACCAGCGGGTGATCGAAGCGCTCGGTAAGGCCAATTGCCTCCATCTCGGGATCGTCGTGGAACCGCTGACCGAACGTGGGGTCGCTGATCTCGCACGGCACGCCAGCGCCGTCGAACATGGCGAACCATTCGGCGGCAGGGCGGGCGGCAAGCACCGTTTCCAGCGAGGCGCGCAGCGCGGGGTCATTGGCCGCGCGCCTGTCGGCATCGGCAAAGCGCTCCTCCGCCAGGTCGGGCAGCACCCCGATTAGCCGCCGCCACTGATCGTCCCTGAGCACCGCCAGGGCCAGCCAGCCCTCGGCGCAGGGATAGATGCCGTAGAGCGCGGTGAAATGCGTCTGCATTCCGTCAAGCTGCCAGCGATCGAGCGCCGTTCCATCAGGCCTGGCGACGATATGCGATGCGTTGAGCAGTTGCGCGTTGACGATCGAGGTGCGCAGGAACTGTCCTTCGCCGGTGCGCATCCGGTGGCGCAGCGCGTTCATCATGCCGATCGCCGAGAGCAGGCCGTTGCCGGTGTCGCCGAACTGCGTCATCGTCCAGATCGGCTTGCCGCCGCGCGCCATGCCGCCGTCCTCCCATTCAACGCCCGCCTGGCAGGCGCCCGTCTGCTCGTTGCCGGGCAGGCCTTCGAGCGGGCCAGGCAGGAAGCCGAGCGTGTGGCAATAGATGAGATCGCTGCGCACCGCCTGCAGGCTCTCGTAGTCGATCCCGAGGCGTATCGCCGCGTCGTAGCGCATGTTGTGCTGGACGATGTCGGCGCTTGCCACCAGCCGGTGCAGCACCTCCTTCCCGCCGGGATGCTTGAGATCGATGCACAGGCTGCGCTTGGAACGGTTGCAACACATGGCGATGTGGTTCGCGTGCCAGTAGGCGTCGTGGAACGCGCCGACCTTGATCACGTCCGCGCCAAGATCGCCAAGCGTTTGCGTGCCGTAGGGACCGGCGAGCGCCAGCCCGAAATCGAGCACGCGAATACCGTCGAGCGGCGGCCTGGCTGCAGGCGCGGCCGCGCTCGCGGGCACCGGATCGGGCGAGGTGAACTTCAGCAGTTCGGCTTCGGCGCGAATCTCGGCCTCGTCCTGATTGGGCAGCGGCGCGGCGCCGCTCGGCTCGCTGGGGGTTGCGCCATATTCGATGAAGCGGCCCGCCTGCCGGATCTTGCCGAGCACCGGATCGTCGATCTCGCGCACCGCGCCGTAATCGAGGAATTGCGGGTCGGTCAGCGATTCCTCGGGCGAGCGCACGATCTGCAGGGGAATGTCGGCAATCGCCCCGGCCTTGACCCATTCGTCGCTGGGAAACTTGGCCACCGAGGGGGCAATCTGCTCGTTGTACCAGGCGACGACGAAGGTCTCCTCGATGCCGGTGCCCAGCCGGTCGGGATCGTCACGGGTCGAAAGGTCCGGGCTTGAATCGAGCGTGTCGCCCGCCGATGCGCCGAGCATGAAGCGCGGATTGGGCACCCATTGGTGAATCCAGCGCCCGTCCGCGCAGAGGAAATGGCCCTTGGGGGCCTTGCTGCCGTAAATCCAGGTGGCGAAACCGGGAGCGTCGTATTTCTCGGCGCGCTGCCAGACCGTGGCCGAGGAATAAGCGCTGCCCTGCATCATGCTGGTCTGGATATGCTGGCCGCGCCCGCTGGTCTCGCGCGCGACGAGCGCGGCGCAAATCGCAACGCTTGCGCCGTAGAACGTGCCGAGCGAGGCGGTTGGCACGCCCACGACCAGCGGCCCCTCACGCGGAGCGCCTTGCTGGAGGGCTGGATCGACTTCGAAATCGGGGTAGGGATCGGGCGCCTTCGCCATCCGGTAAAGCGAAGTTTCGGGCCATGAGCGGTGCTCCCACTGCAGGCCCATGCGCGCGGAAACCAGCAGATCATAAGCGGGACGGTCGCGGTGCGAGGTGTCGCGGTAGCCGTCGATCGAAACATGAATCAGGCGCGGATTGGCCTTGCTCAGCGCCTCGTAGTCCGCGCCGAGCCGTTCGGTCGCGCCAAGCGGATAGCTTTCGATCAGGACGTCGGCGTGGCTTGCCAGCGCCAGGAACACCTCGCGGTCCTGCGCCTGCTTGAGGTTGAGCTGGATTGCGCGCTTGCCGCGGTGCCAGGTGCGGTAGCCGAGGCGGCAGCGGCCGACATCGGCCAGCCAGTCACCCCCCGGGGGCTCGATCAGGATCACGTCAGCGCCTTGGTCGGCGAGCATCATGCCGGTCATCGGCCCGGCTATGCCGCGCGAAAGGTCGAGGACGCGCAGGCCCGAAAGGATACCCTTCAATGATCGTCTCCCGGCCCGTTCGCTTTAGGTGAGGTTCAGCACCCGGCGGGCATTGTTGGTGAAGAAGTCCAGCCAGACTTCCTCTTTGAAGCCGATCTCGTCAAGCTCGCGAAATGTGCGCTCCAGCTCCAGCCCGAAGGGAAAGTAACCTGCATAGATGATCTTCTCGCGCCCGCGCGTATTGGCGAAGTGGATGATCTCTTTCGGCAGGTGCTTGGGCGCGAAACCCGAGGTCGAATAATGAAGCCCCGGCCACTTCAGCATCAGCTTGACGGCAAGGTCCGCCCATGGCTCGGCGCCGTGGCGCATGACGATCTTGAGTTCGGGGAAGTCGTAGCACACCTCGTCGAGGTAGCCCGGCCACTGCGGCATCATCTTCACGCGCGGACCGGGCACGCCGACCGCGACAAACACCGGAATGTCCAGCTCGACGCATTTCGAGTAGACCGGATACCACAGCTTGTCGTTGATCGGGATCGGCGGGTGGACGCCTGCCGGGAAGGTCGAGACCGCGCGGATCGCGCCTTCGCCGTGCATCGCCGTGATTTGGCGGATCTGGTCCATGCCGCGATTGCCGTCGACCGCGAGGCAGCCGATGAAGCGGTCGGGATGCTCGCGCAGCGCTTGCGGCGTCTGCTCCATGGTGTGGCTGACGAGCCCGACCTCGATGCCGAACTGGTCCATAAGGCCCAGGGTCTCGCCGATCGCGTCGAACTCGGCGCCCTCCTCAAGTTCGGCTGGCACTTCCTTGAACATGTAGCCGTGGGGATGATGTTCGGCCTTGTCCGAATCGCGCAGCGCCGCGATTGCCGGCGTTACCCGCTGCGAACGAAAGCCGATCAGCGTATCGACAATGCCGGAATGGACGGTGCGCATGGCCGGGGCATTCTCCTGAGATGGGTTCTTAAACCGGGCTAACCCGCCACCTTCTTCGCGTTGTCAGGTTCGGGCATGGGCACCATGTCGATCGGCATTCCCGCCTGGTAGGCGCTGAACACCACCTTGCCGCTTTGTTCCAGATGCTCGCGCCAGAAGTGTTCCGCCCCGGCGCCGTCGCCCGCCTCGACCAGGCCGAGCAGCTTCTCGCGGCTGCGAATATTGAGCTCGCGCATCCGGCTGCCGCCGGTTTTGGAATAAGTCCGCACGGTCACGTCGACATGCTGCGCCTCGACGATATCCTGAATCAGGGTTGCCAGCATGTCGAGCGTCAGGCTGCCGCAGTGGCGGGTGAGGATCATCGAGAAATCGTTGGTCAGGTGCCCGTAGGCGACCGGATCGTCGAGCGCGGCGGTAGCGCT
>CANJUF010000012.1 GCA_947477745.1 Sphingomonadaceae bacterium | reverse complement strand
GTCCCGCGCGTGCATGATGCGCGCGAGTGGTGTCGGTCCACATCGCTGATTTCCTTTGGTTCGTTGCAAAACCGCTGAATCATCGATCAGGGCAGGCGTCAAGCTAACCCGCTGACATCGCTCAACTTAATTTCGGATCAGGCTCTGAGCGCGCGCCCGTTCGGCCAGCACGTCGTCCTTGGGGAAGGAATGGCAAGGACTGGTGAGCATCACCACGGCCTCGTTCGGGTTAGGGAAGGTTCGCAGATCGGCAAGCACCGGGTCGAGCGCGCCTTGCGACAATGCGCGCACCGCATCACCGGGAGCTGCGAACCACATCTCGACGATCGCGCCGAAATCGAACGGCGCGGCGGGAAACTGCATGGGATGGTTGTGGGCATAGCGGGTCAGGCCCGCGATCTTCGGCAACGCGGCGCGGACGACCTCGGCGTGAGGACCATCAAGCCGGCTCTTGAGGCCGCCGCTTCGGGGTATGAATACGAACACCGCCGCCTTGCCGGGCAGGCCGTCGAGCAAGAGCGTCTCCACGCAGGGGAAGGCGAAATCCTTCACCAGCCGGTCGAATACGCGCAGTTCGTCGGTATCGAGCGCGGCGCGAACATCTTCGGGCAGCGGGCTCAGCGAAGGCGCGTTCTGCCCGTTGTTGATCAGCGCCACGCCGTCGTGCGCGGTGGAGATCATCGGCAGGCTGACCGGCGCGCCGTCGAGTTCGGGGCTGTCGATGCGGTTGCAATAGCGCATCCATTCGATCCGCGATCCGGCGACGGAGAACTGGCTGGCGAAAATCGCGTGACTGCGCCAGGTTCTGGGCCAGTCTTCGCGGCTGATGCCGGGCTTGCGGCGGGCGAGATAGATGAGCTTGTTGTTTACCGCCACCGCAGTCTCTCCCGGTTCAGCTGATCGATGCTGGTAACGCCCATCAGCCGCATGTCGCGCTCGATCTCTTCCTTGAGCAGCCCGATCGCGCGGTCGACGCCTGCCTCGCCCGCCGCCGCCAGCGCATAGAGGTAAAGCCGTCCTCCGCTCGCGCAGTTCGCGCCCGCCGCCAGCGCCTTCAGGATGTGAGTGCCGCGCCTGATGCCGCCGTCGCAGATGATCTCGATCCGCCCGCCGACCGCATCGACGATCTCTGGGAGCTGGTCGAACGGCGAGCGGCTGCCGTCAAGCTGCCTGCCGCCGTGGTTGGAGACCATGATGCCGTCGATCCCCATATCGGCCGCGCGCTTGGCATCGCCCACGCTCATCACGCCCTTGAGAACAAATTTGCCGCCCCAGTCGTCGCGGATCTTCTCGGCCTTCTTCCAGTCGAGCGAACGGTCGAGCATGTCGGTGAAATAGCCCTGGACGGTGGCCGCCTTGCTGCTGCCTTCGGAAACATGTCCGTCGAGCTGCGGCAGGCGGTATTTCTCGCGAAACAGGTAATCGAGCGCCCAGCGCGGCTTGATGGCGTAGGACAGGAACGAGGAAACCGTGAAGGTGGGCGGAGAGGAAAAGCCGCTGCGCAGGCACCGTTCGCGCTTGCCGCCGACTATGGTGTCGACCGTGAGCGCAATGGCGTCGAACTTCGCATCCTTGCAGCGCTGGATCATCGAGGCGTTGAGCCCCTCGTCCTTGTGGACATA
Source organism: Sphingomonadaceae bacterium (assembly GCA_947477745.1). Classification (GTDB taxonomy): domain Bacteria; phylum Pseudomonadota; class Alphaproteobacteria; order Sphingomonadales; family Sphingomonadaceae; genus Novosphingobium. The sequence continues at coordinate 69,405 of CANJUF010000012.1, read as the reverse complement.
GAGCTGGAACATCTTGGGCGCGGTTGTGAGCGCGGCGATCTCCTCGATGCTCACCGTCGCCAAGCTGGAGATGCCGCACCACAGGCCGTATTTCTCGGCGGCGCGGGCGACTCCGCGCTCACCCTGCCAGTGGAACAGGCGCTGCAAGGCGGTGGGCGAAAGGATCAGCGGCAGAGCGCTCTTTCGGCCCAGGATCGTCACCGAAGTGTCGATGTCCTCGACCCCGGCGAGCACGTCGGGCACGAGGTCGCAATCCGCAAATGATGCGGTATTGCGGTCCTTGGTCAACTCGTCGTCGGCCGCGCCGTCGATGTAATCGAACACGGGCCAGGGCAGCCGCTGCTTGGCCAGCAGGCGGAAATCGGCGATGTTGTGACAGTCGGTCAGGCGCATGGCCTGCGCTTAGCGCGTGACCTGCGCGAAACGCAACTGCGCTCTATTGCGGGGCTGCAACCGGCGCGGCTGCAGGGGCTTCCTGCGCCGGGGCCTGATCGGCAGCTTCGCCGCGCGTGGCCATGTAGCGATCGACCTCGCGCGCGTTTGCCGGCCGTGCCGGATAGGAGCAGCCCCTGGCTTGCCCCACGCCCTTGAGGAAGCCGCGCCGCGCCAGTCCTGCCTGAATCGCGGCGCGAACCTTGCGGTCATGGTCGTTGGCGCCGGAGACTTCGCGGATCAGGCCGCGAAACGGGATGAACGATCCCACCACCGTCTTGGCGACGCGCCCGGCGCTGATGCGCGCGCGCTCTTCCTCGGGCAAGTCGAGGTCAGGCCCGAGCACATTATCGAGCGCCGCGACTTCGCTGATCAGTCCGCCGCAACGGCCCAGACCCGCCAGCGTATAAGGCCGCGCCTGCGCCTGCAGCAGGATCGCGGGGATCTCGCGCTTGTCGATGTTGAGGTCCGTAACCGGGGTCTTGGCGACATCGGCGACGTGGGGCTCGTCATCGGTCATCGGCTTGTCCTGCGCCGCCAGGGCAGGCGAGGCGGCGAGCGCCAGCAACAAAATAAAAGGGTACGCTCCGCTACGCATCGCCATTCAACGCCTGAGGTCGGCAAAGGTGTCGCATGCCTCGTCGTCGCCGGTCTGGAGTCCACGCCGCAGCCATTCGACGCGCTGCGCGCTCGACCCGTGCGTGAAGCTTTCGGGGCTGACGCGCTGGCCCGCCTGCTGCTGAAGCGTATCGTCGCCGATCGCATTGGCGGCGGTCATGCCTTCTTCAAGGTCGCCCGGTTCGATCAGGTCGCGGTGCTTGGCCGCCCAGACCCCGGCATAGCAATCGGCCTGAAGCTCCATCAGAACCTGCAGGGCATTTGCCTGGCGCGAGTTCTGCTGCTGCGCGCTGCGAACCTGATCGGCAATTCCGGTCAGTTTCTGGACATGGTGGCCATATTCGTGCGCCACCACGTAGTAGCGGGCGAAATCGCCGCCCGCGCCCATCTCGCGGTCCATCGTGTCGTAGAAGCTGGTGTCGATGTAGATGCCCTGGTCGCTGGGGCAGTAAAACGGCCCCATCGCGCTCGATGCCGCGCCGCAGCCCGAACGCGTGCCGCCCTGATAGAAATTCAGCGTCGGCCTCTCGAAGGCAATGCCGGCCTTGGCGAACAGCGGCTCCCACGTATCGTTGAGCAGGGAGAGCGCGTTGCATGCTTCGAGCGCATAATTGTTCGCGCTGCAAAGCTGTTCGGCGTCGCTGCCTTGCGGCGCATCTTGCTGCGACGGCGAAGAACTCTGCATCGATTCGACCGTACCGAGCATCTGTCCCGGGTCCACGCCGAACACCAGCGCGCCGATCAGCACGATCAACAGCGTGCCGCAACCCAGCTTGCCGCCGGGCATTGCGCCACCTCCGCCGCCGCCTCGCACGTCGATATTGCCGGGGTTGAAGCGGGGTAGACGCATGGCTATGACTCTATTGTGCAGTTGCGAAATGACCTGAGGGGTCATGGGCCGTTTCAATTCGTTTACCGGCAGAGCCGGGCAGGAGTCGAGAATGTTCCTCAAAGGAAAGCGCGCAGTGATAACCGGCTCGACTTCGGGAATTGGCCTCGCCATTGCGCGTTCGCTGCATTCCGAAGGCGCCGAGATCGTCCTGTCCGGGTTCGGCGAACCTGCTGCCATAGCGGCGCTGTGCGAAGAACTTGGCGCAAGCCACGTCGGCGGCGACCTGTCCAAACGCGAGGGAACCGAGCAACTTATGGCCGCAGCGGGCAACTGCGATATTGTCGTCAACAATGCCGGGATGCAGCATGTCGCCCCGGTCGAGGAATTCCCGCCCGAAAGGTGGGACGCGATCATCGCGCTCAACCTGACCGCTGCGTTTCACACCTCGCGGCTCGCCGTGCCATACATGAAGCAGGCAGGCTGGGGCCGGATCATCAACGTGGCGAGCGCCCATTCGCTGACGGCCTCGCCGTTCAAATCCGCCTATGTCTCGGCAAAGCACGGACTCGACGGGCTGACCAAGACGTTGGCCCTCGAACTGGCGACCTTCAATATCACCGCCAACTGCATCAGCCCGGCCTACGTCTGGACGCCGCTGGTCGAAAATCAGATCCCCGACACGATGGCCGCGCGCGGCATGACCCGCGAGCAGGTGATCAACGACGTGATGCTCGAACGCCAGCCGACAAAGAAGTTCGTGCAGCCATCCGACATCGGCGCGATGGCGCTGTTCCTGTGCCGCGACGAGGCGGCAAATGTCACCGGGTCGAACATCACCGTCGATGGCGGCTGGACGGCGCAGTAAAACATCTCGTCTTAATTGGCGCGGTCACTTTCCGGTCACCTCGCGTTCGTATAAGCCGCAAATATGAACAGCTTGATCGCGATTCTGGGACGAAACGCCGCGCTGCTGCGCGCGGCGGTGCTCGGGTTTGCCATGATCGCCGTGATTTCGCTCCCGCAATCGGCACAGGCAGCGCGCGACAAGGCGCTCGAAAAGCGGCTGCGCGAACATATCGAAGTGCTCGCCAGCGATGATTTCGGCGGGCGCGAACCGGGCACCGAAGGCGAGGCCAAGACTCTGCGCTACCTTGGCAGGCAATGGTTCGACATCGGCCTGCAATCGGGCACCAACGATCCCGCCAATCCGTGGTTTGCGCCGGTCACGCTCGTGGCGCGCGAGCCGGCGGCATCGCGGGCGCAGTTTTTCGCCGCAGGACGCCATGTGCCGATCTCCGCGGACGAACTGCTGCTGGTCACCAGCGGCCGCCGAAGCCTGGTGCGCAACGCTCCGATGCTGTTCGTCGGGCGCGCCGACAAGCCTGAGTTTGCGCGCAACGAACTGGCCGGACGGGTTGCGGTGGTGCTCGACGCGGGCGGGGAAGGCTCGCTGCGACAGGATGCATTGCTGGGGCAGGGCGCATCGGCGGTGCTGACCGTGCTCGATGGATCGCGCACGCTCTCGCAAGTCGAGGCGCGGCGCAATCGTTCGGGCTATGCACTCGCCAACGATTCGCTGGGCGGCGATCTGGAAGGTTTTATCACCGCAAAGGCCATGGCGCGGCTGCTTGAGGGATCGGGCCAAAGCCTGGCCTCGCTTGAGGCGGCGGCGCGCCGCAAGCGCTTTTCGCCGATCGCGCTTCCGCTGAGCGCCTCGCTTGAGGCGACGACGAGCGAATCGAGTATTCACACCTACAACCTCATCGGCCGCCTGCCGGGCCGCGATCCGCTTGCTGGCGCTGTGCTGCTGATCGCACACTGGGATCACTTCGGGATCTGCGCCGAGCCGCCAGCGGAGGACCTTATCTGCAATGGCGCGATCGACAATGCCAGCGGCGTGGCGGTGCTCACTGAAACCGCGCGGCGGCTCGCCAAGGGGCCGAAGCTCGACCGCGACGTCTATTTCCTTGCGACCACGGCGGAAGAACTCGGCCTGCTCGGCGCGCACGCCTTTGCCGAATCGCCGCCGGTGCCGCTCACCAATATCGTTGCCGCGCTCAACATCGATACCATCGCCATCGCTCCCTACGGCACCCCGGTGGCGATCGTCGGTGAGGGCATGACCAGTCTCGACGCGGACATCGCCGCCGTCGTGAAGCGCGAAAAGCGCAAGCTCGTGCCCGGCAAGGATGCTAACGAATATGTCCGCCGGCAGGATGGCTGGGCACTGCTCCAGCACGATGTCCCTGCGGTGATGGTGTCGAGCGCCTATGGCGAAATCGAGCGGATCCGTCGTTTCTTCGATACGCAGTATCACCGTCCGGGCGACGATCTCGGTCTCGATCTGGAACTGGGCGGAGCGGCGCAGGACGTGGCGCTGCATGTGGCGCTGGTGCGCTGGTTTGCGGACAAGAGCACCTTTTCCCCCCCGGTGAAATGACCCCACTAGCCGCCACAGGCCCAAGTGGTTACATGGGCCGCCACGAATCGGCGGGCTGCCCGCTTTAGACTCGAACCCACGAGGTGGCGCACATGGACATTCCGCTCGGCCTGACTTTCGACGATGTCCTGCTGCTCCCGGCAGAATCGGACATCGTGCCCACGCAGGCGGATACCCGCACCCGCTTTACCCGCACGATCGAGCTCAACATTCCCGTAGTTTCTTCGGCGATGGACACCGTGACCGAGGCCGACATGGCGATCGTCATGGCGCAGATGGGCGGCATCGGCGTTCTTCACCGCAATCTGACGATTGAAGAGCAGTGCGCTGCCGTGCGTGCGGTCAAGCGCTTCGAAAGCGGCATGGTGGTCAACCCCATCACCATCGGGCCAGATGCGACGCTGGGCGAAGCGCAGGCACTGATGAAGAACAACCGGATCAGCGGCATTCCGGTGGTCGAGGCAAGCGGCAAGCTGGTCGGCATCCTCACCAACCGCGACGTTCGCTTTGCCGACAATCCCGGCCAGCCGGTGCGCGAGCTGATGACGAAAGACGATCTGGCCACGGTCCGGCTCGGCACCAGCGGCGACGATGCGCGCCGCCTGCTGCACCAACGCCGGATCGAGAAGCTGCTGGTGGTGGACGATGCGTTCCACTGCATCGGGCTGATTACGGTCAAGGATATCGAGAAGGCGGTCACCTTCCCCAATGCCACCAAGGACGATGCGGGCAGGCTTCGCGTCGCTGCGGCAACCACGGTCGGCGACAAGGGCTTCGAGCGCACAGAGGCGCTGCTTGGCGTCGAATGCGACGTGATCGTGATCGATACCGCCCACGGCCACAACCGCGACGTGGCGCGTGCGGTCGAGCGGGTGAAGGCGTTCTCCAATTCTGCGCAAGTCATTGCCGGCAACGTCGCCACTGCCGAAGCCGCCAAGGCGCTGATCGACGCGGGAGTCGATGCGATCAAGGTTGGCATCGGGCCGGGTTCGATCTGCACCACGCGGATTGTGGCAGGCGTCGGCGTGCCGCAGCTTACCGCGGTGATGGACGCTGCCAGGGAAGCCGACAAGGCGGGCATCCCGGTGATCGCCGATGGCGGCCTGCGCACATCGGGCGATGCCGCCAAGGCGCTCGCCGCCGGGGCAAGCTCGATCATGATCGGATCGATGCTGGCGGGCACCGGTGAAGCGCCGGGCGAGACGTTCCTCTATCAGGGCCGCGCTTACAAGTCGTACCGCGGCATGGGATCGCTGGGCGCGATGGGTTCGGGCTCGGCGGACCGCTATTTCCAGGGCGACATCAAGGACCAGATGAAGCTGGTGCCCGAAGGGATCGAGGGCCAGGTCGCTTTCAAGGGACCGGCCAAGGACGTGATCCACCAACTGGTGGGCGGGATCAAGGCGGCGATGGGCTATACCGGCTCGGCGACCATCGAGGACCTGCGCACCAAGGCGAAATTCGTGCGCATCACCAATGCGGGCCTGCGCGAAAGCCACGTCCACGATGTCACCATCACGCGCGAGGCGCCGAACTATCCGACGCGCTGAGCTCTTGGGAACGGAATATCCCCTCCCGCATGCGGGAGGGGCAGCGAGACTTGCGAGCGCATCGCGGTCGCTAGTCGCAGCGGGGTGGGCCGAGCGGCTCATGCCCACCCCCAACCCCTCCCGCAAGCGGGAGGGGAGCAATTGACCCCCGCCGCGCGGGTCCAGGCCGCGATCGATATCCTCGACCTCGTCATCGCTGCGGCGCGCGGTAACGGTGCTCCTGCCGACCGCGTCGTTTCGGACTGGTTCCGCACTCGCCGCTTTGCCGGATCGAAGGATCGGCGCGCAGTGCGCGATCTGGTTTACCGCGCGATCCGGGCCTGCGGCGAACTTCCCGCCAGCGGGCGCGCGGCGATGCTGCGGCTGGCAGCGGACGATGCCGCGCTGACGGCGTTGTTCGATGCATCGCCCTATGGTCCCCAAGCGATCAAACCCGGCGAGGCTGTCGCTACTGGAGGCGTCGCACCGCAGTGGCTCGAGCAGCGGCTGGCGGCAAGCGGCGTTACCGGCGAGGAAGCGGCGGCATTGCTTGAGCGCGCGCCGCTCGACGTGCGGCTCAACACGCTCAAGGGCGATGTAGTGAACCTGCCCGAAGGCGGCACCCCGATCGGCATTGCCGGGGCGCTCCGCTATCCGCACGGCACGCGGATTGAAGACAGCGAGGCCTATCTTTCGGGGGCGATCGAAGTGCAGGACGCCGGATCCCAGCTTGCCTGCGCGGCTGTCAGTGCGCGCGAAGGCGAAGCGGTCATCGACCTGTGCGCCGGGGCAGGGGGCAAATCGCTGGCGCTCGCCGCGCTAGTTGGCCTCTTGGGCACGGTGATCGCCTGCGATACCGATCGCACGCGCCTTTCGCGGCTTGGCCCGCGCGCCCTGCGGGCCGGAGCGGGCGACATTATCGAGACGCGGCTGCTCGATCCGGGCCGCGAGGCTTCCGCTCTGTCCGATTGGCAGGGAAGGGCCAATGCGGTGCTTGTCGATGCGCCCTGCTCGGGGACCGGCACCTGGCGGCGCAACCCCGAAGCGCGCTGGCGGCTCTCGCCGCAGTGGCTGGAGGGAGTCACCGCTCTGCAATCGAGATTGCTCGACGTGGCGGCAGGACTGGTCAGGCCGGGCGGCGCGCTGATTTATGTCACCTGCTCGCTGCTTGACGAAGAAGGCGCCGATCAGGCCAGCGCCTTCCTCACCCGGGACGAGGGTTGGAGCGCGGACCCGCTGGATCTCGGCGCGGGCGTTTCGCGCGGGCAAGGTTTGCGGTTATCCCCGTTTCGCGATGGGACGGACGGGTTTTTCATCGCGCGCCTGTTGCGGATATGTTAGGGTTTGGGGCATGATCCGGTTACCTCACCAGGCCAAGGAATACCTGATGCGTTTCACTCCCGCTGCACTTGCTCTTTCCCTGCTCGCCGGCGTTACGTCCAGCATCGCCTGGTCCGACAGCGGCGAGGCGTTGTCGCCGCGGGCTGCATTGCTGGTTGAGCAAGGCAACGCGCGTCTTTCGGCGGGCGATGCGAACGGCGCGATCGATGCCTACGAAGCTGCCCTTGTGGTGCAGCCCGGCAATTCGCAAGTGCTGGTCAGCCTGGCAGAGGCGACGCGGGCACAAGGCATGCAGGGCAAGGCGCTGCATTTCTACCGTGCGGCGCTCGTCACCGATCCGCGCAACGTCAAGGCGATTTCGGGCGAGGGCGCTGCGCTTGCCGAAAAGGGCGCGCTGGTCAAGGCGCGGCGCAATCTTGCCCAGCTTGAGAGCCTTTGCGGCAGCGATTGCGAGGCGACCCGCGTGCTGTCCACCTTGCTCGACAAGGAGCCCGCGCGGCGCATGGTCCACGCCGAGGCGGTCAAGCCCAATCCGATTGTTTCCGAGAACTGATTTTCAGATCAGCGCGCGGAACTCATCCAGCACCGCGCGGTAAACCGGCTTCTTGAACGGCACGATCAGTTCCGGCAGGCGTTCGGGCTCGACCCACTGCCAATCGCAGAATTCAGGCGGATCGTGAGCGTCGAGCCGCACGTCGGCGTCGCTGCCGGTAAAACGGGCGAGGAACCAGCTCTGGCGCTGGCCGCGATATCGCCCCTTCCACAGTTTGCCCTGAAGCTCCTCGGGGAGATCATAGAAATGTTCCTCGCAGCTCTGCGCAATGATTTGCGCGTGCTGGCCCGCGATGCCGGTCTCCTCATGCAGTTCGCGCAGAGCTGCCGTGCGCAATTCCTCGCCCGGGTCGATCCCGCCCTGCGGCATCTGCCACCAGTCGCCCTCCTTGTTGTCGATCCGCCTGCCCACGAAGGCCTGCCCGGAGGTGCTGACCAGCATGACGCCGACGCAGGGACGATAGGGAAGGTGTGTAAAATCGTTCATGTCATTGCCTGTTCATAGCGCGGCATATATCCCGAAAGCACGGTTTTCGGGCGCTTCCCGGTGGCTTGCCATCAGGTTAGTGCATCGCAACGGGGCTTGACTAGTGGCCCGCATGGGCGTTTTGCGGATCGATACGGTTTCAACCGGGAGAGTTTTTCTGAATTGCCTGCCAAAACGATTGGACTAGGGCGATCGGGAAGTCGTTAAGCGAAGATGCTTAGAGGATAATAATGGCAACAGTTTCTGCCGAGCGGGCAACCGCAGAAGCACATCAGGGCGAAGATTCTCCCGAAGCGGTCGTCGTGCGTTTTGCCGGCGATTCAGGCGATGGCATGCAGCTTACGGGCGGGCAGTTCACGCTGTCCACCGCGCTTGCAGGCAACGATCTCGCCACCTTCCCGGATTTTCCGGCGGAGATCCGCGCGCCTCAAGGCACGCTGTTCGGCGTGTCCGCGTTCCAGATCAATTTCGGTGCGAGCGAGATCACCACGGCCGGTGACGCGCCAGACGTGCTCGTTGCGATGAACCCGGCGGCGCTCAAGACCAATCTTGGCGCGCTCAAGACCGGCGGGCTGATCATCGCCGACACCGGCGAGTTCAACAAGCGCAACCTCGAAAAGGCGAAGTATGCGGCCAATCCGCTCGAGGACGGCAGCCTCGCCAAGTGGGACGTGCTCGCCTTCGACATCAGCGCGCTGACGATCGAATCGGTCAAGCCGTTCGGCCTTGGCAACAAGGAAGCGCTGCGCTGCAAGAACATGTGGACGCTGGGCCTCGCGCTGTGGATGTTCGACCGTGATCGCCAGCCGATCATTGACGGCATCAACGCCAAGTTCGCCAAGAAGCCCGAGATTGCCGGCGCCAATATCGCCGCGCTCAATGCCGGGCACGCTTATGGCGAAACTGCCGAGATTTCCGGGCCGCTGCACCGCGTCCATGTCGATCCCGTTCCGGCCAAGCCGGGGCTTTACCGCACCGTCACCGGCGCCGAGGCGATCAGCCTTGGCCTCGTCGCGGGCGCGCAGCTTGCCGGCCTGAAGATGTTCTTCGGCGGCTATCCGATCACGCCCGCTTCGGCGATCCTGCACAACCTGGTCAAGGTGAAGGAATTCGGCGTCACCACCTTCCAGGCCGAGGACGAGATCGCCGCGATCTGCGCCGCGATCGGCGCGTCCTACGCCGGCCAGCTTGGCGTGACGTCGTCTTCCGGCCCCGGCATTGCCCTCAAGGGTGAGGCGATGGGCCTAGCCGCGATGACCGAGCTGCCGCTTGTCATCGTCAATTCGCAGCGCGGCGGCCCGTCGACCGGGCTTCCCACCAAGACCGAGCAGTCGGACCTTTATCAGGCGGTCTATGGCCGCAACGGCGATACGCCGATGCCGGTGATCGCGGCGCGCAGCCCGTCGGATTCCTTCTACTGCGCGATCGAGGCCTGCCGCATCGCGGTCCAGTTCATGACCCCGGTGATCCTGCTCACCGATGGTTATATCGCCAATGCCGCCGAACCGTGGAAGGTGCCCGATCCGGCTTCGTTCGAGCCGTTCCCGGTTTCGTTCCTCGAAGACAAGAACGGCCCCGACGACACGCTGCTGCCTTACAAGCGCGATGCGCGCGGCGTGCGCCCGTGGATCAAGCCGGGCACGAAGGACCTGATGCACCGCATCGGCGGCATCGAGAAGGCAATCGACACCGGCAATCTCGACTATTCGCCCGACACGCACCAGGCGCAGACCGACGCGCGCAAGGGCAAGATCGACGGCGTCGCGAAGGCCATTCCCGAACAGGACGTCAGCCTTGGCACCGAGACCGGCAAGCTGGTCCTGGTCGGCTGGGGATCGACTTACGGGCCGATACATCAGGCCGTGCGCCGCGCGCGCAAGAAGGGCTACGACGTCAGCCACGTCCACGTCCGCCATGTCTGGCCGCTTCCGAGCAACCTCGGCCAGCTGCTGCGCGGCTATGACAACGTGCTGGTGCCCGAAATGAATACCGGCCAGTTCAAGACCGTGCTGCGCGACCAGTTCCTGATCGACGCCAAGCCGCTCAACAAGGTGTCCGGCCAGCCCTTCGCCATCGCAGAGCTCGAAGAGGCGATCGCCGCCTATTTTGACGGCGTCCCCGGCAACGAGGGAGGCGAAATTCCCGTCAACGACACCCAGCTGCCCAGCCCGGAGGCTGAAAACAAATGAACGAGATGACCAAGATCGAGACCACGCTCAAGGACTGGGAAACCGACCAGGAAGTGCGCTGGTGTCCCGGCTGCGGCGATTACGCGATCCTCAAGGCGGTGCAGCGCACCTTGCCGCAGCTTGGCGCGGACCCTTCGAAGACCGTGTTCGTCTCGGGTATCGGCTGCTCGAGCCGTTTTCCCTACTATGTCGAGAGCTACGGCTTCCACACGATCCATGGCCGCGCGCCTGCTTTCGCCACCGGCATCAAGCTCGCCAATCCCGAGCTCGACGTCTGGCTGGTGACCGGTGACGGTGACGGCATGTCGATTGGCGGCAATCACACGATGCACATTCTGCGCCGTAACCTCGATTGCCAGATCCTGCTGTTCAACAACGAGATCTACGGCCTGACCAAGGGCCAGTACTCGCCGACCAGCCGCCAGGGCACCAATTCGCCCAGCTCGCCGCTTGGCTCGGTGGACCGGCCCGCCAGCCCCTGCGCTTTCGCGCTGGGTTCGGGCGCGCGGTTCGTGGCGCGCGGCTTCGACGTGTCGAAGAACCTGCCCGACGTGCTCAAGGCCGCCCACGCTCACCGCGGCGCTGCCTTCATCGAGATCTTCCAGAACTGCATCGTCTACAACAAGGACATCTTCGACGACTTCGCCGCCGCCAAGGGCGTCGAGGACCAGCAGCTGTGGCTCGAAAACGGCGCGCCGATGCTGTTTGCAGGCGGCACCAAGGGCATCGCGCTCGACGTCGCGAACCTCGCGCTCAAGGTTGTCGATGTGGTTGATGGCGATTGGCAGTCGGCTGGCGTCATCGTTCACGACGTCACTAACCGTGCGGTCGCCTACATGCTTGTCGACCTGCGCGTCGCGCCGAAATTCCGCGAGTTTCCGATGGCGCTGGGCGTCATCTACGACGATCCCAAGCCGACGTTCGATTCCGACGTGGTTGCCGAACGCGAAAAATCGAGCGCGGGCCGCGTGGCCGATCTCGGCAAGCTGCTTGCCAAGGGCCAGACCTGGACGGTCGAGGGCTAGGGGCCGGAAGAACCTTTCGCCGGTTGCGGCGGAAGGCTCACAGGCTCGCCATCCGGCGGGGCGAACAGCGTGGCTGACAGCAGCGCCCACCCTGTCCCGCCCAGCCACCCGGCTGCGCAATCGGTCGGGTAGTGGACGCCAAGCCAAACCCTGCTCATGGCAATGAGCAGGGTCATCACCAGCGCACAGGTCATGATCGCCACGCGGACACTCCGACGCGGCGTCAGCGCACCGAATGTCAGGGCTATCGCGGTATAGGCCACTGCCGCGTTGAAGCTGTGCCCGCTCGGAAAGCTCATGCCGCCAGCTTCGGCAAGGTGCGGGACGATTTCGGGCCGTGGACGTGCGACCAGCAGCTTGAGGCCCGTGTTGACCCACCATCCGCTCAAGACGGTGGCGATCAAAAGCAGGCTTTCTCTTTTGTGCCTCAGGAACAGCAGGCTCGCCGCCGCGCCGAGCACGATCAGGTGGCGCAGCAGCACGCCTCCCAACGAAGTGAAATCGCGCACCGCCTCGAGCAGCCATCCTGGCCCCCGTGGGCCCAGTTCGGTAGTGCGCCAGTAAAGGAGCCCGGCACGGTCCAGCTCCTGCGCGGCGCCCGTATCGACCAGGACAGCGACCAGCACGAACAGCGCCCAGCAAACGCTGCCCGCCAGAAAGCACCTGCCCCTGGCGGTGGTTTGCGCGTAGCGCTCCCGCGTGCGGGACAGTTGGTGAGGGGGCATCGTCATAGGAACCGTGCGTGGGCCGATCCGTTCCACGATAGCCGAAGGGGGTGATCGCAGATGGCTATACCTGAAATCGTCTGGCTGCGGCGCGACTTGCGGATGGCCGATCAGGCGGCGCTGCTGGCGGCCTCAAGCTGCGGCGCGCCAGTCATCCCGGTCTATGTGCTCGACGACGAGACGCCCAGGCATCGCCGGAGGGGCGGCGCCTCGCGCTGGTGGCTGCACCACAGCCTTGCAAGCCTCGATGCGGCGCTGCGCTCTCGCGGTTCGCGCCTGATCCTGCGGCGCGGCAGCAGCGACGCGGTTCTGGCGCAGCTTGCGTCGGAAACCGGTGCCCGCACAGTCCATGCGCTTCATCACTACGAGCCATGGTGGCGCAATGCCGAGCGGGCAGTGGCCAAATCGCTCGACCTCAATCTGCATCACGGCAACTACCTCGCCCCGCCCGGATCGGTGCTGACCGGATCGGGGACGCCGTTCAGGATCTACACGCCGTTCTGGCGCGCGCTGGCCAAGCGCATGCCGCCGCCTGCGCCAATGCCCGCTCCGGATCGTATCCCCGCGCCCGATGTATGGCCCGCCTCGGACCGGTTAGAGGACTGGAACCTGCTACCCACCCGGCCCGACTGGGCAGGCGGGCTGCGCGATCAATGGACACCGGACGAAGCGGGTGCAGGCGAATCGCTTGCCGCATTTGCCGATCATGCGCGGCGGTATGACGAGGAACGCAACTTGCCTTCGATCGAAGGCTCCTCGCGCCTTTCGCCGCACCTCCATTTCGGCGAGGTATCGCCTGCGGCGGTGTGGCACGCCGTGGCGGATGCGGGCGGCTCGGTCGAAACGTTCCTGGGCGAACTTGGCTGGCGCGACTATGCGCAGAACGTGATCGCGCAGTTTCCGGACTATTCCGCCCGCAATTACCGCGAGCGGTTTGACGCGCTGGAATGGCGCGACCCGGAGCGAGACGAGCACGCGGCGGAAGACCTCGCGGCATGGCAAAAGGGCCTGACCGGCTATCCGATCGTCGATGCCGGGATGCGCCAGCTGTGGGTCAGCGGCTGGATGCACAACCGGGTGCGCATGATCGCGGCGAGTTTCCTCATCAAGCACCTGCTGATCGATTGGCGGCACGGCGAGCGCTGGTTCTGGGATACGCTGGTCGATGCCGATTACGCGAGCAACGGGGTCAACTGGCAATGGGTCGCTGGAACCGGCGTCGATTCGAACATGTTCCCCCGGATCATGGCGCCGCTGGTGCAATCGGAAAAGTTCGAGGCGGCGAGCTATATCAGACAGTGGGTGCCCGAACTTGCCGGCCTGCCCGATGCCCAGATTCACGATCCCCCCGACAACCTGCGTCCGCCCGGTTATCCCGCCAAGATCGTCGGTCATAAGCAGGCGCGCGAGCGTGCCATGGCTGCCTATGCAAAGCTAAAGACCTGATCCGACGCTCGATTCGGTGAGGAATTGCCCAAGGTGATACAATTTGACATATTCCCCGCATGAGCTCGCGTGCAACCGGGAGAGGGGAGCAGCTCGTTTCGGGCGGCTGGCGTTTAGGGGCGGGGCCACAATGGCTCGCGCGCCTGCTGGCTGGCAGCGTTTCTCGGATCCTTGACCGGATAGACCTCGGCGTTGCAGCCGGTTCGATCCGCGCCACTCTGCCCGATGGGTCGCAGCGCCAGTTGGGGGGACGAAGCGCCGGTTTCGACGCGGTTGTGCGCCTCAACAGCTACCGCTCGCTGTTGCGGCTCGCCACCGGCGGGTCGATCGGCTGGTTTCAGGCGTGGCAGGCTGGCGAGTGGGAAAGCCCTGACCCGGTGCCGCTGTTCGCGCTGTTCATGCAGAACGCCGACGCGCTGGGCGACGTTGGCCGCGCGCATGGGCCGTGGCGCTGGGCGATGCGGCTGTTCCATTTCCTGCGGCGCAACTCGCGCGCAGGATCGCTGCGCAACATCCATGCACACTACGATCTCGGCAACGATTTCTACGCAGCCTGGCTCGATGCGGCCATGTGCTATTCGAGCGCGCGCTTTGCCCCCGGCGACAGTCTGGAGCAGGCGCAGCGGCGCAAACTTGAGACGATTGCCGCCCGGCTAGGCGGTGCGCGCGAGGTGCTGGAGATCGGCTGCGGCTGGGGCGCGCTGGCCCGTCACCTCGCCGACCAAGGCGCGCAGGTCACCGCCATCAGCTTGTCCGACGAGCAGCTTGCCTTCGCGCGGGCAAAGCACGGCGATGCGGCCATCGAATTCCGCAAGCAGGATTACCGTGATACGCGCGGGCAGTTCGACGGGATCGTCAGCGTCGAAATGGTCGAGGCGGTTGGCCGCGCTTACTGGCCGACCTTCTTCGATTGCATCGCCCGCAACCTCAAGCCCGGCGGGCGCGCCGCGATCCAGTATATCGCGATGCGCGAAGACCTGTTCGAGGCTTACGCCCGCAGCGCCGATTTTATCCAGGCTTACATCTTTCCCGGCGGGCTGCTGGTGAGCGAGCGCCTCTTTCGCAAGCTGGCCGAGGAGCGCGGGTTGGAATGGCAGGACCGTGAAGGTTTTGCGAGCGACTATGCCGAGACGCTGCGCCAGTGGCGCGAGCGGTTCGACCAGGCAGTGGCGGAGCAGCGGCTGCCTCCCGGTTTCGACCGGGAATTCGTCGATCTGTGGCGCTATTACCTGATGTACTGCGAAGGCGGGTTTCGCGGCCTTGGTATCGATGTTGCGCAGGTGACGCTGGTCAAGCGCGCCTGACCCGGCCGTCCCGTTTCAGCCGCGCGGGACATATATCCCGTCGTTGCACCAGCGGCCAAGGATGTTGTCATGGATGATCGGGCTCAAGAGCTGCTCGAAGGCGCAGCCGACAAGCCCATCTTCCCACCACACCACGCTGGCCTGCATCGATTCGAAACCGGGCATGGTCAGCCACACGATCGTTCCGGGATGGATGCGGTTGATCGACGTTGCCGAGAAACCTGATAGCGACAGATCATTGATGACGGTCTGGACGCCCTTGCTGCCCGAGGCGCGCAGCGAGGCCGGTATCGAGACGCGCTTGCGCGGCGCGCTGCGGTCTTCCTGCGCTGCCATCGCATAGCGATTTCCAAGACTTTTGAGCGTCGACATCTTCATTGGCTCCAACACGGCGCAAATTGCGCGCCGGTGTGACCAAAATATCTGCCGATTTCGTTACCCTGGCGTTGTCAGGAATGGTTAACGGATTCGCGGTGAGGGCTGGCGAACTGTTTACCAAGCAGCTCAACCAAACGTGCTGCGACAACCTCCGGACCCTTCAGTGTCGCCGGGTCTTCGCCCGGATAGGCGCGGGCGCGCATCGCGGTGCGGGTGGCGCCGGGATTGACGATCGCGACGCGCAGCTTCGCGATGTTCCTGGTCTCCTGCGCAAAACAATCGAGCAGCACTTCGAATGCCGCCTTGCTGGAGGCATAGGCCCCCCAGAAGGCGCGCGGGGTGGTCGCTACCGAACTGGTCAGCCCGATCACGCGGGCATTGCCGCTTTTCTTGAGCAGCGGCGTGAAGTTGGCGAGCAGCGCCTGCGTTGCCAGCACATTGACGGTCAGCGCCCGGTTGAACGCGCCTTGGTCGATATCGGTAACAGGGCCGAGCTGCGGCAGCAGCGCGGCGTTGATGACCAGCACGTCGAGCTTGCCCCAGCGCTGCGCGACGGCGGTGGCGAGCCGGGCGATGCCATCAGGCTCGGCAAGATCGACCGGCGCTATTGTTGCGGTGCCGCCAGCCTCGTGGATCTGTTCCTCGACCGCTTCGAGCGCGCGGGTATCGCGGCCGGTCAGGACAACATGCGCGCCCGCCTGGGCGAGGGCGAGCGCGGTCGCCGCGCCAATGCCGCGGCTTGCGCCCGTGACCAGAGCGACTTCACCCGTGAACGCGCCTTCGTTCACGCGACCTTGCTGGCCTTCCCGTCGCCGAACGGCAGGGTCAGGAGCTCGGTATTCTCAAGCTCGTCATGGTCGGTCAGCCGGGTCGGATAGTCGCCGGTGAAGCAGGCGTCGCAGAACTGCGGGCAGGCGGCATCGCGCTTGGCCTCGCCCACCGCGCGATAAAGCCCGTCGATGCTGATGAATGCGAGGCTGTCCGCCTTGATGAAGTCGGCCATCGCGTCAACCTGCATGTTGGCGGCAAGCAGCTTGGAGCGTTCGGGGGTGTCGACGCCGTAGAAGCAGCTGTGCTCGGTCGGCGGGCTGGCGATGCGCATGTGGACTTCGGCAGCGCCGGCATCGCGCATCATCTCGATGATCTTGAGGCTGGTGGTGCCGCGCACGATCGAATCGTCGATTAGGACGATGCGCTTTCCTTTGACGACCGACTGGTTGGCATTGTGCTTGCGCTTGACGCCGGCATTGCGCGCGCCGTCCGAAGGCTGGATGAAAGTGCGCCCGACATAGTGCGAACGGATGATGCCAAGCTCGAACGGCAAGCCCGATTCCTGCGCATAACCGATGGCGGCGGGGACTCCGCTGTCAGGCACGGGCACGACGATATCGGCAGGGGCAAGCGATTCGCGCGCAAGTTCGACCCCGATCTGCTTGCGCACGGCATAGACCGAGCGTCCATCCATGTTCGAATCGGGGCGGGCAAAGTACACGTGCTCGAAGATGCAGGGACGCGGATTTTGCCTGCCGAAGGGGTGATGGCTCGTCACCCGGCCATCCTGGCGGACTTCGACGATTTCGCCCGGCTCGATCTCGCGGACGAATTCCGCGCCGACCACATCGAGCGCGACTGTTTCGCTGGCGAACACGGTCGCCTCGCCGATCTTGCCCATGACCAGCGGGCGGATGCCCAGCGGATCGCGGCAGGCGATCATTCGCTTGGTCGTCATGCAGATTAGCGAATAGGCGCCCTCGATCATTCGCAGGGCATCGACAAAACGGTCGAGCAGGGTGGGATAGCGGCTGGTGGCGATGAGGTGAATGATGACCTCGGTGTCCGAAGTCGACTGGAAGATCGCGCCCTTGCTCACAAGTTCGCGCTTCAGGGCCATTGCGTTCGAAATGTTGCCGTTGTGCGCCACGGTGAAGCCGCCGCGCGCAAGATCGGCGTGGAGCGGCTGGACATTGCGCAGGCCCTGGCCGCCGGTGGTGGAATAGCGGACATGACCGGAAGCCATCTCGCCGGGCAGCTCGCCCAGGATGGCGCTGTCGAAAAAGACCTGGGCAACGTGGCCGAGCCCGCGCCGGGCAAAGAACTCGTGCCCGTCGAAGCTGACGATTCCGACCGCTTCCTGGCCGCGGTGCTGCAGGGCATGGAGGCCAAGCGCGGTCACCGCAGCGGCGTCCTTGCTGCCGATCACGCCGAAAATGCCGCACTCCTCGCGGAGTTTGTCGCCATCAGCATCGAGAAAGGGATTAGTCAGGTTCATCGGGTCCGTGGGTCCGGCTGGGTGCCCCTTGCGGCCCGCATGTGCGCGCTTGCAGCATGAATTGCAAGGGGCAGAGCTTCGCTGCGGGGAAAGTCCTTGCCGCTCCTTGCCAGCCTGCCGGGCACACCCTATTGCGCGCGATATTCCCGCGCAGAATGACAGGCAATCCGCTTGATCCTCTCTCCCTTCGAATGGACGATCGCGAAACGCTACATGCTTCCGGGCAGGAGCGAGGCATTCATTGCGCTTGTCGCCGGTATCAGCCTGGTAGCCGTCTCGCTGGGGGTTGCCGCACTGGTCATCGTGATGAGCGTGATGAACGGGTTCCGCGCCGAACTGTTCGACAAGATCGTGGGTCTGAACGGCCACGCGATCATCCAGGCTTACGGCGGCCGGCTGGATAACTGGCAATCCGTATTGAAGGATGTTCGCGAGACACCGGGCGTTACCCGCGCCTCGCCGCTGATCGAACAGCCGCTGCTGGCAAGTTTCAACGGCCGGGTGGAGGCGGTGCTGGTGCGCGGCAACACCGCAGAAGACATTCGCCGCATCGCGCCCAAGGTGAAGGTGGGACGTCTGCAGGACCTGCAGCCGGGCACCGGCAATGTCGCGCTGGGTTCGCGGCTCGCCGAAAACCTCGGCGCAAGAGTCGGCGATTCCATCACCGTGATCAATCCGCAGGGCCGTTCCACCCCATTCGGCACGGTCCCGCGCCAGATCGCCTATACCGTTTCGGCAATTTTCGAAATCGGCGTCTACGACTACGACCAGGCCTTCGTGGTCATGCCGATGCAGGACGCGCAGACCCTGCTGCTGATCGGCGACACCGTCGGCATGATCGAACTGACCACCGACGATCCCGACAATGTCGGAGAAATCCTGGCGCCGCTTTCGCGCAAATTGGTGGGCAGGGCGGTGATAAGCGACTGGAAGACGATCAACGCCACGCTGTTCGAGGCATTGGCGGTCGAGCGGGTGGCGATGTTCGTGGTGCTCTCGATCATCGTACTCGTCGCGGTGTTCAACATCCTGTCTTCGCTGATCATGCTGGTGCGCGCCAAGACCCGCGATATCGCGATCCTGCGCACCATGGGCGCGACTCGCCGCTCGCTGATGAAAATTTTCGTGACGACCGGATTCCTCGTCGGCGCGCTGGGGACGGTCGCTGGCCTGATTCTGGGCTTCGTGTTCCTCTATTTCCGCCAGCCGATCGTGCGGCTGGTCGAGATCCTCACCGGCCAGAACCTGTGGGATCCCTCGATCCGGTTCCTGACCGAGCTGCCTAGCCGGACCGATCCGTTCGAGGTTTTCGCAATTTCGGCCATGGCGCTGGTGTTCAGCTTCCTTGCCACGCTTTATCCGGCGTGGCGCGCGGCGAGCACCGATCCGGTGCAGGTGCTGCGCTATGAGTAGCCCGGTCGTTCGGATCACCGCCTTGACGCGCAGCTTTCAGCAGGGCGACGCGCGGATCGACGTGCTGCGCGGGGTCGATCTTTCAATCAATCCCGGCGAGATCGTGGCCCTGCTCGGCGCGTCTGGCTCGGGCAAGTCGACCATGCTGCAGGCGGTCGGGCTGCTCGAAGGCGGCTTCGGCGGAAAGATCGAGATTGCCGGGCACGATGCGACCCGGCTGGACGGCGATGCGCGCGCGGTGATCCGGCGCGATCATCTTGGCTTCGTATACCAGTTCCATCACCTGCTCCCCGATTTCACCGCGATCGAGAATGTCGTCCTGCCGCAGCTTGTCGCAGGCAAGGGCCAGGCCGAAGCCGAGGAGCGCGCCCGCGAACTGCTTTCCGCGCTCGGGATCGGCGAACGGCTGCAGCACCGCCCGAGCAGGCTTTCGGGCGGCGAACAGCAGCGCGTCGCCGTGGCGCGCGCGCTGGCCAACCGGCCCGCGCTGGTGCTGGCGGACGAGCCGACCGGCAATCTCGACGAGGCGACTGCCGACAAGGTGCTCGTGCAGTTCCTCGAACTTGTGCGCGGCGAAAACAGCGCGACGCTCGTCGCCACGCACAACGAGCGGCTGGCTGCGCAGATGGACCGGGTGGTGCGATTGCACGACGGCGTGCTGAGCCAGTGATCGCGGCGATTAGCGACTGGTTCCTGTCGCTGGGCCGCGATTACGGCGTCAATCCGCTGATCTTCGGCACGATCTATGTCGGCGCGATCCCGTTTTTCCTCGCTTCGATCGGCTGGCTGGTCAGGCGGGCGCGGGCGGGTCGATCAACTCTGGCGCCCACGCTGTGCGCGGGTTTCTGCTTCGTTTCGGCCTATCTCTATCTTGCCGTGGCGGGCCGCAACATTCCGGTATGGGTGTGGATATTCCTCGGCGCGCTGATTGCTTACGGCGCGGTTTCGCTAGTGCGCAGCACCCGCGCGAAGATCCGCGCGGCAGAGACCGGAGAGGACTAAGGGTCCCGGTTATTCGGCCAGATCCTCCAGATCGCCCGCGTCGACCGAAGCGACCGCGGACTTGAGCACCTCGATATTATCAACGGTGCCGCTCGCCTCGACGCGGAAGCGGTCGGCGATCATGATCGCATAGGTGCCGTCGCCAGCGCTCTTGTTCCAGCGCTCCTCGCGCCACTGGCCACCTACCGTGCCGATGCGCTCATATCCGTTTTCGTCTTCCTTTTCCTGCTCGATGCCCATGGCGGAGCCGATCCCGGCAAGCCCGGAAAGCGCGAGCATGTCCTGCACCTTGAGGCTGAACTGCTGCTCGCCCGACTTGTAATCGCCTTCCACGCCGGTTCCGGCAACACCGAGCGCCATCGTCTCGAAGCCGCTGCGGGTGAAGCCGCCGATCGAATCGGGCAGCATTGCCTTGAGCACCGCCGTGTCGACCGGCTTGATCTCGCCCTTCTGGATCTTCTCGGCGCGCTCTGCCGCCTGCTCGATCTTGCTGGAATTGACCGAGCCCACGCCCGGGATCGAGATCGTGACCTCATCCTCGTCGGCTACCGCGCCGGAAATGGCGCCGATGCCCGCCGCGCCGAGCCCGACAGCGGCAACCACCATGCCCACCGCGAGCGCCACTATCCAGTAAAGCACCGCAGCCACAAGGAAGGTGACGACGGTATAGCCGATGCGCTTTGCCTCGGGCACGGCCATCATCGGGCCGACACCGGTGTAGAACAGGTAGATGCTGTAGAGCCCCAGAAGCCCGAATACCGCGAGCATCGGCACCAGGCTGAAGATCCCGGCCAGCCATGCCGCCGTGCCGCCATAAGCGACGAGCTTGAAGGCGTTCTGCTTGTTCGATTGGCCCTCGAACTTGGGCGCCAGCCAGTCGGCAATCGCGGCGAGCACGAAAACCCCGACGATCGTCAGCACGAACCCCAGAACCGCAGTGACCAGCGAAGTGACGATGCTGGGACGGTAGGAAACGAACAGCGCGCCATAGCCGAACAGCTGGCCGCCGATCAGGCCGGCGACCGGGCCGATGGCGGCGAGCGGCACGACATAACTGCGCAGGATGTCGCCCTGGCTATCGGGTTCGGCGGCGATCCTGGGCCATTCTTCGACCGGCTTGAGGATGATCGCCTTGGCGCGATCCACCAGTTTGGCCGGAATCGGTCCCAGTCCCGGCCGCTTTTCCAAGTCCTCCATGTCCGTCCTCCTGCTAAGTCCCCAATTCGCGAACATAGCGCACTATCCGGACAAGTATAGCCGCGCTGTCCCCAGCTTAGGCAGCGCGGGTGCGCCACATGGCTTGCATGGCGCGGCGCTCTCGCTAGCTATGCGCCATGGCCTTTGCTCCCTTCGTACCGCTGCGCGTGTTTTCGAGCTACACCATGCTCGAAGGCGCGATCGAGCCCAAGGCCATCGCCAAGCTGGCCAAGGAGCGCGGATTTCCCGCCATCGCCATTTGCGACCGCAACGGCCTGTATGGCTCGGTGGCATTCGCCAGCGCCTGCCGCGACATGGGCGTGCAGCCGATTGTCGGCACATTCCTTGCCGTGTCGCGCCCGGCAATGGACGATGCGCCGGGCCGGGACCCGATGATCGACTGGCTGGCGCTTTATGCCAAGGACGAGCAGGGCTGGCAGAACCTGTGCCATCTCGTTTCCGCCGCGCATCTCGAACGCCCGCTGCATTTCGAGGCGCATGTTCCGATCGAGGCGCTTGAGGGGCGCAGCGAGGGCCTGATCTGCCTGACTGGCGCGGGCGAAGGCGCGCTGGCGCGGATGCTCGCCGATGGCAGGAACGATGCGGCGCAGGATTATTGCGCGCGGCTTGAGGCGCTGTTCGCCGGGCGGCTCTACATCGAGATCGCGCGCAGCGGCGATCCAGTCGAGGCGGTGAGCGAGCAGGCGCTGATCGCGATTGCCTATGACCGCGACCTGCCGCTGGTCGGCACGAATCCTGCCAATTACGCCGAGCCGGGCTTTCATGCGGCGCACGATGCCTTGCTGTGCATCGCCAACTCCACCCACATCGATGCCTCCGAGAGGCCGCGCAGTTCCAGCGCGCGCTGGGTCAAGTCCTCGCCGATGATGGAGGAGGTCTTTGCCGATCTTCCCGAAGCCATCGTCAATACGCTCGTGGTGGCGCAGCGCTGTGCCTTCGCGCCGCCTCGGCGCAGTCCGATCCTGCCCAGT
Organism: Sphingomonadaceae bacterium; assembly: GCA_947477745.1. Lineage (GTDB taxonomy): Bacteria > Pseudomonadota > Alphaproteobacteria > Sphingomonadales > Sphingomonadaceae > Novosphingobium. The sequence goes on along the minus strand of CANJUF010000012.1, from coordinate 47,234 downwards.
CTTGCCGGCGACAAGGAAGGCGAAAGCCGGATGCTGGCGGAGGATGCCCGCGCGGGGCTGGCGAGGCGGCTCGAACCCTATGGCGAGATGCCCAGCGAGGATCTCAAGGTCTATCTCGACCGCCTCGAATTCGAGATCGACGTCATCAACACGATGGGCTTTGCCGGATACTTCCTGATCGTCGCCGATTTCATCAAGTGGGCCAAGGAAAACGGCATTCCCGTAGGGCCGGGACGCGGCTCGGGCGCGGGGTCGCTAGTCGCCTGGTCGCTGACGATTACCGACCTAGATCCAATACGTTTGGGGCTGTTGTTCGAGCGGTTTCTCAACCCGGAACGCGTGTCGATGCCCGATTTCGACATCGACTTCTGCGAAACCCGGCGCGGCGAGGTGATCCGCTATGTCCAAAGCAAATACGGCCACGATCACGTCGCGCAGATCATCACCTTCGGCAAGATGAAGGCGCGCGCGGTGCTGCGCGATTGCGGACGCATTCTGCAGATGCCTTATGGGCAGGTCGACCGGCTGTGCAAGATGGTGCCCAACCACCCGACCGACCCGTGGACGCTTGAACGCGCGCTTGGAAGCGCGGCCGATTTCGCCAACGAATATCGCCGCGATGACGAAGTGCGGCGGCTGGTCGATCTGGCCAGGCAGCTCGAAGGCCTGCCGCGCAACAGCTCGACTCACGCGGCGGGCGTGGTGATCGGCGACCGCCCGTTGGCTCAGCTCGTCCCGCTTTACCGCGATCCGCGTTCGGACATGCCGGTGACGCAGTTCGACATGAAATATGTCGAGGACGCGGGGTTGGTGAAGTTCGACTTCCTTGGCCTCAAGACGCTTTCGGTCTTGAGGAAGGCGGTCGACCTGCTGGAGGCGCGCGGCATCGCGCTCGATCTCGATGGTCTCGCCTGGGACGATCCGGCGGTCTACGACCTGCTCAAACGCGGCGACACGGTTGGCGTCTTCCAGCTCGAATCCGAAGGCATGCGGCGTACGCTGGCGGCAGTGAAGCCGGACAGCTTTGGCGACATCATCGCGCTGGTCTCGCTTTACCGGCCCGGCCCGATGGACAACATTCCGCTGTTCGGCCGGCGCAAGAACGGCCTGGAGGCGATCGAATATCCTCATCCCAAGCTGGCGGGGATCCTTGCCGAAACCTACGGCGTGTTCGTCTATCAGGAACAGGTGATGCAGGCCGCGCAGATCCTTGCCGGCTATTCGCTGGGCGATGCCGACCTGCTGCGCCGCGCGATGGGCAAAAAGGTACAGGCCGAAATGGACGCGCAGCGCCAGCGCTTTGTCGATGGCTGCGCCGAGGTGTCGGCGATTGACGCCCGCAAAGCCAACGAGCTGTTCGACTTGATCGACAAGTTCGCCGGCTACGGCTTCAACAAGTCGCACGCGGCGGCCTATGCCCTGCTTGCCTACCAGACGGCCTGGCTCAAGACGCATTACCCGCACGAATTCTTTGCCGCCTCGATGTGCTTCGACATGCACCAGTCGGAAAAGCTGGCGGTATTCGTAGATGACATGCGCCGCAGCGGCATCGCGCTGGAGCCGCCCGACATCAATGCCTCGTTCGCTGAGTTCAGTGTCGAACAGACCGACGAGGGCCATGCGGTGCGCTATGGCCTCGCCGGCATCCGCAATGTCGGTGAAAAGGCGATGGACGCAATTGCCGAGGAGCGCAGCGCCAATGGCCGCTTCGCCAGCCTCGAAGACCTGTTCGCGCGTGTGCCGGCTGGATCGATGAACCGCCGCCAGCTCGAAGGGCTGGCCAGCGCGGGCGCGTTCGACAGCCTCGAGCCGAACCGGGCGAGCGTGCTCGCCAGCGCCGACTTGCTGCTCGCTTCCGCCGACGAGGCCGAGCGCAGCCGCACCAGCGGGCAGGCGGGGCTGTTCGGCGAAGGCGTGCAGTCCGGGCAGGAACTGCGCCTCGCCCCGGCGCAGCCGTGGAGCCGGGCCGAGCAGATGGCGAAGGAACGCGAGGCATTCGGCTTCTATTTCGCCGCGCATCCGGTGGAGCAATTCCGCGCGGTGGCCTCCGCCAATGGCGCGCGCAGCCATGCCAGCATCATGGCGGGCGGTTCCGGCGGCGAGCAAATGCCCGGCGAGACGCGTCAAAATGCGGTCCTCGCGGCGATGGTGGAAGGCGTGCAGCGCCGCAAGACCAAGCGCGGCAAGGATTTCGTGATGGCCGATTTTTCCGACAGCTCGGGCCAGTTTTCAGCAAGTTGCTTCGAGGAAGGGCTGGTCGACAGTTTCCAGCGGTGGGCGGCGGAGGGAACCTGCGTGCTGCTCACCGTCGAGCTTGATAGCCCAAGCCCGGAAGAGCCGCCGCGCATGACCGTTCGCGGCGCGGTCCCGCTCACCGAAGTTACCAATACCGCGCGGATGCGGCTAGAATGCGATGTCTGGACGGTCGAGGCGGTCCAGCAGATCGCCTTGCTGCTTGAACGCGGCGAGAACCGGCGCGGCGAAGTGCAGATCAACTTGCGCACCGCCGATGGCGGCAGCGTGCCGCTGCGATTGGGTTGGGATTTCTCGCTTTCGGGTGAATTGATCGAAACGCTTGATGCAATCGATGGTCTGACGGTAGTTTCCTTTGGCAAGCAGCGTACGGGAGGACACTTGCGGCGCGCTGCCTGACAAGAACATAAAGCGGAGAGACCATGCTTGGAGCCATGCAGCACTGGGAGCTGCGAGTCAGCGGCCTGATCGATCACGGCGCGCGCGAGCACCCGAATCGCGAAATCGTTACGCGCATGGCCGATGGTAGCACTGAGCGGACCACGTGGGCCGGGGTGCGCCGCGACGCGCTCAAGATGGCGCAGGCACTCGCCCGCTTCGGGCTGAGGCCGCATGACCGGGTCGCCACCCTGGCGATGAACCACAACCGCCACCTCGTCACGTGGTACGGGGCGACAGGCGCGGGCGGGGTGATTCACACCATCAACCCGCGCCTGTTCGACGAGCAGCTCGAATATATCGTCAACCATGCCGAGGACCGCATCCTGATCTATGACGCGGTGTTTCGTCCGATCGTCGAGCGGATGAAACCGCGCTGGAAAACGGTCGAAAAATACATCTGCTTCGACGACGGCGAATTCGACGCCTGGATCGGCGCGCATGACGGCGATGCCGCGTGGGCGACCGGTAGCGAGCGCGATCCGTGCATGCTGTGCTACACCAGCGGGACCACCGGCAATCCCAAGGGCGTGCTTTACGAGCATCGTTCCAACATCCTGCACACGCTCTATTCGGTGCAGCCTTCGGCGATGAACTCGACACCGTCGTCTGTGATAATGCCGGTTGTGCCGATGTTCCACGCCAACAACTGGGGGGTGCCTTGGGCCGCGCCGATCGTAGGGGCCAAGCTGGTCTATTGCCAGGTCAACGATCCCGTCTGGCTATGCGAGCTTATGCGCGACGAGGGCGTGACCATGGTTGCGGGCGTGCCGACCGTCTGGTTCGCAGTATTCCAGCATCTCGACGCCACCGGGCAGGAGCTGCCTCCCATCGCCGAAGCCATGTCTGGCGGGTCCGCCTTGCCGACCAGCGTAATCGCGCGGCTGATGAAGGCGGGCGTGCGCGTCTGCCACGCCTGGGGCATGACCGAAACGTCGCCCGTGGCGACGATGTCGGGCGAGACCGCTGGCTGGGGCGAAATGAGTTTCGACGAACAGGTCGCCCATAAGGCATTGCAGGGCAGCGTTGGTTACGGCGCTGAAGTGCGCGCGGTCAGCCTTGACGATCCGAACGTGGAACTGCCGCGCGACGGCAAGTCGGCGGGTGCCTTGCAAGTGCGAGGTCACTGGACGGTCCAGCGCTATTTCAAGGCGGAAGAAGACGCCGCCGGGCCGGACGGCTGGTTCGATACCGGCGATGTCGCGCTGATCCATCCCGATGGTTCGGTCCAGCTTACCGACCGCACCAAGGACGTAATCAAGTCGGGCGGCGAATGGATCAGCTCGGTTGATCTGGAAAACGCGGCCGTCGCTCATCCCGAAGTTGCCGAAGCCGCTGCCATCGGCGTGCCGCATCCGCGCTGGGACGAGCGGCCGATCCTGGTCGTCGTGCGCAAGCCGGGAAGCGCCGTCAGCGGCGATGACCTGTGCACATTCCTATCGGGCAAGGTCGCCAAGTGGTGGCTTCCCGATGCGGTGGAATTCGTCGACGAGATCCCGCACACCGCCAGCGGCAAGATCAGCAAGAAGGACCTGCGCGACCAGTACGCAGGATACGTCCTGCCGTCCTGACGGTTCTCAGTTGCCGGCGTTCTTCGCCGCGTTTTCCACGGCTTCGCCTGCATTCTGCGCGGCATTGCCGACCGACTTCGCGGCATCTCCGACGTTGCCCGCTGCCTCAGCGATGGCATTGTCCTTGGCCGCCTCGCTTGTCGACGTCTGGGTGACCAGCAGGAACCCGGCAACCAGTGCGATCACCAGCACGATCCCGATCAGCCAGCCTGCACCGCTGCTGCGGGGGCCATCGTCGCGGATGATGGTGGTATGCGCGGTGTTCGGCCCGGCGCTGTCGCCCGTTTCGACCGTGGTGATGCGTTCTTCGCTCATGTGAAATTCCAGTACCGTGCTTGAATGCTCTGCCCGTAACCCCGCAGCACGCCGCCCGTTCCAATAAATTGGTGGTTAACGGCGGGTTTGCGACATTTTGCGCGCTAAAGCAGGCTGAGCTGGCCGGTGAGATCGGGTTTGCGGAACTGGCTGCAATCGAGCGGCGCGTGCCGCTGGGTGTTGATGCCAAGGCGCTGGCAGGCAATCCGGAACCGCCGCCGGTATAGCTCGGCCCAGACGCCATCGGGCTTCATGCGGCTGCCGAAACGCGGGTCGTTGTCGCGCCCGCCGCGAACATCGCGCACGATCGCCATGACCTTGGCGGCGCGGTCAGAGAAATGAGTTTCAAGCCATTCGCGGAACAGCGGTGCAACCTCGTGCGGCAGGCGCAGAAAAATCCAGCTCGCCGAGCGCACAGCGCCTTTCGCCGCCGCCTCGAGGATCGCCTCAATATACTCGTCGGTGATTGCCGGGATGACCGGTGCGATCAAAACGTGTGCGGGCACGCCCGCGTTTGCCAGCCGTTCGAGTGCATCCAGCCGCTTGGCGGGCGAGGCGGCGCGCGGCTCGAGCAGGCGCGACAAGGCGGGATCGAGGCTGGTCACCGAGATGCCGACGCCGACCAGACCCAGCTTCGCCATCTCGGCCAGCAGGTCGAGATCGCGCAGTACCCGGTCGGACTTGGTGGTGATCATCACCGGATGGCGCGTTTCGAGGCACAATTCGAGCACTTGCCGGGTAATGCGGTACCGCGTCTCGATCGGCTGATAGGGATCGGTGTTGGTTCCCATCGCGATCGGCGCGGGCCGGTAGCCCGGCTTGGCAAGCGTTTCGCGCAGCAGCCGCGCCGCCTGCGGCTTGGCGAAAAGTCTGGTCTCGAAATCGAGGCCGGGCGAGAGGTCGTGAAACGCATGACTGGGCCGCGCGAAGCAATAGACGCAGCCGTGCTCGCAGCCGCGATAGGCATTGACCGAACGGTCGAAGGGAATGTCGGGCGAGGTGTTGAAGCTCAGGATCGACCGCGGATGTTCTTCGGTGACACTAGTCCGCAGCTTGTCCGCAGGGCCGTCCACAAGTTCTTCCACATCGCGCCAGTCCCCGTCCGCTTCGCGCTCGGCCAGCCCGAAGCGCGACGGCACTGCGTTGAATGGGGCGCCGCGGCTGTTCGCGGAGGCTTGCTGAGGCATGCCCATATTAGAACACAAGAGGAACGAATTGACAATCCCGGCTGAAACGGTTCATCGTGGTTCGCGGTCGAACGGCGGGGAGGTTAGTTCCATGAAACAGGTGATTGTTGCAGCCTTGGCTGCCGGACTGGCCGCAGTTCCGGCCGTGGCGAGCGCAGAGACTGAGCCGCCGCCTTGCCCCGCTGACCACATCTGCGCCTCAGACCCGCAATCGGTCACCGACGAGCTGCGCAAACTGGGCTACCGGGCGGAGCTGACCAAGCACGAAAGCGGCGATCCGCAGATCATCAGCGCAGCGGCCGGCTACGAATACCGGCTCAACTTCAACGGTTGCACGAACAACAAGCAGTGCCGCTCGCTAGGGTTCGTCATCTCCTTTGCCGACGATGGCAAGAACACGCTCGAACTGGCGAACAACTGGAACCGCAAGAAGCGGTTCAGCCAGATGGCGCTGAACGAGAACGGCTCGCTCGCGTTCTCCTATGACGTCACCACGGTGGGCGGGCTGACCAAGGCCAATTTCGCCGATGTCGTCGATTGGTGGCAAGTCATGCTTGGCCAGGTGCGCGGCTATTTTACCGAGGGCGGGCAGAAGTAAGCCCGCGCGGGGCCAATCAGACCTCGCGCAGTCTCGGCATCAATTCGACGAAATTGCAAGGCCGGTTGCGGCTGTCGAGCTGCTCGGCAAGGATTCCGTCCCAGCCGTCCTTCACCGCACCGTTCGAGCCGGGCAGGGCGAAGATATAGGTGCCTCGCGAGACTATGGCGCAGGCGCGCGACTGCACGGTCGAGGTGCCGATGGTGCGGTAGCTGATCAGGCGGAAGATCTCGCCGAAGCCGGGAATGTCGCGTCCTTCACCCGCCTGCTTGATGCGCTCGAGCGCTTCGGGCGTCACGTCCCTGCCGGTCAGGCCGGTGCCGCCAGTAGTTATCACGGCATCGATCGAAGGATCGTCGATCCAGTTGTTGAGACGGCTGGCGACGCGGCTGGCGTCGTCGATCTCGATGGCGCGTGCGGCAAGTTTGTGGCCCGCCGCCTTGATCCGTTCGACCAGAATGTCGCCGCTGGTGTCGTCTTCCGGCCCGCGCGTGTCGGACACGGTGAGCACGGCGATATTGATTGGCTTGAACAGCCGTTCGGGGTCAACGGCCACGCAGAACCACTCCATTCGCGGCAATCCGCTTGCCCTGCGCGCCCGTCAGGCCGGGGAAGGTAGGCCACATGCCCTGGACCAGCGCCATCCGGCTTTCCGAAGGGCCGCCCGCCTGCCGCTCGTACATCCAGTAATTGCGCATGACTATGTTCACGTAGCCGCGCGTTTCCCAATAGGGGATCGATTCCATCCACAGCAGCGGATCGCCTTGGTCGATCACTTCGCTGTTCCAGCGGGCAACCGGCGCCAGACCGGCGTTGTAGGCAGCCATCACCTTGGGCAGCAGCCCCTGGGTGCTGCCCGAACTTTCGAGCATCCGGAGGTGGCGCTGGCCGAAGGCGAGGTTGACTTCGGGCTGGTTGAGATCGCGGGCATCGCCGCGCACGCCAAGCGATGCGGCATGATCGCGCGCGGCGGCGGGCATGATCTGCATCAGGCCGCGCGCACCTGCGGGGCTGACGACGCTGGTGGCAAATTGCGATTCCTGGAGCGCATGGGCATAGACCAGCGCCGGATCGACTTGCCAGCCGCCGGTGGGCGTCCACTTGGGCGTGGGAAAGCGCGTCGCGGGCTCGGGCCGCGCACCGGGAGGTGCATTGTAGCTCATCCACAATTGCGTTGCGGGCAGGCCAAGATCGCGCGCGAGGCGGGTCAGCGGCGTGTAAAGCGAAGGATCGCCAATCCGAGCCTGATGGCGCAGCACTTCGTCCGCCAGGGCATCTTCGCCGATCTCGGCAAGCCCGACCGCAACGCGGACATTGCTGACGCCGCGCAGCTTCTGCCAGTCGGCCGGGGTGAAATCGGCTTCGGCGTGCTGGACGGGCAGCTTCATGCCCAGCTGTTCGGCGGCGAGCATCCCGTAAAGCGTTTCGTCGTTGCGCGCGGCATAGCGCAGCGCGGCGCTGGCATCCTCGGGCCTGCGGCAGCGGATCGCGGCACGCGCGCGCCAGTAGTGCCCGGCTGCGGCCAGTTCGGGATTGGTGGCGAGCGTGCCCGCCTGGTGGAAGGCTTCGCTCGCGCCGTTGCAATCGCCGAGCCGGAACGCGGACAGACCGGCGGTCCACCACGCCTCGGCGACCCAAGCGCCCGAACCCTGCGTCGCCAACTGCGCGAGGCGGTAGGCGTCGACGTCCTTGTTCTCGATATAGAAGCTCCAGGCGATACGCTGGCGCCATTCGGCGCGCGCTTCCTGGCTGAGGCCGGCATCGACGCCGAACAGCAATTGCTGCGCGCCTGCCGGATCGTCGTTCTTGATGCGGTCGAGGATGCCGCTGGCGATATTGCCGGGCATGGTGCCATCGTTGATCGCAGCGGGCCTAATGCGCTTGGGGATGCTTGATAGCCGCTGCAGGCGCTGTTCGGCGGGCAAGGCCGGAACCGCAAGCGCGCCGCGCTTGGCGGCGAGCGTGGCGATCTTTTCGGCACCGGGATGTTCGGTGCCTGCGCTCAGCCATGCTTCGAGTTCGGTCAGTTCGATCTTCGGCGAGCCGGCGGCGAGGAAATATTCGGCCTTGGCATGCTGTTGCAGCGGGCCGTCGCTGCGCTGGGCGAGAAGCTGCTGGACGCGCGGCCAGTCCTTGCGTTCCACTGCGGCGTGAATGTCGCGGTAATATTCGCGGTCGGCTTGGCTGAGCACCGAAGGCACCGCGCTGCGGTCGGCCCGGCCGCGGAAATAATCGACCGCGGCGCTGTTCGCTAATGCGGGAACCGCGCCGAGCGCGACCGCGCCGACAGCGACAGTCGCCGACATGGCCTTTGCGAAACGAGCGGCTTTCAGCCTCATCCGGTTCTTTCCCTTGTCTCACCGTTGCAGGCGTGACCCATCACGCGGTCAGTTCGAGCCATGCCTGCCATACTCTGGCCTTCCAGCGCGGCTGTTCGAGCAGCGCTGCTAGACTTCGGCAGGCAAGCATCGGTACATTCACGCTGTCATGGTTAAAAATTCGCAAATCGGCAGGACCTTGAGGCGGATCGTGTGACACGAGCGGCAGAACGCTTGCTCCGAACACTGCGAGACGTTTTGGCGCGGCAAGCGCGATGTGCCGCGCGAGCACATCACCGAGTCCCGATGCAGCGAGCGCGGCCCAATCGGCGCCCGGCAGATGGCGCGGAAGGGCGCTGGCGAAATAGACCTGCTCCGGATTGAGCTCGAAGGCCGCCAGCATCGCGCCAAGCAATTTGCCTTGCGGCCCGCTGAGCAAAGAGTCGCTGTCCTCGCGCTCGGGCTCGGGCACCACGATCATCAGTTCGGCCCCGGCAGTCCCGCGCGGCGGAACCCTTCTTGCCAGGCTTCCATTGGCAAGCATCGGCTCGCTCATCCACCAAGGGACGAACGTTTCGAGCGAGCCGGGCAGCGCAGCAAGATCGATGCGTGGCGCCAGCGGCGGGGCGGGCGGATCGCGGCGTGTGCTCTGCGGCTTGCGGGCCGGTTCAGGCGGGGGCGGGGCTAGCGGGGGAGCGGCGATTTCCTGCGCAAGCCAATCGACTGGCTCGTCGGCAAAGGCGCAATCGACCCCGGCATCGCGCCACCATTCCAGCGCGCCGGCAATCGCCTCGGCCAGTTGGGGATTTTGCGCTGCTGCCATCGTGCGGTCTTGACCTGCCCTGCCGCACCAATCAAGGCAGTTCTGTGCAAAAGCCGCGCGCCGGCGCGCGGGAACGAGAGCAATACCGGGGTTGTACCATGAGTGAACGTGAATCCATGCCCTATGACGTCGTGATCGTCGGCGGCGGTCCTGCGGGGCTGTCAACCGCGATCCGGCTCAAGCAGGTCAATCCGGAACTGCAGGTCTGCCTGCTTGAAAAGGGTTCGGAAATCGGCGCGCACATCCTTTCGGGCGCTACCATCGATCCCAAGGCGCTTGACGAACTGCTGCCCGACTGGCGCGAGGACGGCTGCCCGCTCGCCGATACGCCGGTGACAGATAACTGGCACTGGCACCTCACCAAGAAGGGCAAGCTGCCGCTGCCGCATATCATCCAGCCGCCCTTCATGTCGAACCACGGCAACTATACCGGCTCGCTCGGCAACCTGTGCCGCTGGCTGGCCGAAAAGGCGGAAGAGCTTGAGATCGAGATCTTCCCCGGCTTCCCGGCATCCGAGATCCTTTATGACGATCAGGGCCGCGTCATGGGCGTCGCTACCGGCGACATGGGTGTCGCGCGTGACGGCAGCCACAAGGGCGATTACCAGCCGGGCATGGAGCTGCACGGCAAGTACACCGTGTTCTGCGAAGGCGCCCGCGGTCACCTGACCAAACAGCTCAAAGCGCAGTTCAACCTTGAGGCGGACTGCGAGCCGCAGATTTACGGTCTGGGCATCAAGGAACTGTGGGATATCGATCCGGCCAAGCACGTCCCTGGACGCGTCATCCACACCCAGGGCTGGCCCATGTCGGAAAGCGACAGCTGGGGCGGCGGGTTCCTGTATCATCAGGCGGGGGGACAGGTCGCGCTCGGCTTCGTCACCGCGCTCGATTACAAGAACCCCTACGTGTTTCCTTTCGAGGAATTCCAGCGCTGGAAGCAGCACCCTGAAATCCGCCGTTATCTCGAAGGCGGCAAGCGCGTTGCCTATGGTGCGCGCGTTATCAACGAGGGCGGCTGGCAATCGGTGCCCAAGCTGTGCTTCCCCGGCGGCGTGCTGGCGGGATGCTCGGCGGGCTTCGTCAATGTGCCGCGCATCAAGGGCACGCATACCGCGATGAAGAGCGGCATTCTTGCCGCCGAAGCAATCGCTGCTGCCATCGCTGCCGACCGCGAGCAGGACGAATTGTCCGAATACGAGGCGGCGGTGCGCGAAGGCTGGATCGCCAAGGAACTGAAGCTGGTGCAGAACGCCGAGCCGATGGTCGCCAAGTGGGGCGGCGAGCTGGGCACGATCCTTGCCGGCGCGGACATGTGGCTGCGCACGCTGTTCGGATTCGGCATCGCCAAGCCGATGAAGCACCATCCCGACTACAAGGCGACCGGGCGCGCCGATCTCTACCAGCCGATCGCCTATCCCAAGCCCGACGGCGAGATCACTTTCGACCGGCTGACTTCGGTGGCGTTCTCGTTCACCAACCACGAGGAGGACCAGCCGTGCCACCTCGTGCTCAAGGACGCGGAATATCCGACCTCGGTAGAGCTGCCGGTCTATGGCGGCCCATCGACCCGGTATTGCCCGGCGGGCGTCTACGAATATGTCACCAACGAGGATACCGGAGCCGCGACGTTCCAGATCAACGCGCAGAACTGCGTCCATTGCAAGACCTGCGACATCAAGGATCCGGGTCAGATGATCAACTGGACCGCGCCCGAAGGCGGGGGCGGACCAAATTATCCGAACATGTAACAAAATGGTGCGGCAGGGCCTTTCTGCCTGGCTGGCAGTCTGCCTGCTGGCCGGAGGAGGAGAGGCAATGGCCGATAGCGACTTTAGCGCACTGAAGGCGCGAACCGCGGAGCTGATCGCAAAGCATGATGCCGAAGTTTCGGCGCGGCGTGGAGCGCAGGAAGCGCAGTGGCTGGCGCAGTCGCGCGGCCTTTCCGAAGCAGACCGCAAGGCGATCGCCGCGAAGCTGGAAAGCGCTGGCGGGCTGTTGAAGGCGGACAAATGCGCCGAGGCCGAGGCGCTTTACCGCGAGATACTCGCCGCCGAACACCTCAATCTTGCGGCGCGCTCGGGCCTGGGTCAGTGCCTCGCCAGGCAGGGCAAGGGCTCCGAAGCCGCGCGCGCGTTCACCGACGTCATCACATTGCCGCTGGCCGACGAAGGCGCGCGGATGGTCAGGACCATGGGCATGGTCGGCATGCAGCAATTACCGCCGCCTGCCGATCCGCGCATCACCGAGCCTTCGGTGGTCTTCGCAGCGGAAGACAAGCCGACCGAATTTCGTGACGCGCCCTATGCCCCGGTGATGACGGTGGTTCCCGCGGGCGAATTCACCATGGGTTCGCCCGAGGGCGAGCAATTCCGCCTGCCCAACGAGCAGCAGCACCGGGTGCGCATCGCCTATCCGCTGGCCATGTCGAAATACAACATCACGCGCGGTGAATTCGCGCACTTCGTCGCCGAAACCGGGCACGAGGCCAAAGGCTGCAATCTCGAGGGCACCGGCGGCATGACGTGGGAGCCGGACGGCGACTGGCGCACGCCGGGCTTCGAGCAGGACGACGATCATCCGGTCGCCTGCATCAACTTCCACGACGCCGAAACTTACGCGCAGTGGCTCAGCGCAAAGACCGGTCAGCGCTACCGCTTGCCGAGCGAGGCCGAGTGGGAACACGCGATGCGCGGCGGCACATCGACCGCATATTACTGGGGCCAGACCTGGGAGCCGGGCCGCGCCAATGTCGACGGCCAGCCGGGCCAGCCAGGCGGGCGGGCGACGACGCCGGGCGGCACTTTCCCGCCCAATCCCTTCGGGCTTTACGACATGGCGGGCAACGTCTGGGTGTGGCTCGCCGATTGCTACAACGCGAGCTACAACGGCGCGCCGACTGACGGATCGGCCTGGAACGAGGGCAACTGCGCGATGCGGGTGCGCCGCTCCGGCTCGTGGTTCAACATCGAGAAGGCAATCGAGGGCGACTATCGCCAGCCGGGCCGGCTGAGGTCTGCCAGCCGTTTCGGTTCGATCCCCTCGCTGCGCTATTCGAGCTTCGGCTTCCGGCTGGTGCGGGATTTGTAGTTGGCGCGCGTCGTCGCGGACCGTCAACGTCGGGTTTCGAATTGCCGCCGCACGGCGCTGATTGACACGAATGTCGTGGATAGCGGACCAAATGGCATTCAACATATTGTGATCGAACACCGTTATCACCGGGAGGTCCCGGCGCACCGCCCTTAGCCCTACTTCCCGTCATCAATCGGAAATCGACGTCTGTCCGCACTCCATGCAGCACTGAGCAGTGCTCCTGCCAGCGCGAGAGCAGCATATGGCATCCGCATCCCTGTCCCAACGGCGGAAATTACTGACAAAAATGCCAGAAAACGGGATCCGAATGGCCAGCCCTTCCCAATGAATTCGTATAGGAGCCAGTCTCGATTACGTTGGAAACCTAGATCCTCCATCACCATTAGTTGACGCGGCGCGGTGCGTCGCGCCCAGAGTAGGACCGCCAGCATGACCAACATCACAGTTGCCACGTAGAAGGGCCAGTGCGTTGCGTTGGAATAAGCGCCGTACAAAGCACTGACGCTTGCAACACAAACGATTATGGGCGCTGTCGTCGCGACGGTTTCCAGAAATTTGCTATAGACCATCCTCTATTATCGCCAGATCAATCCGAGTCCGCAACGTTGTCGTGTCCGGAACGGCAGTTTTTGGCCGTTGATCGGCGATTGCCGCCCTTCATGCACTTGATCGTCGCTAACACTATAGCCACGCCTTCTATCTCAGCGCCGCGAGCAATTGATCGATGGTCGATCCATCGCTCACTGCCTGTCCAGATGCGTCGAGCGACTGGAACGCCTTGCCGTCTGCGCTGTGGATACTGAAAAACACGGTCGAGCCTTCGGGCCCGGCAAATTCGCGGTGGCTTTCTCCGGCAGGCGCGCAGGAGTAATGGCCCGGCAATCGCCGCTTGCGGGTGCCGTCCTCCTTTTCCACCCAGTGTTCGCCTTCGAGCACGATCGAGACCGTGTCGCCGAGGTGGCGGTGATAGGTGCAGTAATGGCCCGGCTTCCACCGGGTGATGAAGTCCACCCGTCCGCTGGCCGCATCGCCGCCGACGATGAGCGTGACGTTGTCGACCGGACGCGCCGGGTCGGAAAAGTCCTGGTCGCGGATCAGGCGCTCGTCGTCCCAGTCGAAATCCATGTGAACCGCCTCGGGCAGGGTCATCGCACCGTCTCCTCCAATTGCCGTGGGGGACAGAATTCACTCGGGCTGCGGACAATGCAAGCAAAGCGCGTTATGGCACTCGCCGATGATCGAAACCGCCTATGCCAAGATCAATCTCGCTCTGCATGTGCGTGGGCGGCGCGAGGATGGCTACCACGAGCTTGAAACGCTGTTCGCCTTCGTCGATGCGGGCGATCTGCTTTCGGTCCGCCATGCCGAACAGGACTGTCTGACCACCATTGGCGAATTTGCCTCGGCCATCGGCGATCCGTTCGGCAACATCGTCAGCAAGGCGCTCAGCGCCCTGCCACATGGCCAAGGCTGGGCGGTCACGCTCCAAAAGAACCTGCCGGTGGCGGCCGGGTTGGGCGGCGGCTCGGCCGATGCAGGCGCGATATTCCGCCTGATCGAGCGCGCGCAGGGCCTGCCCGATGACTGGCGGACGCGGGCCGCACGGCTTGGCGCGGATGTACCTGCCTGCGTGCTGAGCCAGACTTGCATTGGGCGCGGCACCGGCACCGATCTGGAACCCATCGAATGCGATCTGGCGGGCACGCCGGTGCTGCTGGTCAATCCGCGTGTGCCATTGGCGACGGGGCCGGTGTTCAAGGCGTGGGACGTGACCGACCGCGGCGCGTTGCCAGAAGGATCGGTGCGCGAGATTGCCTTGGCCGGGCGCAACGATCTGGAACCGCCCGCGATCTCGCTATGCCCGCAGATTGCACAGGTGCTTTCGGCTTTACGCGAAACCAATCCGTGGCTGGCGCGCATGTCGGGCTCGGGGGCGACCTGCTTTGCGCTCTATGAAACGCAGCACCAGCGCGACGAGGCGGCAAAGCGGATTGGGGAACAACAGCCCGGCTGGTGGCGGATGGCAGGGGCGCTGCGATGACGGACCTCGCCTATCGAATGGTCGGCACTCCGCGCTTCGGCGGCCTGCTGGTGGTGGCCGATCATGCCAGCAACCATGTGCCCGAAGGCATCGATCTCGGCGTGGATCCGGCGCTGATGAACGAGCACATCGCGGTCGACATCGGCGTCGCCGGAATCGCCGAACTGATGGCGCAGAGCGCGGGGACCGCAGCGCTTCTCGGCGCTGTCAGCCGTCTGGTTTGCGACACCAACCGGCGCGAAAGCGATCCGGCGGCTATCCCGGAGGTCAGCGACGGGCATGCCATTCCCGGAAACCGTAACATCGACCGCGAGGCGCGGCTTGCCCGCTTTCACCGGCCGTTCCACGCCAGGCTGACCGAACTTCTCGAAAGCACACCGCCCGCGCTGGTGCTGATCCTGCATAGCTATACGCCGGCCTTGGCGAGCGCGCCCGGCGAGCTTCGCCCCTGGCACTGCGGGCTGCTCTATGACGAGGATGATCGCGGTGCGCGCGCAGCCCAGCCGCTGCTCGAGGCGGAAGGGCTGATCGTTGGTGACCAGCTTCCCTATTCGGGCAAGCAGTACAACGCCCCGATCGAGCGTCATGTCGAGAGCGAGGGCCGGCCTTACCTCTATATCGAGATCCGGCAGGACCTGATCGAGCATCATGCCGGTCAGGCCGAGTGGGCCGAGCGGCTGCACCGCATCTGCGGTCAGGTGGCGCTGGCTATTTCCTGATCGCGCGCGCGGCGCGTTTCGTCCGTAATTACGGGATTTGCGGAGCGGCCTTGGAAACCGAGCGGAAGAGACGTATCTTGCTGGTGAGAAGGACTCGCAGAACTCGTCAATTGGGTAGACAATTGAGCGCGGTAGGATTACCCGCCCGCGGCGTGCCCTAAAGCAAATTAGTCGGGAGACATGACAATGCCAGTTCAAACCGTGATGGAACGTCCCAACGAAACCCGCGACCTCGGATATCCGGTCTATGACGCGGACGGCCATCTTTACGAGACCGCCGACACCTTCCGCCGCCATCTGCCCAAGAAGTTCCACAATGCGCTGCAGTATGTGACGGTCAACGGCCGCACCAAACTTGCGGTGAACGGCCATATCTCCGAGTGGATCCCGAACCCGACGTTCGAAGTCGTCGCCGCGCCCGGCAGCCATGAAAAGTGGTTCCGCGCCGACAACAAGGAAGGCCTGTCGCTACGCGAGATGACCGGCGATCCGCTGCGCTTCCAGCCCGAATTCGCCGAGCCCGAAGCGCGCCTCAAGCTGCTCGACGAGCAGAAGGTCCATGCCCAATTGATCTTCCCGACGCTTGCCTCTGTGGTCGAAGGGCACATGGGCAACGATGTCGAACTGATCGCCGCCTGCATTCACTCGCTCAACGCGTGGGTCGCTGACGAGTGGACCTATAACTACAAGGACCGCATCTTCCCCTGCGGCTATGTCTCGCTCACCAGCGCAGAACATGCCGAAGCGGAGATCGATTATCTGCTTGCGCAGGGCGTCAAGCACATCCTCGTGCGGCCCGCGCCTGCTCCAGGCCGCCTGGGTTCGCGTTCGCCGGGCGACCGTGAGTTTGACCGGTTCTGGGCCAAGGTCAACGAATCGAACATCTTCGTCGTCCTGCATTGCTCCGATTCGGGCTATGACAAGATTTACGAATGGTGGAGCGGCGGCAGCGGCGGCCAGATCGCCTTCGATCGCAGCGATCCGCTCAAGCTGTGCATGGACGGCGTCAGCCGCGCCATCCAGGACATGCTCTGCGCGCTGATCTGCCACGGCGTGATGGACCGTAACCCCAACATCCGCTGGGTTTCGGCCGAGAACGGCGCAACCTTCGTGCCGAACATCACCAAGATCCTGAAGAAGGCTTATGGCCAGATGCCGCAGGCCTTCGCCAGCGATCCCTACGAATTGTTCCGCGAGAAGGTTTACGTCGCGCCGTTCTACGAAGAGAACTTCGACGAGCTGGCAAAGTATGTCTCGAGCGACCGCCTGCTGTTCGGCAGCGACTGGCCGCATGCCGAGGGCCTCGAAAGGCCGCTCGATTACATCGACGAGGTCAAGAACTTCTCGCCGGAGAACCAGCAGAAGTTCATGAGCAGCAACCTCAAGGGCCTGCTCGAAGGCAAGCGCTGAACCGATACTCCCGAAAACAGGGCGCAGCGGCCGGGCGGAAACGTCCGGCCGTTCGCGTTTTTGCTTCCGTTGCACCGGGGCGTTACAGTAGGGCTTGCGGCGTACTGCGCCGATTTCCTCACCCGGAGACAACCATGCCCGCCTATCGTTCCCGCACCACCACTCACGGCCGCAATCAGGCGGGCGCGCGCGGCCTGTGGCGCGCCACCGGCATGAAGGAAAGCGATTTCGGCAAGCCGATCATTGCCGTGGTCAACTCCTTCACTCAGTTCGTGCCGGGCCACGTCCACCTCAAGGACCTGGGCCAGCTGGTCGCGCGCGAGATCGAGGCGGCAGGCGGCGTTGCCAAGGAATTCAACACCATCGCAGTCGATGACGGCATCGCCATGGGCCATGACGGCATGCTCTATTCGCTGCCGAGCCGCGATCTCATCGCCGATTCGGTCGAATACATGGTCAATGCCCACTGCGCCGATGCGATGGTGTGCATCTCGAACTGCGACAAGATCACGCCGGGCATGCTGATGGCGGCGCTGCGGATCAACATTCCCTGCGTGTTCGTCTCGGGCGGGCCGATGGAAGCGGGCAAGGTGATCCTGAAGGGCAAGGAAGTCGCGCTCGATCTGGTTGACGCCATGGTGGCCGCTGCCGATAGCGAGCACTATACCGACGAGGAAGTCGAGACCATCGAACGCTCGGCCTGCCCGACCTGCGGATCGTGCTCGGGCATGTTCACCGCCAATTCGATGAATTGCCTTACCGAGGCGCTGGGCCTGTCGCTGCCCGGCAACGGCTCGCAGCTTGCCACGCACGCAGACCGGCAAGGCTTGTTCGAGCGGGCAGGGCGGCTCGTCGTCACCTTGGCCAAGCGCTATTACGAAGAGGACGACGAAAGCGTCCTGCCGCGCAAGATCGCCGGTTTCGAGGCATTCGAGAACGCGATGAGCCTCGACATCGCGATGGGCGGCTCGACCAACACCGTGCTCCACCTGCTTGCCGCAGCGCACGAGGCCGGAGTCGATTTTACAATGGCCGACATCGACCGTCTGAGCCGCAAGGTGCCGTGCCTGTGCAAGGTCGCCCCGGCCAAGAGCGACGTTCACATGGAAGATGTCCACCGCGCGGGCGGGATCATGGCGATCCTTGGCGAGATGGACCGTGCGGGGCTGCTCCATACCGCGCTGCCAACCGTCCACAGCCCGACCATGGGCGACGCGCTGGCCGATTGGGACGTGCGGCTCACCAACAATCCCGCAGTGCGCAAATTCTATATGGCCGCGCCCGGCGGGGTGCCGACGCAGACCGCGTTCAGCCAGGATCGGCGCTGGGACGAGCTTGATCTCGACCGTGAGAAGGGCGTCATCCGCCGCGCGGAAAATGCCTTCAGCCAGGACGGCGGTCTGGCGGTGCTTTATGGCAATATCGCGCGCGATGGCTGCATCGTGAAGACGGCGGGTGTGGACGATTCGATCCTCAAGTTCACCGGTACCGCGCGGGTTTACGAGAGCCAGGACGCCTCGGTCGCCGGTATACTCGGCGGCGAGGTTGCGGCGGGCGATGTCGTCGTGATCCGCTACGAAGGGCCGCGCGGCGGGCCGGGCATGCAGGAAATGCTCTATCCCACCAGCTACCTCAAATCGAAGGGACTGGGCGCAGCCTGCGCATTGCTGACCGACGGACGGTTTTCGGGCGGCACCTCGGGCCTGTCGATCGGGCATGTTTCGCCCGAGGCAGCCGAAGGCGGCGAGATCGCGCTGGTCGAGAACGGCGACGTGATCGAGATCGACATACCGGGCCGCACGATCAATCTGGCGGTGAGCGACGAAGTTCTGGCGGAGCGGCGCGCGGCGCAGGAAGCAAAGGGCTGGGAACCGGCGCATCCCCGGCCGCGCAAGATCTCGGACGCGCTTGTGGCCTATGCCGCAATGACGACCAGCGCTGCGCGCGGCGCAGTGCGCGATGTGAGCCAGCTCAAGCGGTGATGAACGAAGTGCGCACGGCCATTGTGCTTGCTGCGTTCACCACGCTTGCCGCCTGTTCGCCGCGTGGCGATGAATTGCGCGGAGAGCCGATCGAATGCGCGATCGGCCCGGCAGGCAAGCTGGAGAAATCTTGCACGATCGAGCACATCGGCAAAGGCGCGTCGGCGCAGCTCGTGGTCCATCATCCCGATGACGGGTTCCGGCGCTTTGTGCTGACGCCCGATGGCAAGGGGCTCATGCCAGCCGACGGGGCCGGGACGGCGACGAGCACGATCACCAAAGGCACGATAGACGTCACGATCGAGCAGGATCGCTACCGGATTCCGGCAGCAATGGTAAAGGCCGCCGATGACCGCTGACCAGATCCTCACCGTCGAGCAAATGCGCGGCGCCGAACAGGCGCTGATCGATGCGGGGAGCAGCGTCGATGCGCTGATGCAGGTTGCGGGGCGGGGCGCGGCCGACTGGGTGTGGCGCATGGCGGGCAAGGGCCGTGTCACCGTGCTATGTGGCCCCGGCAACAACGGCGGCGACGGCTATGTGATTGCCGAAGCGATCCGCGAGCGCGGCGGCGAGGCGGTCGTGGTCGCGGCCAGCGAACCAAGGACCGATGCGGCGCGCGCTGCCCGCGCTGCCTTCGGCGGTGAGCTGCTTGGCCCGGATGCGAGCACCTATGGCGAAGTGTTCGTCGATTGTCTGTTCGGCAGCGGCCTGACCCGGCCGCTGTCCGAGGCCGATCTGGCGCTGCTCAGCCGGCTTGCCTTGCGTCACCGGCACCGCGTGGCGGTCGATCTGCCCAGCGGCGTCCAGTCGGACAGTGGGATGCTGCTTAACGACGGCCTGCCGCATTTCGATCTGACCATTGCGCTCGGCGCATGGAAGTTTGCGCACGTGCTGATGCCTGCTGCGGCAATCTGCAGCGAGCTTCGCCTCGTTGAAATCGGCGTTGGTGTGGTGAAAGGTGCGGCGCGGCTGATCACCCGGCCCCGGATCGCTGGTCCAATGCCCGCAGCGCACAAATATACACGCGGGCTGCTTGCGGTGGTCGCGGGGCAGATGCCCGGTGCGGCGCTGCTCGCCTGCGAGGCGGCGCAGGGTGCGGGCGCGGGTTACGTCAAGCTGTTCGCCGACGAGCGGCCGCCAAACGCCCCGTTCGACCTGGTGGCCGATACCGGCGCGATCGCCGACGTGCTCACCGATGATCGCAACACCGCGATCCTGTGCGGCCCCGGCCTTGGCCGCGATGCCAAGGCGCGCGAGAAGCTGGCCATAGCGCTTGCCGATCCGGTGCCGGTCGTGCTCGATGCTGATGCGCTGGTACTGCTTGGCCCGCGCCTGCTGGCTGAGCGCCGCGTTGCAACCATTGCCACCCCGCATGAGGGAGAATTGGTGCGGCTCGAGCAGGCATTCGACTGCGAGGGGTCAGGCAGCAAGGTCGAACGCGCCCGCGCACTAGCTACCGCTACCGGCATGGTCGTGGTCGCCAAGGGACCCGACACGGTAATCGCAGCGCCCGATGGCCGTGTTGCCTGCGCCCCGCGAGCTTCCTCATGGCTCTCGACCGCGGGTACCGGCGACGTGCTCGCCGGCGCAATTGCCAGCAGGGTTGCTACCGGCGTTCCGGCGTTCGAGGCGGCCTGCGAAGGTCTATGGCTGCACGGCGAGGCGGCGCGGCTGTGCCCGCCATCCTTCGCGGCATCGCATCTGGCTTCCCGCGTGCCCGATGCGCTGAACGCCTGTCTGTGAGACGAGCCCACCCCCAAGCCCTCCCGCAGGCGGAAGGGGAGCGAGACTTGCCGGTCTGCAAGGACCGGTTAGTCGCAGCGGGGGGGGGCAGATGAGTAGCGAAATCATCCGCATCGCCGCCAAAGGCGACGGCGTGACCGAGGACGGCAGGCACGTTGCGGGGGCCGCTCCCGGAGACGTTCTGCTTGCAGACGGAACGCTTGAGGCGGGGCCGCACCATATCGTTCCGCCATGCCGCCATTTCGGAAAGTGCGGCGGCTGCCAGCTCCAGCAGTGCGACGAGGAGACGCTGGCGGAGTTCGTCAGCTCGCGCGTGGTCAATGCGGCATCGGGGCAGGGGCTTGAGCCGGGGCTGGTAGCGCCGGCGCACCTGTCGCCGCCCCGGAGCCGTCGCCGCGCCACGCTCCATGCCGCGCGTGCGGTCGGGCGGATCGTCATCGGCTTTCGCGAGGCGGCGTCGCACAACATCGTCGACATGGCTGAGTGTCATGTACTGCGTCCCGAACTGTTTGCCCTCGTCCCGCCGCTGCGCAAGATGCTCGCGCGCCAGCATGGCAAGCGACTTGCCGTCGACGTGGAGATGGCGCTTGCCGATCAGGGCGTCGATCTGGGCATCAAGGGCCTGACAGTCGAAGGGCTGGACGCGACCGAAGCCCTGCTGGAATTTGCCCAGGCGAACGGCCTTGCGCGGCTCACCATCGATCAGGGCTATGGCGCCGAGGCGATGTGGGAGCCTGAGCCGCTGACCGTTACGCTGGGCGGCGTCGCCGTGCCGCTACCTCCGGGCGCGTTCCTCCAGGCAACTTCGGACGGCGAGGTGGCGCTGGTCGCGGCCGCTAGCGAGTGGCTCGCGGGCGCGGGCGCTGTAGCGGACCTGTTCTCCGGGCTGGGCACTTTCGCCTTTGCCCTCGCCGGGCAAGGCAGCAAAGTGCTTGCCGCCGAAGCAGACCAGCGCGCGCATTTTGCCTGCAAGGAGGCTGCGGGCAGGGTGCAGGCGCCCGTCCATGCCCTGCACCGCGACCTGTTCCGCAATCCCTTGCGGACAGACGAGCTTGACCGGTTTGCCGGCGTCGTGCTCGATCCGCCGCGCGCCGGGGCGAAGGAGCAGGTGGTCCAGCTGGCAGCCTCGCAGGTGCCGCGCGTGGTCTATGTCAGCTGCAATCCGTCAAGCTGGGCGCGCGATGCGGCAAGGCTGGTCGAGGGCGGCTACCGGCTCGCCGAGCTGCGCCCGGTTGGTCAGTTCCGCTGGTCGAGCCACGTCGAACTGGCGAGCCTGTTCAAAAGAGAGGGCTGAGGCGATGGAGCATACCAACCCGTCGATGCGTATCGCGCGCGCGCCGCAAGGCCTGCCCGCGCCGGAGGATTTTTTTCTTGTCGACGAACCCATGCCGCGGCCGGGCGAGGGCGAAGTGCTGTATCGCGCGGTCTACATGTCGCTCGATCCATCGATGCGGCGCAAGCTGCCCGCACCCGAAGGTGTTCCCGCTCCGCTGGGCGGGACGCGGCAGGTGGGAGAGCTGATGATCGCCGGCCTGCCTCCGCCCGCGCGCGGCCATACCGGCGGATTTGTCGGGCAAGTGGCCGAATCGCGCCATCCTGCCTTTGCGCAAGGCGATCTGGTGCAGGGCGGCTGCTGGTGGCAGACCTACCAATGCGTGCCGGGAGATTCTCTGGAGAAGCTGCCCGAGGGGACCAGGCTTGGCGAAGCGCTAGGCCTGCTTGGGCAGCATGGCTTCGTCTCCTGGTGCGGGATGCGCAATATCGGCAAGGTAAAGCCGGGCGAGACGGTTCTGGTCTCGGCAGCGGGCGGCGCGATCGGCATGATCGCGGGGCAGCTCGCCAAGGCGGACGGCGCGCGCGTGATCGGGATCGCGAGCGGCGACAAGGTGCAATACGTCGTCGACGAACTGGGCTTCGACGCCTGCATCGACCGCAAGGCCGAAAACGTGAGTGATGCGCTCGACCGGCTGTGTCCTAAGTGCATCGACGTCTATTTCGACAATGTCGGCGGCGACGTCATGCTTGCCGCCTATGACCGGATGGCCGATTTCGGGCGCATAGTGATCTGCGGAATGGCGTCTGAATACAACGCGCCTGAAGAGCCGTTCGGCGCCTCGCTGCGCCCGGTACTGCGCAAGCGGCTGCGGATCGAGGGCTTCGTCGTTTACGATCACTACGACGATCAGTTCGCGCAGTTCCAGGCGGAAATGCGGGCACTGATTGCGGCGGGACGGATGAAGTACCGCATCGAGGTTATCGACGGCTTCGCCAATGCGCCCGAAGCCCTCGCGCGGCTTTTAGAAGGGCGCAACAAGGGCAAGATGATCGTGCGGCTCGGCCCCGACCCAACCGGGTGACTTTGCTTCCATCGCCCCTCGCGGGCTGATATGCTCGTGCGCGAACCCGCGCGGGACTGCCACGCCGGGACATGGGAGCACAGGCCGATGGCGACACAATTGGCACCAGACACCGCCCGCGACGAGGACGTCGAATACATGAGCGGCGGCCGCCGTTTCGAGACCGAGTGCAGCGTGCTGCGGTCGACTTCGAAGTATCTCAACAGCCCGCTGATCCGCGATCTCTATTGCAACGAAGGGCTGCGCCTGTCCGGGCCCGACGTGATCACCACGTCGCTGATCCCGCAATTCTACGATTCCTTCGATGCTGTGATGGACCGCAAGGAGGTCGAGCACCTGTTCGAGCAGGACGCGGCGCGCTTGCCCGATCTTTCGGCATGGCTGGACGAGCGGTACGTGCGCAACGTGACCATAGACGATGTTTCCGGCTGCGCTGCGGGCACATTCGGGGCGGGGGTGAAGGAACTGCTCGATTCGGGCTTCAAGCTTCAGTTCGCGCACCTTGGCCCGGCCGAAAGCCACTGGGACTACATGCGCAAGCGCCGTGCGCAGGTTCATGATTTCGAGCACATCGTCACCGGCTTGAAGCCGAGCATGGCGGGCGAAATCGCCCTGTTCATCGCGCACATGACTTCGACTTACCGCTTCTTCACGCCCGAACTGGCCAAGGAAGCGTCGCTGGTCTCCAGTTTCCTTTCGACCACATGGGTGCTGCGAACCGCGCTGCATTATCCGCAGGCCATGGAAGCGATGTGCGACGCGCTCGAAAAAGGCGCGCAGCTTGGCCGGGCAATGCAGCGCCCGTTCTGCATGGAGCGCTGGGAAGACTATTTCGACTGGCAACTGCCCGATTTGCGGGCGCATTTCGGCTATCCCGAATTCACCGATTTCCGCGGCGATTGGGACTGGGTGGAGCCTTGAGCGGAGACGTAATTTAATGTTATCGCATCGTTTTTCGCGGAAAACCGGTTCCCACTTTTCCGCACGATGCTCTAGAACATCACCATCGCCGTGCGCGCGACCAATGCCATCAGGCACAGGCTCGACAGCGCGAAAACCATGAAGCGCAATTGCACCTTGTTGATCGTCGCCTGAATGATCGAGTGAATCACGCGCAGCGCGACATAGGCCCAGCCGAGCTGGGCGTTGAGCCCGTCGCCTTCGCCAATTATCGCAAGCACGATCGCCACAGCATAGAACACCGTCGGCGCTTCATGCAGGTGGTTGTAATTGTGCGCCTTCCACTGGACCTGCGGCGGCAGCACCGCGTCAAGGTTCTTGGCCGGATCGCGCACCAGATCGTCGGGATCGACCTTCGAAGCGCTCAGCGCCGGGATGCGCGTGCCATAGAGCCAGAACCACATCACCATGGTCCAGGCGGCCAGCGCCACCACGGGTTGCAGGATCGCCATGCCCACCATTGCTCGTCCCCCAATTGTGTCTTGCGCGGCCAACCTGCCCGCGATTGCTGATCCTGTCAAAGCGCATGCTGAGGCAATGGACTTTCGCCTGTCACGCACTCGCCTATATGGGGAACCTGGTAGGTTGTTACGGAGAGTGCATAGTGAGCAAGGTTCTGGTGATCGGTGCGGGCGGGGTCGGCTCGGTCGCGGTGCACAAGATGGCGATGAACCCCGGCATTTTTTCGGAGGTACATCTCGCCAGCCGCACCGTTTCGAAATGCGATGCGATTGCGCAAAGCGTGAAGGCGCGCACGGGCCAGAGCGTTGCGACCTATGCCATCGACGCCGAGGACGTGCCCGCGCTCACTGCGCTGATCAAGCAGATCGGGCCCAAGCTCGTGGTCAATCTTGCGCTCCCTTATCAGGACCTGACGATCATGGACGCCTGCCTGGCAGGGGGCGTCGATTATCTCGACACCGCGAACTACGAGCCCAAGGACGAGGCGCGGTTCGAATATTCGTGGCAGTGGGCCTATCACGACAAGTTCAAGCAGGCGGGGCTGATGGCGCTGCTAGGTTCGGGCTTCGATCCCGGTGTGACCAGCGTCTTCGCGATGTGGCTCAAGAAGCACAAGCTCAAGACCATCCGCACGCTCGACATTCTCGATTGCAATGGCGGCGATCACGGGCAGGCATTCGCGACCAACTTCAACCCGGAAATCAACATCCGCGAAGTGACCGCGCCCGCCCGGCATTGGGAGAACGGCCGGTTCGTGGAATCGCCTGCCATGGACAAGAAGGTCGAATTCGATTTCGAAGGCGTTGGCCCAAAGAACATGTACATGATGTACCACGAGGAGCTTGAAAGCCTCGCCAAGTTCATCCCCGAGATGGAGCGCGCGCGCTTCTGGATGACCTTCGGCGACGCCTATATCACCCACCTCACCGTATTGCAGAACGTGGGGATGACACGGATCGACCCGGTGCTTTACAACGGGGTCGTGATCGTGCCGCTGCAATTCCTCAAGGCGGTGCTGCCCGAGCCTGCCTCGCTTGGCCCGACCACCAAGGGCAAAACCAACATTGGCAACATCGCCACCGGCGAGGCGCTCGACGGATCGGGCGAGAAGACGTTCTACATCAAGAACATCTGCGATCACGAGGACGCTTATGCCGAGACCGGCAACCAGGCGGTGAGCTATACCACCGGGGTGCCGGCGATGATCGGCGCGGCGATGATGCTGACCGGCGCGTGGAAGGGCGAGGGCGTGTTCAACATGGAGCAGATGGACCCCGATCCGTTCATGGCGATGCTGAACGAGCATGGCCTGCCGTGGACGGTGGAGGAGCTGCCGGGGCCGGTGGATTTCTGACCCGATGCTCATCGGCTCCCCCACCATCGAGGCCATCGAGGCCGACATCACCACGCTTGCCGTCGATGCAATCGTCAATGCCGCCAACGAATCGCTGCTGGGCGGTGGCGGGGTGGACGGCGCGATCCACCGCGCGGCGGGGCGCGGCCTGCTCGATGAGTGCCGCACGCTCGGCGGCTGCCCGACTGGCGAGGCCAAGGTGACGAAGGGATATAATCTGCCCGCTAAGCACGTGATCCACACCGTCGGGCCGGTCTGGCGCGGAGGCTGGCGCAATGAGCCGGCTTTGCTCGCCAGCGCATATCGCAATTCTTTGACCTTGGCTCGCGAGATCGTCGCGCGGACTGTGGCTTTTCCGGCCATCTCGACCGGGGTTTACGGATATCCGCCGGTGGATGCGGCAAAGGTTGCCGTGCAGACGATTGCCCAGGAAGTCCGCGCATATCCGGATGCTTTCGACCGCATCCTGCTCGTCTGTTACAATGCTCAGTCGATGACCGCCATTACCGACGCTCTGAAAGGGGCTTGATGAACCTGAATGCTTTTGCGCCGATCGCCCTGCTTGGCGGATCCAACCTACTGATGAACCTTGCCTGGTACGGCCACCTCAAGTCGCCACATCGGGCGTTATGGACCGCCGTCCTGATATCGTGGGGCATAGCCTTTTTCGAATACTGCCTTGCGGTCCCCGCCAACCGGATCGGCGCACACGCCTATTCGCTGGCCGAACTGAAGACCATGCAGGAGGTCCTTTCGCTGGCGACCTTCGTGCTGGTAGCATGGTGGTTGTTCGGCACGAAGCCGGGTCCAAGCACGCTTGCTGGTTTTGCGTTCATCGCCGCTGGCGCATTCCTCGTGTTCAAGTCACCTTTCGGCTGATGGAAACCAGAGCCGGCGATCCGGGGGCCTTTGCCCATTTCGACCTTTCCCGCGTCGATAGCCCCGCATTCGTGGTCGACGCCGCGAAGCTGCGCGAGAATTGCCGCATTCTGGCAGAGGTGGGCGAGGCCTCGGGAGCCAAAGTGCTTGCCGCGCTCAAGGCCTTCTCGATGTGGTCCACCGCGCCGATCATCGGCGAATATCTCGATGGGGTCTGCACTTCAGGCCTGTGGGAGGCGCGGCTCGCCAGCGAGTTCTACGATGGCGAGATCGCGACCTATTGCGCCGCCTACAAGCCGCAGGATCTCGAGGAAATCTGCCGCCTGTCAGATCACGTCATCTTCAATTCGCCCGATCAGATCGTGCGAGCCTCGGCAATCCTCGATCAGGCGCGCGCAGCGGGCGGCAGCTTCGACGTTGGCCTGAGGCTCAACCCGCTCCATGCCGAAGGCGAGGTGCCGCGCTACGATCCCTGCGCGCCGCATTCTCGCCTCGGCTTTCCGGTGGACCAACTCACCGAAGAGCATGTCGCCATGGTCGACGGGTTCCATATGCATACCCTGTGCGAACAGGATTTTGCGCCGCTCGAACGGACATGGGATGCCCTGTTCGACGTGCTCGAGCCTTATTTCGGCCAGTTCAAGTGGATCAACTTCGGCGGCGGGCATCACATAACCCGCGCTGATTACCAGCGCGAGGAGCTGGTACGCTTCCTGACCGACGTGGCCGAAGATACCGGCGCGCAGGTCTATATTGAGCCGGGCGAAGCGGTGGCGCTCGATGCCGGAATCCTCGTCGGCACTGTCCTCGATACGCAGTGGAACGGCATGCCGCTCGCGATCACCGACATTTCCGCGACCTGCCACATGCCCGATGTGCTGGAAGCGCCATACCGGCCTGCGATGCTGGGCGAAGTCGCGGACGAGGAGGATTTCACCGATGCCAGCGATGGGAAGGGGCTGGTGAGGCTGGGAGGACCCTCCTGCCTCGCAGGAGACGTGATCGGCGACTACCGCCTGCCCGTTGCCTGCGAGCCCGGCGCACGCTTCGCGTTCCTTGACCAGGCGCACTATTCGATGGTCAAGACCACGACTTTCAACGGCGTGCCGCTGCCCTCGATCTGGCTGTGGGATTCGGAAACCGACGCGCTCGAATGCATCAAACACTTCGATTACGAGGATTTTCGCGAGCGGTTGAGCTGATTTGCCCACCCCCAGCCCCTCCCGTGAGCGGGAGGGGAGCGAGATTTGCCAAACCGCGGGTTTGGTTTAGTCGCAGCGGGGTGGGCAGCTAGCCTCGCGGCCTTTCGTTCAGCTTCTGCCCGAGCTCGACCAGCGTGCTGAACTGATCGATGGTCGCCTCCAGCAGCCGCATATCGTCGCTTGCCTCCAGCGATCCGCTCTCGAACTGGTTGTCCGTTTCGAGCACGATCAGCAGTTCGCCGCCGTGGAAAAGCGCGCGCAGGTTCCTGCCGCGATAGGCGCTCTCGACCGCGAGCAGGCGCTCGGCATATTCGGGGTGGACAAGATAGTGTGCCTCGACCCCGTCGTCCGACCACACGGTGAACGTGTCCTCGAAACGTGGATCGACCATCGAGACGCGGCTCATCTCCACGCCATTGATCGTCACCTTGTCCTTCTGAAACCCGAAGAAGCTGCGATAGCGATCTTCGCGGGTGATCAGCGTGGTTCCGATGAATTTCCGCGCAAAGCCCACCGAAAGGATCGGCCCGCGAAACACCGTTTCGGTGCGGCGGTTCTTGCCCGAGCCGCGCTGCTCGGTCAGCGTGACCTCATGCAGCCGGAAGCTTGGCTGGCGGACGGGATCGCACCATTCGTCCTCGAAATTTTCATCGTCGTGGCTGGGGAACATATCGAAGGCCTTGGCGCGGTCGAACAGCGCGCGGTCGGCCACGGCCATGGCATAGTTCACCTGCAGCGCGCGGGCGATCTCGGCATTTATCTGTCCCTTGATCCGGTCGGTCACTTCCTTGCGCGCCTGATAGGCAAAATAGCTGCCGATGGCGAAGCAGCCGAAGCCCACGCCCATGCCAGCTTCGAAGTCACGGAACAGGATCAGCGCGAGGATCCCGAGGGCAGCGCCAGCGATCAAGCCATAAGTCGTGTATTTGCGCGATTTCGCCTTGGCCAGCGCGCGCGATTCCGACTGGCCCGCAAGCCATGTTCCAAGCGGGCCGGCCATCAGGTCCTGGGCATCGGGGCGTTCGATCACAGCGCTTCTTTCTTGCCTAACCGGTTCGACCCATTAGACCCGGAAAAGTCAATTCGGAGTGAGCCTTGATGGTCGTATTCATTGTTCTGGGCCTTGCCGTGCTGGCTGCCTTAATCCTGGTCATGCTCTACAACCGGCTGGTGGCGCTGCGGCAGAACTGCCGGCAGGGAATGGCCGATATCGACGCGCAGTTGCAGCAGCGCAACGATCTGATCCCGAACCTCGTAACGACCGTGAAGGGCTATGCCACGCACGAGAAGGAGACGCTCGATCAGGTGATTTCCGCCCGCAATACGGCGATGGCGAGCCCCGGTCCGGCGAGCGAAGCCGCGCTCGGCGGCGCGCTGGGCAAGCTGATCGCGCTCGGCGAGGCCTATCCCGATCTTAAGGCGAACACCAATTTCCAGCAATTGCAGGGAGAGCTGGCCGATACCGAAGACAAGCTTGCCGCCGCGCGCCGCGCGATGAATTCGGCCAGCGCCGATTACAATACCGCGCGCGAAAGTTTCCCCGCGGTGCTCATCGCCAACATGTTCGGATTCCAGCCGTTCGATTTCGTCGAGATTGCCGCTGACCGGCGCGCAAGCGTGAGCGCGGTGCCCAAGGTCGAGTTCTGAGGTCCAAACCTTTCCCTGAAACACGCGCCTGTGCTGCGCAGCATTTCGGCCTGCTTTCCATCCGATTTCCGGCACCGCGTGAATCTTTTCAAACGTCCCCATTTTCACTTGCGATTCATAATCAGCCGCTTATATCCGCCCCTCGCTGCCCCAAGGGGACTTCCAATAACCGTAAGGCAGCTTCGTCCTGTTTGTGTCTTGGCCGTAAGGCCTATTGGGGGTCCCTTGAGTTGCACCATCACCACGATGCACCGGCTGTAGTTCGCGCTCTTTCGCCCGACGAACCCGTTATTCTCAATCGTCCGCACGCCGCCGCGCGCGCTGCCCGCTTCTTTGTCGAGAGGTTTCCGGGCAAGACGCTCTATGCGGTGAAGGCGAATCCGTCGCCCCAGCTTCTCAAGGTGCTGTGGGATGAAGGCGTCACCCATTTCGATGTTGCCTCGATCGCCGAGGTGCGTCTGGTGCGCGCCGCGCTTCCCGAAGCGGTGCTGTGCTTCATGCACCCGGTGAAGACCGCGCG
This sequence comes from Sphingomonadaceae bacterium, assembly GCA_947477745.1. Lineage (GTDB taxonomy): Bacteria > Pseudomonadota > Alphaproteobacteria > Sphingomonadales > Sphingomonadaceae > Novosphingobium. The sequence goes on along the minus strand of CANJUF010000012.1, from coordinate 17,359 downwards.
CGCAATCCGCGAGGCCTATTTCGAGCACGGTGTGCGCACCTTCAGCCTCGATACCCACGAGGAACTGGCCAAGATTGTCGCGGCTACCGATAACGCCGCCGACCTGCGGCTGTGCGTGCGGCTGCGTGTTTCGTCGGAATATGCCGAGCTGAGCCTGGCTTCCAAGTTCGGCTGCGATCTTGCCGAGGCGGGCGAGCTGCTCCAGGCGAGCCGCCAGGTCGCGGACTGGCTGGGCGTGTGCTTCCACGTCGGCAGCCAGGCGATGAGCCCGTTTGCCTATGTCCAGGCGCTTGACCGCGTGCGCGCGGCGATCGCCCAGGCCAGCGTCGTCATCGACATGGTCGATGTCGGCGGGGGGTTCCCGTCGGTCTATCCGGGAATGGAGCCGCCGCCGCTGGAGGACTATTTCGCGATCATCCACCGCCACTTCGATGCGCTGCCGATCGCCTACAACGCCGAGCTGTGGTGCGAGCCGGGCCGGGCGCTGTGCGCGGAATACAACTCGCTGATCGTCAAGGTCGAGAAGCGCCGCGGCAACGAGCTCTACATCAACGACGGCGCTTACGGCGCGCTTTACGATGCGGCTCACGTGGGCTGGCGCTTTCCGGTGCGCAGCCTCAATGGCGACCGGCAGGGCGAAGCCATGGAGTTCGCATTCTACGGGCCGACCTGCGACGATGCCGACTTCATGGAAGGTCCGTTCGACCTTCCCGCCGACATCGCCGCGGGTGATTATGTCGAGATCGGCATGCTCGGTGCTTATGGCGCGGCGATGCGCACGGCGTTCAACGGCTTTGGTTCGGGCGAGGCTGTCGAGGTGTCGGATGAGCCGATGGCGTGCCTCTATGACGGAAGCCGCCGGCGCGAGGCTTTGGACAACGTGGTCAGCCTGCGATAATCTTGCGCACTAAGCGGGAGTGCCGCTGAAGGCACTCCCGATAGCCGTGATTACCTTACAACCACCTCGACACGCCGCGCCGCTTCCGGCGAGACCGCAGCGTCGGTGATCTGCTCCGGCTTGACGAGATCGACCGAGGGACCTGGAATTCCCGCTGCGATCAGCGCGGTGCGGACCGCGATAGCCCGGTTCTTGGCCAGTTCAGTGTTGAGGGCGGCATTGCCCGAAGGATCGCTGTAGCCTGAAATCGCAAGGCTCGATCCAACATTGCCCTCCAGCCACGCTTTCAGCCCACTGGCGGCAGGGGCCAGCGCTGGTGCGACCTCGGTCTTGCCGGTGTCGAAGTAGACTTTCACCACCGGCTTGCCGGCGCGCAGTTCGCTGGTCACGCCCGCACCCGCAGGAATTGCGGCCATGCCTTCGGCAGGAGCGGCGGCGAGGGTGGCAGCCTGTTCCGATCTGCTGTCGCCCGCCATCGCGGCCGTGTCGACGACCGGGGCGCTGGCCTCGCTTGTAACAACTTTCTCGGCGCCGTGATCGGCATCGCGGCACAGCAGCCACCATATCAGGAACCCAAGGAGCAGGAGGCCAAGCAACCACCACAGCCAGGCGAAACTGCCGCTGCTGTCTTCGTTCACGGAGGCAGACCCACCGCCGCTGCCTCCGCCTGTGAGCCGGTCAGCCACCGCCGCTGAGCCGACGCTTCCGGCCGCTGCCGCGCCGGCTGCGCTGTCGCCGCCAGCCGCGCCGGTTGCGGCTACAGCCGGATCCCTGACCGGTTCCCCTGTGCTCGGACCGGGTGTCTCGTTCGCAGCGGGTCCGGAATCAACCATGCTGGCTATGCCCAATGCGCCGCCAGCCGCGGCAGCGCCAACCGCAGCCGATGCTGAAGAGCCATTCTTGCGAAACAGCTCCAGCTTGCCGAACCTGTCGGCCAGCAGGTAATAAACGGTGACCCGGTTCTTGAAGCTTTCGCCCTTCATGGTCTCGCCGACTGCGGCGATCGCTGCGTCAAGGATGTCGTCGGCGTCCGTCAGGCCCAACTTCTTCTTGAGAAAATTCTGGCGTACGCGGTCCGTCTCGGCCGGATCGCCTATCGAAACCAGCGAAGAATCGCGCTTCTGCAGCGAAATGCCGCAATAGCGGACAATTCCCGCGATAAGATCGCCGTCCGCGTCAGGCACATACTTCCTGACGTTCTCAGCCCAATCCTGTGCCATGCTCTTGCCTCCCGTTCCCCAATTCACCACCCGGCGAATGCGTACTGGTCATTGCAACCAGATTACAGGGAAAGGCAATGCTCTGCGCGCTACAGCTCGCTGCGCTGCGATTCTTCACGCAGCCTTGCGCATCTCCAGCCGTTCCCAGATCTCGACCAGCGCTTGTGTCAGTTCGCGCATCATTTCCTCGGTGTGTGACGGGCCGGGAGTGAAGCGCAGCCGCTCGGTACCGCGCGGCACGGTGGGATAGTTGATCGGCTGTACATATACGCCGTATTCGGCGAGCAGCACGTCGCTGATCTTCTTGGCCTTGACCGGATCGCCGACCATCAGCGGGACGATGTGGGTGACCGAATCCATCACCGGCAGGCCCGCCTCGCGCATCATCGCTTTCAACATGGTCGCAGCGGCCTGTTGGCCCTCGCGCTCAATGCTCGAGGCCTTGAGATGCTTGACCGAGGCCAGCGCGCCCGCGACCAGCACGGGCGACAGCGAGGTGGTGAAGATGAAGCCCGGCGCATAGGAGCGGATGCAGTCGATGATCCGGGTGTCGGCGGCGATATAGCCGCCCATGACGCCGAATGCCTTGCCCAGCGTGCCTTCGATGATCGTGATGCGGCTCGCCGCTTCCTCGCGGTCGGAGATGCCGCCGCCGCGCGGGCCGTACATGCCCACGGCGTGAACCTCATCGATATAGGTCAGCGCGTTGTAAGCATCGGCAAGATCGCAGATCGCATGAATCGGGGCGACATCGCCGTCCATCGAATAGACGCTCTCGAAGGCGATCAGCTTGGGCGCGGTGGGATCGGCAGCAGCGAGCAGTTCTTCGAGATGAGCGAGATCGTTGTGCCGCCAGACCTGCTTTTCGCAGCCCGAATTGCGGATGCCAGCGATCATGCTGGCGTGGTTGAGTTCGTCCGAGAAGATGATGCAGCCCGGCAGCAGCTTGGCGAGCGTCGACAGGGTCGCGTCGTTCGAAACATAGCCCGAGGTGAACAGCAGAGCGCCGTCCTTGCCGTGCAGGTCGGCCAGTTCGCGCTCAAGCTCTATGTGGTAATGCGTGTTTCCGCCGATATTGCGGGTGCCGCCCGAGCCTGCGCCGACATCGTGCAGCGCCTGCTCCATCGCCGCGATCACGTCGGGATGCTGGCCCATCGCCAGATAGTCGTTAGAGCACCACACCGTGATCGGCTTGGGGCCGTTGTGACCGGCGAAGCAGCGGGCGTTGGGGAATGCGCCCTTGTTGCGCAGGATGTCGATGAACACCCGGTAGCGGCCCTCCGAATGAAGCCGCTCGATCGCCTGGTCGAAAATCTGGTCGTAATTCACGTAAGCCAGTCCTGCCCTTGGCCGCGGGCGCGGCCCATTCGCGGGCGCGTTAGCCCAGTCACGCTGAAAATGCCAGCGTGGTTTGCGTTGCGCCTGTCATGACTGGATGAGCGCGCTATCGTCGAAGTATTGCTGCAATCCGCTGCGCTTGGGAATAGTGGCGCCGGGGACCACGACCAGCGCGGGAGCCTCTCGTTTCAACGCTTGTATGGTGAGCAACCACGAGAGCATCGCCTGTCGGTCCTCGCGGTGCCCAAGATCGGTAACGAAGCGCGCGGGCAGGCGCGGTCCGCGCCAGTTACGGCGCGTTGGAGCGATCTTACCAGCGAACAGATACTCGCGGCCATCCGCCAACCTTGCATAGACCATCCTTGAGCCCGGATGGACCTGCGGTGTGGGAATCGCCACCAGGCCGGGGGCGACACGATGCGGGACGCTGATGCGCTCGGCTTCCTCCATTTTTGCAATTTGCATTTCGAGCCTCTGCGCCTGATCAGTCCCGGCGATCATTCTCAATCCGCCAAGCTGCTCGGGCGCAGGAGAGAGCGGAACGAGCGCGGAGGCCCGCGCGACCGCCCGAACTACGCGTGCCTGCGCCCTCACAGCAAACGTTTCATGCTCGAAGCGTGCGGCATCGGCTTTGGTCAAACCGGCGCCAATGAGAACGGGTGGCTTGCCGGCATATTCGATCATGTAGGAGAGCGTATGCAGCCGAAGAGCGCGAAGGCCCCGGCCAGCCGCAACGCGGTTCCCCATCTGCCACTGCGAGGCAATCCGCTCGAAGCGGATCCGGACGGGTGCTGCTTCGCCGGGTGCCGTCGCAAGGCTGCGCAACTGCGCGATGCTGACCGGGTGAGGCCGGGCATCGGGCGCGCTGTTGTCGACCAGGAACCAGTAATAGAGGATTCCGATCGCGAGCAGCAGCATCAGCAAGAATATATTGAACCGGGCCATCGTCAGAATGTCTCGATGCGCTTGAGGCCGTAGGCGGCCAGGCCTTGGCGATAGGCCTCCACCGCCTCGCCGTCGCGGGTGAAAAGCGCCAGATCATCCTGATCCCGCCGGAATGGCTGGCCTTCGGTCAGCGAGGCGATCCTGCGCGCGATACCCTGCGCGCCGTGGACGAACTGCACGCCGGGTCCGAATGCCTCAGCCAGTTCGCCTTCGAGCAGCGGAAAGTGCGTGCAGGCGAGCACGACCGTATCGATCGCATCGCCGCCGGGCATGGCGCGAAGGGCATCGGCGGCGCGCATTACCGCCTCTGTATCGACCGGTCTGCCGCGCAGCCGCGCCTCCGCGGCTGAGACGAGCTCGGGCGCGGCAAGGCGAAGCAGGGTCTTGCCCTCGGCAAAGCGCGCTTCGAGCCGGTCGACATAGCCCTGGCGGATGGTCGCTTCGGTGCCGAGCAAGCCGATCACGCCGCTGCGGGTCATGGCGGCGGCTGGCTTGATCGCCGGGACCGTGCCGACGATCGGGATCTCCAGAACTTCGCGCACCGCATCGAGCGCGATGGTTGAGGCAGTATTGCAGGCGATGCAGGCGAGGCGCGGATGCAGCCGCTCGGTCATGCGGCCAAGCAGGCCCGCCACCCGTGCGGCGACTTGCGCTTCAGTTTTCCCGCCATAGGGCAAGCCGGCATTGTCAGCGGCATAGATCACCGGCGCATCGGGCAGCAGTTTGCGCAGTTCGGCCAGCACGGTCAGCCCGCCGACGCCCGAATCGAATAGCAGGATCGGCGCATTGGCTTCCAGCAATAAACCCACTCCCGCCTGCCCCAAGCCTGTAGAAGGGTCGTCCTTACTTTTCCATGATCCGAATTGGAAGGACAGGGCTTCGACAAGCTCACTTCGAGCGGCTATTGCAACCGGATGGATGCCTTTTACGCCCTGCTGCTCGGTTATCTCTTCGGTTCGGTGCCGTTCGGCCTGATCCTGACGCGCATGTTCGGCGCTGGCGATCTGCGCACGATCGGTTCGGGCAATATCGGCGCGACCAATGTGCTGCGCACCGGCCGCAAGGGGCTGGCGGCGGCGACCCTGCTGCTCGATCTGGCCAAGGGTCTGGCGGCAGTGCTTGCAGCGCGCGCGCTGTTTGGCGAGGCGCTCACCGAACAGGCCGCCATTGGCGCCTTTGCGGGCCATTGCTTTCCGGTCTGGCTTGGTTTTCGCGGCGGAAAGGGCGTGGCAACAACAGCGGGTATCTGCCTTGGCCTCGCCTGGCCGATCGGCGCGGTCTATGCGGCGGTCTGGCTCGGGATGCTGGCCGTGACACGGATTTCATCGCTTGCCGGGATGAGTGCGGCGATTGCCGCACCGCTGGCAGCCTGGGGGCTGGGCTATCCCGGCCATATCAAGGCGCTGGCGACGATTGCGTTTGCCGTGCTGGTGCTGCACCGCGCCAACATATCGCGCTTGCTCAAGGGTGAGGAACCCCGGCTCGGCGCTGTCAAGTGAGCGGGCCGGGCGCGCCAGTCACGGATCAGGGCGAAGCCTTCGCGCGCATCCGCCTGCTGCGCTCGCCCAATGTCGGTCCGGTCACTTATGCGCAGCTGCTGCGCCGCTTCGGTTCGGCCGAGGCGGCGATCGAGGCCTTGCCCGATCTCGCCCGGCGCGGAAGCACCGCTTACCGCGCGGCCGCCCCCCGGCGCATCGAGGACGAGATCGCGGCCGTGCGCAAGATGCAGGCGCGCTACCTGTTCCACGATTCGCCCGACTATCCCCCGCTGCTGCGCGAGGTCGATGGCTCGCCGCCGATCCTGACCGTACGCGGAGAGGCGGCGATTGCCTTACGGCCCTGCGTGGCAATGGTCGGTGCGCGCAATGCCTCGGCGGCGGCGGTCAAGCTGGCGCGCGATTTCGCTGCTGCGCTGGCCGAGGCGGGCTTCGTGGTGGTCTCGGGGCTGGCGCGCGGGATCGACGGTGCCGCGCACCGGGGAGCATTGAGCGGCGCCGCGCCCGCCACCATCGGGGTTATCGCTTCGGGCATCGACATTGCCTATCCACCTGAACATGGCGAGTTGCAGGAACAGGTCGCGCAGCAGGGCTTGCTGGTGGCCGAACAGCCGCCGGGGACCGAGCCGCTGGCCCGGCATTTCCCCTCGCGCAACCGGATCATCGCCGGAATGGCGCTTGGCACGCTGGTGGTCGAGGCCGCGCCGCGCTCGGGCTCGCTGATCACCGCAAGGCTGGCGGGCGAGGCGGGGCGCGAGGTCATGGCAATACCCGGTTCACCACTCGATCCGCGCAGTCATGGTTGCAACCAGTTGATCCGCGACGGCGCTGTGCTCGTCCAGTCGGCAGACGACGTGATCGAGCTGCTCGGCCACTTTGCCGGCACGCCGCAGAGCTATCTGCGCGAGAGCGGCGAAACCTTTGAACTTTCACACGAACCCGATGATACCGAGCCTGCCGACATCGCCATGCTGCTCGGCAGCGCGCCGGTCGCAGTGGACGAACTCATCCGCCAGTCGGGTCAGACCGCCTCGGCGGTGCAGTTGGCGCTGCTCGAACTGGAACTGGCGGGGCAACTCGTCCGCCATGCGGGGGGCAGGGTTTCGCGGTCCTGAACCGTCAGCTTTCAGCATTCTCATGCGCGGTGCGGAACACCTGCGGGTTCGAATATTCCAGGATGTGCGAGATCTTGCCCTCGCGGCACTGCACCATGAACAGGTAGCGGTTGCGGTAGTATTTGCCGGTCGCGGCGACGAGGTTGTTGCCCGCTACCTCGACGATCACCAGATCGGGATCGAGCGCGGGGATGAACCGTTCGATCCGGTAATCGATCGTATCAAACGATTCCATCAGGCCCAGATACATCGCTCGCATGTCCGCGCCGCCGCTCGCCACGGGCACGCCCGGCTCGCGGTAGGCGGGCGCTTCGAACACGATGTCGTCGGCAATGCAGGCGCAGCAGCCCTCGATGTCCTTGGCGTTGAGCGCCGCGGTCATGCGCCGGTAGAGCTCGAAATTGCTCTCCCGCAAGTTCGCCTCGGTCACTCCACACCTTCGGGCAGATCGAGCGGCGCAACGCCTTCGCGCTGAACCTCGCCAATCTTCTTGCCATGCTCGAAGCGGCCAAGCCCATAGTCGCCGCGGATCGTTGTGCGGTGGACGCGGCGCGGATATTTCGGATCGCAGCCTTCGACCGAATGGAGCACGCGCGAATTGTCCCAGATCAGCATGTCGCTCAGTTTCCAGGCATGCCAGTAAGGCGTGATCACCTTGTACATTTCCTGCAAGGCTTCCTCGAGCAGGGCGTTGCCCTCGGGGTCTTCGTGGTTTTCGAGGCCGACCGCGCTGAACCCGCAGTAATGCGCCACCTTCTGGCCATCGGGCCGGGTCCAGACCATGGGATGAATGGCGCGGGGGAAGGTCTTCGATTCCTCCACATTGCCGGCTTGGTGCGGCAGGTCGCCGAAGGTCTTGAAGTAACGTCCGAACGGCATTTGCGTGAGCCGCACGTCGAGCGTGTAGAGCACGGCCTTGTCCTCGATCCGCGCACGCAGGTCGGCGGGCAGTCTCTCGTAGATCTCGATCCCGTCGGCATAGCCGGTGCGGCCCATCTCGGGCGCAATGATGACCGGCCGCAGCACGCCGGCATAATTGAGCTCGTCGTTGTAGGTGTGATCGAAATGCCAAGGCAGGAACGAGATGAGCTTCTTGCCGTTGACCTCGACCAGCCCGTGATCGGTCTGAGCGGCCCGGTGCGTGCCGCCATAATCGATCTCGATCACGCCCTCAGCGAGATCTGTGTCGGCACGCGGCGTGCTTTTGGTCGGATGGTCCTTGAGCGGGCCGAAGGCGGTGGAAATAGCAACCTGAAGCTCGCTGCTCGGCTCGAGGTCCTCGAACACGATCATCCCGCGCTGCACCAGCAATTCGGCAAGTTCGGCGCGCAGGTCGGCGTTCTGCACATTGTCGAGATCGATCCCGCTGACGCGCGCGCCCCAGCTGAACTGCTCGCCCAGGTTTTCAATCTCTACCTTTGCCATCGAACTCTCCGTGCCGAAGCTGATCGGCCAACATATCCTGCGGGTTCCATTAATCGCGATTGACGCGGATGGGAAGAAGGGCTCTTGACGCGCCGCACCGACGATATGCACCCTCGCGCGTACGCATACGTGAGGCGCCGCATCCGTCCGGAGCCACTCAGAGCCGCAAGGAACCCAATGCAGCTAGTCATCGTCGAATCCCCCGCCAAGGCCAAGACCATCGAGAAATACCTCGGGCCGGGCTTCAAGGTTCTCGCCTCCTATGGCCACGTCCGCGACCTGCCGCCCAAGGACGGCTCGGTCCGCCCGGACGAGGATTTCGCGATGGACTGGGACCTTTATGGCGACAAGGCCAAGCAGGTGAAGGCAATCACCGATGCGGCCAAGCAGGCCGATGGCCTGATCCTCGCCACCGACCCCGACCGCGAGGGCGAGGCGATCAGCTGGCACGTCCGCGAACTGCTCGCCAGGCGCAAGGCGCTGCCCAAGGGAGTGAGCCGCGTCACCTTCAACGCGATTACCAAGCAAGCGGTGACTGATGCGATGAAGGCGCCGCGCGATCTCGATCAGGACCTGATCGACGCCTATCTGGCGCGCCGCGCGCTCGATTACCTGTTCGGATTTACCCTCTCGCCGGTGCTGTGGCGCAAGCTGCCCGGCGCCAAGAGCGCAGGCCGCGTACAATCGGTGGCGCTGCGCTTGATCGTCGAGCGTGAGCGCGAAATCGAGCTGTTCAAGCCGCAGGAATACTGGTCGGTCGTCGCTCAAATGGAGCACGACGGGACCGCGTTCGAGGCGCGGCTCGTCAAGTTCGACGGCGACAAGCTGGAGCGGCTCAGCCTTGGCGAGCAGGGCGCGGCGATGCGTGCGAAAGCGGCGGTCGAAGCCGGCGCGTTCCGGGTCGAGGAGGTTGAGACCAAGCCGCTCAAGCGCCATCCTAGTCCGCCGTTCACCACTTCAACACTGCAGCAGGAAGCCTCGCGCAAGCTGGGTTTCTCAGCCAGCCAGACGATGCGCGTGGCGCAAAAGCTGTATGAGGCGGGCGCGATCACTTACATGCGGACTGACGGCGTGCAGATGGACCATTCGGCGATCTCGGCGGCGCGCGTCGCGATCTCCAACCGTTATGATGGCCATTATCTGCCCGAAAAGCCGCGGCATTACAGCACCAAGGCCAAGAACGCGCAGGAGGCTCACGAAGCGATCCGGCCTACCGATTTCGGGCAGGACCGTTACGACGGGGGCGACGAAGGCCGGCTTTACGAGCTGATCTTCAAGCGCGCACTGGCCAGCCAGATGGCTTCGGCCAGCCTTGAGCGCACCACGGTCACCATGCGCGACGGCACCGGGCGCAATGAGCTTCGCGCCACGGGCCAGGTGGTGAAGTTTCCCGGCTTCCTAGCGATCTACGAGGAAGGGCAGGACAACCGCGGCGATGATGATGACGAGGGCTTGCTGCCCGCGATATCGAAGGGCGACATGCCCGCCAAGAAGGGCGTGGAGGCGAACCAGCATTTCACCCAGCCGCCGCCGCGATACTCGGAGGCGAGCCTGGTCAAGCGGCTCGAGGAACTGGGAATTGGTCGGCCCTCGACCTATGCCGCGACCCTCCAGGTGATCAAGGATCGCATGTACGTGCGGACCGAGAAAAATCGTTTCTTTGCAGAGGAATCGGGGCGATTGCTCACGGCTTTTCTCGAGCGGTTTTTCCCGCGTTACGTCGGCTACGACTTCACCGCCGGGATGGAGGACGAACTCGACGAAGTCTCGGGCGGCCGCGCGCAGTGGAAAGCCGTGCTCGAGGCGTTCTGGAAGGACTTCAAGCCCAAGACCGACGAGGTGATGGAGCGCAAGCCTTCGGAAGTGTCCCAGGAGCTTGACCTGTTCCTTTCGGACTACCTGTTTCCGCCGCGCGAGGATGGAGCCGATCCGCGTGAGTGCCCGCTGTGTACGAGCGAGGGGCGTGCGGGCGGCAGGCTGGCTTTGCGCGGGGGCCGCTATGGCGCTTTCGTCGCCTGCGCCAATTATCCCGAGTGCAAATATACGCGCAAGTTTGCGCAGCCCGGCGGTAACGGCGATGCCGCCGAGGATACCGAGCTTGGCACCCACCCGGAAACCGGTGAACCGATCACCCGCAGGACCGGACGATTTGGCCCTTATTTCCAGTTGGGCGAGGGCAAGGAGGCCAAGCGCGCATCGGTTCCCAAGGATGTCGAGGATCCCGATCTCGATTGGGCAGTCAGGCTACTCGGATTGCCGCGCGTGGTCGGGGAGCATCCCGAGAGCGGCAAGGAAATCATCGCGAATATAGGGCGTTACGGACCATATCTTCAGCATGACGGCAAATACGCCAAGCTGCGCTCGACGCTCGATGTTTTTGAGACCGGGATGAATTCGGCCGTCACCTTGCTCGCCGAGGCGGCCAATCGCGGGCCGGGTGCAAGGGCCAAGGCGGAGCCGCTCAAGGCCTTCGGAGCGCATCCTACATCGGGAGGCGAAATGAAGCTGCTTGCGGGCCGCTATGGTCCCTATGTCACCGACGGCAACACCAACGCGACCCTGCCCCGCGAAATGAAGCCCGAGGACCTGACCGAGGAACAGGCGATCAAGCTGATCGACGAACGCGCCGCGAAGGGACCGGCCAAGAAGAGCAGGAAAGCGCCCGCCAAGAAGGCTCCGGCCAAGAAAAAGGCTCCGGCGAAAGCGAAGGCGTGACGTCAGGCGATTGCGCTACTTCCCGCCGATCGCCTTGACGATCTCCTGGGCAACCGCCGCGTGTCCAACGCGGGTCGGGTGCCAGGGGAAGGTGTCTCCCGGCTTGAAGCCCGCAGGCCAGCCCGCGACCCAGGCGGTCGCCCCGCCGCAAGGCAGGCGCTTTCGCGCGGCCTGAGTCATGTCGATGACAACCGCGCCAGTCCCTTTGGCGGCTCGCTCGGTCACCTGCGCCAGCCGGACGGAGATGGCGCGGGCATTCTTTGCCGCCTCGGGCGACAGCGGCACTTCGGCGCACTCGAAACTGGGCACCATGGCGAGATATTGCACGAACACCAGTTTGGCGCGCGGCGCGCGCTTGCGCACCTCGGCGGCGATGGCGCGCAGGTTGTTTTCGAGCTTGAAATAGGCGTCGTCGCCCGGAACCGGAACCACGGGACAGACCGTGCCTGCCGCGCCAAGCGCAATCGGCCCGCGCACCTTGCAGCTTTCGGCAATCAGGTAGCCGACATAGCCGATGTCATTGCCGCCCACGGTGATCGTCACCAGCGCAGTGTCCGGCGTGACCGCGTCGATCTGCGGCGGCAATTCGTTCCACGGCCCCAGCACATGCTCCGAGGTCGCCCCGCCGCATGCGACGTCCACCAGCAGCATGCGCAGTTCCTCGGCGACCAGCGTCGCGTAGTTGTCGATGCTGCGCCCGCAGCGCATGGGCGTGTCGGGCTTGAGAGGGCCGAAGCCGGATCCGGCCGCGAACGAGCTTCCCATTCCGACCATGCGGCCACCGGCGAGCGGACCGAGATTGTCCTGCGCCGTGGCTGCGGGCGCAAGGGCCAGCGCCAAAGTCAGCAAAAGCGCGGCGGCCGCCGAAGTCCAAACCTTCATGTAATCGCTCCCTTGGCCTTGAGCTGTTCGATCCGGTCCCAGTCGATGCCCAGTTCGGCGAGCACCAGCTCGGTATGTTCGCCCACCTGCGGCGCGCCGCTGCTGTCGGGAACGTTGTGATCGAATTGCACCGGCCCGCGCACCACCCGGATCGTCTTGCCCGATGCGGTCTGGATCTCGACGGTGAGGTTGTTCGCCAGCGCCTGCGGATCATTGACGAGATCAAGTGTGGAGCGGAATTCCGCCCACTGCCCCTTCATCGTCTTGAGATGCTCGCGCCAATAGCTGCCTGGCTGCGAGGCAAAGGCCTGCGAAATCAGCTCGCCCGCCGCCGCGCCGTTCGCGATCAGCGACTCGGCGGTGGCAAAGCGCGGATCGTCAGCCGCCTCGGGCAAGCCGAGATGGGTGAAGGTATCGCGGATCAGCGGGCCAGGCTGAAGCATGAACATGCCGATCACCACGCCGTCGCTGCATTCGAAGTTGCCGATGAACGGATTGACCGGAACCGGGCCGAGCATCGGATCGCGCGCGCGCGGTGCGAAACCGGTTTGCAGCGCGGTGTTGGTGTAGATGCCTGTCACCCAGGCCGCCGTGCCCATCAGCGAAACGTCGACCACCGGCACCTCGCCGCCGCGCTCGCGCCGCAGCAGCGCCGCCGAGATGCCACCTGCAAGGTTCATCGCGCCAACCGAGTCCCCGAACCCGCCGATCGTGAAGGCCAGCGGCGGCTTGCTGCTTTCGGGCGTGATCGCGTGGGCGACGCCGCCGTGCAGCCAGTAGACCGTTCCGTCATAGCCGCCCCGGTTGCGTTCCTCGCCGAGGCTGCCGAAGGCGCTGCCGCGCGCATAGACGATGCGGAGGTTGACCTTGCGCAGGTCCTCCACCTCGATTTTCAGTGCCTCGCGGGTTGGCGGCAGCAAGTTGGTGAGGAACACGTCCGCCGACTGGACCAGCTCCATCAGCACCGCGTAGCCTTCGGGCGTTGCGATATCGATGCCGACGCTGCGCTTGCCGCGATTGGCGTGCTGGACCATCGGGTTGGATTCCGCCTCGATCACCACTTCGCCGATCGTCATCATGCCCCGCGCGCCGTCGCCGCGCTCTGGGTGCTCGATCTTGATGACGTCCGCGCCCCATTCGGCAAGGATCGCGCCCGCGGCGGGCACGAGCACATATTGCGCCACCTCGATCACCCGGATGCCTTCCAGAACCCCGCTCATGCCAGATTGTCTCCCTCGTGGCCTTGCTGGCGCATCATTTCTGCCAGTCCAGTCCCATTTCCTCGTAGATGTCGCGCGACTTCTCGTCCCAGCCTTCCTCGACCCTGACATGCAGGAACAGGTGGACTTTCTGGCCAAGGATCCCGGCCAGTTCGCCACGCGCCGCCTCGCCGATAGCCTTGATCCGTGATCCGCCCTTGCCGAGCACGATCGCCTTCTGGCTGTCGCGCGCGACGACGATCTGCTGGCGCACTTCAAGCGAGCCATCCTTCCGCTGGGTGTAGGCCTCGGGCCGTACCGCGCAGTCATAGGGCAGTTCGTCATGAAGCTGCCGATAAAGCTGTTCGCGGGTGATCTCGCAGGCGAGCAGCCGCTCGCTGGCATCGGAGACCTGGTCCTCGGGGTAGTGCCACGGACTTTCAGGCATCAGGCTGGCAAGATGCGCCTTGAGATCGGCCACGCCGTCGCCGGTCAGCGCCGAGACGAAGAACACTTCGGTAAATTCGACCTTCTCCGAAAGTTCGCGCGCCAGATCGAGCAGCTTCTCCTTGGGCGAGGCATCGACCTTGTTGAGCACGAGTATGCGCCGTTCGGGCCGGTCCTTGAGCGCATCGAGCAGCGGTTCCAGTTCGTGCCTGCGCTGCTTGATCGCATCGACGATCAACAGGATCGCATCGGCTTCCTGCGCGCCTTCCCAGGCGGCGGCGACCATCGCCCGGTCGAGCCTGCGCCTTGGCGCGAAGATGCCCGGCGTATCTGCGAGCACGATCTGCACATCGCCGGCCAGCGCTATGCCGAGCAGGCGTGCGCGCGTGGTCTGCGCCTTGGCCGAGACGGTCGCGACCTTCTGGCCGACCAGCGCGTTGACCAGCGTGGACTTGCCCGCATTAGGCGCGCCGATCACTGCAACCAGGCCGCACTTCTGGGTCATCCAAACTTCCTCATGAATTCTTCAGCAGCGAGCGTTTCGGCATCTTGCTTGCTCGTCGCGGTGGCCTGCGCCTCGCCGATCCCGTGAACCTCGACCTTGACCGTAAAGCGCAGGTTGTGGTCCGGCCCCGAGCGTTCGACCAGCGAATATTCGGGCATGCGCTTCTTGTTGCCCACGGTCCATTCCTGAAGCGCGGACTTGGGGTGCTTGAGCTTCCCGGCCTTGCCGTCGACTTCCTCGGCCCACAGCGAGCGGACCATCGCGCGTGCCGCCTCGAAACCGTGATCGACGAAGCAGGCTCCGATCAGCGCCTCCATGACGTCGCCAAGGATGTTGTCGCTGCCTTGTCCGCCATCGTCGCGCGCCTGCTTGCCCAGCAACATGTGCGGGCCGAGTTCGATGGAGCGGGCGACGCGCGCGCAGGTGGCGCGGCTGACCAGTGCGTTAAGCCGCTGCGAAAGCTTGCCTTCGGCCTCGCTGCTGGCCGAAAATAGCCATTCGGCGATCGACAGGCCGAGCACCCGGTCACCGAGGAACTCCAGCCGTTCGTAATTGCGCTCGTGCCCGGTGCTGCCGTGTGTCAGGGCCTCGAGCCACAGCATCTCGTCGTCCGGTTCGCGCCCTGCATGCAGGGTTATGAAGGCGCGGGCGCTGTCGGGAAGCTCGCTGCGTCCCTTTGCCACGGTCAGAACGTCCCGCCAATCCGGCTCCAGCGCGCGGAAGTGAACCAGGTCCACGGCTTGATCCATTCGGCTCCGCCATCGGTGGAGAACATCATCAGGCTGGCCTTGCCGACGAGGTTGGCCTGCGGGACGATGCCGATGCCCTGTCCAGGCACGGCGGGAAAGCGGCTGTCGAGCGAATTGTCGCGGTTGTCGCCCATCAGGAACAACGACCCCTCGGGCACCACCACGGGTTCGGTATCGTCCTGCGGGGTCATCCCGATATCGAGCACTTCGTAGCTGCGTCCGCCGGGCAGGGTTTCGCGGTACCGCGGATAGCGGCAGACCGGCGTGCCGTTCTCCAGCCTTGCCTCGAACTGCAGCTGAAAGCAGCGCGTGTTGAACGAAGCTGGCACGACGAAGTCGGCAATGCGTTTCTTGCGCACGGGCTCGCCGTTGAGGAACAATTGCCCGCCGCGCATCTGCACCTGATCGCCGGGCAGACCGATTACCCGCTTGATATAGTCGATGTCGTTCTTCGGAGGGGCCTTGAAGATCACGACGTCGCCGCGCTCGGGCTGGCTCGCGAGGATCCTGCCGGGGATGAGCGGCACGCTGAACGGCAGCGAGTAGCGCGAATAGCCATAGGGCCACTTGGCGGCGAGCAGATAGTCGCCGTTGACCAGGCGCGGCAGCATCGATTCGCTCGGAATGTTGAACGGCGAGAACACGAAACTGCGGAATATCGCGACGATCAGCGCCAGTTTGAGCAGGAAGACGACGAAGTTCTCCTGCTTTTCTTCGGGCTTTGCGTCGGGCTGGACGGCGGCAGGTGGGGCTGGCTCGGTCATTGCCGTCAGTCCATGTTAGGCGCGGGTGCGCGCGTCAAGGCCGATGGCATAAACGCCGGCACGCTGCTAGGCGCAGGCCTTGCAATTCGAATACGGCGCAGAAGGACATACAATGGCAGACCTGGCAGCGGCTGACGAGGCATGGCGCGCGCTGCACGCGCTTGAAACGCCCCGCCTTGCGGAGCTGTTCGCCAGCGATCCGGAGCGGCTAGCCAAGCTAAGCACGCGGATTGAACTGGGCGAGGGGGGGATCCTGTTCGACTGGTCGAAAACTCACCTCGACGATGCGCATCTGGCCGGCTTCGAGGCGCTGGCCGAAGCGATGGACTTTTCCGGCGCGCGGGAAAATCTGCTTAGCGGCGGCATGGTCAACGCCAGCGAACAGCGTGCCGCAGAGCACACCGCGCAGCGCGGCATGGGAAGCGAGGAGGCGGTGGCGCTCGCCAATGCGTTCCACGCTCGCATGGCGGCGCTTGTGGAAGCGCTCCACAAAGGGCTGTTCGGCGAGATCAGGCACGTGATCCACATCGGCATCGGCGGCTCGGCACTCGGCCCGGCACTGGCGGTGGAGGCGCTCGCCCGGCACGGCGCAATGGTCGACGTTCATGTCGTCTCCAACGTCGACGGCTGCGCGCTGGAAGCCGCCTTCGCCCGGTGCGATCCGCAGGCGACCATGCTTGCTATTGCCTCCAAGACTTTCACCACGGTCGAAACCATGACCAACGCGGCAAGCGCGCTCGCGTGGCTCGAAACGGCAGGCGTGGCCGATCCGTATGGCCGGGTCGTGGCGCTTACAGCCGATCCCGAAAAGGCACTGGATTGGCGCGTAGACGAGACGCGAATCCTGCCTTTCGCCGAATCCGTGGGCGGACGCTATTCGCTGTGGTCGTCGATCGGCTTTCCGGTGGCGCTCGCGCTGGGCTGGCCCGACTTTGCCGAAATGCTGGGCGGCGCGGCGGCGATGGACCGCCACTTTGCCTCGGCCGATGGGCGCGCCAACCTGCCACTGCGCGCCGCCTTCGCCGATCTGCTCTACGCGCGGCTGCGCCAATGCCAGACCCGCGCGGTTTTCGCTTACGATGAGCGGCTGGCGCTGCTCCCATCCTATCTCCAGCAGCTTGAGATGGAATCGAACGGCAAGTCGGTGACGGCCGAGGGCGATCCGGTCGGCGGTCCAACCGCGCCGGTCACCTGGGGCGGGGTGGGCACCGATGCGCAGCATGCGGTGTTCCAGCTCCTCCATCAGGGCACGCATCTTGTGCCCGTGGAGTTTGTTGCGGCGGTTGTGCCCGGCGACGATCTCGACGAGGCGCATCACCGCGCCTTGCTGGCGAGCTGTTTCGCGCAGGGTGCCGCCCTGATGCAGGGGCGCAGCAGCGAAGATGCGGCGCGCTCCTATCCGGGTGATCGGCCCTCGGCGACGATCCTGATCGACGAGCTTGCCCCGGCCAGCTTCGGCGCGCTGATCGCCTTTCACGAGCATCGCACTTTCGCCAATGCCGTGCTGATGGGCATCAACCCGTTCGACCAGTTCGGGGTCGAGCTTGGCAAGGACATCGCGCGCCAGATGGAGCAGGGCGGCGCATCGTTCGATCCATCGACCGAGGCGCTGATGCGCGCCGCCGGACTGTCTTCACAGGAGTAACTGATGCCCGATTACG
>CANJUF010000011.1 GCA_947477745.1 Sphingomonadaceae bacterium | reverse complement strand
GATCTCGAAGCCAAGCTTGCCGAGTGGGAGAACTTCTACAACTTCAATCGGCCACACGGTGCCTTCAATGGCAAAACACCCTATGAAGCGCTCCGCGAACGCCTATAATCTCATGCACTCGATGTCCCGCTAGATCGTCAACCTTACACCTGTGGCGTCATTCTCGGAAGTGCTGATCAAAAGAACTCTGTCCAGGTTTCACCTTCCTGGAACTGCGCAATTTCCTCTTCCCACGTCATACGCGACATTTTGACTACTCGAACAATTTCCCGAAAGCGGACGTAGCGATCCGATCCCCTGAGGTGAATGAGCGGAAGGATTAGAGAAGGGCGTAAACGATCGGGGAAGTCTGCTAAATCCGCGGAGCCAGACCCACGATCATAAGCAAATCGTAAGCGGGCATGTTCAGCTCCACTCACCATCTCGGGAGGCCGTCCCCGCACATTGTTGACGCCCGGCGATTGGTGTACTCAAAATTCAAGTTCCCTATACCCCCTCCCCTGAAGAGGAGGGGGTCCGACTTGCCTCAAGCCTCGCTCGCGCTCACCGTCGCCTTGGCGATCTTGCCCGGCTTGCGCGGCGGCTCGCCCTTGGGCAGCGCGTCGACGTGTTCCATGCCCTCTGTCACCTCGCCCCACACGGTATATTGGCCGTCGAGGAAGGTCGCGTCGTCGAAGCAGATGAAGAACTGGCTGTTGGCCGAGTTGGGATTGCTCGAGCGCGCCATCGAGCAAACTCCGCGGACATGCGGCTCCTTGCTGAATTCGGCGGCAAGATCGGGCTTTTCCGAACCGCCCATGCCGGTACCGCTCGGATCGCCGCCCTGCGCCATGAAGCCGTCGATCACGCGGTGGAACACCACGCCGTCGTAGAAGCCCTCGCCGGCCAGTTCCTTGATGCGCGCGACGTGGCCGGGCGCGAGGTCCGGACGCAGCTTGATGACAACGTCGCCGCCGCCGTCTCCGGTGTCGAGCGTGAAGGTAAGGAATTCGTCGGCCATGGTGATCTCCAGTGAGTTTCGCCGTCCCTATAATGCTTCGCGCCGGCTTGTCACGGCTTGCCGGTTCGGCGGTTGCTTTTCAGGCGCACCAGCAATTTTCATTCCCGGAACGCTTTTTTCGGAAAACCGGTTCCCACTTTTCCGCGCGATGCTCTAGACCCTCGTGCCTATGACCCCCGAGCAACTCGACCAGGCTGAACTCGAACAGGCGCCGCGCCTCGACGAACCTGCGTCGGAGAACGAGATCCACGACGACGACAACCGCTTGAGGCCCGAATTCGTGCGCAAGGTGCGCGAAGCGCTGCGCTCGGGCGAGAACGATGTGGTCTACGATCTGGTCGAGCCGCTGCATCCTGCTGACGTCGCCGACCTGTTCGAACTGACCGACGAGGACGAGCGGCTCGCGCTGGCCGGCGCGATTCGCGACCTGATGACCGTCGAGGTCATCGCCGAACTAAACGATTACGTACGCGAACTGCTGGTCGAGGAACTTCCGCCCGGCCAGGTCGCCGACATCGCCGAGCAGCTTGAGACCGACGACGCGGTCGCGATGATCGAGGATCTCGATCGCGAGGACCAGCAGGCGATCCTTGCGGAGCTCGATCCTGAAGACCGCGCCGCGATCGAAACCGCGCTCGCTTATCCCGAGGAATCGGCCGGCCGCCTGATGAGCCGCGAATTCGTCGCGGTGCCCGAGCACATGACGGTCGGCGATCTAATCGATTTCCTGCGCGAAAGCCGCGATCAGCCCACCGAATTCTGGGAAGTGTTCGTGGTCGATCCGCTGCATCACCCGATCGGCACCTGCGCCCTGTCGTGGGTGCTGCGCACGCCGCGCCACATCGCGCTGGCCGACGTGATGAAGCGCGACCAGACCTTGATCCCGGTGACGATGGACCAGGAAGAAGTCGCGCTGCGCTTCATGAAATATGCGCTGATCTCGGCTGCCGTGGTCGATGAAGCGGGCAGGCTCGTCGGGCAGATCACCGCCGACGACGTCAACCACATCATCCAGGAAGAAGCCGCTGAAGACGCCATGCTGCTGTCCGGCGCGGGCGAAGGCGACATCCACGAGCCGATCCGCGAGGCCTATTTCGCTCGTGTGCGCTGGCTGATCGCCAATCTGGCAACCGCGAGCGTGGCGTCGAGCGTGATCGCCTTCTTCGAGGGAACCATCGCCCAGATGGTCGCACTAGCGACGCTGATGCCGATCGTCGCCGGGCTTGGCGGCAATGCCGGAACGCAGACGCTGGCGGTCACGGTGCGCGCGCTCGCCACCAATCAGCTGACCGCTTCCAACCGGTGGCGCTCGGTTCGCCGCGAGATCGCGATCGCCCTGCTTAACGGCGCGACTGTGGCGCTGGTCGTCGGAGTGGCGGTGAGCCTGATCTTCGGCAATGCCATGCTTGGCGCCGTCATCGGCCTGGCCATGGTCACCAATATCCTGATCGCGGGCCTCGCCGGCGTTCTGATCCCGCTCGCGCTCGACCGGCTCGAGGCCGATCCCGCCATCTCCAGCTCGGTCTTCGTGACCATGATTACCGATTCGATGGGGTTCTTCGTGTTCCTCGGGCTGGCGACGATGAGCGGGATGATTGGCTGACTGCCGGTGCCGCTGCACCTCACCAAGATCGCTTTCGGCGCGAAGAGCTATGCCGAGATCGAGAGCTGGTTCGCGAACCGGCCGCGGCTTGCGGTTAACACGCGCTATTGCCCCAAACGGGTCGAGGAACTGGCGGGCGGCTCGCTGTACTGGATTCACGAGCACGCAATCGTCGCGCGCAATGCAATCCTCGGCTTCGAGCAGCAGGACAACGGGCGCTGGTGGATTCATCTCGATGCGCGGCTGGTCCCCGTGCAGACGACTCCGAGACGCGCCCATCAGGGCTGGCGATACATGGCAGACGAGGACGCGCCGCCCGATTTGGGTGCGCTGGCAGGACGCGGTGAAGCGCTGCCCGCGCGGCTTATCGGTGAACTGGCGAAGCTGGGGCTGGTTTAAGCAAGACCCGCGCGTCTTCCAGGATCATCGCCGCGCCCTTTTCGCCGACCATGATCGATGGCGCATTGGTGTTGGCTGCGGGCATGATCGGCATGATCGAGGCGTCGATCACGCGCAGCCCTTCGATCCCGCGCACCCGCAGGCGCGGATCGACCACCGAAGCTTCGTCGCCCCCCATCCGGCAGGTCGCAACCGGGTGGAAGCCGATGCCCGAGCGGGTCTTGATCGATTCGGTCAGTTCCTCGTCAGTCTGCGGGATCGGATCGGGCATGACCTGCCGCACGACATGCTTCGCCAGCGCAGGCTGGGCGAAAATCTCGCGCACCATCCTCGCCCCCGCGATCATCGCGGCAAGATCGTCGGGGTGGCCGACCAGTTGCGGCGCTATCACCGGCTTGTCCTCGGGGTCGGCGCTGCGCAGCCGCACTTCGCCCCGGCTCTTGGGCTTGGCGACGTTCTGGAACACCACCATGCCCGGCTTGTCACTCGGCCCGCTCTTGACGGGATCGAACATCATCAGCCCGAGCGAGAGCTTCACATCGGGGAAATCGAGCTCAGGCCGGGTGCGCAGGTAAGCCATCGCCTCGACCGGGATCATCGTCATCAGCCCGCGCCGCGCAAATACATACTTCAGCATTTCGCGCGCGAGCGAGACCTTGCCGAACAGGTTGTTCCAGGTCGGCACGTCGACCTCGAAGCTCTGGGAGAAGCTGATGTGTTCGTGCAGGTTCTGGCCGACTTCGGGAAGATCGCGCACCAGATCGATGCCGTGTTTCGCGAGTTCCTGTGCTGGCCCAATGCCCGAGCGCATCAGGATCGCGGGCGAATGCAGCGTGCCGCCGCTGACCACGACTTCGCGTCGCGCCGCAATTTTCACGCGCTCGCCGCCGACTAGCGCCACGACCCCGGTCGCACAGCCATTCTCGATCACCACCCGGTCAGCCAGAGCGCCGGTGACGACTTGCAGGTTGGGCCGCTTCTCGGCCTCGTCGAGGAAGGCGCGCGCGGTGCTGGCACGGGTGCCGTTGTCCTGCGTCGTCAGGTTGCGGAACGCGCCATCGACATCGCCGGCGCAGTAATCGGGCACGCGTCGCAGGCCGAACTGCTCGCAGGCGTCGATGAAGGTTTCGGCGAGCGGGTGCTGCATCCGTGCCTCGGCCACCGCAAGCGGGCCGTGGCTGCCGTGAGTCTGGCTCGGCGCGCCTTGCCAGTTCTCGGACTTGAGGAAATAAGGCAGCACCTCGTTCCACGACCAGCCGGTGCAGCCAAGCTCGCCCGCCCATTGATCGTAATCGCGACGGTCGCCGCGGATATAGACCATGCCGTTGATTGCCGAGCCGCCGCCCAGCATCCTGCCTGCGTTCCACACCATCTCGCGCCCGCCCAGCGAGGGATCGGGCTCGGTCTTGTACATCCAGTCGGCATCGGGCTTGTTCATTCGGGTCAGGCCGCCCGAGGGCATCCTGTTCCAGAAACCGTCGGCGCGCGGCCCCGCTTCAAGCAGGACGACGCGCACCGCGGGATCGGCCGACAGTCGGTTGGCGACCACCGCGCCCGAGGCTCCAGCGCCGATAATGACGTAATCTGCTGGTTCGATATTCATCCGTGCCCTCGTTCCGCTGCGGGCGTCTCCATATCAATGCGAGACGCCTCCGCAATAGAGAACGATCATTCGAAATAAGGAACCGCTATTTTCCCCGCTCCAGCCACCAGCGCATCAGCACATTGGCGACCGCGAAGCGCGGCGGGCAACCGAACGCCTTGCCTTGCTCGCCCCGGTCGCTCGCGGCGATCGCATCGGCGACTTCAGCGCGGGTGAACCAGCAGGCATCGTCAAGCTCGGTCTTGTCGATCACGATGTCGCGCGATTTGGCATAGCCATGGCAGCCGATCATCAGCGAGCTTGGAAACGGCCAGGGCTGGCTGACGACGTAGGTAATGCCGTGGGCGACGACCCCGGCTTCCTCGAAGGTTTCGCGCGCAACGGCTTCTTCAAGGGTTTCTCCCGGTTCGACGAAACCGGCGAGCGCCGAATAATTACCCGGCGGGAACATCGGCTGGCGGCCCAGCAGGATCGAATCGTCGTGCTCGATCAGCATGATCGTCACCGGATCGACTCGCGGGAAGTGTTGCATGGCGCAGTTTTCGTTGACGCAATCACGCTGCCAGCCGCCCTTGGTGATCGAGGTCGGGCTGCCGCAGCACGAGCAGAACTTGTGCCGCACATGCCAGCCGACGAGGCTGCGCGCGCCGCCGTAGGTCGCCAGATCGGCATCCGAAAGCCCGGTCATCGCCTGCCAGGCGCGGCCCATGCCGAGCGCCGCCTTGGGAATCATGTCGGGAACCTGCGCGAAATGGCCGCGATCGCCCTCGATGCCTAGGAACAGCAATTCGGCATCGGCATTGGCTTCGGCAAGGCTGGTCCAGCCGAGGTTGCCCTCGTCATCGAGCACCGGGTCGAGGCCGTCGAGGTGGAGCAACCGTGCGGTTGCGGTCATCAGGTTCTCGATCGCGCCGGGATTGGCGCGAACATGGTCGGCGCGGTCGATGGTCGATCCGGCGAATGCAACAAACGGGGCTTCGGCAATGCTCATGGGCGTCTCTCCAGAAGTGCTGTGGCATCAGCCCGCAATGCCTGCTGGAATTCGGGCAGGACTTCAAGCGCGTTGGGCGGCATGAACTGAAGATAGATTGCGGAGGTAAGCCCGCTGCGCATGTCGACCATGCCGACCGTGCCAGCCGCGCCCGACCATCCGAAGATGCCGGCCTCCGCGCCGGTGCCGACCCTTCCCCCCGCTCCGAAAGCGTCCAGCGCCATGCCGAAGATGTTTCCCTTGGGCACGCTTGCTGGCAGCAGGTTGGACGTGCCCGTGCGCACCGCCGCCTCGCTCATCACCCGCTTGCCGTCGAACGAGCCGAGGCCGCCGATCATCCGCAGAAAGCGGTCATAGTCGCGCGGGGTGGAGACAAGACCGGCCCCGCCATAGAAAAAGTCCGGCTGGTCGAGATAGACCGAGTTCTCGGGCAGGTCGATCGGCACAAGCTTGCCCGCCAGCACGGCGTAATTGGTGGAAAGCCGGCCCGCGTCCTTGGCAGCGACCCGGAATCCGGTGCTGGCCATGCCGAGCGGAGCAAAGAACCGCTCCTCCAGAAATGCATCGAAGGTCTGGCCGGTGACCACTTCGATCAACCGCCCCATCAAGTCGAGCCCGGGGCTGTAGCTCCAGCGCGTGCCGGGTTCATAGACCAGCGGCATTGTCGCCATGCCATCGGCGAAAGCGGCCAACCCCTTGACGTGCTGCCCCCGGTCGAGCCCGGGCACTTTCAGGCGCGATACCTGCCCCGGAATCAGGCCCTTGTCGAACAGCACCTGCCGGATGGGACCTTGCTGGATAATGCCGTAGGCCAGACCCGAAGTGTGGGTGACCAAGTGCCGCACCGTGATCTGCGTTTTCGCGGGCTTGAGATCGGTGACCGAACCGTCGGGCGTCACCTGAACCATCATCTTGGCGAATTTGGGCAGGAAATCGGCAATCGGCTGGTCGAGCCCGATCTTGCCCTCATCGGCCAGCAGCATCGCCGCCATGCCAGTGACCGGCTTGGTCATCGAATAGATGCGGAACAGCGTGTCGGGCCCCATCGCGTCGCTGTCGAGAAAACCCTCGCTGCCGCGCGCGATATAGCGCGTCTCACGCTCGGGCAGGCCCAGCGCGACGACCATGCCGGGAAACTTGCCCGGGCCAACCCACTTTTCGGCGAATGCCTGCAAGTTTCCGGCAAGTTCGGGCGGGGCGCCAGCCGCCAGAAGCCTCGAGGGCAACAGACCTGAAAGCGCGGCCAAGCCCGCCATGCGCAGCGCCTCGCGCCGATGCAATCCCATGCTCATTCTGTGCCTTCCTCTCTCTGCGCCATGACCAGCCGCGCCGCTTTTGCGAACAGCGTCGGCAGCCCCGCCTCGCCGATCCGGGACAACGGCCACCATTCACCCTGCTCGCCATCCGGATCACAGCACTCCTCGCCGCTCCAGACAAGCACCTGCATCTCGAGCGCAAAGTGCGTGAAGACATGCTGAACTGTGCCGCACGTCTGCCAGTCGCCTGAAAGCGGCACCACTCCCGAGCCGTCGCCGCGCGCGCTCCAGCCATCGTCGGGAAGCGCCCGCATTGCACCGAGCATGCCCTTGCCCGGCCTTCGAACCAGGAGCACCGCGCCCTCGCGCTCGATCCAGAAGGCGCTGCCTCGCCGCGTCGGCTTTGCTTTCTTCACCGCCTTGACCGGGAAGCGCTCGGGATCGCCAAGGCTGCGCGCTTCGCACATCGCGCCAAGCGGACAGATCAGGCATTTCGGCGCGCGCGATGTGCAGACAGAGGCGCCAAGGTCCATCATCGCCTGGGCGAAATCGCCCGCGCGCTCGGTAGGCGTGATCGCGTCGGCCGCGGCACGGATCGCCTTGCGCGCGGCTGGCAATGGCTCATCGATAGAGAACAGCCGCGCGGCCACGCGCTCGACATTGGCGTCGACCACAACCGCGCGGCGTCCGAAGGCGATCGCCGCCACTGCCGCCGCGGTATATTCGCCCAGACCCGGCAACTTGCGCAGTTCCGCTTCGGTATCGGGGAAGTGGCCGCCGCGCCCTGCGACAGCGCGTGCGCAGGCGAGCAGACTGCGTGCCCGCGCGTAATATCCCAGCCCCGCCCACGCAGCCATGACTTCGCCGTCATCGGCAGCGGCAAGTGATGGGATATCAGGCCAGCGAGTGGTGAACTTTTCGAAATAGGGGATCACCGCCGCCACGGTCGTCTGCTGGAGCATCACTTCGGACAGCCACACGCGGAAGGGGTCCGGCGGCGGCGCACCCGGCTTCGAACGCCAGGGCAGCACCCTTGCGTGCCGGTCGTACCACGCAAGCAGGGCGGCGGCGATGTCAGTCGAACTGGTGTTCATCGGATGGCTATGGCATTGCCGCAGGCACAATGGAACGAGACAAGCCCAAAGGCAGCGCGGCCGCGCCGCGCCGTTACGAGCGCAAGCGCGGCGGGCAGGCGCGCGCCATTTCCGAACTGATGCCGCAGGTCGGACGCGCCGCGTTCCGCCAGTTCGGCTTCGTGCAAAGCTCGGTCGTCTCGCGCTGGCCCGAAATCGTCGGCCCTGCCCATGCGAAGATCTGCGCGCCCGAATCGATCCGCTTCCCCCAAGGCGAAAAAAGCGACGGCATCCTGCAACTTGTCGTCGTCCCCGCCCACGCGCCGTTCATCCAGCAGGTGACCGAGGAAATCATGGAGCGGGTCAACCGCTTCTTCGGCTACCGCGCCGTCGCCCGCGTCAAGCTGCGGCAAGGCGCGGTCACGCCGCCAAAGGCCGAGGAACCGAGGCCTGCGCCGCCTTCGCTCAAGCCCATTCCGCTTGAATTGGGCGACTCGTTGCGCGACATCGGCGATCCCGAACTGCGCGCAGTGCTCGAATCGCTCGCGCGCAGCCTCGGAGAGGCCGAAAGCGAAAGGACCGAAGATTGAAGATCGCCCATGCAATCGCCGCATTGATCGGTGCGGTCGGCCTCGCGAGCGCCGCCTTGCCCGCGCATGCTGCCAGCCAGCCGAACTGGACCGCGAGCGTCGCGGTGGCCGAAGACGCCACGCACACGCTCGGCAATCCCGATGCCAAGGTGCAGGTCACCGAATTCGTAAGCTACACCTGCCCGCATTGCGCTCATTTCCAGAAGCAGGCTGAAGCGCCGATGCGGCTGGCCTATGTCATGCCCGGCAAGGTTTCGCTGAGAGTGGTTCATTTCGTTCGCGATTCGGTCGATCTCACCATCGGACTGCTCGTCCAGTGCGGCGATCCAAAAGGGTTTTTCGCGCGGCACAATCAGTTCCTGCAAGAGCAGGACAAATGGCTCACCAAGGCTGGCAAGCTGACCAAGGCCCAGCGCGACCGCTGGGGCAGCACCGATTTCGCCGGCGGCATGCGCGCCATCGCCACGGATCTGGGCTTTTACGACCTCATGGCGCATCGCGGATATGATCGGACCGAGGTCGATCGCTGCCTCGCCGACACTGCTCTCGCCAACAAACTTCTGGCGCAATACAGCGACGCCAAGCGGCTTGGTGTGCCCGGTACTCCCAGCTTCGCGATCGGCGGCAAGCTCATCGACGAGGCCTACGACTGGCCGACGCTCGACGCGGCGATCAAATCACAGCTTTAAACTGTGGAGACACGCGCCTGTCGGGGCCGGTGCTGCTTCCTGCCCGTCGCCGCATCGGCTAGCCCTGTCACAAGGATAAGGATTCCTTCGTCATGATGTCACGCAGCCTTCGCACGCTCGCCCTTGCCGCGTTCGCCGCGCCGTTCGCGCTCGCGCTAGCCGCCTGCGGATCGGGAGGTTCGGAAGACGGCGCGGCAGCCTCGGGCGAGGCGCTTGAGAAAATCGCACCGCCCGCTGGCACCACCTGGGCCGAACAGGTCAGCAAGAACGCGGACGGCGGCTATGTCATGGGCAACCCCGAAGCGCCGATCAAACTGGTGGAATTCGCCTCGCTCACCTGCCCGCACTGCGCCGATTTCGCCGCCAAGAGCAAGACCGAGTTGCGCGAGACCTTCGTCAACAGCGGCCGCGTGAGCTATGAATTCCGCAATTACGTGCGCGACGCCATCGACCTTACCGCCGCACAGCTGACACGCTGCGCTGCCCCTGAAAGCTTCTTCGCGCTTTCCGACCAGGTATTTCTCAACCAGTCGGCGATGTTCGCAAAGGCGCAGGCCGCCGGCGAGGCCGCCTATACCGCCGCGATGGAGGCGCCCGATGCACAGCGCGGCCAGGCCATCGCCAATCTGACCGGGCTTGGCGAATTCTTCGCGGCGCGCGGGGTCAGCAAGGACCAAAGCGCGGCCTGCCTCGCCAATGCCGCGGATGCGCAGGCGCTCGCCAAGGCGACGCAGGACAGCACCACCAAGTTCGGGATCACCGGAACGCCGACCTTCCTGCTCAACGGCAGCAAGCTCGAGGTGAACACCTGGCCCGAGGTCAAGGCGGCGCTCGAAACCGCAGGAGCCCGCTGACGTGCTCCTGCCAGCGCC
Source organism: Sphingomonadaceae bacterium (assembly GCA_947477745.1). GTDB lineage: Bacteria > Pseudomonadota > Alphaproteobacteria > Sphingomonadales > Sphingomonadaceae > Novosphingobium. The sequence goes on along the minus strand of CANJUF010000011.1, from coordinate 63,581 downwards.
AAGGTAAGCGCGCGCGGTGCGCTTCAAGCGGCTCAAGCTCAGTGGCTTCAAGAGCTTCGTCGAGCCTGCCGAACTGCGCATCGAACCCGGGCTGACCGGGGTCGTCGGACCCAACGGCTGCGGCAAGTCCAACCTGCTCGAAGCGATCCGCTGGGTAATGGCCGAAAGCTCGCCCAAGTCGATGCGCGGCGGCGGCATGGAAGACGTGATCTTCGCCGGCACGGCAGACCGCCCGCCGCGCGCTTTCGCCGAAGTGGTGCTGCTGGCCGAGACCGACTCCCGCGAAGAGCTTGAGGTCATGCGCCGGATCGAGCGCGGCGCTGGCAGCGCATACCGCATCAACGGCAAGGATGCGCGCGCCAAGGACGTGGCGCTGGTCTTCGCCGACGCCGCCACCGGCGCACATTCGCCCGCGCTGGTCAGCCAGGGGCGGATCGCCTCGGTGATCTCGGCAAAGCCCGCCGAGCGCCGCCTGATGCTCGAGGAAGCGGCGGGTATTTCCGGGCTCCATGTGCGCCGCAAGGACGCCGAACAGAAGCTGCGCGCCACCGAGGTCAACCTCGCCCGGCTCGAAGACATCATGGCCGGGCTCGACCGGCAGATCGGCGGCCTGCGGCGACAGGCCAAGGCGGCGGAGCGTTACAAGGCGCTGTCGGAAAAGATCAGGGTCGCCGAAGCGCGGCTGGTCTTCGCCCGCTGGCGCGATGCGGCGCGCAGCGCCGAACTGGCGCGCGAGGAAGCCGCGGCGGCCGAAGCGCGGGTTGCCGATGCGGCAGCCGCCGCGCGCACCGCGCAGGATACGCAGGGCGCAGCGGCGCAGGCGCTCGCCGCCGCGCGCGACGAACTGGCTGACCGGCGCGATGACGCTAGCGCACACGGCCACCGCATGGCGAGCCTGTCGGGCCAGCTCGAAGCTGCCGAGGAGCGGCTGGCAGATCTCGACCGGCAGCGCGAGCGGCTCGAGATCGATCGCGGCGATGCCGACCGCCTTACGCACGATGCCGCCGATGCGCTGGCGCGGCTCGAACGCGAGCTGGCCGAAGGAGAAGCCAGGCTGGCACGCGACCAGGCCGAACGCCCTGCGCTCGCCGAAGCGCTTGACCGTGCGGAGCGCGCCGCCCGTCAGGCCGAACTCGATCTCGCGCAGGCCAATGCTTCGCAGGCTGGGATCGAAGCCGAGTGGCGCATTGCCGAGGCCGAACTCGATGCGGTGCGCGAGCGGATTGCCCGGCTTGACCGCGAGGAAGAACGTCAGCGGGGCGCCCTTGCCGAACTGCTGGGCCAGGGCGATCCCGAAGCGGCCATCGCCCAAGCGCGCGCCGCCAGCGAGGCGGCTGGCGCGGCTCTTGAAGCGGCGCGGCAGGGACTGGCCGCGCAACAAGCCCGCAAAGCCGAGCTTCACGAGGCGCGCGATCTCGCCGCCGAAGCGCTTGCCTCCGCCAAGGCCGATCTGGCGGGAATCGAGCGCGAACATGCCGCATTGTCGCGCGACCGCGAGGCGCGGGCCAAGCGGGCTGCAGGCTCGCAGGGGCTTCGCGCCGCGATCGATTCGGTGCGCGCCGCTCCCGGTTACGAGCGCGCGCTTGCCGCCGTGCTGGGGCGTGATGCCAAGGCCGCGCTGGGAAAAGTGGCCGCCGATGCGCAGGGCCGGTTCTGGTCAGGAGCTGAGGCTCCTGAGCCAGTTGCAGGCAGCCTTGCCGCACATGTGCCCGAATGCCCGCCCGAACTGGCAGCCCGGCTCGCAATGGTTCACTTCGCCGAAAAGGACGATGGGCGCACACTCGCGCCCGGCCACTGGCTGGTAACCAGCGATGGCGCGCTGCGCCGATGGGACGGGTTCGTCGCGCGCGGCGAAGGCGGAGCGGAAGCGGCACGCCTAGAAGCCGATAACCGCTTCGACGAACTCGATGCGGCTTTGCCTGCACGCCGCAAAGCTCTGTCTGCGGCGCAGGCCCGCCATGAGGAGGTCCAGACGCAGCTTGGCGCGCTGCAGGTGTCGCTCGTTGCGCTCGAACGCGAGCTGGCAGGAACCGCCGACGAGGAACGCGCTGCCCTGCGCGCACTCGACATGGCCGAGGCCGCGCGCGAGCGGCTGACCGGTCGTCGCGGCGAGATCGAGCGCGCGCTGGGCGACCTCTCCGAGCAGCGCACGGCAGCGCAGGCGGATCTCGAAGCAGCACAGGCCAAGCGCAGCGGTCTGCCCGATCCGGCGGCGGGGCGCCTGGCGCTCGATGCGGCGCGCAGCAAGCACGATGCCGCGCGCCTTTCGCTTCAGGCCGCGAGCGCGGCGCTCGCCGCGCAAGATCAGGCGCTTGCCGTGCTGCGCGAACGCACCCAGGCGCAGCGCTCGGATATGTCGGGCTGGAAAGCACGCGCTGGTGAGGCAGCCAACCGGCTGGCGGAGATGGCGCGCCGCTCCGAGGAAATCGAGCAGGAGCGCGCGGTGGTTGCCGCCAAGCCTGCCTCATTGGTGGCGGAAATCGAGGCAGGCGAGGCCGTGCGCCAGCGGCTCGGCAGCGAGCTGGCCCTGGCCGAGCAAGCCATGGCAAGCGCGGGCTTCGCGGCACAGGCAGCCGAGACGGCGCTGGCAGCGGCGCAGGAAGCTCTCGCATCGCAGCGCGAGGCGCGTGCCGGCGCGGCCGCGCGGGCGGAGAACGAGGAAGAGCGCCGCGCCGAGATGGCGCGCATTTCGGGCGAGCGATTCCAGTGTCCGCCGCCGCTGTTGGCCCGCACTTTCGCCTTCGAGGCCGAACAGGTTGCCGGTGCGGGCGAGGAATCGGCCGCGATGGACCGGCTGGTCGCCGACCGCGAGCGGATCGGTCCGGTGAACCTCGTTGCCGCCGACGAACTTGCCGAACTGGAGCAGCAGTTTGGCTCAAGCGTCACCGAGCAGGCCGAGCTCAGCGAAGCGGTCAGCCGCTTGCGCGGCTCTATCGGCAATCTCAACCGCGAGGGGCGCGAGCGGCTGCGCGCGGCGTTCGAAGAGGTCGACCGGCATTTCCGCCGCCTGTTCAGCCGCCTGTTCGAGGGCGGGCAGGCGCACCTTGCGCTGGTCGATTCGGACGATCCGCTGGAAGCCGGGCTCGAGATTTTCGCCCAGCCGCCCGGAAAGCGGCTGCAATCGCTGACCCTTCTGTCTGGCGGCGAGCAGGCGCTGACCGCGATCGCGCTGATCTTTGCGCTGTTCCTCACCAATCCCGCGCCGATCTGCGTGCTCGACGAGGTCGATGCGCCGCTTGACGATGCCAATATCGAGCGCTTCTGCGACCTGCTCGACGCGATGGTGGCGGAGACCGAAACCCGGTACCTGATCGTCACGCACAATGCCGTGACGATGAGCCGGATGCACCGATTGTTCGGCGTGACGATGATCGAGAAGGGGGTCTCGCGCCTTGTCAGCGTCGACCTAGGCGACGCCGAGGAGCTGCTGGCGGCGGAGTGACCGCCACCAATCGGGTCAATCCTGCAGCACGAACCTTGGCCCCGGCCCTGCGACAGCGGCGCGGTCGTGCCGGTTGGTGCGCTGGCAGCGCTCGAAGCTCATGCAGCCGCAGCCGATGCATTCGTCGAGCCGCGAGCGGGTGCGCGTCAGAAGCGCGATCTTGCCGTCGATCTCGTCGCGCATCGACTGGCTGATGCGCCGCCAGTCGGCCACGCTTGGCGTGCGGCCCCTGGGCAGGCGGTCCATGGTCTGCTCGATCTCGTCAAGACCGAGGCCGAGCCGCTGGGCGATCAGGATAAAAGAAAGTCTGCGAATATCGGAGCGGCGAAAGCGGCGCTGGTTGCCCGATGTCCGCTCGGAGAAGATCAGGCCCTTGTCCTCGTAGAAGCGGATTGCCGAAACCGCGATACCGGTGCGCTGCGCCAGCGTCCCGATCGAGATGAGATCGTCCTTGTCCATGCCAGACCGCGCCCCCGCTGTCCCTGCGAATCTCAAGTGCAATCGAGATTCGGGTTTGAGACCCCTGCATGGCATTTTTTAAACAGGATATCCACAGGGTTTACGAAGATTTTCGAACAGGCACTTTACAACAGTTTTGCCTGTTCGGGTGCGCCGCCGCCAGCCCACCGCTCGAGCGTGCGGTCGACATCGAGTGGTCCCTCCCAGGTGCGGCACAGCGCCAGAGCATCCTCCGCGCGCCCGTCTGTCCATCGGTCCCAGTTCTCGCGCGCCAGGATTAGCGGCATGCGGTCGTGGACATCGGCCATCAGCGGCGACCCATCGACCATCACCATGGTGTAGGCCTCGCCCCACTCGGCGGTGGGCCGCCACAAGCCGGCCACGGCGAACGGCTCGCCCCCCGTAAGCGCATACCAGGTGCGGGTCATCTGTCCCTTCGCGCCTTCCGCCTCGGCCCAGGCGCTGACCGGAATCAGGCAGCGGCGCGATTCCAGGCTCGCCTTCCAGAACGCCGTGGTCAGCTTGTCCTCGCGCGCGTTGGTGACCGGCTTGGGCGTCAGTGGCTGGCCCTGCCTGCCCTTTAGCACCAGCGGGAACCCCCAGGTCATCGCCTTGGCGCGGCCCTCGGCGACGACGAGGCCGGGATAGCCGGGATAGACCTCCTCGCCGTAATTCGCGCCGGGCGTCGGGATCGCGCCAAACAATTGCGCGATTTCGTCGGTCGTCCGGGTCATGCGGTAGAGGTTGCACATCGCCGCTAGAGCCCCGCGTTCCCGGCAACCCAGCAGGCGAGCGCCATCAGCAGGCCGGCCATGCGGTTGGAGCGGAACAGCGCGAGCGCATTGTCGCCGTCGCCGCGCAGCGACGCCGCTTGCCATGCCAGATGCAGCGCCACTGGCAGCAATGCCGCAAGCGCCAGCCACCCGGCGCGCAGCAGCCACACCGCGAGCACCCAGCAGGCAAGCGCTGCAAGGTAGAACGCCGCCACGCCGCCGCGCACATTGCCGCCCAGCCGCAGCGCGCTCGACCGGATACCGACCAAAGCGTCGTCCTCGCGGTCCTGCATGGCGTAGATCGTGTCGTAGCCAATCACCCAGAATACGCTCCCGGCATAAAGCGTGACCAGCACGGCGAGTTCGTCGCCGCGCACTTCGGTCCAGCCGACCAGCGCGCCCCATGAGAACACCAGCCCCAGCCACGCCTGCGGCCACCAGGTAACCCGCTTCATGAAGGGATAGGCCGCGACGAGCGCGATGCTTGCCAAAGCGACAAGCTGCGCTGGCAGGCGCAATTGCAACAACACTGCAAGGCCGACAAGGCACAGCAGCAACAGCCATGCCCATGCCGCGCGCCGGCTTACCCGCCCACTCGCCACCGGGCGGCTGGCGGTGCGCGCTACTTGCCGGTCGAGATCGGCATCGACGAGATCGTTATAGACGCAGCCCGCGCCGCGCATCGCGATCGCGCCGAGCAGTAGCCACGCGATCAGGCCCAAGCGGTGCTCCCCGCCGGCCAGCAGTACGCCCCAGGCGCAGGGCCAGAACAGCAGCCACCAGCCAATCGGTCGGTCGAACCGGGCAAGCAGCGCGAAGTCCCGTATCCGCGCGGGCAGCGCCGCCAAAATGCCGCGATGTTCGCTGTCGGGGACGATGTGCTCGGTCATTGGATCACCGCTTACCTCAATTCGTTACCCAGACGAAGGCCGGGGTCCGGAAGAAAAGAGGCATGCTTGATCCCGGATCAAGTCCGGGATGACGAGGTTCTGAGGTTTGGCTATGGCAAGACAATGCCCGCAATCCCCGCCTGGCCTCCCAAGAGCGCGCCCCGCCTGTTTGTTGCAGACAAGCTTGCCCAGGGCGCCACGGTTACCATCGAAGGCAATCAGGGGCATTACCTGTTGCGGGTGATGCGGGTGAGCGCGGGTGACACCGTCATCTTGTGCGACGACATGACCGGCGAATGGGCGACGAGCGTCATCGAGGCAGGCAAGCGCGACGTGTCGCTCACCATTGAGCGCCAATTGCGCCCCCGCGAGGACGTGCCCGATTTCACGTTGTGCGCGGCGCTGCTCAAGAAAGACCGCTTCGACATGGTGCTGGAAAAGGCATGCGAACTTGGCGCGGCGCGCATTCAACCGGTGCTCACCCGTCGCTGCGTCGCGGACAGGCTCAACATGGAGCGCGCCCGCGCCGTGGTCACCGAAGCCGCCGAACAATGCGCGCGCACGGCGCTGCCCGAACTGGCCGAGCCGGTGAAGCTGGAGGCGTTGCTTCGCGATTGGCCAGACACACGCACTCTGTTTTTCGCAGACGAGAGTGGCGGCGAGGCTGTTTCTGTAGCTTTTGCCAAATGGCGTGAGTCCGTGCGCAGGCAGGGACCCGAGACGAGCGATGGGAAGATCGATGACGGTCCCCGCCTTCGCGGGGACTCAGGCAAGGCTGCGCTGCTGGTCGGTCCCGAAGGGGGTTTTGACGATGCGGAACGCGCCTTGATCCGTACCCACCCGCAAGCCCGCGCGATCAGCCTTGGCCCGCGCATTTTACGCGGCGAAACCGCAGCAATCGCCGCCATGGCGGTGTGGATGGCCTGCGCCGGGGATTGGACCGGCTGAAGCCCCCTCCTTTTCAAAGGAGGGGGTTGGGGGTGGTTTACCACGTGGCTCGAACCCGCATCACAATCGCTGTCGGCCGACATCGCCACCACCCCTCGATCCCCTCCTCTGAAGAGGAGGGGATGCCCGCATTTTATGCTGGCGCTTGCCGAATCCCTCGCCTAACCGCCTGCCTATGAGCACGCGGCAGGCCTCCGAACTCGACGAACCGGTCATCGAATCGGTCGCTCAGCTTGCCGAGCCGATGGCGGCGGGCGAGAAGCCGCCCGAGCGCTGGCGCATCGGCACCGAGCACGAGAAATTCGTCTATTGCACGGACGATCACCGCGCCCCGTCCTATGACGAGCCGGGCGGCATCCGCGACATGCTCATGGCGCTCACCGAATACGGATGGGAACCGGTGATCGAAGGCGGCAAGGTCATCGCCTTGTCCGGAACCGACGGCGCGGTCAGCCTCGAGCCAGCCGGCCAGCTCGAATTGTCGGGCGCGCCGCTTGAAAACCTGCACCAGACCTGCGCCGAAACGGGGCGCCATCTCGATCAGGTGAAGGCGATCGGCGCGCGCACCGGAAAGGGGTTCCTCGGCCTGGGCATGTGGCCCGACAAGACCCGGGAAGAGCTGCCGATCATGCCCAAGGGGCGCTATGCGATCATGCTGCGCCACATGCCGCGCGTCGGCACCATGGGCCTCGACATGATGCTGCGCACCTGCACCATCCAGGTCAATCTCGACTATTCGAGCGAAGCGGACATGGTGAAGAAGTTCCGCGTCGGCCTCGCGCTGCAACCGTTGGCGACCGCGCTGTTCGCCAATTCGCCGTTCACCGAAGGCAAGCCCAACGGCATGCTCTCCTATCGCAGCCATATCTGGTCCGACACCGATCCTGCGCGCACCGGCATGTTGCCCTTCGTGTTCGAAGAGGGCTTCGGCTACGAGCGCTATGTCGACTACATGCTCGACGTGCCGATGTATTTCGTGTTCCGCGAAGGCAAATATATCGACGCGGCGGGCCAAAACTTCCGCGATTTTCTAGAAGGCAAGCTGCCTGCGCTGCCCGGCGAGCGCCCGACGCTCAGCGACTGGACCGATCACCTTTCCACCGCTTTTCCAGAGGTGCGGCTCAAAAGCTTCCTCGAAATGCGCGGCGCCGATGGCGGGCCCTGGAACCGCATCTGCGCCCTGCCCGCGCTGTGGGTCGGCCTGCTTTACGACCAGACCGCGCTCGATGCTGCGTGGGATCTGGTCAAGCATTGGGACATGGAAGGGCGAGAGGCGCTGCGGAGTGCGGTGCCCAGGCTCGCGCTCGATGCACCGCTTCCCGGTGGCGGCAAGCTTGGCGATATCGCCGGCGAAGTGCTGGAGATCGCGCGCGGCGGGCTGGCGGCGCGCGCGCGGCTCAATTCTAGCGGCGACAACGAAACCGGTTGCCTCGATCCGCTGCACGAAATCGCGGCGAGCGGCAGGGTTCCCGCACAGCGGCTGCTCGATCTCTATCACGGCGAATGGCAAGGCGATCTTTCGCGGATCTACGCGGAGAAGAGCTTTTGAGCGCCGACACCAACGCTGTCGTCATCATCGGCCATTTCCGCCTGCCGGTGGAAAGCCTCGAAGCCGCGCGAGAACCGATGGCGCGGGTGGTCGCGGCCACGCGGGCCGAACCGGGCTGCATCAAATATGTCTATGCCAGTGAGCCGGGCGATCCCGGCCTGATCCATGTCAGCGAAGTGTGGGAGAGCCAGGCCGCGCTCAATGCGCATTTCGCCTCTGCACACATGAAGCAGTGGCAGGAGGAGCGCGCCGGGCTGGGCCTGAGCGACCGCCAGATTACCGCTTATACGGTGAGCGACGCGAAGACGCTGTGATTTACTCCGCCGGCTGAAGCACCGGGGGCCGCGGTCCGCGAATCTGGCCGATTTGCGCCAGCGTGCGTGGGATCAGCGCGTTTTCGCCCATCCAGACGTGATATTCGCGGTATTTGGCGTCCTCGGCGAGCAGATGCTTTTCCTCGGTCTTGGCCCGCCACCAGTAGACCGCGCTGACCAGCCCCATCACGAACGTGTTGCGGATCGTGTCGACCATCGACCCGTTAGTCACCAGGAACGGCATGGTTCCGCACCACCAGAACAGGTTCTTGGATAGATAGGCCGGATGACGCGTGAAGCGGTATGGCCCGTTAGTCAGCACGCCGCGATAGGTGAGGTTCGAAAAGCGCAGGCCGAAGATCATCGTCGCCCAGGCATAGACGCCGGTGAGGAACACCAGCAGGCCGCCCCAGACCCACAGCAGCAGCGGATGGTCCGCCAGCCAGAACAACCAGTCCGATGTCGCGTAATGATAGGCGAGCGGTCCGCCATCATTCATCAGGATGAACGGCGGATAGCAGATCAGCGCCGCGAACCAGCCTGCCAGATGCGGGTTGGCGCTGCGGATATGCGCGTCGAGCGGTCGGAAGGTCAGCAAATAGCCGACCATCGCCAGTTGCACGTCGATCACGAACAGAAGCTCGATCAGTCCGCCTGCCAGTCGGACCGGATCGCCGGATATGCCCGCAAGGTCGAGATTGACGACGAATGCGAAGCCGCCCGGCAAGATCGAGATCATGAAGGCGGTGAAGAAGCCCTTGACCGCCCACGAGCGCAGGTGCGCCTTTACCAGTTCGGGGTCATGCGCCTCGCGACCGAGCAGCATGGCGCCGAAATGCCAGGCACTATCGCGCGGCTCGACCAGATAGCGATCGATCCAAAGCACATAGGGCACCGACAGCAGCACGATCGGAACGATGCAGATGCCAAGCACCTCCATCGCGAACAGGTAATCCCCGTCCCAGTACCAGCGCGCCACGCAGTAAAGAAAGCCGATCATCGCCCAGGTCGCCCACAGCCCGGCGATCTTGGTGAGCGAAACGAACAGCAGCGCCCCCTGTGCAGGCTTGCGGCTCCAGTCGATCCCGGTCGATGCGCGGCGATGCACCTTGTCGACCAGCAGCGACCACAGCACCATCGGCACCGAAGTGAACAGTAAGGTCGCCAGCGATGCATAAGGGCCGGAAAGCGGCGCGCGCGGTCCGGGCAGGTCTAGCGCATCGGCGACAACCGCCCAGTTGCGGCAGATCACGATCCACACCAGCAACCCGGCCAGACCGACGAGCCCGACACCCGACGAAACGTCGCTAACGGGCCGGCGGCTGGGTGCTGACACGGTGGTATCCATGCCAGCGGCCCTAGCCGCTAATGGTTAAAAGCTGGGTAAAGCCTCAGCGAAAAGCCGAGATGCGCCCGCTGTCGTCGAGCACGTAAAGCGTCTGACCCGCCACTACCGGCGCGAGCGATACCGGCGCTCCGAGATCGGCAAACGAAGTCAGCTCGCCACTGGACGGATCGGCATAGGCCAGTTCGCCGCGCGAATTGGCGACCCACAGGCGATTGCCCGCGAGCACCGGGCCGACCCAGAACACCGGGTTCTTGCGCTTCTTCTCGTTCTTGTAGCGCATCAGCTGGTTTAGCCAGCGAACCTTGCCGGTCGAGCGCGCGATTGCCAGAAGTTCGGCGTCGTCAGTCAGGGTGAATACCCAGTCGCCCGCCACCGCCGGGGTTGAAATGCCCGCAAGGTTGAGCTCCCAGATGCGCTGCCCGGTGACGAGATCGTAGGCCGCCATGCGCCCGCCCTGCCCCAGCGCGTAGACCCGCCCGCGATCGATGATCGGATCGGCATCGACATCGGTGAGGCTGCCGACCTCGGTCGAGATCGAGGTGCGCGCGAGCGCGTCGGACCAAAGTGTGCGGCCGTTCTCATAGCGATAGGCGGAAACTTCGCCCGAAGAGTAGCCTGCAATCACCGTGCCTTGTCCAGCTGCCGGCGCGGCAACGCCGAACACCCCGGCCGCGCCGATCGAGCCCGATTCGGCCCACAGCGCAGCGCCATCGGCGGCATTGAGCGCGTGAATCTGGTTGTTCTGGGTCATCACGTAGACCGAATTGAACGCCACGGTCGGCGAGCCGCGCAGCGGCCCGGCGGGCTTTACCTTCCAGATCTGCTTGCCGCTGTCGGCCTCGAGCGCGGCGACCTCGCCAAACCCGGTCGCGACATAGACCCGGCCCGAATCGAAGCTGACCCCGCCGCCGAACACGGTATTCTCGCCGTCACCCGACACGCCGAAGCTGGTCGACCACAGCTTCGCACCGTTGCTGGCGCTGAACGCTGTGACGAGGCCATCGGTGCCCATCGCATAGACCGTGCCGCCGGCAATGACCGGAGCGGAAGCCAACCGCTGCTTCTTGCCCGAGCCCGAGATATTCGCGGTCCACACGCGCGTCGGCGAAGCGGACAGGGCAAGGTGCCCATAGGACTTGCCCGCGTTGCCGCCCGGCTGCGCCCAGTCGGCATTGGCCTCTTCGGGAGGCAGGATCACGGCAACGCCCGCAAGCTCGGGATCGACCCGCGCGCCCGATTCGATGCGCGAGAGGATCGGGATACGCTCACCCACGGTCGGCGTCTTGGGACCGCCCTTGCCGCCGAACACGCCGCAACCGGCAAGCGCGGTCGCAAGAAGCGCGACAAGCACAATGCGCGTAGTATGACTGGCAGCTGTCATCAATTTACTCTCCAAATCGGTATGGATCACGGCGCGGCTGGCGCGGGCGTAGCCGGACCGTCCGAACCTTCGCCGTTCTCGCCGATCTCGGCATCAAGCGCATCGACCCCGAGCAGCCCGGCAAGCTGGCGCGAACGGCCCCTGAGCGAGCTCGGCACCTCCTTGTCGCGCGCAATCTGGGCGAAAAGTGGGCCGGCAAGCTGTTCCTTGCCCTGTTCGAGATAGGCCATGCCCAGCATCTCGCCGGCAACGCCGAACCAGGCATTGCCCGGAACCGCGAGCGGCTTGAGCCGGTCAATCACCTGCTGCGGCTTCAATTCATCGAAGCGCAGCGCGACATAGCGCACGGTTGCAAGGTCGCGCATCGGCTGCGGCGCGCTGCTATCGGCAGCGACCTTCTCGTAAATGCTCACCGCTTCGGCGGGCTTGCCAAGCTCGATGGCAAGGCCGGCGCGCAGCAGTGCTGCCGAAGTCGCCGAGGCGGTGCCCTCGTCCGCAGCCAGCGCCTGCAGCTTGTCATAGGCGCCCTTGCGGTTGCCCGCTTCCAGTTCGTCGAGCGCGACAATGAACTGTTCGCTGCGCTCATTAGCGGCGGCTTGGCGGTTCTCATGCCAGAACAGGTATCCGGCAAGCGCGACCAGGCCAATCGCCACGCCTGCCAGCAAGGGCTTGCCATAAGTCTTGAAGAAACCTTCGAACTGGTCCTGACGCAAGGCGTCATCGACTTCGCGCAGGAACACTTCCTGCTCGGCATCGGCCTTCTTGCGGTTGCGTTCTTCCGCGCTGTCAGTGCTTGATGGTGGCAGGGCCAAGTCGGGGCCTTTGTTTGGTTAAGACTGGCGCGCTGTGTAGAGCGCGATTGGCCATTCGCCAAGTGCGCTTGAAGCGGCGCTGAACGGGCCTATCCCAGCTCTGCCCGGCCTGATGCACTGGCATAGAGCCTGCGATAGGCGGCGATCATCTTCGCCTCGTCATAACAGGCCGCCGCCTTTGTGCGATTGGCCGCGCCGATCCGGTCGCGCAGGGCCTCATCGAGCGCCAGCGTTTCGATCGCCTGCGACAGTGCGCCCTCGTCGCCGGGGCGGGCGATGAAGGGCTGGTTTTCCACCGCGACCATGCCGGCAACGTCGCCCACCGCAGGCGAGGCGACCGGCAGGCCCGCCGCCATCGCTTCGACGACTGAGATAGGGAACTGCTCGCTGTCCGAAGACAGCGCGAAAATGTCGAACAGGCCGACCGCTGTGGCCGGATCGGCGACGAAACCGGGCAAGTGGACGCGGTGCGCCACGTCCAGCCGCAGCGCCTCGGCCTTGATCGCCTCGCGCTCCGGCCCTTCGCCCGCGATCACAAGTTGCCACGGCTCGGGCAGGTCGGCGCAGACGCGCACGAGCCGGGGCAGGTTCTTGACCGCGCGCAGTCCCGCAAGCGTGCCGACCCAGCGCTCACCCGGCCGCTTGACCACGCGCGGCAGGGCATCAGGCTTGGGGCGCTTGGCGTAGCGCGCGGTATCGATCCTGTTTTCGATCAGGTGGACGCGGCTGCGCGGCTGGTGCCACACGCCGAGCGCGATCTGCTCGAGCCGCCGCGAGGGCACCACCAGCCCGGCGCTGCGCGCCAGGGCGACGCGGCGAAACCAGTTGCGCGATGGCTTGAGCCGGGCGGCTTCATCCTTGTTGAAGCCGTCCTCGTGGTGGACCAGCGCAGGCAGCGACAGGTAATCGCGGAAAACCGCGTGCGCCAGCACCGCGTCCATCGCGCCCCAGTTGTAGCTGAGCACCAGATCGAAGCCCTGCATCGCGCGCGCCAGCCGCAGCAGCCGCGCGGGTCGCGGTTTTCCGGCCAGCGGCTCGAAGTCTGTGGGATATGAGACCTCTATCGAGGGATCGATCGCGCTTGCCGCACCCAGCGCATCCGGCACGGCGGAAACGATCGTGTGGCGCACCTTGGGCCCGAACAGGTTCATCAACCTTGCCGCGCGCAGTTCCTTGCCGCCCGGCTGGAAGGTCGAATGAAGGTGCAGGATGTGCATGGCTGGACCGGTCAGGCAATCTTGGCCAGCAGCCGGTCGATCGCGGCCTCGGCTTCCGGTTCGGTCAGCAGCGGGGCATGGCCGACGCCCGGCACCGTCACCGCCTCGGCATTGCGCAGCCGCGCCATCATCTCGCCGCAGTTCGCCTCCGAGAACAGGTCGGAAACTGCGCCGCGCACGATCAGCACCGGGATATCGGCCATCGCGTCGATGGCTGGCATCAGGTCGGGCTGGCGGTCGAAATCGACCTTGGCGAAGGCCTCGGCGATCTTCATGTCATAGTCGAAGACGATGCGCCCGTTGCTCGTGAGCGTCATGGTGCGCTTGGCCATGGCGATCCAGTCGGCCAGCTCGAAATGGGGATGGGCGACCTGCTGGGTTTCTTCGAGCGCGCGGGCGGCGTGGACCCAGGTGGCGAAGGTGCGCCCTTGCCCCGCGTAGTTCAGGATACGGTCGAGCCCTGCGCGCTCCAGCCGGGTGCCGATATCGTTGAGGACCGCGCCCGCCAGCCGTTCGGGGCTCTTCATCGCGATCAGCATGGTCATCAGCCCGCCCATCGAGGTGCCCACCGATACGAAGCGCGACACGCCCAGTTGTTCGAGCAGCAGGTTGACGTCGTCCAGATACTGCACCGGGTTGTAACTCACTGCATCCTTTGCATATTCGCTGTCGCCCCGGCCGCGCATCTCGGGCACGATCAGCGGCCATTCGCCCGCAAGCTGGTCCGCCAGATCGGCAAAATCGCGCGCGTTGCGGGTCAGTCCGTGCAGGCACAGCACCGGCGGACGGTCGGCGCGACCCGCATAGTCGCGGTAATGCAGTTCCAGCCCGTCGCTGCTGGTCCAGGTGCCGTCGGTAAACTCTGCCATAATCGCCCCTGCCTGCCGTGCCGCTTGCGCGCGCTGCCTCGCATCCCCACTATCGCGTCATGCCGAGCGAACCGCAAGCCGTGCGCTATAGCGCAGACCCCAGAATTGCACCGCTGGCAGAATGGCTCGCCGATCCAGTCGAACCAGCCGATTTTCCAAGCACTACGCTGCGTTGGCGTAACGACCGCGCTGCCGCCACAGTCGGCCTTGACGGCCTGACCGACGCGGAATGGACCGCCCATTTCGGCCGGTTCGAGCCGCTGCCGGGCAACCTGCCACAGCCGCTGGCGCTGCGCTATCACGGCCACCAGTTCCGCGTGTACAATCCCGATATCGGCGACGGGCGCGGCTTCCTGTTCGCGCAGATGCGCGACGGGGCAGGCCGCCTGCTCGATCTTGGCACCAAGGGTTCGGGCCGCACGCCGTGGAGCCGCGATGGCGACGGGCGGCTGACGCTCAAGGGCGCGGTGCGTGAAATTCTCGCCACCGAAATGCTCGAAGCGCTTGGCGTCAACACCAGCAAAACGTTCTCGGTGATCGAGACCGGCGAGCAGTTGTGGCGCGGCGACGAGCCTTCGCCCACCCGTTCGGCGGTGCTGGTGCGCCTGTCGCACGGGCATGTGCGCATTGGCTCGTTCCAGCGGCTTTCGGTTCTGGATGAGCACGATCATCTGGCCGCACTGGTCGATTATTGCCTCGAGACCTACCCCGGACCGCCCCCGCCAGAAGGCGCACCAGGGCGAGATGAGCCCGGAATTGTCCTGCTGCACCAGGTGACCGAGCGGCTGGCGCGCATGGCGGCGAGCTACATGGCAGCGGGCTTCGTCCACGGCGTGCTCAACACCGACAACATGAACATTTCGGGCGAGAGTTTCGACTATGGTCCATGGCGCTGGCTGCCGCAGTGGGACGCATCCTTTACCGCCGCCTATTTCGACCATTCAGGCCTTTACGCCTTCGGCCGCCAGCCCTCCGCGATCCAGTGGAACTGCGCGCAGCTCGCTATGGCGCTGCGCCCGATCGTTTCGGGCGACGATCCGCTGGTTGCCGCCATCGACCGCTTCGGCGCGATCTACCGAGAAGCCATGGCAGAGCATTTCCTTTGGCGGCTCGGCCTCGAATCGCGCGGACAGGACGAAGACGTCAAGCTGATCGGCGCTGCCGAGGAGTACATGCGCGAGGCAGGCGCTGGGCCCGACCAGTTTTTCTTCGACCATCGCGGCGGCCGCAATGCGCCCCCGGGAGCGTTTGGAGACCTGCTCGGCAGCCATGACCCCGCGCCCGATGCGACCGCGCATCCGCTGTGGAGCCGGCAAGGCGCGCCCACACTCGTCATCGACGAGGTCGAACGCATCTGGGCGGCAATCGATAAAGACGATGACTGGAGCGCGCTTAACCAGAAGATCGCCGGAATCCGTGAGTTTGGCTTTGCTTTGGGAGCACCACCCAGAGCGCCAAATTAACCATTTCGCTACACGTCGTCGGTAGGACGTTCATGGCAAAGAGGTCCTTACCCGGACCACAGGCATAAGAACGGATCAAGCCCCGCGATGAACGCGATCACTCCCACCGAGCCAAAACCGGCTGATGGCGCTGCTCGCCAGAGCGACGGCCCGGGGGTTATCGTGTCCTTTGACCCTGCAACCGGCGAAGAGCTGTGGCGCGGCCGGGTCAGCGACATCGAGACGG
The DNA here is from genome assembly GCA_947477745.1 of Sphingomonadaceae bacterium. Classification (GTDB taxonomy): domain Bacteria; phylum Pseudomonadota; class Alphaproteobacteria; order Sphingomonadales; family Sphingomonadaceae; genus Novosphingobium. The sequence continues at coordinate 47,890 of CANJUF010000011.1, read as the reverse complement.
CAGTCAAGACCGCACGTCGGGCCTTCCCCGCCTGGGCCGCGCAGCCGCTCTCCACCCGCATGGAATTGATGCGCCGCTTCGCCAACGAGGTCCGCAAGGATTTCGAGAAACTGGCCGATACGATCGCGCGCGAAACCGGCAAGCCGCTGTGGGAAGCCAACGCCGAGAACGAGAACGTCATCAACAAGGTTGAGCTGTCGATCCGCGCCTATGCCGACCGCACCGCGCAGCGCAAGCTCGACAGCGCGATCCAAGGCATGATGGCGGTGCGCCACAAGCCGCACGGCGTCATGGCCGTGCTCGGGCCTTACAACATGCCTGCGCACCTGCCCAATGCGCACATTGTCCCCGCGCTGATCGCGGGCAATACCGTGATCTTCAAGCCCAGCGAGAAAGCGCCCGCGAGCGGCGAGCTGCTCGCGCGCTGCTTCAACCGCGCTGGAATTTCCGCCGCCGTCATCCAGTGCGTGTTCGGCGGCCCCGAACAGGGTCAGGAACTGGTCCGCCACGAGGGCGTCAACGGCGTGCTGTTCACCGGCTCGGCCAACAGCGGCGTGGCCATCGCCCGCAAGCTCGCTGCCAGGCCCGACAAGCTGTTGACGCTCGAGATGGGCGGCAACAACCCGATCGTAATGTGGGATACCCCCAAGATCACCGACGCCGCCGCTTTGATCGTGCAAAGCGCCTTTGCCAGCGCCGGACAGCGCTGCACCGCCGCGCGCAGGCTGATCATCAAGGAATCGATGTACGAGCCGGTGATGGCCGAGGTTAAGGCGCTTGCCGACCGCATCATCTTCGGCTCGCCGTTCGACGAGCCCGCCCCGTTCATGGGCCCGATGATCGACAACAACGCCGCCGACGGCCTGACCGACAGCTTCTTCTATCTGCTCAGCAACGGCGGCAAGGCGATCAAGCACCTGGTTCGGCCCGACGAGAAGAAGCCCTTCCTGTCGCCCGCGATCATCGACATGACCGCGATGAAGGACCGCCCCGATGTCGAGTTGTTCGGGCCGATCCTGCAAGTCATCAAGGTGAACGATCTCGACCAGGCAATCAGCGAGGCGAACAACACCCGCTTCGGGCTGGTAGCATCGATGATCGGCGGCCAGCCGCAGGAATACAATCGCTTCTGGGCCAACGTGCGCGCCGGTATCGTCAACTGGAACCGCCCGACGATCAGTCCCTCGCACGCCGCGCCGGTTGGCGGTATCGGCTTGTCGGGCAACCACCGCCCTTACGGCCATTACGCGGCAGACTACTGCGCCTATCCGGTCGCCTCGGGCGAAGCGGAACAGCCGCGCGCGGCGATTGGCATCGGACTGAAATAGGTTTCGGGTGAAGCGGTCAAAGGGGATGCTCCCGGCCCGCGGAAGCACCCCCCGGCACGGCGCGCGACCCGCGACACCGCACCTGTTCCCGCCGCGTCGCCGTTCGCGCCGGGACCTGACCATCCGTTCGAATCGCAAAGGGAGCATGCGACCGGGCCGGACTGCTATATTCAAATTTAGCGGTGGTTGACTGAACGAAATGCGACGCTCTCGATGTCTTCTGTTCAGGAGATTCAGCCAAAATATTACAATTTGGTCAGAATTGGTTAGCCCGTCAGCCGCCAGCCGAGTTTTTCGCCGGCATGAAACGGCACCAGTTCAGCCGCGCCCGCATCGATATTTTCCGGCACTTGCGCCGAATCGCGCCGCAAGGTTAGCGTGCCCTCGTTGAGTGGCAGGCCATAAAAGCGCGGGCCATTTTCCGAAGCGAACGCCTCGAAGCGGTCAAGCGCTTGCTCCGCCTCGAACACCGCGAGATAGCTTTCCAGAGCATAGGGCGCGTTGAATATGCCGGCGCAGCCGCAGGCCGATTCCTTGGCCGTCTTGGCATGGGGGGCCGAATCGGTGCCGAGAAAGAATTTTTGCGAGCCGGAAGTCGCTGCCTTGCGCAGCGCCAGCCGGTGCTGCTCGCGCTTGGCGACTGGCAGGCAATACATATGCGGCCGGATGCCGCCCGCGAACATCGCGCTGCGGTTGATGTGGAGGTGCTGCGGCGTGATCGTCGCCGCGACCGTGCCAGGCGAGGCTTCGACGAAATCCGCCGCCTCGGCGGTGGTGATATGTTCGAACACCACTTTGAGGCCGGGCATATCGCGAACCAGCGGCGCCAGCGTGCGTTCGATGAATACGGCCTCGCGGTCGAAAATATCGACCTCGGGGTCGGTTACCTCGCCGTGGACACACAGCGGTAGGCCGATCTTCTCCATCCGCTCCAGCACGCGGAGGATCGCGGCAATGTCCGAAACACCGTGCGCTGAATTGGTGGTGGCATGCGCGGGGTAGAGCTTGGCAGCAGTGAACACGCCTTGCGCCGTACCGCGCTCGATCTCGGCGGGATCGCTTGCGTCGGTGAGGTAGCAGGTCATCAGCGGCGTGAAATCCGCGCCCTCGGGCAAAGCCGCCTGTATGCGTTCGCGGTAGGCGGCGACCTCGGCCACTGAAACCAGCGGCGGCGACAGGTTGGGCATGACCACCGCGCGCGCGAACTGGCGCGCGGTGAAAGGCAGCACGCCCGCCAGCATCGCGCCATCGCGCAAGTGCACATGCCAGTCGTCCGGCCGGCGGATGTTGATGCTATCGGGCGTAATCATCGCCCATCGCTATAGGCAGGTGAAACCGGCGCGTCAGCGGAAATTGCCAGCCCAAGCGATTTCGCCCACAGGCTTGCGGCCGCTTGGCTGCTCGCGCTGCTGCAAAGCCTCGGGCAGCTTGTCCTTCGCTCCCATCCTGCCGATCACGAATGCAGCTTCGAGCCGGTGGTCGTCGGGAACGGCAAGCTCGCGCTTGGCTTCGTCAAATTTCACTCCCGACATCGCGTGCGCGTGATAGCCCATCGAGGTCGCCTGTAGCGCGGCCAGCACCCACGCCGATCCGGCATCGAAGCTGTGTGAATGATTCGGCGATGCCGTCCCGTCGTCCTTGCGCTGGAGAATGTCGGAAACCACGAAAACCTGCACCGAGGCGTTCTCGGCCCAGCTGCGATTCATGTCGACCAGCAGGCCAAGGAACCGGTCCCAGTTCCCATCGCCGCGATGGGCATAGAGAAACCGCCACGGCTGCAGGTTGAACGCCGACGGCGCCCAGCCCGCAGCTTCGAGAATCACGTCGAGATCTTCCTGCGGCATCGCGCTTTGATCGAACGCGCGCGGCGACCAGCGATCGACGATCAGGTCCAGGACTTGAGGGTTGGCCGCATTGCGTTCGGTCATCAGGTCAGTACTCCGGTTTGGTGTGTCGGGCTGCGATCTCAGGCCGCGTCGACCATGACGATCTCGCTATCTTCCAGCGCCGTCACGGTAAAACCCTCGAGCGCGGTGATGGCTGCGCCGTCGCGCGCCTGTGCTTCCACGCCGTCGATCGAAACCCGGCCCGTGGCGGGCACGAGATAGGCATGGCGCGAGGCATCGGTGCGATAAGTCACGGTTTCGCCCGCCTTAAGGCTTGCACCAAGCACGCGGGCATTGGCGCGGATCGGCAAGGCATCGTCGTCGCCCTCCATGCCCGAGGCGAGCGTCACGAAGCGTCCCGACCGGTCGTCTTTGGGAAACGGACGCGCGCCCCAGCCCGGCTCGCCGCCGCGCGCATCGGGTACGATCCATATCTGGAACAGGCGGGTGGCCTCGTCCTCCAAATTGTATTCGGAATGGCGGATGCCGGTTCCCGCACTCATCACCTGCACGTCTCCTGCCTCGGTGCGGCCCTCGTTGCCGAGGCTGTCGCGGTGCGTGATCGCGCCTTCGCGCACATAAGTGACGATCTCCATGTCGCTGTGCGGATGAGCCGGAAAGCCACTTTTGGGAGCGATGGTGTCGTCGTTCCAGACGCGCAAGGCGCCCCAGTGGACCCGGCCGGGATCGTGGTAGTCGGCAAAGGAAAAGTGATGGCGCGCATCGAGCCAGCCATGGTTCGCAGCGCCGAGCGAGGCAAAAGGACGGATTTCGATCATGGGTTGTGTCCTCCGGTATGCGGGGAGAAAAGGTTGTTGGCCACTATATGGGTATTGCGCCCGATTTCGCTAAGCGAGGCGTCGACTGTTACAGTGATTGGTAACGGCGATTGCAGACGGCGGCATTGCCAAGCCGCGGGCAAGCCCCCACCTTGCCGGAGATGACCGCCACCCGCCTTTGTGAACGCGCTGTGCTGCGCCTGTCCCCCCGCGAGGCGGGAGAGGACGTGTTCGATTTCCTGCAAGGTCTCGTCACCAACGACGTAACGGGCGCGCTGCCGGTCTGGGCGGCGCTGCTAAGCCCGCAAGGCAAGGTGCTGTACGATTTCATCGTATGGCCGTCGGGGCACGATGCCCTGATCGACTGCGAGGCGGACGCGGCGGAAGCGCTGGCAAAGCGTCTCTCGCTATATCGCCTGCGACGCGCGATCGACATCACCCGCGATGAAGGCCTGGCGGTTCACTGGCGCCCGCACAACGGCGATGGCGCTGCTCCCGACCCCCGCCTGCCCGCATTGGGCGAACGCTGGCTGGCCCCGGTTTCGGACGAGGACAAGTGTGCCGATGCAGCTTGGCGCGCGCACCGGCTTGCGCTCGGCGTGAGCGAAGGACGGGCCGAGCTTGGCAGCGATGCAACGCTGTGGCTCGAATGCAATGCCGCCGAGCTGCACGGCGTCAGCTTCACCAAGGGCTGCTACATCGGGCAGGAAAACACTGCGCGGATGAACTGGCGGCAGAAGGTCAATCGCCGCCTGATCGCGGTGCCGCTCGATAAGTCCGATCCCGCCCGCCAGCGCGCCGCTTACCCTGAGCTTGGCCTTGCCGTCGATCACTTGCGGATCGAGGACATTGCCCCGGATTGGCGGCCGGACTGGCTTATGTGATTCACTTCCCCTCCCCGTCAGGAGAGGGGAACAATGGACTCTTCACGCCGCCATGCGCGGCTTTCCTGCATCGCAGTCGGCATCCGGATCGCCGCCACACGGATCGAGCATAATTTCGAAGCGGCGGCTGGGCACCTCTTCCCCGCGCGCCTGGCTGAAACGCCGCGACACGCCGGGGATGGACCGGAAGCCCGCCTTTTCAAGCACTCTCCCTGACGCCGGATTGTCGATGAAGTGACCGGCGACGATCCGCCGATGGCCAAGCGCGCGGGCAACCGAGAGCACTGCGCGCACCGCCTCGGTCGCGAAGCCGCGACCCCAGTGATCACGCGCGATCCAGTAGCCCAGTTCGATGTCGTCGCCGCTGCGCCCCAGACCGGCGCAGCCGATCAGCGAAGCGCCGTTTGAACCGGGAAGCGTTATGAAAAAGCTCGGCAGCCCGGTCTGCTCCAGCCGCGCGGCGAATTCCCGCGCATGTTCGCGGGTATAAGGCCACGGCGCACTGGCCAGATTGCGCACGATTCCCTCGTCGCGAATCAAGGCGAACAGGTCCTGCCAGTCCTCAGGCCAGCCGGGTCTCAGGAACAGCCTCTCGCTGCGAATGAACATCACGTCTCTCCACCTCATTCGCCCCGTTCCGCGCCTTTATTCTGGCGATGTTACAGGGCCATTACGCACAGGCGCAGCGGCTTTCGACGAAGTCCGCTTGCTACGCGACCGAGGGAGAATCAAAAAAGGGAGACGGGTCTGGCCCCTCTCCCTCTCGTTTTCCGGCTTGCGGGCCGGAAGGGGCCATCCGTCAAGGACAGCCCGTCATCGACTGTCCGGCTATTCGGCTGCCTGTGCCATCGCATCTACCGATACGTATTTGCGGCCAAGCTTGCCCTTGTGGAATCGCACGCGGCCCTCGCCGAGCGCGAACAGGGTATGGTCCCGGCCAATACCGACATTGACGCCGGGATAGACACGGGTGCCGCGCTGGCGGATGATGATGTTGCCGCCGATCACGTTCTCGCCGCCGAACTTCTTGACGCCAAGGCGCTTGCTCTGCGAATCGCGACCGTTGCGCGACGAGCCGCCTGCTTTCTTATGTGCCATCTCGTGCTACTCCGGTCTTTATTCAGCGCTGTCTTCGGCAGGCGTGTCCGCCTTCGCGGCAGCCGCCTTCTTCGGCGCGGACTTCTTTTCCTCGCCCACCGCAAGGATGCGCAGCAAGGTCATCTGCTGGCGATGGCCGATCTTGCGGCGATAGTTGTGGCGGCGGCGCTTCTTGAACACCACGACCTTTTCGGACTTGGCCTGCGCGATGATTTCGGCGGCCACCGAAACCTTGGAGGCATCGGCTACAGAGCCGTCCTCACCCGCGATCAGAACATCGCCCAGCGTGATCTTGTCGCCAGCGTCACCCGCCAGCTTCTCGACCGCGATCTTGTCTCCGGCGGCAACGCGGTATTGCTTGCCGCCCGTGCGCACAACTGCGAACATGGTACCCTTACCTGTAAACGTCGTCTCAAACTGCCCGCTCCGCTTGAATACCGATCAATCGGCACTCGGCGGGTGAACCACCGGACAGCCCGCTGAGACGCAGGCTGCCGGAAAGAGAGGTGCCGTTAATCGAAGGCCCGCTGTGTGTCAACCAGCGGATCGGGGTTTGGCATTACCCTCTCGCCTTGGATGACAGGCATGCTAATGGCCAAGCCATGCCGCGCACCCTGCCCTGCCTTGCCGCAATCGCCTTGCCATTGACGCTGGCCGCCTGTGCTTCGGCGGATGGCGACTATCCCTCGCTGGCGATCCTCCCTGCCGAGCGCGCTACGGACATCGCCATGCCAGTGCAGCCCCCGCCAGTGCCGCCCCCGCCGCATCTAGCCGCCGAAACCGGCCAGCGTATCGCCCAGGCTGTCGAACAGGCGCGCAAGGCCCATGCCTCTTTTGTGGCGGGAACCGCCAGCGCGGCAAGATTGGTAAGCGCGGCGCGCGGCGCGCGCGCGCCTGCCGATTCGTGGATCGAGGCGCAAGTCGCGCTCGCGGACCTGCAAAGCCTGCGCAGCCAGGCAGTGATCGCCCAGGCCGATATCGAGCTGATGTTTGCGCAGGAACGGCTTGCCGAGCCCGACCGGATCACGCCAACCGCGCAGGCGCTCGGCGAAGCACGCGAGCGGATCGGCGGCTGGGTCGACGAAGAAAACCAGACCCTGACGCGGCTCGCGGGTCAGGTACGGATTTAGCTAATCCTGCCCTCAAACGCATGAAGCCTCCCCTGTGAGCGGAGGGGAGGCTTCGTCACGGCGCTGCCTTGGCAGAGAGAGAGAGAGAGAGACGTTTCAGGTCAGCGCGATGATAACGGCGCAGGCAATGCCCCACGCGAGAATGAGGACCGGCAGGATCAGTACCTGGACCGAAGCCTCGGCAGCGGTCAGGTGTCCGGTCATGATGTCGATGCCGCGGTGCTGGAACTGGCCGAAGGTGAGCGGGCGGCTGTCGTTTTCAGGGTTCATCCGTGCCCACAGCGTCGGCACGCCGAAACCCGCGACCACGCTGAGCGCGCAGATCGCCAGCGGAATGACCAGTCCGGGATTGAGCAACATCGTCGACATCAACAGCAGGAAGGCGAGGTATGCCCCGACCGTCGTCATATAGAGGCCGATCGGCAGGCCGAACGTGCGATCGACCTTCGTCTGGACTGGCGCATCGGTGATCGTGGCGATGCGGGCAAGATCTTGCTGGGAAATGTGTTCGGCCATGGGTCGGTTTCCTTTCGTGCCCGACCATTGGCCCCGATGACCCCGCTACGCCTTGATATCGATCAATTAGCTGATTTTTCGTCCCAACGCGCGAGATCGGAAAAATCGCGTTCGCGCGGTTCGATCCAGTGCCAGCCATCGGCGCGCTTCTCGCGCTTCCAGAACCACGAATCGCCCTTGAGGTGATCCATTGCGAAATCGACCGCCTCGATCGCCTCGCGCCGATGGTGCGCGGCAGCCGCGACCAGCACGATCGCTTCGCCCGGCAGCATCACGCCCGAGCGGTGAACGATGAGCAGCCCGGTGACCTGCCAGCGCGCCTCGACCTCGGCGGCAAGCGCTTGCATACCGGGCAGCGTCAGCGGCTCGTAATGCGACAGCTCGAGCGCTTCGACCCCGCCGCCAGGCCGCACCCTGCCGATGAAACTCGCGACCCCGCCCGCTTCGCCATTGGCGGCGAGGAACCGTTCGATCTCGACAGCAGCATCGAACGAGCCGGTCAGCAGGCGGACATCGGCCAACCTCAACCTCCGCTGACGGGCGGCAGGAACGCCACCTCGTCGCCGTCGCGCAGAGTGAACATCGCGCGGTCGGCAACCACGTTGCCGTTGACCGCGATCCGGATCCGGGCCGCGCCAAGCGCCGCCGAAAGCTCCGGCTCCAGACCCGCGAGCAGCGCCGCTATCGAAGGCACGGCGGCAACCTCGCGCTCGCCAGCTCCAGCCACGTCGGCAAGCCGTCCCAGAAACACGAGCCTGAGCGGCATGGGATCAGCCGCCAGTCATCGACATGTGGCGGGCCAGCGCCGGGGCCTGGCCGTGCGCGTCGATCGCGAAGTTATGGCGCGCGGGCTTGATCCGCATGGCAAGGTCCAGCCCTTCATCAAGCGCCGCTTGCGGATCCGCGCTTCGCAGGGCGGCGCGCAGGTCTACCTGCTCGTTGCCGCCAAGGCAGGCGTAAAGCTGGCCCGTGGCGGTGACGCGAATGCGGTTGCAGCCATCGCAGAAATTGTTGGTCAGCGGGGTGATCAGGCCAAGCCGCCCGCCAGTCTCGGCCACGTCGAAATAACGCGCCGGGCCGCCGGTGCGATGATCGCTGGGGGTTAGCGTCCATTGCTGCTCAAGCTGCTCGCGCACCGCCATCAGCGGCAGGTAGTGATCGAAGCGGTCCTCGTCGACCTCGCCGAGCGGCATGACCTCGATCAGCGTTATGTCGAAGTGCTGTCCGTGCGCCCAGGCAATCAGATCGGCGATCCCGCCTTCGTTGATGCCCTTGAGCGCCACGGTGTTGATTTTGACCTTGAGGCCTGCCGCCTTCGCCGCCGCGATGCCCTCGAGCACCTGAGGCAGCGAATCGCGCCGCGCCAGCCGCGCGAAGGTTTCCCGGTCGAGCGTGTCGAGCGAGACGTTGATCCGCCTGATGCCCGCCGCCGCGAGGCCATCGGCAAACTCCGCCAGCCGGGTGGCGTTAGTGGTCATGGTCAGCTCTTCGAGACCGTCCTCAAGCTTGCGGCCAAGCGCGGTGACCAGTTCCATCATGTCGCGCCGCACCAGCGGTTCGCCGCCGGTCAGCCGGATCTTGGTGATGCCGCGCGCGATGAAGCCCAGCGCCATGTCATGCAGCTCTTCAAGGCTGAGCACATCCTTACGCGGCAGGAAGGTCATCTTCTCGGGCATGCAGTACGCGCAGCGCAGATCGCAGCGGTCGGTCACCGACAGCCGCAGATAGCTGATGCGGCGGGCGAACTGGTCGACGAGTTGCGACTTTGGGGGTGCGCTGATGGTCATGTCGATGGAGATAGTAGCGCGCCTGCGCCATTGCGATCAAGTCGCAGTAATTGTCCGGTCAGGCCGGGGGCCGAGCCGGCATAAGCGAGCGCAGCGGCAATGGCGTCTTCATCGTCCGATTCGATGGCATTGACGCGAAGCGGCGCATGATCGCGCGCCAGTTGCTGCACCACTGCCAGGCGCCATGCATGGTGCTCGTGACTGGCGGGATCGAACACCAGAACCAGATCCTCGCCGCCAGAAAGCGTCGATCGCACTTTGGGCAGAACATCGGCATGAAACGCGGCAGCGGCGTCTAGCGCCGCATCAGGCAGAGCGCCCACCCGCATCGCGGGCATCAGCGCCGGTCCCGGTGCAAAGTGATACCGATCTTCTCGCCGTGCTCGGCTATCGCCAGCTTGACGATCTTGACCGTCACCGCCTCGACCCGCTTGTCCTGGAGGAACAGCGTTTCGCAGATGTGATCGGCCACCGCCTCGATCAGCTTGAAGTGCAGCCCCTCGGGCAAGGCCTCGGTCGCCGCGAACTTGAGGTTCATGTAGTTCTTGCTCGCCGACAGCGGCGTGTGCGGCTCGTAGCGCTGAGCGGGCGTCAGCCGCACCGCCACCGAGATCCGCAGCGGCTGCGGCTTGCCGGTCTCCTCCGAATAGATGCCGGTCAGGACATCGGTTTCGAAATCGGCGACTTCGAGGATCAGCGAATCGGCCATGGCCGCGCTCTTAGCCTTAAATGCGCCAGCGCGCGAATATGGCGGTGGGGAGCAGGCGGGCGTCCTCGCCTTGTTCCTGCACCGCCAGATCGCCGTGCTCGATCGTTCCGCGCAGATCGGCGAAGTGCTCGGCCAGCAGCCCCGAAAGCGCAAGGCTGCTCATCCGAACGGCATAGACCGTGAGGAACAGGAAGCGGCTCTGATCGTCGAGCAGCTTGCGGCAATCTGCAATCAGGCCGGGCAAGCCTTCCTCCAGCCGCCAGACCTCGCCTTCCGGTCCGCGCCCGAACTTCGGCGGATCGAGGATGATCCCGTCATAGCGCTTGCCCCGGCGCACCTCGCGCGCGGCGAACTTTGCCGCATCATCGATGAGCCAGCGGACCGGGCGATCCGCCATGCCCGACATCGCGGCATTCTCGCGCGCCTGTGCCACCGATTTCTTGCTGGCATCGACGTGGGTGACCGGCCCGCAATCGGACAGCGCCAGAGTGCCGACGCCGGTATAGCCGAACAGGTTGAGCGTGCTCGAGTCCCTGCGAAGGCAGGGACCTCCTTCTGGCAGCGGCTGCGCATCGGGTAACAGGTCCCTGCCTTCGCAGGGACTCAGTTGTTCCCGCATCCAGTCCCACACCGGTGCCATGTCGGGGAAGAAGCCGAGATGCCGGAACGGGGTACACTGCGCGGTAAATTTGACTTCGCGCCAGTGGAGCGGCCAGCCCTCGCGCGGCACTGGCTTGTCGAACATCCAGCGCCCGCCGCCATCCTCGTCCGAGCCGGGCACGAATTCGCCGTGCGCATCCCATTGCGGCAGGCGCGGCGACCACATCGCCTGCGGCTCAGGCCGGATGAAGCGGTATTGGCCGTAGCTCTCAAGCTTGCGGCCGTGGCCCGAATCGACGAGCGCATAGTCCTGCCAGCCCTCGCCTGTGAGCAGGACAGGCTCACGGACCAGCCGCGCCATCAGGCCTTCGGCGTCGCGTGGCTCGCCACGTAGTCCGCCACCGCGCTGTAGTCTCCCAGCAGGTCGGAACAGCGTTCCTCGCGCTGGAACAGGTCGCCGATTCGCGCGGGCAGCGCCGGGCGGTTGCCGGTCGCTCGCTCGACCGGATCGCGGAACTTCGCCGGATGCGCGGTCGCCAGCGTAACGATCGGCACCGCCAGATCGAGATCGCTGGCGACCGCTGCGTGCAGTCCGCAAGCGGTATGCGGATCGATCAGCTCGCCGCAGTTCTCCCACGCCCACCGAATCGCGCCGCTCATTTCCGCAGCATCGGCGCGCGCGCTGGAAAACAGCGCCGAAGCGCCCTCGCGCTGTGCGTTGGTGAGCTGCATCGCCTTGTTCGCCTCGAAGCCCGCCATCTGCGCCGCCAGCGCCGCGCCGTCGCGCCCGCCCAGATCGAACAGCAGCCGCTCGAAGTTGGAGGAGACCTGGATGTCCATCGAGGGCGCGGCCGTGGCCGTGACCGTTCCGGCCGAGTAATTCCCGCTCGAAATTGCACGGTGGAGGATGTCGTTGACATTGGTGGCGACGATAAGCCGCGCGACCGGCAGACCCATTTGCGACGCGACATAGCCTGCGAACACGTCACCGAAATTGCCGGTCGGCACCGAGAAGGCGATCTCGCGCCGGGGCGCGCCAAGTTGCAGCGCGCTGGCGAAGTAATAAACCACCTGCGCCATCAGCCGCGCCCAGTTGATCGAATTAACCGCGCCGATCGCGAAGCGCCCGGTCATCGCGGTGTCGCCGAACATGCGCTTCACCATGGCCTGCGCATCGTCGAAGCTGCCCTCGATCGCCAGGTTGTGGACGTTGGGCGCGAGCACGGTGGTCATCTGGCGGCGCTGCACATCGCTGACCCGGCCCTTGGGGTGCAGCATGAAGATCGTCACGTTGTCACGGCCTGCCACGGCGTCGATCGCTGCCGATCCGGTATCGCCAGAGGTCGCGCCGACGATGGTGAGGTTCCTGCCCGAGCGGCCGAGAAATTCCTCGAACAGCAGGCCAAGCAACTGCAGCGCTACGTCCTTGAAGGCAAGCGTGGGTCCGTGGAAAAGTTCAAGCAGCCAGTGCCGCTGGTCGAGCTGGACAAGCGGCGTCACCGCCGTGTGCGAGAAGCGGCCATAGGCCTCGCGGGTCAGCTCGCGCAGGCGCTCGGGCGAAAGGCAATCGCCGACGAAGGGCTCCATCACCCGCGCGGCAAGCTCTGCATAGGGCAGGCCCGCCATGGCGGCAATCTCGGCTTCGGTGAAGCGTGGCCATTCGCGCGGCACGTAAAGCCCGCCGTCGCTGGCGAGGCCCGCCAGCGTCGCGCCTTCGAAGTCGAGCGGCGGGGCGCTGCCCCTGGTGGAGACATATTCCATGGTGCGCGCGGTTAGCCTTCCGGCACGGCGCGGGCAAGCCGCTTCCTCACCGCAAGCGCATAGATCACCAATGCAACCGCCGCGAACAGGAACCACTGCACCGCATAGGACAAGTGATTGTTGGCAATCGTCGAGGGGTCGGGATGGGCATTTGCATCAAGGCCAGCCAGCGGCGGATCGGCGACCAGGCGCGGCCCGGCATCGCCGCCCGGCGCGATCAGCCCCGCCACTTCGCCGCCGCTCCAGCTTCGCGGCGCAGGATCTTGCGACCAGCCCAGCACGACATTCGCCTTGCCGCCATCCCGCAGATCGCAGGTCGCGACATGGGCGATGCCCGCTTCGCCTTTCGCATTGGTGCCTGCCATCGGCAGGATCGATCTAACCTGCGTGCACCGGATGCGGACGTGGCGATAATAGACCAGCTCGGCCTGCGCTTCATCGCTTGGCCACGAGGCGTCGGCGGACATCGACTGCGCCGAGGCATAGCGCGCGAGCAGCGCCTCCTTCTGGTGCAGCCGGTCGAGCTGCCATACGCCGAGGCGAATCATCACGCCGACAGCGAGCAGGACGATCACCGTCGCGATGACAGGCAGCCGGCGGATCATTCGCCTTGCAGGTCGCTTCCGCCTGCTTCCTTCGCGCCGCGCCGATATTCCGCCGCCAGCAGCGCCGCCTTGCCCGCGCGCAGGCCCCAGATCACCGCCGCAGCCGTCATCGGCACCCAAAGTACGACGTGGACCCAGAACGGCGGCTCGAAGGCAAGCTGCACCCACAAGGCGAGGCCCACGACCAGCGCGCCGATCACCATGGTGAGGAAAGCGGCAGGCCCGTCGCCGACATTGAACTGCGAATAGTCCAGCCCGCAAGCCGGGCACTTAGGTGCGAAGCGGGCGAGCCCTTCGAACAACGAGCGCGCGCCGCATTGCGGGCATAAACCGAAAAGGGCAGCCGGAACGAGCCCCGGCTGCCCTTCGTTATTGGAACGGGGTTGATCCATCAGTGGATCGGCGCGCCCCAGCCACCCCAGACATAGACGGCGACGAACAGGAACAGCCAGACCACGTCGACGAAGTGCCAATACCATGCAGCAGCCTCGAAGCCGAAGTGTTGGCGCGGGGTGAAGTGGCCCTTGTAGGCACGCACAAGGCATACGATCAGCATGATCGTGCCGACGATGACATGGAAGCCGTGGAAGCCGGTCGCCATGTAGAACGCCGAACCATACGTGTTCTCGCCGAAGTTGAACGGCGCATGGGCATATTCGTAAGCCTGGATCGAGGTGAACAGCAGCCCGAGCAGGATCGTCAGCCACAGGCCCTTCTTCAGGCCATCACGGTCGCCGTGGATCAGGCAGTGGTGCGCCCAGGTCACCGTGGTGCCCGAGCACAGCAGGATCAGGGTGTTGAGCAGCGGCAGGTCGAACGGATTCATGACCGCCTCGATCGCCTTGGGCGGGAACTGTCCGCCGACCACTTCGGAGATCGTATCGGGGAACAGCGCGAAATCGAAGAACGACCAGAACCAGCCGACGAAGAACATCACTTCGGACGCGATGAACAGGATCATGCCATAGCGCAGGTGAAGCTGAACGATAGGGGTGTGGTGGCCCGCATGCGCTTCCTTCACGATATTCGAGAACCACGAAAAGAAAGTCGCGATCAGGCCGGCGATGCCAAGCCCCATGACGATCGGCCAGCCCGACAGGTCGTGCATGAACAGGACCATGCCACTGGTGAACATGAGCGCCGAAAACGCACCGGTGACCGGCCAGATATCCGGCGGCAGGATGTGATAATCATGGTTTACTTTTCCGGCCATGTGCCCCGTAGTCCCTTGCAAATCCGTGGTCATCAAGCGTCGCGGCGGGCTCGCCGCAGCGCGCGGTTGCCTCGCCCCTTAACTCCCCGATCCGGTGCGGTCCAGCCCATTCGCGGTGTCGCCTGCGATCGGGTGAAATGTGTAGCTCAGCGTAATCGATTCGACGTCCCGCGCTTCCTTGTCGTCAAGGATCGCGGGGTCGACATAATAGAGCACCGGCATGCGAACTTCCTGCCCCGGCTGAAGCGTCTGCTCGGTGAAGCAGAAGCACTGCACCTTGTCGAAATACTTGCCGACATATTCGGGTTCGACATTGAAGGTGGCCATGCCGGTGATCGGCTTGTCCGAGAGGTTGCGCGCTGTGTAGATCGCCATGTCGCGTGCGCCGATTGTTACCGTGTCCTTGACCTGCTCTGGTCGGAAACGCCACGGAAAGCCGCGTTCGACATTGGCGTCGAAGCGCACCGTAATGGTCTTGCCCGTCGCTTGTACCGTCGCCGCCTGCGCCTCGCTGACGCGCTGGGTGGTGCCGCCGAAGCCGGTCACCTGGCAAAACATCCGGTAAAGCGGAACCGAGGCAAAACCCAGCCCCAGCATCAAGGCCGCGAACAATGCAAAAATCGCAGCCGTGCGCCGGTTGCGGTGGTCAAGGCTGATCGATGCTGCGCTCACCAGACTCACCCCATCTTGGCGATCGAGATGAAGAACACCAGCACCACGAAAGCGGCGAGCAACAGGCCTACCACATTGTTGCGGCTCCGCCGGATGCGGGCAATGTCATTCGGATCGGGGGGCGTGTTGTCAGTCATCAGGTCAATCTAGGCCACAATCAGCCGGTCCGCCACCAGCGCGGCGAACAGGGCGAAAAGATAAATAATCGACCAAGCGAACAGTTGCTTCTCGGGCTTCATCGTATCGCCTTCGTACGATACGCGCAGTCCTACCCGCGCTGCAAGACCGAGGAATACGAGGCTCAGCGCCAAGGCGGACAGGCCGTATACCGCTCCGGTCCCGCCGATCCACCAAGGCGCCATCGACAGTGGCAGGAGCAGCGCGGCATAGGCGAGGATCTGGCGGCGCGTCGATCGCTCGCCCGCCACCACCGGCATCATGGGAATGCCGACCTTGGCATACTCGCTCTTCACGAACAGTGCGAGCGCCCAGAAGTGCGGCGGGGTCCAGAAGAAGATGATCGCGAACAGCAGCACCGGCATCGTCGTGATCTCGCCGGTAGCCGCGACCCAGCCGATCAGCGGCGGGAACGCGCCTGCGCCGCCACCGATGACGATGTTCTGCGGGGTGCGGGGCTTGAGCCAGATGGTGTAAACGACGGCGTAATAGACGATCGAAATCGCCAGTATCACCGCTGCGAGCCAGCCGATCGCAAGGCCCATCAGCAGCACGGATCCGGCGCACAGCCCCACGCCGAAATCGCGGGCGTCATCGGGGTTCATGCGTCCGGCAGGTAGCGGGCGCGCCGAGGTGCGGCGCATCCCGGCGTCGAGATCGGCTTCCCACCACTGGTTGAGCGCTGCCGCGCCGCCCGCGCCAACGGCGATGCACAGTATCGCGGTAAAGGCGAGCACCGGATGGATCCGTTCCGGCGCGGCGATCAGTCCGCAAATCCCGGTGAAGATCACCAGGCTCATCACGCGCGGCTTGGTCAGCGCGAGGAAATCGCGCCAGTCAGTGGGAATGTGAAGGCTCGCGGCTTGTGTCACGGCTTTATCCTTAGCGCGCAAGGTGCCGCAGCGGCCCGCCCCACAAGGGAGCAGGCCACCAGGACATCAGTGTGCGTGCGCCTTGTCGTCGATCACCGGCAGCGTTTCGTACTGGTGGAACGGCGGCGGGCTCGACAGCGTCCACTCGAGCGTGGTCGCGCCTTCACCCCAGTAGTTGCCTTCTGCCTTCTTGCCCATGGTGTAGGCGTAGATGATGTTGATGAACCACACCCCGATCGAAACCGCCATGATCGCATAACCGATGGAGGAGATCTCGTTCCAGTAGGCGTAGGCCTCGGCATAGTCGGGATAGCGGCGCGGCATTCCCTGCAGGCCAAGGAAATGCTGCGGGAAGAAGATCGTGTTCACGCCGATGAAGAAGATCCAGAAGTGGACGTGCGCGAGGAATTCGGAATGCATCCGCCCGCTCATCTTCGGGAACCAGTAATAGAACCCGGCGAACAGCGCCGTCACCGCGCCCATCGAGAGCACATAGTGGAAGTGGGCAACCACGAAATAGGTGTCGTGGACCACGTCGTCGATGCCACCGCTGGCGAGGTAAACGCCGGTGACACCGCCCACGGTGAACAGGAAGATGAAGCCGATCGCCCAGACCATCGGCGATTTGAATTCGATCGAACCGCCCCACATCGTCGCGATCCAAGAGAAGATCTTGATGCCGGTCGGCACCGCGATCACCATGGTCGCAGCGGTGAAATACATCTTGGTATCGACCGACATGCCGGTGGTGTACATGTGGTGCGCCCACACGATGAAGCCGACTACGCCAATCGCAACCATCGCATAGGCCATGCCGAGATAACCGAACACGGGCTTCTTCGAGAAGGTCGAGATGATCTGCGAGATAATGCCGAAGCCCGGCAGAATCATGATGTAGACTTCAGGATGGCCGAAGAACCAGAACAGATGCTGGTAAAGCACCGGATCGCCGCCGCCTGACGGATCGAAGAAAGTCGTTCCGAAATTGCGGTCGGTAATCAGCATGGTGATCGCCGCGGCCAGCACCGGCAGCGCCAGCAGCAGCAGGAAGGCGGTGACCAGCACCGACCACACGAACAGCGGCATCTTGTGCATGGTCATGCCGGGCGCACGCATGTTGAAGATCGTGGTGATGAAATTGATCGCGCCCATGATCGAACCTGCGCCGGCAAGGTGCAGCGAGAAGATCGCAAAGTCGGTCGACGGGCCTGCCGAGCCGTAGGTCGACAGCGGTGCATAGACGGTCCAGCCCACGCCCGAGCCGAGTCCGTAGCCGCCCGGCACGAATGCCGAAGTCATCAGCGAACAGAAACCGGCGACCGTCAGCCAGAACGAGATGTTGTTCATGCGCGGGAACGCCATGTCGGGCGCGCCGATCATGAGCGGCACGAACCAGTTGCCGAATCCGCCGATGATCGCTGGCATGACCATGAAGAACACCATGATCAGGCCGTGCGCGGTGATCAGCACGTTCCAGGTGTTGAGCGTGGCGTTAAAATCGGGATTGGTCGCGCCGAACAGGCGTGTGAAGGTATCGAGATACTGGATACCGGGCTCGGCCAGTTCGAGCCGCATCATGCCCGAGAACGCGCCGCCGATAAGCCCGGCAAAAATCGCGAAGATCAGGTAGAGCGTGCCAATGTCCTTGTGGTTCGTCGACATGAACCAGCGGGCGAAGAAAGCCGGCTTGTGATCATGATCATGATCGTGGTGAGCATGATCCTCGGCGTGACCCTGAAAGCCTTCGGGCGGAGCGGTGGTTGCCATGTTGTGTCAGACCCTGTCTTGTATTGCGGGCTTGGGGCTTATTCAGCCGGAGCAGCGGGTGCGGGAGCAGCAGGGGCCGCGCTTGCGGCAGCTGCGGGAGCGGCGGCTGGCGTTGCGCCAGCGGAAGGTGCGGCAGCCGCGGGAACGGCAGCGGGCGCTTCCTTCACGCCGTCGATCTTGCCGCCGGCCTGCTTTAGCACCCATGCGTTGAACTGGTCGCGCGGCAGCGCCTCGATGGCGATCGGCATGTAGCCATGCTTGGGACCGCACAGTTCGGAGCACTGACCGTAATAGACGCCCGGCTTATCGATCCTGAGCACCTTCTCGTTGATCCTGCCCGGTACGGCGTCGAGCTTGAACCACAGCGAAGGCACGGCAAACGAATGGATAACGTCGGCCGCAGTAATTTGCAGGCGGATCGGCTCACCGACCGGAAGCACGAGGCGGTTATCGACCTCGAGATGGCTCGGCCCGTCGCTCGGATCGCTGCCCACCATCCGCTTGCCGGGATTGATTTCCGGGGTGCCCGGAATGTTGAGCATGTAGGAGACGACCTCGAACTCGCCATTGTCAGGGTAGCCGTAGGTCCAGAACCACTGGTTGCCCGTGATCTTCACGGTCAGCGCATTGTCGGGCGCCGGCTTGAATTGCTTGGCGAGCAAGTCGATCGAAGGCACCGCGATGCCTACGAGGATCAGCACCGGGATCAGCGTCCAAAGCACCTCGATCACCGTGTTGTGGCTGGTGCGCGAGGGAACCGGATTGGCGCGGCTGTTGTAGCGGATCATAACCCAAAGCAGCAGGCCAAGGACAAACAGGCTGATGATCCCCATCGCCCAGACAAGCCCATTGTGCATCCAATGGCCATAATGGCCGATCGGGGAATACTGGTCCTGAAGGCCCAGACGGCCATCGACCGGCATGCCCTTGCCTTCGGTCGGCTTCATGCGCTCGACCGGAGCGGCGGGCGCTGCTGCGGCAGCGGTATCGGCTGCGGCGGCATTGTCGTTCGCGGCGGTCGATGCTGCGGGAGCCGGAGCAGCCGCTGGTGCGACCGGAGCCGGAGCCGCTTCCACTGCCGGCGCGGCGGGCGCGGCCGCCTCAAGCGCGGCGGGAACCGCGACGAGGGCGAGGCTCAGCCCGAGGGCCTTGATTGCTTTGCTTAGCGCACCTGCGTGCCTGGCGAAATTCATGGTCTTTTGTGCTTTCGCTTCCGTCAACGACGCGGCCCTGCGGCCTTGCCCAAACCAAACAGACGGGCATCTGCCCCCCATCTGGCGGGGCCTATACGCGCGCTTGCGGCATGTCTCAAGCGCCTCTAGGGGAAAAATTGCCCGGGCAGCAAGCAGGCTCGTCGGGGCGCTTTCCAGATTCGCTGGCAATGAGAGGCAATCGCACGTGAACGACGAGGAGATTCTGGCGGAATTCCGCGCCAGCGACGCCCTTCTGGAGGGGCATTTCCTGCTATCGTCGGGGCGTCACAGCGCGCATTATTTGCAGTGCGCGCGGGTGTTGATGGATCCTGAGCGCGCGTCGCGCCTCGCCGCCGCACTGGCGCAGCGAATCCCTCGCGAATTGCGCAAGACCATCACCCGGGTCGTCTCCCCGGCGATGGGCGGGGTCATCATCGGTCACGAAATGGGCCGCGCGCTGGGCACCGAGGCGCTGTTCGTCGAGCGGCCCGAAGGCACTTTCGAATTCCGGCGCGGCTTCGCGCTCGATCCGGGCGATCAGGTGCTGCTGGTCGAAGACGTGGTGACCACCGGGCTGTCCTCCCGCGAAGCCATCAAGGCGGTCGAGGCGGCGGGCGGCAAGGTTATCGCCGCGGCCGCGCTGGTCGATCGCTCGGCCGGCGAGGTAGACCTTGGCGTGCCGTTCTACCCGCTGATCGCGCTTAACTTCCCCACTTATGCGCCCGATGCGCTGCCGCCTGAGCTCGCCGCAACGCCAGCAGTCAAGCCGGGGAGCCGGGCGCAGCCGTGAGCACCGACCGGCTCAGGCTCGGCGTGAACATCGATCACGTCGCCACCATCCGCAATGCGCGCGGCGGCGATCATCCTGATCCGGTGCGCGCCGCGCAGATCGTTGCCGAGGCGGGAGGCGACGGCATCACCGTGCACCTGCGCGAAGACCGCCGCCATATCCGCGACGACGATCTGCTGCGCGTGCAGGATGCGACAGGGCTGCCGCTCAACCTCGAAATGGCGGCGACTGACGAAATGGTGGAAATCGCGCTGCGCCACATGCCGCACGCCGCCTGCATCGTGCCCGAACGGCGCGAGGAACGCACCACCGAGGGCGGGCTTGACGCCGCAGGCCAGCACAACCGGCTGGCACCGATCGTCGCGCGGCTTACCGATGCCGGCATCCGCGTCAGCCTGTTTATCGCTCCCGAACCGCGCCAGGTCGAGGCGGCGATGCGCCTCGGTGCGCCGGTCGTCGAATTTCACACCGGCGAGTACGCGCATGCGCAAGCCGGGAACGTTGCGGAGGAACTGCGCCGCCTTAGTGACATGGCCGCGCTTGCGGTGAAAAACGGCATCGAGCCGCACGCCGGGCACGGGCTGACTTACAAGAATGTCCAGCCGGTCGCCGCGATCCCGCAATTGCGAGAGCTCAACATCGGCCATTACCTGATCGGCGAGGCGATCTTCACCGGGCTGGAGGACGCGGTCGTGCGGATGCGGCGGCTGATGGACGAGGCGCGATAGTGCAAATAGTCCATCAAATCTTGCGCTCCCTCGGCATTGTCACGGCATTTCTACTTAGCCTCTACCTGGCTGCATATTCCTTCATTGGACTTTGGCATCCTGACCGAGAATGGCTTCGCCCAATCTTTTTGGCGAGCCCGATACTCCTTGCGGCTTGGTGGGCAGGTAGCAAAATGCTCGTGGATAGAGGCCAGCAAGTGTTAGCTACAGGGATGACTTTGCTCCCAACTCTCACTGCATTAATATTCGTAATTGCGGTTCTATCATGATCATCGGCCTCGGCTCCGACCTGTGCAACATCGAGCGCATCCAAAACTCGCTCGACCGCTTTGGCGAGCGTTTCGAGCTGCGCGTCTTCACCGAGATCGAACGCGCCAAGGCGCGTCGCCGCCAGCTCACCACGGCGGCGACTTACGCCAAACGTTTCGCCGCCAAGGAGGCCTTTTCCAAGGCCGTGGGAACCGGCTTTCGCGCCGGGGTTTTCATGAAGGACATCGGCGTGGTCAACGCCCGCAGCGGCGCACCGACCCTGGCGCTCACCGGCGGCGCGGCGCTGCGGCTTGAAAGCATGGTCCCCCACGGCCACGAGGCGGTCATTCACCTCACACTCACCGACGATCACCCATGGGCGCAGGCGTTTGTGGTCATAGAGGCACGGGCACTATGAGCGACGTTCCGCCAATCCAGACCGCAGCGGGCAGCCCAGCCGAGACCAAGGGCGTCGACTGGCTGGGCGAACTGCGCGGCCTTCTGCTGATGCTGCTCGCGGTGCTCGGTTTCCACAGCCTGATCGCCAAGCCGTTCTACATCCCTTCGATCTCAATGATGCCCAGCCTGCTGGTCGGCGACCGGCTGGTGGTGAGCAAGTATCCTTTCGGCTGGAACTGGTCTTCGGTCTCGTTCCACCTGCTTCCGCGCGGCGACTGGCGCGTTGCGGGCGGCACCCCCGAATACGGTGACATCGTCATCGTCGTGCCTAGGAACCGGCGCGAGGACCTGATCAAGCGCGTCGTCGCGCTGCCGGGTGACCGGATCGCCGTGGCCAATGGCCAGATCATTCTCAATGGCAAGCCAGTGCCGCAAGCGGTCGAACCGCCGCTGGAGCTCAGCGTCGATCCCGATCAGCCGTGCGACGACTATACCTTCCCCGGCCTCAAGGCGCGCATGCCTTCGGGCCGTGAGGTTTGCGAACTGCCGATGCTGCGCGAGACCCTGCCCAATGGGGCGACCTACCTGGTGATCGATCACCTGCGCCAGACGCTCGACGACATGGCCGAGATCGAGATTCCCGCCGATCACGTCTTCCTGATGGGCGACAACCGCGATCACAGCGCCGACAGTCGCGCGATGCTGGAAGAGAACGGGCTTGGCGGGCCGGTGCCGCTCCACGATATCGGTGGGCGCGCCGAATTCATCACCTTCTCGCTCGACGGCACGCAGGGCTGGAATCCGCTGTCGTGGTGGAGCGCCTTGCGCGAAGGCCGCGCCTGGACCACGCTGCGCCCGCGCATCGAGAAACGGCGCGGGCAGGACTGAGCCGATGGCGCGCAAGTTCCTCTTTATCGTCGCCGGAATTACCGTGCTGGTCATCGCGGCGATGTTCGCGCTGCGGATATGGTCATCGCAGCTTTCCGAATTTGCCTTCGTCCCTGACAGCGAGTTCACGCCCCGGCCGAAAGTCGAGAGCGGCGCCTATGCTGGATACGACCGCTGGATCGCGCGGCCCGGCATGGGCGCGAACGATCCGGCGATGTGGGTGCCCTCGGGCCTCGAGGAAGATGCCGATGCGCTCGCGGTGCCGGTGTTCTTTGTCCACCCGACCAGCTATTTCGAGAAGGCGCAGTGGAATGCGCCTGACGATGACGCCAAGTCTCGCGATCTTGCCGCCCTGTTCGTGCGCGGCATGGCCAGCCCCTTCAACAAGAGCGTGGACGTGTGGGCGCCGCGCTACCGTCAGGCGACGATCGGCGCTTTCCTGACCGACAAGCCGGAGGGACAGAAGGCGCTCGACCTTGCCTATGGCGACGTGCTCGCCGCCTTCGACCGCTTCATTGCCACGGTCGATCCGAAAAAGCCGATCGTGCTCTCCGGGCATAGCCAGGGGGCATACCACCTGCGCCGCCTGCTGCGCGACCGGGTGGCTGGCAAACCGCTCGCCAGCCGCATTGCCGCCGCTTATCTGATCGGCTGGCCGGTGGCGGTGGACGAAGACTTGCCGCAAACGGGTCTCCTCGCATGTGCGAGCCCGGAGCAGACCGGTTGCATCGTCTCGTGGCTGACCGTCGCCGAACCCGCCGACACCGAGATGCTGCTCGCAGCTTGGAAGCGCACCAAGGGGCTGGACGGATCGTCGCTCGATGAGGCGCGCTTCGTCTGCACCAACCCGCTGACAGGAAAGGCCGGCGGCGCGGCCCCCGCCTCGGCCAATCAGGGCACGCTGATCCCCGACATCAAGGGCCAAAGCGGGGCATTGTCGCCTGGCAAGGTTTCCGCCCGCTGCCGCGAGGACGGATTCCTCTCGATCGGCGAGGTGCCCGACCTGGGGCTCGGCCCCTACGTGATGCCCGGCAACAATTATCACCTGTTCGACGTGACACTGTTCTGGGTCAACCTGCGCAGCGATTTCATCCGCCGGGTCAAGGCATGGAAACCAGCAGCCTGATCACCGAAAGCCGCGAGGTATTCCGCGCGGCGCTGCCGCATGGCGGCGTACTGCTAGCCCTGGACCTTGGCACCAGGACGCTGGGCACGGCGCTGTGCGACGCGGGCTGGCGGTTCGCCTCGCCCGGCAAGACGCTGGCGCGCGGCAAGTTTGGCGCGGACAAGGAATTGCTCAGGGCGCTGTGCCAGGAGCGCAGCGTTGCCGGCATCGTCCTTGGCTTGCCGCTCAACATGGATTCGAGCGAAGGGCCGCGCGCGCAGTCAAGCCGTGCCTATGCGCGCAATCTCGCCGAGGCGCTGGCCCTGCCGGTGCTGCTGTGGGACGAGCGCTGGTCGACTGCGAGCGCCGAACGCGACCTCATCGGTCTCGACATGAGCCGGGCCAAGCGCGCCGAGCGGATCGATTCGGCGGCAGCCGCGGTTATTCTGCAAGGCGCGATCGATGCGCTTTCAGGAAGCGCGTTCTAACACCCGCCGCTGGCCCCGCGCCTCTGCCGCGACCAGCCTGCTGCCTGAGCGTTCCGCGCGCCGCCACACCAGGTCGCGCCCGGCCTCTCCCTCGGCCCGCGCCGCCAGCGCGCGCCACGAGGCCAGCCGCATCCGCTCACTGGGGTGCCGCGCGCCGAAAGTCTCGGCAAGCTCAAGCGCCTCGGGCGCGCCAAGGCCCACCGCGACCCGCAGGAACGCCTCGCTCGATCCGGGCGAGACTATCCGCCCGACCCGGCTGTTTTCGATGTCGAAGTTGTACTGGTCCATCCAGCCCAGCGATCCGCCCGAATGCATGATGTTGATCGAGACCGAAAGCGAATCGGCGGGAAGCTGCGCGTGAACGTCGCGGTGCGCGCGGTAATGCATGATCTTGCCCTCGCTGAGCGCAGACTTCTCGATGAAGCGCAGCGCCACCGGCTCGCCCTGCCAACCGACCACATCCTCGTATTCGTATTCGTAATACTCGCTCCAGTAACCCGGGCCGAAATAGCCGAGCGTAAGGAAATCGAAGTTGTGATCGTGCGGGAAGCCATAGACGAACGAAGCGCCGCCGCTGGCGCGCATCATGTATTCGTCCTCGGACGGCCAGATATTGGCGCGCATGAAGAAATCGCCGCCATCGGGCGCGTGAAGCATGACCACTTGCGGGCCGTAGAAGTTGGCCCCGTCCTCCTCGCGGTGCCGCGCTTCAAGCTCGGCCACCAGCATGTCGGCAAGGAGGCTGCGGTCGCCGCCCAGCCGCCGCAGCAGCAGCGCGCCATGCTGGAGACTGTCTTCGTCGCGCGGGTCGAAGCCCCTGGTCTTGAGCGCATCGACGCATTCGGCGACGCTGCACATTTCGGCGGGAGCGACATCGAGCACGCGGGGCATCAGGCGATCTCCTTGAGCTGAGGATAACTTTCGATGAGCTGCGAGCGCAGCGCGCCTGCAGCTGCGGCCAATTCATCGTAAGAGCGCCGCGCGACTTCGCCCAGCGCCGAAAATCCAGTCGCCGTGTCGAGCGAGAGGCACTCACGCAGCGCCTGCCAGCGCAGCGGCGTGCTGCCATCCTCGCAAGCGATTGCCGCCATGGCGGGTGCGGCATCGGTGCGGCCCATGCGGTCAAGCAGCGCCATCATCAGCTCAGTCCGGCTGTCGACTGGCGTGCCTGCGGCCTGATGCACCAGCGCGCCATCAGTGAGCGCATATTCGCGCGTCGGCCCCGCATCGGGCAGGCGGCGCTGCAGCCGCAGCGAGACGAGGCAGCCCTCGACGCTGTCCAGGCGCATATGGCGGGAGCGCGCATCGCGCACGATCAGCGACCCTGGCACAAGCGACACGTCGCTGGCGGAAAGATCGGCGCGATCGGGCCGGGTCGCGCCGCGATCCACGATCACGGCGCGCGCCTTGCCCGCAAGGACGCGCTCCCACACCTGGCTGGGCGAAAAATCGGCGGTCGTCGCGGGCGGGCGTCTGGCAAGGCCAGAGCCGTCGATGGCGACGAGCGAAAGTGTGACATAACCCGAACGCGCGAGTTGCAGCGTCGAGATCGCGTCATCGGTGAAATGGCGGAATGGCGCATGGCCGAGCCAGTTTTCGGCGAGCGCGGCGCAGGTCTCCCCGGCAAGTTCCCGGGCGAGCTGCATGGCCTCGCCGCAGGCCGGATCGAACATGCGGGCCAGCGCGGGATGGTCGGCAAGATCGCCGCCCCCGGCAAACCCCCTCACCGCACCGAGCAGCGCCGTGACATGCGGCTGATCGCGCCAAGCTGAAACGCGGGCCACCAAGGCCTCCTGCGCGATGCGCTGCGGGCTATCGTCGTCCCGCAGCGCACGCAGTTCCGGATGGATGATCATCCTTTGCAGCGCCCTATCAGAACATACCGCGAGTCGGGTCGATTTCGTAGAGGAACGTGATCAGGAACACGATCGTATCGTCCGAGCTCTGGACGCGGGCGGCATCGACGAGCGAGCCGAACAGGCCGGTCAGGGTGTCGAGATCGGGAAGCGACGAGATGTCGATTTTCGGAAGGTTCATGGTTCATACCCCCAATATGGTGTGCTGAATGCGTGCGCGGGAAATTGCGCACGCCGCACTGTGCGGGGGGGAGCGGGCGGAGCTAAGTTAAAAGATTGTAAGGGAAACGGGCGCGCGAGGCCGCGTTTCAGCTTCGCGAGGCGCGGAGCACGACAACGATGCCTTGCCGCTGCGGCGCGTCCTCACCCGGCATGATGGCAAGGCGAACCGCATCGGCGCGGGCGCGGTCGAGCACCGCCGCGGCGATGCCCTGTTCGTGGATCACGGCATCGGCCATGCCAAGCAGCCGCGCCTGCCGCAACGTCAGGTCGTCGGGATGCTGGCTGGCGAGAACTATCTCGTGCAGCGCGGCTTCGGCGCCCGGATCGGCGCCTTCGAGCCATGCGGGCACCAGATCGGCGCTGGCCTCGCGCAGCGGATCGAGCATGCCATGCTCGGCCAGCGCCATATCGAGCGCGCGCCGCCGCTCGCCCGCACTCGGCCAGCGTGCGCGCATCCTGCCGCGCGCCTCGAACAGCGCATCAGCCAGCCGCCCGAGCGACTGCGGCAGGATCGTTTCGAGCCGCAGTCGCAGCGCCTTGGCGAGTCCCGCTGAAGCCCCGCCGGTCCCCACCGCGATCAGGACCGGCGAGCGGTCGAGCACCGATGGCAGCACGAAATCGCACAACTCGGGCTGGTCGGTCACATTGACCAGCAAGCCCGCGCAGCGCAGGCGAATGGCGTCGCCGGACGCGGCATCGCCGTTGTCATGCGCCACGAAAGCGAGCCGCGCGCCCTGATCGATGCCGGTCTGGATGTCATCGACGACAATGCCGCCAGCGCGCTCGACCAGCCGGCGCTTGGCCATGGCCGCCTCGCCCTCGCCCAGCACCACCACCGGCTGACCTGCGATGCGGTGGAACAGAGGCAGCGTATCGGTCACGAGTTATTCCAGCCAGTCCGGCACGGTCTCGGCGGCGAGGATTGCAGCGGGCTCGATCCGGTTCGCCACGATCGCCCAGCGGTCTCCATCGACCATCACTTCGGGCACCAGCGGGCGGCTGTTGTATGTGTTGGCCATGGTCGCGCCGTAAGCTCCGGCAGTGCGGAATACGGCAAGATCGCCTGCGGCGACCGCATCGATATCGCGGCCCATGGCAAACGTGTCGGAGCTTTCGCAGATCGGGCCGACAATGTTAGCGGTCATCCGTTCGCCGCTCGGTTCAACTGCGGCGAAATCGTGCCAGGCGTCGTACATAGCGGGCCGCGCCAGATCGTTCATCGCCGCATCGACGATCACGAACGGGCATGTCACCCCCGGCTTCACCCGGATAACCCTGGTCAGCAGCACCCCGGTGTTGCCCGCGATCACCCGCCCCGGCTCGAACATGATCGTCGCATCCCAATCACGCGTGACCTCGGCGACCATTGCGCCATATGCGGCCGGATCGGGCAGCACTTCACCCGCGCGGTAAGGCACGCCAAGCCCGCCGCCCAGGTCCATATGGGTGACGGTTAACCCCTGCCCCCGCAAATCCCGCATCAGGCCGCCCATTTTGGCAAAGGCCTGCCGCGAGGGTTCGAGATCGGTAATCTGACTGCCGATGTGCACCGCCAGCCCGCGCATTTCGAGGCCTTCAAGTCTTCTCAGCCGTGCATAGATCTGAGCCGCACGGTCATAAGCGACGCCGAACTTGTTCTCGGCCTTGCCGGTTGAAATCTTGGCATGGGTGCCGGCATCGACATCGGGATTGACCCGCAGTGTGCAGACCGCGCGTTTGCCCATGGCGGCAGCGATGGCGGCAAGTTCGATCCCCTCTTCCTCGCTCTCGAGGTTGAACTGGCCCAGACCCACTTCGAGCGCGCGAGCCATTTCGGCGGCATCCTTGCCGACCCCGGAAAACACGACATCGGCTGCCGGCATCCCCGCCGCCAGCGCGCGTTCCAGTTCGCCTCCCGAAACGATGTCAGCCCCGTAACCCTGCGCCGCCAGCACCTTGAGCACGGCAAGATTGGGATTGGCCTTCATCGCATAGGCGAGGTGGACCCTGGGCAGCACCGACAGCGCCTCGCGGAACACCTGGGCATGGCGCTCGAGCGTGGCGCGCGAATAGACATAGACCGGCGTGCCGACTGCCTCTGCAATGACAGAAAGCGGGACGTTCTCGGCATGGAGCACGCCGCCGATATAGTTGAAATGGTCCATTGGTCACTATTCTTTCGGCGGCAGATCAAACGCGTCGTTTGCCCGCTCTTCGGAGCGGCGGCGAAGCTCGACCGAGCGTTCGGGCACGGCCTGCGGTGACGGCACCAGCAAGGCATCAGCCTCGAGCGGTTCCTCGCGGCCATAAGGCGCGACGGGCAGGCTTTGGCCCTGCTTCGGCTCGAGCGCGGCTCGGTTGCCGCAAGCTGCAAGCGACGCGGACAAGGCGAGCAGCAGGAAGGCGAAGCGGATCATGATGCGTCCATCCCAAGCGTGATGCGCGCCTCGGCAACCCGCAGGCGCACCTGACCCGGAGCGGTGCCGCCGTGGCTGCTTCGCGCCGCAACCGAAGCCTCGACCGAAAGCGCGGCAATCACCCGCTCGTCAATACGCGCATCGATCGCCTTCAGGTCCTGCAAGGGCAACTGATCGAGCGCAACGCCGCGCGCTTCGGCCAGCTTCACCGCCGCGCCGGTGATGTGGTGCGCCTCGCGAAATGGAATGTCCGCCTCGCGCACCAGCCAGTCCGCCAGATCGGTCGCGGTGGCATAGCCGAGTTCGGCCGCCGAGCGCATCCGCTCGGTGCTGAACTGGGTATCGGCGACCATCCCGGTCATCGCCGCGATGGAAAGCGCGAGCAGCGAGGCCGCTTCGAACACCGGCGGCTTGTCGTCCTGCATGTCCTTCGAATAGGCGAGCGGCAGGCCCTTCATGGTCATCATCAGGCTGACCAGGCAGCCTGTGATCCGGCCCGAATGGCCGCGCACCAGCTCGGCGGCATCGGGGTTTTTCTTCTGCGGCATGATCGAGCTGCCGGTGGACAGGCTGTCGGGCAGCGCAATCCACCCGAACGGCTGGCTCGCCCACAGCACGAATTCTTCCGCCAGCCGCGAGAGGTGCAGCGCACACTGCGCCGCCGCCGAGAGGTAATCGAGCGCGAAATCGCGGTCGGACACGCCGTCGAGGCTGTTGGCGCTGGGCCCGTCGAAACCGAGCGCCTTTGCGGTCATCTCGCGGTCGATGGCAAAGCCGGTTCCCGCCAGCGCCGCCGATCCGAGCGGGCACCGGTTCATCCGCGCACGCGCATCGGCAAACCGCGAACGGTCGCGCGCCATCATTTCGTAATAGGCCATAAGGTGATGGCCCAAGGTGACCGGCTGCGCGGTCTGCAGGTGCGTAAAGCCCGGCATGATCGAGGCGGCGTGTTCGCCCGCGCGGGTAACTAACGCTTTCTGCAAAGCCTCGAGACCGGCGTCGGCCTGGTCGATCGCATCGCGCACCCACAGCTTGAAATCGGTCGCCACCTGATCGTTGCGGCTGCGCGCGGTGTGCAGCCTCCCCGCAGCCGGGCCGATCAGTTCGGCAAGCCGGCTCTCGGTGGTCATGTGGATGTCTTCGAGCGCCCAGTCCTCGGGGACGCCATTCGCCTCGTATTCGGCAGCAACCTTGCCGAGCCCGGAAAGGATCGCCTCGACATCCTCTCCCGAAACGATACCCTGCGCGCCGAGCATGGTCACATGCGCCTTGCTCGCGGCAATATCCTGACGCCACAGCGCCTTGTCGAAGGGGATCGAGGCATTTATCTCGCGCATGATCGCAGACGGCCCGCCATCGAACCGTCCGCCCCACATCTGGTTGGAGCCTGCACCCTTGGTCTGGTCGCCGTTATTCAAGTCGCTTGTCCTGGCCTGCGCGCTGCTTGCAGGCGGCTGCGATAGGCAAACCGGCGCGCCGAGGCAACCGGAGGCTGAGGCTGGCGCCAAAGCTTCCGCCAGCAAGCTCGATCGCAGCCAAGCGGGTAAGAGCCTGCCCGAGGTGACGGTGCGCGATCCCGATGGCGAGGAACTGACGCTCGCCAGCCTCAAGGGCCAGCCGGTGCTCGTCAACCTGTGGGCGACATGGTGCGCGCCCTGCGTCAAGGAATTGCCGACCTTGAACGCAATCGCCAACCGCGCCGATGTGGGCGTCGAGGTCGTCACCATCTCGCAGGACATGGGCGATGCCGCAGCGGTGCAGCAGTTTCTCGACACGCGCGGCCTCGCCCAGCTTCCCGCCTGGATCGACAGCGCGGGCGCGCTGCCCACGCATTACGGCGCGCAAAGCCTGCCGATGACCGTGCTTTACGATGCCTCGGGCAAGGAAGTGTGGCGCTATATCGGCGACCGCGACTGGACCGACGAGGAGAGCTTGAAGCTGCTCGCCGAAGCCCGTCTGCCGGCCAAGGGCTGATCATGATCGAGCTTCACGCCTGCATGACCCCCAACACGCTCAAGGCGATGTTTATGCTGGGCGAACTCGACCTGCCATTCGAACTCAACCGCGTGCGCGTCTATCGCGGCGAGCACTTTGCGGACGGGTTCGAGAAACTGCATCCCTATCGCAAGCTGCCGGTGCTGGTCGATCCTGACGGCCCCCGCGGCGCGCCGTTCACCGTGTTCGAATCGGGCGCGATCCTCGTCTATCTCGCCGAAAAGACGGGCATGCTGCTGGGCGATGGCCCAGCGCAGCGCAGCACGGTGATGCAATGGCTGATGCTGCAGATGAGCAGCGTCGGGCCATCGCTGGGCAATGCAACGCATTTCAGCTCGGCCAGCGTGCCGGGCGAAGACTATTCGCGGCGGCGTTTCGTGACGCAGGCTGTGCGACTGTGCGGAGTCTATGACGAGCGCCTGCGCGCCGAGCGTTTTCTTGCCGGCGACCACTTCTCGATTGCCGATGTCGCGACCTTCCCCTGGCTGTGGCGTCATCCGGGCATGGTCGGCATCGATACCAGCCGCTATGCCGGGCTCAATCGCTGGCTGGAAGAAGTGGCGCAGCGCCCCGGCCTGGCTCGCGTGCAGCCGCGCTACAAGGCTCTGGTCGAGGCAGACCGTGCCGATCTGGCAGACATGGACCCCGACCTGATGGACCGCGTCATGGGCCGAGGCAGATGGTGGCTGGGCGGAGAATCGGGACCGGATCGGTGACTGACCTCATCGCCAGCTATTACACTACAGCAGGTGTCTCCCCCACTGCCGGAGGGTATAGCCCCCGCCCCTTTGCCGAGCGGGTCGAGGCCTGTGCCAAGGCCGGGTACAAGGGCATCGGCCTGCATGTGCGCGATTACCGCGCGCTGCGCGAAAAGGGGCACTCGGACGCCGATCTTGCCGCCATCTTGCGCGACAACGGCATGGTGCACATCGAGGTGGAATTCCTGCTCAACTGGTTCGCCGATGGCGCGGCTGGCGAACAGTCGCGCCGCGACGAGGACACGCTTTATCACATGGCGAGCACGTTCGGGGCGAGAGTGATGTTTCTGGGCGGCGATCTGGCCGAAAGCAACGCGATGCCTTTCGAGGAAATGACCCGGCGGTTTTCGGAACTCGCCGGGCGCGCCGCCAGCGCCGGGGTGCGGCTGGGGGTCGAGCCCTGCGCCTGGACGAA
Organism: Sphingomonadaceae bacterium; assembly: GCA_947477745.1. Taxonomy (GTDB): domain Bacteria; phylum Pseudomonadota; class Alphaproteobacteria; order Sphingomonadales; family Sphingomonadaceae; genus Novosphingobium. Next base: position 16,624 of record CANJUF010000011.1, on the reverse strand, counting down.
CATCGGCAGTCTCGATGATGCGCTGCGGCTGGTGCAGAGCAGCGGGGCAAGCAATGCCGGGCTGTTCCTCGATGTCTGGCACCTCGCGCGCCGGGATCTCGACTACGAGCGTCTGCGTGAGATCGATCCGACCATGGTGTTCGGCGTGCAGCTCGATGACGTCGCGCCCGAAATGCAGGGGACGATAGCGCAGGACTGCCTCGACAACCGGCTACTGCCCGGCGAAGGGACCGCCGATACCGCGCGCTTCGTGCAAACGCTGCTCGAAATCGGCTTGACCTGCCCGATGAGCGTCGAGATCATTTCCGATGCGCAGCGCGCCTTGCCGCTGGCCGAGGCTGCCCGCGTCAGTTTCGAGGCTGCGCGCGCCGTAGTCGAAGAAGCGGAACGAGCGGCAGCCGCCGAGGCGTGATCATTTGCGCGCCATGCGCGCCAGTTCGGCGTCGAGCACCTGAAGAAACCGCGACCGGTCCGTCTTGCTGAACGGCGGCGGGCCGCCGATCTGATCGCCGCCGGCACGCAGGTCGTTCATGATGGCCCTCACCGCTATCGCGCCGCCGATCGACGCGGGAGTGAAGGTCTTGCCGGTCGGCGCGATCACCACCGCTCCCGCCTTCAGGCAACGATCGGCGAGCAGGATGTCCGACGTGATCACCACGCACCTATCGTTCGAAGCCTCCGCGATCCAGTCATCCGCAGCGTCGAATCCGTCACCGACGACCACCTTGTCGATCAGGCTGTCCTGCGGCACGCGGAACCAGCTGTTGCTGACGATCGTCACCCGCACCTTGTGGCGCAAGGCGACCGTGTAGATCTCCTCCTTCACCGGGCACGCATCGGCATCGACCAGCACGCGCAGTCCCGGCACAGTCCCCGTCAAGGATCACTCCGGCGATCGCGCGGCGGCTTCTTCTTTGCCCCGGCGTAAGGACCGGACGCATGACCAGATTTTTTGACGAAACCCTTGCGGTGCGGCTTGGGGCCGCCGGGCCGAGGACCAGCGTCGCCGCCGGGACGGCTGCTCTTGCGGTTCTGGCGCGCGGTGTCGCGCGGGGCCTCGTCTGACTGCTCGATGACGAGCGATTCCTCGTCGCCCTCCGAACCCGCCGTACGCAGCAGGGCGGCGCTGAACTTGTCCGCGACCGCGCGCGGAACCTGAAAATGGGTTTCAGCCGGGCCGATGCGGATCGCGCCGATTTCGTTGCGGGTGATGTGTCCGCGCCGACACAATACCGGCAGGATCCAGCGCGGATCGGCGTTCTGATTACGGCCGACATTCATGCGGAACCACACAATGTCCTCGAAACCGGGACGATGCCGCTCCTGCTGCGTGGCGCGGCGGGCATCGGGCGTGTTCTCGATCAGCTCTTCGGGCTCGGGCATGGTCGAACGGTGCGCCTGGATCAGCATCGCCGCGATATCCAGAGGTGTGCGCTCCGCCAGCAGGCGCTCGGCCAGTTCGCGGTCACCGTCTTCGATCTCGACCGGCCTGAGCAGCGCCGCCAGCAGCCGTTCGCGGTCCTGCGCCATGATCGCCTCGCGGCTCGGTGCCTCGATCCACTCGGCATTGATCCGCGCCCGGCGGAGCAGTTCCTCGACGCGCCTGCGGCGGGGATAGGGGACGAGCAGCACGGCGGTGCCCTTCTTGCCCGCGCGTCCGGTCCGGCCTGAACGGTGCTGCAGGGCTTCCGCATCGCGCGGGATTTCGACATGGATGACAAGGCTCAGAGTCGGCAGGTCGATGCCGCGCGCGGCAACGTCGGTGGCCACGCAGACGCGCACGCGTCGGTCGCGCATGGCCTGCAGGGCCTGGTTGCGCTCCGACTGCGAATGTTCGCCCGAAAGCGCGACGGCGGCAAAGCCGCGCTCCTGCAACATCGCGTGGAGATGGCGAACGTTATCGCGCGTCGCGCAGAACAGCAGCGCCGTTTCGGCTTCATGGAAGCGCAGCAGGTTGACTACCGCGTTTTCGATCTCCGAAGGCGAGATGGTGACGGCCTGATAGGCAATGTCGCCGTGGCCGCGGTCGTCGCCCACCGTCGAAATGCGCAAGGCGTCGCGCTGATATCGTTTGGCCAAGGCCTCGATCGGGCGCGGCATGGTTGCCGAAAACAGCAGGGTTCGGCGCGCATCGGGTGTCGCGTCGAGAATCTCCTCGAGATCCTCGCGAAAACCCATGTCGAGCATTTCATCCGCTTCATCGAGGACCACCGCCCTGAGTGCGGTCAGATCGAGCGCGCCGCGTTCGAGATGATCGCGCAGCCGCCCCGGCGTCCCGACCACGATCGACGCGCCCGCCTGCAAGGCCCGGCGTTCGAGCGACGGGTTCATGCCGCCAACGCAAGTGGCGATGCGCGCGCCGGTTCTGGCGTAGAGCCAGGTCAGTTCGCGGCTGACCTGCAAGGCAAGCTCGCGAGTCGGCGCGATCACGAGCGCAAGCGGCGAGCTCGCGCGCGGCATCGTGCCCTCATCGCCCAGCAACTGGCCAGCCATGGCAAGGCCGAAGGCCACGGTTTTGCCCGAGCCGGTCTGCGCCGAAACGACGAGATCGCGGCCCAGCGCCTCGGGCTGCAGCACGGCGGCCTGCACGGGAGTTGGCTGGGCATAGCCGCGCTCGACAAGCGCCTCGCCCAGATGCGGCGGAAGATTTGAGAAGGTCATGAAACTCGCAGATAAGTAGCGCCGCGCACAATTGCACGGCTATGGTGAAGTCAGATGGATTGCGCTGCAGCCCAGGCGCTCGCCCAGGCCCACTGGAAATTGTAACCGCCCAGCCAGCCCGTCACATCGACAGCTTCGCCGATCACATACAGACCTGCGGCGCGTTTGGCTTCCATTGTTTTGGAGGAAAGTTCGGCCGTGCTCACGCCTCCCACGGTAACTTCCGCCTTGGCGAAGCCTTCGGTGCCGTTTGGCCAGAACTTCCAGCGGCGAAGCTGCTCCTGCGCCGTGCGCAGCCGGGCATCGGTCAGCCCCCCCAGCATCTCGGCAAGGCCCAGCCGTTCGGCCAGCGTCGCCGCTAGCCGGTCGGGCAGGCTTTCCTTGAGCAGGGCGCGCATGGTTTGCCGCGGAAAGCTGCGCTTTGCGCCAAGCAGCCAGTCCTGCTCGCGATCTGGCAAGAAATCGATCTCGACCGGCTCTCCGTGCTTCCAGTAAGAAGAGATTTGCAGGATCGCCGGGCCTGACAACCCGCGATGAGTGAACAACGCGGCTTCGCGGAAAGCCGCCTTTCCTGCCCGCGCCACGACATCCGCCGAGACGCCCGACAGATCGCGGAACAATACGTCGTCGCCGCCCAAGGTCAGCGGCACCAGCGCCGGGCGCGGCTCGACCACTTTCAAGCCGAACTGGCGGGCGAGATCGTAGGCAAAGCTGCTTGCCCCCATTTTCGGGATCGAGGGTCCGCCCGTCGCGATGACCAGCGCGCCGGCTTCGAGCGTGCGATCCTGCGTGACGACGCGGTACCGGCCATCGGCGCGGTCAACCTGCGTGATCGCCTGATCGCACACGATCTGGCCGCCGGTCCGCGCCACTTCGCCAAGCAGCATGTCGACAATCTGGCTCGCGGAGCCATCGCAGAACAGCTGGCCAAGCGTTTTTTCGTGCCAGGCGATGCCATGCGCTTCGACCAAAGCGAGGAAGTCCTGCGGGGTATAGCGGCTGAGCGCGGACTTGGCGAAATGGGGGTTGGCCGAAAGAAAGCGGTCGGGCGCGGTGTGCAGGTTGGTGAAATTGCAGCGGCCGCCGCCAGATATCAGAATCTTCTTGCCCGGCCGCTCGGCCTTTTCGATCACGGCGACGCGCCGCCCGCGCCGTCCGCTTTCGGCCGCGCACATCAGGCCGGCGGCTCCTGCGCCCAAAATAATCGCGTCGAAGGTCTGGCTGGTCACGGGGTCTGGCTTGCCTCAGCGCAGCTTGGCGATGGTGATGCCATCCTGCCGGGCGCGGTCGCGCACCGATTCCTCGCTACGGTTGAGCGCCTTTGCCAGGGCCTTGAGCGCCATGCCCTTGCCGGTCAGCGTCTTCAGCTTTGCCAATTCATCAGCCCGCCATGGCTCGCGGTGCCGCTCAAACCGTTCCTTGCTCACAGCGTTTCCTTGTCGGGCAATGGCAGCGTGCCTGCCGGTTGCCGGTCGCTCATAGGCCATGCGGCCCCTGCATTGCGCGCGCTTTCTTGCCGCAAGCAGCAAAACAGCGCCAATTGAGCCATTTCGTCCGCCAGTTCGCCCCAGTTCGCCAGCGTGACTTGTTCATGCTAGGCGCTATGGGAACAATGTGGCCACCGGCGCGGTTGCCGGTGAACGAATAGGGATAACGGGTACAAATCGATGGCAGGATACAAGGAACCGGGCTTTCAGGATCGGGTGGCTGCGGCTGCCAAGGCGCGCGAAGCCGCGCTTGCCCGGTTGAAGGCGAAACCCCCGATCGACCCGGCGGTCCTGGCGGAACGCGCAGCCAAGGCGCGCGAGCGCGAGGAGGCAAAGGCCGCAAAGGCTGCCCAGAAGGCTGCCGACAAGGCCGAAGCATTGCGACTGGCGGAAGAAGCAAAGGCGGCCGAAATCGCCAGTCAGCCGACAGAGGCCGACCGCAAGGCAGCGCGGGACGCGCGTTACGCGGCACGCAAGGCTCGCAAGTGAACTTGCCGGGACCGGCCGAAAGGCCCGTCCGGCGAGATCCGATCACGATCCCAGGCCACGATCTTATCGCCACCGCGCAAGTGCCCGATGGCGTGCAATTGCGTCTGGTCCAGCGCGGCGACGAGTTCGCCATCCTGCTCGATCGGACCGAGCTTATGAGCACGCGGGTCAGCGCCTCGGAACAGGCGCTGGCGACGATGACCTGCGAACGGCTGGGAGCAAGGACCGCGCCAGAGCTGCTGATCGGCGGATACGGCATGGGCTTCACCTTGCGCGCGGCGCTGGCGGTGCTGGGCAGCGATGCCACAGTGACCCTCGCTGAACTGGTGCCCGAAATCCTCGATTGGGCGCGCGGCCCGATGCGCAAGCTGACTGACGGCTGCCTCGACGACCGCCGCATCCATCTCCTCAACGACGATGTGGCGGTGCTGATCCAGGCCTCGCGCGGCGGCTACGACGCAATTCTGCTCGACGTCGATAACGGCCCCGACGGGATCACGCGCCTCGACAACGACCTGCTTTACACCCCGCGCGGACTGCGCGCGGCAAGGGCGGCACTCAAGCCGGACGGCATTCTTGCCATCTGGTCGGCTGCGCCCGATGCAGCCTTCGTCCTGCGGCTCGAGCAGGCGGGGTTTCAGGTCGAGCAGGTCACCGTGCGGGAGCGCGCCGGAAACCGGGGCGCACGCCACGTCATCTGGTTTGCGCGGAGCCTGTCCGTCTGATCCCCCTCAGGCGATGAGCGGTGCTGCGATGGCGGTGATGGTCTGGGTGCCGATCTGCAGGGTTCAGGCATCGAGGCTAAGCTCGCGCACCTGGCCGTCGAAGTCGAGCGAGGTCCCGGCGCTGCCCGCCGGCAACAGCGCGGACATGTCGCTGCCGTCAAGCAGGACCGCATCGCCTTGCCGCACCGCAGTGTAGGCGGGGGCGGCGAAGTTGAAGCCGATCGCATCGCCGCCCGCCGCGAAACTGGAGCCGAACACGAAGTCTCCCTGCAGGATCGTGACAAATTCCGCGCCCGGCGTTCCCTCGACGAGGAACTTGCCGCCCACGCTCACCACGCCGCCCGCTTCGAGCTCGAGGCTTGCCTGCACCGCCGGATTGCCGCCCGCCGGCAGCGCCAGCGCCTGCGCCGGTGCGGTGATGCCGGCGAGATCCTCGCCGAAGGTCTGCACGCCGATGTGATAGGTCTGGGTGTGCGGATCGAAGGCCAGCGTGCGCAGCCCGTCGCCGAAGGCGAGCAGCACGCCCGGTGCTCCCACCGGCAGGAGCACATGGGTGTCGCCGTCGGTGAGCAGCACCTTGCTGTCAAGCTCGGCAATGCACCATTGATCGGCATCGCCGGGCAGATCGAGCAGGTCGCCGCCGCGGTAGACGAGCGTTCCGGCAGAAGGCTCGGCCGCCGGCAGGCCGGTGCCGATCATGCCCGGCGCGGCGCCGATCGCCTGGCTGCCGAGCCGGAAGTTGACCCCGTCGCTGGTGGTGAGCTGCAGCGTCCTGTCGCTGAACTCGAGCGCGATGCCGCCGCCCGGCGCGAACGAGGGCACGCGGATGTAGGCGCCTGCCGCCGAGGTGATGAGGATCCCGGCAACCGAGCCGGCAATCGCGTAGCTGGCGGAGTTGCCGAGCACGGCAACAGTATCGTTGCCGCGCACGAACGAGGCTTCGAGCACCACCTGCGCGTCGGCGGCAAGCACGATGCGCTCGGCCGCATTCGAGCCGGTGACCAGCGAGCCGGCCCCGCCCGGGACCGGGCCGTAGCCCTGCGTGCCGGCGGGAATGAACAGGTTCGCAAGGTTCACGCTGGCGATCGAGGCATCGAAGCTGATCAGCCCCGGCAGATCGAGCACGGTGACCTTCTGGAAGCCGCTGGTGCCGATATAGTCGCCGCTGCCGCCGATCTCGCCGATGTGGCCGGTAGGCGCGGTCACGGTCCAGTCTGTATCGCCGGGCAGGTTGATCACGCTGACCGATACATTGGCGTTTGCCGTGCCGCCCTTGCCGTCGCTGACCGTCACGGTGAAGCTGTCGGCGCCGGCATAGCCTGCGGTGGGCCTATAGACGAAGGCGCCGCCGGAGCCGCCGGTCACGCTGCCGTGTGCTGCTCCTGCGGCCGAATAGCTCAGCGCATCGCCGTCGGCGTCGCTGGCCGAGACATGGACGATCACCTCGTCGCCCGCGAGCTTGACCGGATCGACCGGCGCGATCACCGGCGCGCGGTTCTGGCCGCTGCCACTGCCGCCACCACCACCACCACCGCCACTGCCTGCAGCGACCGTCACCGTGACATGCGCGGTGTCGCTGCCGCCCTGGCCGTCGCCGATCGTGTAGTCGAAGCCGCCCGCGCCGGCAAAGCCCGCCGCCGGGGTGAAGCTCACCGTCCCGTTCGACACGCTCACCGTGCCGCCCACCGGGTTGCCGACCGAGACCAGCGAGACCGGATCGCCGTCGAGATCGAAGTCGTTGGCGAGCAGGTCGCTGGCGGGGATCTGTTTGGTCTGTCCCGCCGTCGCAGTAGCAGCATCGTCAATCGCGGTGGGCGCATCGGGCACCGGCGCAATCGACACGCTCACCACCTGCTCGGCGGTGTGGCCCTCGGCGTCCGTAATCACGATCGTGAAGCTGTCCGCGCCGTTGGCCGCGCCGCCCGGCTCGTAGATGAAGGTGTCGCCCACGAACGTGACGCTGCCCTTCAGCGGCGCTGCGCCTGGCTTGATCCCATAGCTCACGATGTCGCCGTCGGCATCGGTGGCCCCGATCACCACCGGCGCCGCCGTCACATCCTCCTGCGTCGAGACGCTGTTCGTCGCCGGCGCAACCGGAGCATCGTCAACCGAAATGACGTTGATCAGCGCAGGCGCGAGTCCGCCGCCCAGCCCGGCATTGCTGGCCGAAAGCGAGGCCTGCACATTGAAGCTGCCGTCGGCGGTCGAATTGGGGCTGGGCAGGAATTTGAGCCCGGCGTTGCCCTGCGCGAAAGTGATGAACTCGCCGTTGGCGATCGGGGTCGTGCCGTTGTTCTGGTATAGCGTGCCGCCGGTGATGCCGGTGATCTTGAAATGGGTGACTTCCGCGCCGTCGAGCAGGCTGCGGGCGATGACCAGCCCGCTGGTGGTCTTGGTGTCCTCGTTGGTCACCGCAGTGGTCACCGTGGGCGTGTCGGCCCCCGGATTGTTCTGCAGTTCAAAAGCGCCGAGATCGCGCGCGCTGCCATTGATGTTCGGGATGGCGGCGAAATCCTGCGTCGCACTCCCGCGCGCGTCATTCGCCGGAGCGCCCGCCCCGCTCTTGTCGAGCGCGGGGTTGCTCCCCACGGAAAGCAGCGCCACGGTCGGCACCGAGCCGCCGTTGCCGGCAAGCACGCCCGCCAGCACGCCGGGCGCGACTTCGTAAGTCGATGCGAACAGCGCCGCGGCATTGCCGCCGACAATGCTGCGGTTGTTGGTGACGATGCCCTGAGTTTCGTCGCCGTCGGTGCCCGCACCCTTGGTGACATTGCCTACCACGAGGCTGTCGTTGAGGATCACGTTCGAGTTGCTGAAAAATCCGCCACCTACGGAACCGACCCCGGCAGTGCTGTTGCCGGTAACCGTGCTGTTCGTCAGGGTGATGGAACCGCTGCCGGTGGCGATTCCGCCGCCGTTGGCATCGTTGCCGGTCGTGCTGTTCCCGGTGATGGCGCTGTTCTGGATATTCAGCTTGGCGATGCCGGTCGAAAGCACCCCCCCGCCCTCTCCTGCCACGGCGCCGCCGGTGATAGTCAGGCCGATCAGCGTAAGATCGGCGCTGGTTGTAATGACGCGGGAGGCCCCGTTGGCATTGATCGTCCAGTCCGGCCGACCCAGGTTGCCGTAATCGCCATCGATGGTGAGCGCGTCGGTCACGGAAAGCTGGCCGGTGGTCAGAGTGACCCCGCCGCCAGAAACCAGCGCACCGATCTCGATCGTATCCGCACCCGGATTGGCATTGGCCAAGCCGATCGCCTCGCGCATCGAGCCTGCGCCCGAATCGGCGATGCTCGTGACCGTATAGACTGCCATGTCGGATTCCCCCCGATGGACCGCGCACTGCGCATCATGCCCGCGCCCCATGCCGCCAGCATGAACTTGCCGCGAAAAAATGGCATTTCCAACGTTTATAGTGGCATGGATACAGGACGCTGGAAAGTGTTCAAAACTGAGCTTTCCTTGCAAGTCCGCGCCGCTGCAGCTCAACAAGCGCGACCAGCCTGCGCCGCTCAAAGTGGTGGTTTCAACTGTGCGAAACGGGGACCATGGTGGGCGGTGACGGGCTCGAACCGCCGACCCTCTCGGTGTAAACGAGATGCTCTACCAACTGAGCTAACCGCCCGGTCATCGCGGACGAGGGGCTTGTAGTGTCTTTGCACAAAGGGTCAACTGCGCGCTGCGGTCGAAGAACGGCGCACTTCAGGGAGAGCGATAAAGCGATGGAAAAAGGCAACCCGCGTGATGCGATGGAGTTCCGGTCCACCCCGCCTCCCCCGGCAGGCGATCTGGCGGCGAACGTCGCCTGGCTGCGCGACCGCACATTGATCGCCGATTTGTATGACCGCTATGCCTATGGCGTCGATTCAATCGACATGGCGTTGGTCCGGTCGGTGTTTCATCCCGATTGCGTGGTCATCGGCACGGTGCAGCAGGGGCCGCTCGATGAATATCTCGCCGGCATCGAACAGGGTCTGGCGAAATATCACGCCACCATGCATTTCAAGGGCAACCAGTACATCGAGCTTGAGGGTGACCGGGCTTTCGTCGAGACCTGGGTGGTCGGTTATCACATGGAAGCGCCCGGCAGCCCGATCGACCATCTGAAGCTGGGGCTGCGCTACCGCGACGAGGTAGCCCGCTTCGACGGCGAGTGGAAAATCACACGGCGCGAGGCCTCGCTGCAATGGCACACCGGTCCATTCCCGCGGCCCGCGCTGGGCGAGCCGCCGTATTCACGCAAGACGCTCAAATCAAACGAGACCGGCTAAACCAGCCGCGAAGCGTTTCTGCCCAGTTCGGCGAAATAGCGCGCCATGCCATCGGCGGCCTTTTCGGTCAGCGCGATGAAGGCGCGACGCCGGTCGGTATCGTCCTCGATACGCTCGAACAGGCCGGCCTGCGTAAGCTGGCTGATCCAGCGCAGCGCGGTGGTCGGCGGGACGCCCGAGGCGATGCACAGCGAAGTCACCGAAACGCGGGTATGCTCGGCCCGCGCGGCGGTGAGATCGAGCAGCATGTCCCAGGCCGGATCGCCGAACAGGTCGCCATCGAAGAACCGTGCGCGAAGCTGGCGCTGGCGAAGGATGCGGCGCACGAGGCGCGGATCGGGCAGCGCCGGACGCGCGCCGCGCACCAGCCGGTCGCCCTCCTCCTCGCGGCCCGAAAAATCGCGTCCGGGCGCTTCGAACCGGAACGCCGAGCTTTCGCCAGCACCGCTGCCGAGCCGGTCCACCCGCTCGGCAATGCGGTTAACCTGCTCGCTGAGCCGCAGCAGCATCACGCGGTCTTCCTCTGAAAGTTCGCGCAGCCGCGTTCCGCCGCAGCGGGCCAGCGCCTGGCCCAACGCCACCAGGCGTTCGCCGCGCCCGGGATTGACCAGCAGCAGCGGCCCCGATGTGTCCATGCAGCCGAACACGTCGTCCAAAGCATCAAGGGTGGTCGAAACGATCAGCCACGCGCCCGAATTGGCGGCGACAGCGCTGTTTCGCTGCGCCCGTTCATGTCATAACGAAAATCGGCCTGGATCGGGGCATGAACAGTCATGGCGACTCAACTCCTGAAGGGTTGAACAGGAGTGGCGACGTTACACTTCCCATACCAAGCGCAATCTGTATGATGGGGGTGTGTTGTGAGCGCGCCCTGTCGGGTCTTCGACGTGATCCGTTTGGCGCGAGGGAATCGCGCTGGAGGGCTTATCGCCGTGCTTGCTTGCTACTTAGACGATAGTGACGCGACTTCATCGAAGGTGAGCACAATCGCTGGTTACGTTGCTCACGAAGATGGGTGGCTGCGCTTTGAACAAGCAGCCAACAAGATTTGCGACGATGAAAACGTGGAACTCATTCGCGGGAGGGAGTTGGACGGGGCAGATGGTTGTTTCAAGGGATGGACCCTTATCAAGCGCCAGAAGTTTCTGGATAGAATAGGCCGGGCGATGGTTGGCAACGTCCTATTTGGGATTAGCCGCTCGATTGGTAAGGAGAAATGGAAGGTCCGGCGTAGACAACTGATGACCTTGGACAACTTGCACAAGAAAACGTTTTCCAGCCTATCAGCGTTCGGCTTTTGCTTTGGGAGCATAGCCATAGACCTTAAGCAAAATTCGATGTTTGAAGTGACCGATGAAGTCCAGTCGTCGGGCATTGCCTACATGCTGGAATCGGGCAGCAAGAATAATCCGGACATATTTCGCTATCTTGACGCACAGCGGCGCAACGGCGGTTTGCATGTCGATACGATTGCGACTGAGGTCGATAAGCGCAGTTGCAGGGCCGCCCAGATTGCGGACCTGTATGCCTTCTACTCCCGCAGGCGGATGAACAAGTTCTCCCGGTTTGGGGGGAAGTTGGAGTTTGTCCCAGACATTCACAAAATCCACGTTCAGCCGAAGATTTTGCATGACACGGGTTATGTCCAGGAACCCTTCATACAGGGCACCAACACGCGGACAAGAGAGGTTTTTAACTTCACGGGTATTATTGAACGTGACCCCCGTCCGTGACCCTCTTGAACGCCTTATCGAAGTCCTTTGCATCCTCGGACGCTTCGACTTCGCGCGCCATATCCTTGAACCGCTCGTGCCGAGCGGCGTCCGATAGCTTGCTTTTCGGCTTAGGTTTGTCTGCCATTGTTCATTCCTCGTCGATGAAATCGAACTCCATTTGTGGATCGTCAAACAGGACCAACCGTGAAGGGCGGAACTGTCTGCCCTTCGCCTTACCCCTGCCTTGCGATGCCAGTCGTTTCATAGGTGAGGCGCTTGCCCACGACACCCTTGAGCGCGACTTCGGCACGCATGGTATCGTTGTAGCCGACCTTTTCACGGTAGCTGTAGCGGAAGTCGAACTCGCTCAGGTAGCGGTGCAGATGCGAAGTGTCGCAGTGTTGATAGACACCGACCATGCCGCGCTTAAAGATCGAGAAGAAGCCTTCGACGGTGTTACTGTGGACCGAGCCGCGCGCATATTCCTTGCGGCTGTGGTCAACGGCACCGTGGCTCAGGAACTCCTTGCCGATCCGGCGATAGTGGCGGGCCTGATCGGTGTTCAGGTGGCTGTCACGGTCTGCGCTTTCCAGCGCGCGGGTGACTTCATCCATGCCGAGATTGTCGATGTGGATCGACTTGGCGCGACCGCCACGTTCGACCAGCGAGAGAACCTTCATCTTGTCGCCCCAACCGTCACGGCGCTGCCAGCCCTTGCCGGAAACGAACTTGTAGTCTTGCTGACCGAAGAAGGTTTCATCGGCTTCGATGACCTTGCCGCCACCGCCGATAGCAACGGTGCCGTCATCCTTCATGGCTTCACGGATGCGATGGCCAAGGAACCAAGCGGTCTTCATCGAGCAATCAAGCATCCGCTGTATCTGGCGGGTGCTAATACCCTTCTTGCTGGCGCAAAACAGGTGGATCACTTGCAGCCACAGGTGCAGCGCAAGGTGCGAGGATTCAAAGATGGTGCCCATGCGCACGGTGAACGGTTTGCGGCACTCGTTGCACTTGTAGAGGCCGCGCCGGGTGGTCTGACCTTGCATCTTGCGGATGCGGTCAGCAGCGCAGTTGCCACAGTGCGGGCAGACTGGACCGTTCGGCCACAGGTGCGCCTCTACATAGGCGAATGCGCCATCTTCGGACTTGAATTGCGGGGCATCGAAAACAGACTTGGCCACGGGACTTCTCCTATGGCCAGAACACTACATTGAGGGGTTTGGTATGTCAAGTGTAACGTCGCCACAGGAGTAGAACAAAGTAGGATTATGTCAAGAACGGATCAATTCCAGCCAGCAAGCTCATTCCGCACCAGGATTTCGAGCATCGCCATGCCTGCATCGCCTGCATTGAGGCAATCGAGCGCAGCGAATTCCGCGCCGCCTGCTTGGAGGAACTGCGCCCGCCCGCGAATGGCCAGTTCCTCGCGCGTTTCGAGGCAATCGGCGGAAAACCCCGGTGCAGCGACGACCAGCTTTCGCGTGCCTCTGCGCGCTTCTTCGGCAAGCACGAGGTCGGTCGCAGGCTCGAGCCACTTGGCCCGCCCGAAGCGCGACTGGAAGCTCGTCTCCACCCGGATTCTCGGATGGCTCACCGCCAAAGCCTCTGCCAAAAGCCGCGCGGTCTTGCGGCACTGGCAATGGTAGGGATCGCCCAGATGCAGGGTGCGTTCGGGCATGCCGTGAAAGCTCAGCAGCAGCACTTCGGGCACGAAGCTCAGCGCAGCGATCTGGCGGGCAAGGTCGGCACGGAGGGCGTCGATATGGCCGGGATCGTCGAAGTAGGGCGGCAAGGTGCGCACTGCGGGCTGCCAGCGCATCGCTCCCAGTGCGTCGCCCAGCGCATCCATCGCGCTTGCCGTGGTCGCGCCCGAATACTGCGGGTAGAGCGGCGCAAACAGCACGCGGTCGCAGCCAGCCTCCTTCAGCGCAGCCAGCTCGCTCGCAATCGCAGGATTGCCGTATCGCATCGCCCAGCGCACCATCACGCTGTCTCCCAGCCGCTCCTGAAGCGTGCGCGCCTGCGCTGCGGTTATCGCGGCGAGCGGCGAACCTTCCTGCGTCCACACCTGCTGATAGGCATGAACGGACTTGCGCGGCCGCGTGGTGAGGATCACGCCGTGCAGGATCGGCCACCAGATCAGGCGCGGTATTTCGACCACGCGCCGGTCAGAGAGGAATTCTGCAAGATAGCGCCGCACCGCTTTGGCGGTGGGGGCATCGGGCGTGCCAAGATTGACCAGCAGCACGCCGAGCCTGCCGTGCTTCACTTCGGGATGGCCTGCCGGCTTTTCCATCACAGCCCTTCCGACAGCAGCGGCAAGCGGCGGAACCTCAGGCCGGTCGCCGAAAACAGCGCATTGCCGATGGCAGGCGGCGCGGCGACTACGCCAAGTTCGCCGGGATCGGCAGGCGGCGCATTGCTGGCGATCAACTCCACTTCGATCACCGGGCAATCCGCCAGCGTGGGCAGGTTGAGGTGCGACAGTCGCCGCGCGCTGGGCAGGCCGCGTTCGTATTCGGTGCTCGATCCGATCGCGAGGCCAAGCCCGAACACCAGACCGCCCTCGATCTGCTGGCGGGCGATGTCCGGATTGATCACGCGGCCGATGTCGGCAACCGCGCTGATCCTGTCGACGCGCACCCCGCTGGCGTCACGGCGCGCGTTCGCCACCACGGCGATGCGGCCCGCGCCCTCGCCTTCGCCGATGACATGGCAGGCAAGCCCCTGTCCGCTTGCGTCGAGTCCCCCGCCCCAGCCCGAAAGCGCGGCGACGCGCATCAGGCACTCGGCAAGGCGCGGATCCTGGCCCAGCATCGCCATGCGGTACGACAATGGCTCGCGGTTCGCCTTGTGCGCCAGTTCGTCGATGAAGGTCTCGTTGAAGAAGGCGGTGTAGCCGTGGGCGTTGCCGCGCAGCCGCGCGGTCGGCAAGTCGATGGTGACGGGCACCTGCTCGATGGCAAGATTGGGCACTTCATATGGAGGCACGGCGCCTTCCATCGCCATTGGATCGATCCCGCCCGCTGCCGCGTCAATGGCATCGTAAGGCAGCGCATGGCCCAGCAGCCGCTCGCCGAATTCGCGCGCCGTAGCAGGCACGACGATACGCGCGCGCCACCCGGCGATCCGCCCCTCGCTATCGGTGCGTGCACCCATCAGCGCGGCGGCAGGCGTGCGCGGCCAGCCAGCAAGATGTTCCTGCCAGCGCGACCAGATGAGTTGCACCGGCTTTCCGGCATGGCGCGCGATCAGCGCAGCCTGCGCCGCGTGGCCCTGCTCAAGCCGCCGGTCGAAGCTGCCGCCTGCTGGCATGGCATAGAGCACCACCTGGCGCAGATCGATGCCGAGCGCCTGCGCCGCAACTTCGCGCGCCGATTGCGGCGCCTGCGTGCCCATCCACAGTTCCAGCTTGCCATCGGCGAAGCGCGCAGTGGCACTGGTTGTCTCAAGCGAGCCGTGCAGAGCCGGGCCGACCTCGTAGCGTACAGCCAGGTCGAAATTCTTCTCCAGCCACTCATCGGGATCGCCCGCCTCGTGCAGCCGCGTTTCCTCGCCGAGCCGCAGCGCCTCGTCGAGCGCCTCGCTGATGCGGCCGCTGTCCGCCGTGCGCGACACGTCGAAATGCGGGGCGATGCGGCGCAGCGACTGTTCCGCCGCCCACCAGTTGCTGGCAATCGCCGCCAGCCAGTCCGGTCCTTCGACCAGGTCGATTAGCCCGGCAACCTGACTCGCCCCGCCGCGATCGTATTCGCCCAGCGCCGACTTGCCGACCGGTCCGTGGTGGACAGCGGCAAAGACCATGCTGGGAAGCCGGACGTCGCCCGCAAACTGAAACGATCCGTCGACCTTGGAGGGCAAGTCGAGGCGCGGCAGCGAGCGGACGGACCTGGCCTTGCCGCCCAGCGACTGCGGCCTCAAGGGCGGCGGATCGGGAGGATCGAAGCTCGCGGCCTCGGTGGCGAGTTCGGCGAAACTTGCCCGCTTCTTGCCGTGTGTAATGAAACCGAGCTGCGCCTCGCATTCCTCCCAGGTCACGTCCCAGCGCGCAGCTGCCGCCTTGGCCAGCATGGCCCGCACCGAAGCGGCGGCCTCCCGCGCGGGAGCCTCGTAGGCGGCAAGCGACATGCCGTCGGCGGTCACCATGAAGCTGTTGTCCTGCGCCCAGCGCCGCACCAGCACGTCATCGGCCTCGTCGGCGAGCGAAGACAGCGCCGGCATCCAAAGCTGCGACCAGCGCGCCGCCAGCGGCAAGTTGGCGTAATGCGCGCTCACGGGCGAAGGCTCGATGGCCAGTTGCCGCCAGTCCGCGCCCAGCTCGGTTGCAATCACCTGCGCAATCAGCGTGGTAATCCCCTGACCCATTTCGAGCTGGGGCACCGCGACCGAGATAACGCCGTCCTGAGCAATCTTTATCCATGCGTCGAAGGCGATCTCGCCCGGCGCGGGCGACAGCGGCAAGGGAAAGGTGCGCGGACGCACAACATAGCCCACGGCGAGCCCGCCCCCGGCGAGCGCCGCGATCAGCATGCCCCGCCGCGAAAAGCGCATCAGGCGATCGCCTCGCTCGGCTGGCGCTGGTTGGCGAGCCATGTCGCCACGCGGCGGGCGATCGCTGCAAAGGCCTCGGCCTGCGGTCCCTCGCCCGCTGCGGGAGGCGTTCCCGCGTCGCTGGCCTTGCGGATCTCGATGTCGAGCGGCACCCGGCCCAGAAAGGCATGGCCCATTTGCGCCGCCGCCGCCTCGGCCCCGCCCGAACCGAACGGATCGCTCACCTCGCCGCAATGCGGGCAGACATAGCCGGCCATGTTCTCGACCACGCCGACAATCGGCACCTTGCCCTGCTCGAACAGCGAGATCGCCCGCGTCGCATCCATCAGCGCAAGATCCTGCGGGGTCGAGACGATCACCGCGCCGGCAGGCTTGAAGCGCTGCAGCATTGTGAGTTGCACGTCGCCGGTGCCCGGCGGCAGATCGACCACCAGAAGTTCGACATCGCCCCAGTCGGCATCGACCAGTTGCGACAACGCATTGCCCGCCATCGGCCCGCGCCAGGCAATCGCCTGTCCGGGGCTGGCGAGGTGCGCCATCGACAGCATCGGCACGCCCCACTCGCTTGCAATCGGCAGCAGCTTCTTCTCCGATGTCGCCTGCGGGCGCGCGCCCTCGGTAGCCATCAGCCGCGCCTGCGAAGGCCCGTAGATATCGGCATCGACGAGGCCCGTGCGGATGCCAGACCGGGACAAAGCAATTGCGAGATTGGCCGAAAGCGT
>CANJUF010000010.1 GCA_947477745.1 Sphingomonadaceae bacterium | reverse complement strand
GCGCCACAGGATCGAGAACATGTTCGGGAAACTCAAGGACTGGCGCCGCATTCATACCCGCTACGACCGATGCGCCCACACATTCATGTCTGCCATCTGCATCGCCGCAACCGTCATCTTCTGGCTCAATCAATGAGTCCTGAGCCTAGGTCCGGGACTGAAAAGTGATATCCGTCGAGAGGCCAGCGACACTTTTTTATGCGACTTCGCTGCACGACCGAACTGTTCGGGAATTGATTGCATTTGCCGACGCGGAGCGGCTTGGGCGTGGCAGCAATCGCACTACCCTATGTCGAAATGCTCGGCAGCTGACCTTCGCTTAGCCCCGCTGCGCCGCCACCACCTCCGTCGAACCGCCATCGACCTTGAGGTCGGTCGCGGTGATATAGCCCGCCTCGTCGCTGCACAGGAAGCGCGCGGCCATGGCGATATCCATCGGCGTTCCAATCCGGCCGAGCGCTGCTGCGTCCATGGTTTCGCGCGCGCCGGGAGTTTTCTCGTTCTCGGCAAGGCCCATCGGCGTGTGGATCACGCCCGGCGAAATGCTCACCACGCGCACCCCGCGCGGGCCCCAGGCGATGGCCCTGCGATAGGTGAGCAGATGCACGCCGCGCTTGGACAGCGAATAACTGACACCGCGCTTGCCGACATCGCCGCCAGCCCCGCCCATGGCTTCAACCGCAGCGCCGATTCCCTGGATGAAATGATCCGCCAGCGGATCGACCAGCAGCGCGTCGATGTCGGCGATGGCGGGCATCATGTGTCCGGCCATCGAGGCGATCGGGACGACCACGCTGCCCGGCGCCAGCACCGGCTCGAGCGCCTGCATCAGCATCTCGGTGGCGACGAGGTTGACCTTCATGATCGCCTGCCAGTCGGCCAGCGAGGGAGAAAGACCGGCGGTGTGGATCACCGAGCAGGGACGATCCGCGTCTAGCTCGCTGGCCAGAGCGGAAAGGTGCGCAGCGTCCATCATGTCGCCGGCATGAGCGACAACCGTGTGCCCGGCATCGCGCAGTTCCTTGGCGAAAGCATCGAGCCGGTCCTGCGAGACATCGCTGAGCACGAGGTCGCAGGTCGCGCCGAAAAGATAGGCGCAGGCGCGGCCCATGCCGCCTGCCGCACCGGTGATGAGCGCCTTGCGGCGAACCACTGCTGTCATGGATTTCCTCTCCTTCAGTTATCTTACTGGGCGGTTCTTGCCCGGTTGGCCCAGCGCCGGACGAAATTGGGCTGGCCAGTGTGCGCGGTGATGCCGCCGTCGACCACGAGGTTGTGGCCGGTGATGTAGCTCGCATCGTCCGATGCGAGAAAGGCGATGGCGGCGGCGATGTCGGCCGGCTGGCCGGGCCGGTGCAGCGGCACGCGCTCCATCCAGTGTTCGCGGTCGTCGTCGGTTGCCAGCGCGCCAGCGGCAAGCGGGGTCTCGATCACGCCGGGGCAGACCGCATTGACGCGCACGCCGATCTCGGCGCACTCCATTGCCAGCGAACGGGTGAAGTTGACCACCGCGCCCTTAGAGGCGTTGTAGGCGCTCATCAGGTAATCGCCGCCGATCCCCGAGATCGAGGCGACATTCACCACGTTGCCGCGCGTCGCCTCAAGATGCGGGATTGCCACCTTGCAGCCGAGGAACACGCCGCGCGAATTGACCGCGAAGACCCTCTCCCAGGTTTCGAGCGGCAGGTGTTCGGTCGGCATGGCAGCGCCGATCCCGGCATTGTTGACCAGGCAATCGAGCTTGCCGTGCTTTGCAACCGTCGCCTCGACCATGGCGGCGATCTGCGCTTCGTCGGTGACGTCGGTGCGCACGAACGTCGCGCCCTCAGGCAAATCGGCAGGCTCGTTCATGTCGGCAACCGTGACCAGCGCGCCTTCGGAGGCGAAACGCGCAGCACTCGCCGCGCCAATGCCGCTGGCGCCGCCGGTAACGATCACCACCTTGCCGGAAAATCTTGTCATGCCCGCTCCCTTTGCGCATCTGTGTGCGCGTGACGCATAGCCACGAAAATCCGCTCCCGCCAGCCGGGGAAACGCAGCGCCATGTCGTGATCGCCGGGGCGAGCGGCGTGATCGGCGCGGCGGCGCTGGCCGCGTTTGCGCGTTCGGGCGGATGGCGCGTGACCGCGCTGTCGCGGCGGCGGCCAGTTGTGCCTGCTGATTGCGCCTTCGACCATGTGTCCGCCGACCTCACTGACGGGGATGCCTGCGCCGCGCTCGCTGCCGCGCTGCCGCAGGTGACGCATCTGGTCTACGCAGCCGTCGCCGAAGTGCCGGGGCTGGCATCGGGGTGGCAGGATGCCGCGCTGATCGAGCAGAACGGGCAGATGCTGCGCAATATTCTCGGCCCGCTGGCCACCCGCGGCGATCTGCGGCACGTCTCGATCCTGCAGGGCGGCAAGGCCTATGGCGCGCATGTGCACCCCGTTACCGTGCCATTGCGCGAGAGCAGCCCGCGCGATCCGCATGCCAATTTCTACTGGCTGCACGAGGATTTCACTCGCGAGCAGGCCGCGCGGCATGGCTTTTCCTTCACCGTATGGCGCCCGCAGATCCTGTTTGGCTCTGCGCCGGGCGCCGCGATGAACCCGGTGGCGGCAATCGGCGCCTACGCGGCGATCTGCCGCGAACGCGGCCTTCCCTTCGCCTTGCCTGGCAGCGCCCTCTCGCTATGGGAAACGGTCGATGCCGACCTGTTTGCCGAGGCACTGGTCTGGGCAGCGAACAGCGATGCGGCGGCGGACGAGACCTTCAACTTCACCAACGGCGACATGTTCGTGCTGCGGCACGCATGGGCAGAGCTGGCTGGCGCGCTCGGGCTCGATCCCGCGGGAGAAGCGCCGAACGGCTTCGCCGCGTTCTTCGCCGAGCCGCAAAGCCAGTCGGCATGGCGCGCGATTGCCGCGCGTGAGGGGCTGGTCTTGAGCGATCTCGATGCGCTGCTCGGCCAGTCGCACCACTATCTCGACATTCTCACCAGCGCGCGCCTGTCCGACAAGGCGGTGCCAATGGTCGTCAGCACGATCAAGCTGCGCCAGGCGGGCTTCGGCCAGTGCATCGATTCGATGGTTTCGCTGCGTCGCCAGCTTTCCGCCATGACAGCACTGCGCCTCCTGCCGCGCTCGTGCGATCCTGACGAGTGGGGAGGCGCAACGCTTTGACTGGCGCGAAAAGTTCGGCCATGCCGCGTCCGGGGAATGCAATGGCAACGATGAAAAGCAATCGCGGCAAGCGCTCCGGCCAGGCCGGCAGGCCCACCGCGTCCGAACTGGAACGGCGCAAGGCGCGGGTGATGGAAGTCGCCACCGCGCTGTTCATCTCGCACGGCTATGCGGGAACCTCGCTGATCGACATCGCGCGCGGCGCCGGCGTCGCCACCCGCACGTTGTACCAGCACTTCGGCGACAAGGAGGCCCTGTTTCGCGAAGTTATCTTTGCGCGCGATGCCGCAGGCGCAATCGCCAAGCCGGTGGTCGAGGACGGCGACACCCTGTTCGAAGCGCTGATGCGCGCGGCGAACTATGCGCTCGAAGTCACCTTCCGCCCGCATTCGATCGGGCTGATGCGGCTGATGATCGCCGAAAGCCAGCGATTCCCCGATTTCATGAAGCAGACCGCGATTACGATCTTCGCGCGGTTCGAACGCAATATCGAAAAGGTGTTCGTGACGCTGGAACAGGCGGGCGCGATCCCGCCGGGCGACCATGCCCGCTCGGTCACCATGTTCGACGACCTGGTCCAAGGCAGCCGCCCGCTGATGACCTATACCAACTGGCGCGCCGGGCCTCCGGAAGGCGAGGAACTGCGCGAGCGGATCGAGTTCTTCATTCGCGGATGCTACGGCGAAGAGCTGCTTTCAACCGCACACACCGCAAGAATTACTCTGGCTGCACCGGCGCAAACTGCGGATAGCGCCCAAGGCTGAAGAACAGCAGCGCCGCCAGCAGCGCCAGCGGAATGTAGGCCTTGAGCGTGATCGTGTAGCCGCCAGTCATATCGTAACCGAGACTGACGAGGAACGGGCCGAGGCCGGTCGCGAAAGCGAGGATGCCCGAAATCACACCGAAGATCGTGCCGAAGTTCTTCATCCCGAAGTGCCGGGTGGTGAGATAGGCGACGCAGTCGAGTTCCGCACCCAGCGACAGGCCCAGGATCAGCACTGCGGCGGAGGCGACCGGCACCGATCCGGGAAAGGCCAGGATCAGCAGGCACGAGATCACCGGCACCAGCAGGCTGACCCCGCCGACGATCGCACCGTTGATGCGGTCGAGCAGGTAACCGCCCAGCAGTCGTCCGACCACGGTGGAGATGCCGACCAGACCGGCAATGCCCGCCGCCTGGCCGCGCGCAATGCCGGCGTCCGAGAAGATCGGGATCAGGTTGGAGACGAATGAGATGATCACCAGCGTGGTGACGAAGGCCGCGCCGCCAAGCCGCGCGAACTTCCACGACAAAAGGCCCTCGCGCCATTCGAGCCCGGTGAGCACTGCGGCAGGCTCTGCGATTCGGTCAGCTCCCGCTCCGCGCGAAGCCGCCCTAACCCGGTCCACCGCGCTGGTGAAGAACAGGTAGACCACGGGGAACACCACCGCGACGAAAGTTGCCATCATCGCCACATAGGCAGTGCGCCAGCCGTAGGTGTCGATCAGCCAGGTGGCGTAGATCGGCGTCAGGGTGGAGCTGAGCGCCGCACCGCACAGCATCACCGAGATCGCGAGGCCCCTGCCCTTGTCGAACACGCTGGAAACCCCTGCGGTCCAGGTCGTCGGCTTCATCGGCGCACTCGCGAACGAGAGCAGGAACCACAGCGCGATCCACAGCCACAGCGATGCGGTCGCCAGCGACAGCGCGCAGAAGGTCACGCCGAAACTGAGGATTGCGAACAGGCCGACCCGGCGCGGACCCAGCCGGTCGATGACGACACCCGCGAGCGGGGTGAGCAAGATGCCGAGAATCGAATAGATCGTCATGCCCGAAGTTATCTGGGCCCGGCTCCAGCCGAATTCATCCTCGAGCGGGGCGATAAACGGCCCGAGCGAATAGATCGTGACCGACGACAGCGCGAAACCCAGCGCGGCCGCAAGCACGACCGTCCAGCTTCGCCGCCATTCCTGTGCGGCTCCCGGCATTGCGGAAATGGGCGCGGAAGTTTCGGTCAGATATCGAAGTCCGGGCCTGGCCCATCGACGCCCAGCGCACGCCCGCGCGCATAGTCTCCCGCGATGGTCGTGCGCATCATCAGCCGCGTATCCTCGGGATGGGTGCCTTCGGCGCAGTGCAGCACGCGCCAGTTATCCCACAGCACCATGTCGCCCATCTGCCAGTCGTGGAAATAGGCGAGTTCAGGATCCATGCAGTAACTGCAGACCTCGTGCAGCAGTTCGTCACCCTCGTAGGAACCGTTCTCGTAGATGCCCGAGGCGAAGCCCGGCGAGACGTTGAGCACCTTGCGCCCGGTTTTTTCCTGCTCGTAGACCATCGGGTGGATGACGCGCGGATAGGTGAAGCGATCGCGCTCGATAGACAGGCCCGATTCGGCCATGCGCAGGAACTTGACGTTCCTGGTGTTGGCAAAGCGCAGCTCAGTGAAATCGATGTGGATCTCGTAGACCACGTGCAGGTTCTCGATCTTTTCGCGCAGATGCTGCGGCAGGCGCTCGTAAGCGGCGATCTGGCACAGGAAACCGGTCTTGCCGAAACGCGGCGGGATGATCTGCGGGCGCAGGATCCCGCCGTGGTTGATCGCGGCGCTGTAGACGAGGTCGGAATGCCACGGCAGCCAGCCGCCGCGCTGCTCGCCGCCGACGTCGTAAAGCGCGCCGTCGTTGGGATAGAACTTGATGTTGGTCAGCGCGGCATTGCCTTTGGCCCGGACCGAGGGAAACAGGTGCTCCTCGTTCTGGCCGAAGCATGAGCTCAATTCGAGCTGCATTTCCTCGCTGTCCTCGCAGCCGCGAAACAGCAGCACGCCCTTGTCGATCCACAGGTCGTAAAGCGACTGGCGCAGGCTTTCATCCGCGAGCGAGGCCAGGGTCAGCCCGGAAACGGTCGCGCCAAACGGCAGGCTCTCTGCCAGGGGGGCGACATCATAGCGGTTGGCGACACTGGCCATCGAAACTCTCCTTTTGCACCGCATCGCACGGCACGGCTGCAAACGAAGGATGCCACGGCTCGCCGCGCATGGCAATTGACCCCGTGTCAGACCGCCGCGCGCTGCACGCGGATGGTTGCATTTCCGGCGACCTAGCCTAGGGAAATGAATCGCTGGCGGTGCATTAATGCGCCGAATCGAAAGGGTAGGCATGTATCTCGCGCCCGAGGGGGAAGAGCTGGAGATCGCGGCGGCGGCGGCGGATTTCATTGCCGACGCGCTGCCGATCGAGCGGCTGCACCAGGGAGCAGGTCCGGACATGGGCGCGGAATTGCGCGCGTCGCTCGGCGAGATGGGCTGGTTCGCACTCGCCCTGCCCGAGGGCGACGGCGGCAGCGGGCTGAGCGCGGTCGAACATGCGCTGTTCTTTCGCGAGGTAGGCCGCCAGTGCGGCCCGCTCGACATTCTGGTTCAGGCGCTCGCCTGCCTTTCCACCTACGATGGCGGCCTTCGCGCTGCGCTGATTGCGGGCGAACAGGGCGCCGCGCTGCTGGTGCCCGATGGCATGGGCCACCGCCTGATTGGCGCTGCCGATGCGCGGTACGGTCTCGCCGTTATGCATCAAGGCGCTGCGCTTCACGACCTTGCAGTTGCGAAGATCGAACCGCGCCCCGCCCTCGATCCGGCCAACTCGCTGGCGATCGTTAACGATCCCGGCCCGGTGATCGACAGCATCGAAGGCGCATATATATGGCAGCTCGGCCAGGTCGGCGTCGCCGCCATGCTGCTGGGTCTGGCGGAAGCCGCACTCGATGCGATCGTCGAATATGCCAAGGTGCGCGAGACTTTCGGCAAGCCCATCGGCGCTTGGCAGGCAGTGCGCCACGCCTGCGCCGACATGGCCGTTTCCAACGAGGGCGCGCGGGCACAGCTTTGGTATGCGGCAACCGCGCTCAAGGAAGGCCGCGGCGATGCCCAGGCCCACCTCGATGCCGCCAAGCACCTCGCCAACGAGGCGGCGCTGTTCGCTACCGATGCCACGATCCAGCTCCACGGCGGCATCGGCGTCACCGATGAGCACAACGCGCACCTGCTGATGAAACATGCCGCGCTGCTTGCCCGCCTGTTCGGCGGTCGCAACGAGCTGCTCGCGAGCCTGCTGCACGCCGAGCTGGAAGACTGAGCATGGACCTGCGCTTTTCCGACGAAGACCTCGATTTCCGCGCCCGCGCACGCGATTGGCTCGCCGCCAATGTTCCCGGCACGCCGCGGCCGGCCGGCGGACACGCTGCCTCGCAGTTCGACCGCGACTGGCAGAAGAAGCTCTATGAGCACGGCTGGGCGGGCGTTGCCTGGCCCAAGGACTTCGGCGGCATGGGGCTTTCGGGCCTGCAACAGGTGATCTGGTACGAGGAACTGTCGCGCGCCCATGCGCCCGCAGCCCATATCAGCACCACCTATGTCGCGCAGATGCACGCCGGGCCCACGATCATCGCGCGCGGCACCGAGGAACAGAAGGCATACCACCTGCCGCGCATCCTTTCGGGCGAGGCACTGTGGTGCCAGGGCTTTTCCGAGCCGAACGCGGGTTCCGATCTTGCCGCGCTGCGGACCAGCGGCAGGGTCGAGGGCGACCATATCGTGGTCAACGGCGCGAAGATGTGGACCACCGATGCCATGCATGCCGACTGGATGGAGCTGCTGATCCGTACCGATCCCGCCAGCCAGCGCCACAAGGGCCTGACCTGGCTCGCCTTCGACATGAAGACGCCGGGCATCGACATAAAGCCGATCCGCACCATGCTGCTCGACGAACATGTCAACATGGTGTTCTTCGACGAGGTGCGCGTGCCGCTCTCGGCCGTGGTCGGGCAGCTGCATGGCGGCTGGTCGACCGCCATGGCGACGCTCTCGTTCGAGCGCGGTCTCGGTTTCATCGCCGATCAGCTCGAACTGTTCGAGAAGGTCGGACGCGCGGTCCGGCTCGCCGGCGAAATGCGCGGGCCTGACGGACTCCCGCTGATCGAGGACGTCGAAGTGGCGCGCAAGCTTGCCGCGATCAAGGCCGAGACCATGGCGATCCGGGCGATGACGCTTGCCGACATTGCCGAGACCGACCGCACCGGCATGCCCGGCCCGAAAGGCTCGATGATGAAGCTCAAGGTCACGGCTACGCACAAGGCGCTTACCCGGCTGGTCAGCGACATTCTCGGCTGGCAATTCTTCGAATTCGACGGCAATCGCGACAACAACCCGTGGACGCACGATTTCCTGTGGTCATGGGTGTTCTCGATCGCGGGCGGATCAAGCGAGATCCAGCGCGAGATCACGGCGGACCGCGTGCTCGAACTGCCGCGCTCGCGCTAGGAGGATTCGCAAATGGAATGGATCACCAGAACCGACCCGAGCGGCTTCCAGGTGCGCTGGTGCGAGGAACTCGCCGCGCGCTGGTTTGCCGAAGGCTACTGGCGCAGCGAAACGCTGGTCGATGCGGCGCGCGCGCGCATGGCCGAAAACCCCGATGCCCTGTTCCAGATCGAGGGCGAGCAGCGCGTCACGCGGCGCGAAGTGTGGCAGGCTTCGCTGCGCCTCGCCGGCTGGTTCCTCTCGCGCGGGCTGAAGCCGGGCGACGTTATTTCCTTCCAGCTTCCCAACTGGACCGAAACCCCGGTGATCGGGCTTGCGGCGCGGATGTGCCGTCTGGTCATCAACCCGATCCCGCCGATCTACCGCGAGGCCGAGCTCGAATTCATCCTCGGCGATTGCGGCTCGAAGGCGATCTTCGTGCCCGGCACGTTCCGCAAGTGCGATCACGCCGCGATGGTCGAGGGCCTGCGCGAAAAGCTGCCCGCGCTGCGCGACGTGATCGTGGTGCGGGATAGCGGCGCGCTGACCTGGGAGCAGGTCGTTGGCGGCGATCCGGTGGACGAGGCTGCCCTGCCCCATGTCGATCCCGCCTCGGTGCTGATCGCGATGTACACGTCGGGCACCACGGGCAAGCCCAAGGGCGTGCTGCACACGCACCTGTCCTATGGCCACCGGGTGCGCGCCATGGCGGACAATTACCCGATCGTCGAAAGCGACGTGGCCTTCATGCCCTCGCCGGTCACCCATATCACCGGAGCGATCTGGGCCTTCGACATGCCGTGGATCGCGGGCAACGTCTCGGTGTTGATGGACGTCTGGTCGCCTGCCGATGGCATCGCCTGCATCGAACGGCATGGCTGCACGGTCACCGGCGGGGCGACGCCGTTCCTCCAGCAGATGCTCGACGTTGCCGAAACCGCGCCCGAACGGCTGCGCAGCCTCAAGCTGTTTTTCTGCGGCGGCACCACTGTGTCGCCCGAACTGATCATGCGCGCCAATCGCATGATCCCCGGCGCGCTGTTCTTCCGCGCCTATGGCTCGACCGAGATGATCACCGCGACCTGGGGCATCCGTGACCGCTCCGACGCGAAATACGGCGCCGAGACCGATGGCCGGATCGACTGGCCGGTCGAGATGCGGATCGTCGATGCCGTCACCGACGAGCCGGTAACCGAGGGCGAGGAAGGCGAAATCCTGATGCGCGGGCCGGGCCTGTTCGCGGGCTACATCGACCAGGCCGATAACGAAGGCAGCTTCCTGCCCGACGGGTTCTTCCGGATGGGCGACCTCGGGCGGCAGGTCTATGGCAACTGGCTGGTCATCACCGGACGCAAGAAGGACATCATCATTCGTTCGGGCGAGAACATCAGCCCCAAGGAAGTGGAAGACGTGCTGTTCGGCCATCCCGCAATCGCCGAAGTGGCGATCGTCGCCATGCCGAGCGCGGTGACCGGCGAGAAGGGCTGCGCCTTCGTCATCCCGCGCGCGGGCGAAACCATCGACTTGCCCGAGATCCAGCGGTTCCTGACCGAGGCGGGGCTGGCCAAACAGAAGTTTCCTGAGCACCTCGTGGTGACCGACGATCTGCCCCGTGTGCCTTCGGGAAAAGTGCGCAAAGACGTGCTGCGGGACCAGGCGAAAGTGTTGGCCGACCGAGCCTAACGGGTGTTGCGTTGCGAAAATACCACAGGCGCGGTGTAATCCGCACGGCCGTCTAGCCACCATATCAAAACAGCTATAGGAATGCGCGCAATTACCGGGGTTACTCCGCAGACGCGGAACTAGGGAGAGTGAAATGACTACCACGACCACCATGCGGCTTCGGCTGCTTGCCGGCACTGCCATGGCTGCGACGACGGCTTTCGCTGCTCCGGCGTTCGCGCAGAAAGCCGATGAGGCCACCGGCCTAGAGGAAATCATCGTTACCGCCCAGAAGCGCGAACAGAGCCTTCAGGACGTTCCGATCGCCGTCACCGCCATTACCGGCACATCGCTTTCCGCCAACCGCGTCACCAACGTCACCGACCTTTCCGCCATCGCGCCGGGCGTGACCGTTCGTCCCTCGCTGGGCGGTTCGTCGATCCCGTCCTTCACCGTACGCGGCGCGGTCAGCTACGGCGTCGTTCCCGGTTCGGACAAGCAGGTTTCAATCTATCTCGACGGCGTTTACCTCTCGACCCCGCGCGGCGGGATTTTCGACCTGCCAAACGTGGAGCGCATCGAAATGCTGCGCGGTCCGCAGGGCACGTTGTTCGGTCGCAACGCCACTGCCGGCGCAGTCAGCATCTACACACAGGATCCCCTGGGCGAAGGCCATATCAAGGTTTCCGGCTCGATCACAAACTACGACGGTTACCGCTACGAATTGACCGCGCATACCCCTGAACTTGGCCCGCTCAGCGCCTATTTCAGCTATGTGAAGAAC
Organism: Sphingomonadaceae bacterium; assembly: GCA_947477745.1. GTDB lineage: Bacteria > Pseudomonadota > Alphaproteobacteria > Sphingomonadales > Sphingomonadaceae > Novosphingobium. The sequence continues at coordinate 63,340 of CANJUF010000010.1, read as the reverse complement.
AAGTATCGTGGCCCAGTGAAGAATGGCGGTCCGGTCACAACCTTCGACCGTGTCACCAACGGCCTCAAGTATCAGAAATACGTCAAGTCTGCCCCATGGCTGGGTAGCAAGGATTCCAATTCGTATTTCGCCGCGGTGAAGTTCGAGAGCGGCGATTTCAAGGCGGTCTACAAGTACGACCGCGCCGAATCGTCGCAGACGCCGGACGCAACCGCCCTAATCGGCTATGACTTCAGAGTTGGCCTTGGAGCGGCCCTCGGTGCCTACGCCAACGAGATTGTCAGAAGCGCCGTCGCGGCGGGCATGCCGCTCGCGAGCAACGGAAAGCGTCCCAAGGAAGCCTGGAACTCGTACAACGACGAACTCGCCGTGTTCCAGGAAGGCCACAGCCTGACGATGAACTATCAGGTCAACGATCAGGTCTCGCTCAAGAACATCGCCGCCTATCGTTCGTCTTCCGTGGAATCGACCGCATCGCTGCTCGGCATCGATTCGTTGACGATACCCGCCTCGGCAGCGCCACTGTATGCTGCTTTCCTTGAGTCGAGGGGACTGCCGGCGACCTCGGCGGCAGCCGCCGCCGCTGCGGAAATCGGCAAGCAATACATGTTCCTCGGTTCGGGGCCGGTTTCGCGTTCCAAGCAGTGGAGCGACGAGCTTCAGCTCAACTACGACAGCGATTTCCTGACGCTGACCCTCGGTGGCTTGTGGTTCAAGGGCAAGGATCACGTCAACGAGCATGGCCAGCAGAACACTGTCTCGTTCACCGCGCTGCCCGTGGGCAACGCTATCCCTTACCTGCCCGGCATGGGCTACAACGAAGCCAAGTCGATCGCTGGCTATGCGCAGGGTGAATTCCACGTCACCTCGCAGCTCGATATCGTTGTTGGCGGCCGTTACACCAAGGACAAGAAGTTGGCGCAGATCACCTCGCTGACTGCGGCCACCTGTCCGACAACGATCACCTCGTCGGCGGCGCTCAAGGCCTGCCCGCTGATCACTGGCACGGCCAACTACAGGGACAGCAAGTTCAACTACCTCGTCGGTGCGAATTTCCGTCCCAACGACGATTTGCTGGTTTATGCCAAGTGGTCGACCGCCTATGTGTCGGGCGGAACGTCCGGCCCGTTCGCGTACAAGCCTGAAACCGCCAAATCGGCCGAAGCTGGTATCAAGGCCGACCTGCTCGATCGCCGTCTGCGCACCAACCTCTCGGTTTTCTGGGCTCAATACAAGGATTACCAGACCGCGCAGGGTGGCAATACGCTTGGCACGGTGGCGGAATTCATCGCCCTCGTACCCGACAGCCGCGTCAGGAATGCGCTGGGCACGTTTGTCTACCCGCAGGGCGACATCAAGGCCAAGGGCTTCGAGCTTGAAGTCACCGCAGCGCCGACAGAAGGCGTAGTCCTGGGCGGCAGCCTGTCTTACACCAAGACCACGTTCAGCAATATTCCGGGTCTGCTCAAGGGTGCAGCAGGACTTTCTGTCACGGCTCCTGATAGTGCCTATCTGCCGACACTGCGGCCGGAGTGGACTGGCAATGCCTATGCTCAGTATACCTCGCAGCCGATCTGGGACGAGGCGATCTTCACTGCGCGCATCCAGGGCAACTACCAGTCGACGATGAACGCTTCCCCCAACGCCAATATCAAGAGCCAGTTGGCTGCCTATACGCGGACAGTTCCCGGTTACTGGCTGGTCAACGGCCGCGCTGCTCTCGAGCACATCAGCGTCGGCGCATTCGACGCCACAGTCGCTGTGTGGGGCAAGAATATCTTCGACAACAAGTCGATCTCGTTCCCGTTCAACCAGTCGGGCGGCGCTTCGGCCACCTTCATCGAGCCGCGCCGCTTTGGCATCGACTTGACCGTCGAGTACTGATTACCCGTAAAAACGGGAGAGGATGAAGGCCCGGACCGGAAACGGTCTGGGCCTTTTCTTTTGTTCAAAGGATCTCGCCTGGCCTTCTGGGGAGGGGCTGGGGTGGGGGAGAATCTCCTGACTCAGACCCCCACCCCTCGATTCCCTCCCCCAAGGGGGAGGGGAGGATAAGCATGGGCCAATACACAACACCAGGAGACCACGATGACAATCAGCCCAGCCCAGCCTCCGGTCCTTACCGAGATCGCCGACGACATCATGACCATTACGCTCAACCGGCCTGAGCGTCGCAATGCCTGGAACTCCGAAGTTGCCGGTTACTACTTTGCAGCCCTGGAACAGGCGGCGACTTCGCCGGAAGTGCGCGCGATCATCCTGACGGGAGCGGGCAAAGCGTTCTGTGCGGGCGGCGATTCGGAAAAACTTGAAGCAGTCGCAGATAGCGGCGACGTGCGACCGACTTCCAACCGGCCCTACTGGTTCCCGCTTCAGGTCGGCAAACCGTTGATCGGCGCGATCAACGGTGCGGCGGTTGGCATCGGCCTGCAGATCGCGCTGTTCACCGATGTGCGGATCGTATCTGAACACGCGCGTTTCTCGACGATCTTCGCCCGGCTCGGACTAGTTGCCGAAATGGGGCTGAGCTGGATGCTGCCGCGCCTCGTGGGAGCGGCGCGTGCAGCTGACTTGCTATTCTCAGGCCGCATGGTCGGTGCCGACGAAGCACTGGCGATAGGCATGGTCAACCAGGTCGTCCCGGCCGATCGCCTGCTCGAAGAAGCGCGCGCTTATGCCGCCAAGCTGGTTGCGACCAGTTCGCCGTGGTCGATGCGCACCATGAAGGCACAGTTGTACGCCGACCTGGATGCCAGCATGTACGCAGCTTACGAGCGCGCGGTCACGCTTGCCGACGTTTCGGTGGTGCGAGACGACTTCAAGGAAGGGCTCAAAGCGCTGATCGAAAAGCGCGAGCCGAGCTTCCCACCGCTGGACCCGGCGCTCGCCTACATCGACATGCCGGACCCTTCCGCCGCAGGCTGATCTCCGGCGTCAGGCCGCTTCCGCCGCCTTGGGCTCAGGCTCGTCGCCGTAATCGAAATACTTCTCGTAATTCTTGCGGTAGGCGAGGAACGGCCCGTCCCCCTGCACCAGCAACGGCTTCTCGAGGTTCAACTTGTTGTTCCAGATCGGCATGTCCTGCTCAATCTGCTTGATCAGGTCGCGCATGCGCGCCTGCGTCACGCGCAGCTTGCCTTCGGTCAGGTTTGGAATGTGGTAGAGCTGCCAGCGCACATGCGTCGTCTGCGCATCGATCGGGGTAACCTGCTGCGCATGGACGACGTGGGTCACATCCTTATATTCGACGATCGACTGGCCGGGTCCGGTCGCGGTCACGTCGATTTGAGCCTGCATCAAGCCCCTTGGCGTATTCATTTCCGCATTGACCGTATTGCGGCGCGTCCAGGAATCGACCTTGAATTCTGCCGCGGGAGAGCCAGGCACACCGTGGACCGCGCCGAAGTGGGCATAATCCTGCCCGTTTTCCGGGATCTTGCGGCAATGTATGTTGACGATCCATTCCTTGGCGCGGGCCAGCACCCATTCGCATTCCGGACATTCGGGGATGCGGGCGACCTCCCACTTGGGCGCAGCCTTGGCGGGGTGGTACCAGGCATAGACCACACCGTTCACTTCCTCGATCGGCCAGGTCGGAACACACCAGCGTTTCATGCTCGGCGCGATCACGTCGGTGTAGGGAATCTTGGTGACGCCGCCCTCACCGTTGAATTGCCAGAAGTGATAGGGACACCGCAGGTCGTTGCCGATCACGTCGCTGTTGACGCCCAGGTGCGCGCCCAGATGCGGGCAGAACGGATCGACGGCGCGCAGCTGGCCATCGCCGCCGCGCCAGACCATAAACTCGGTGCCGAAGTATTTCATCGTCAAGATCTGGCCGTTTGAAATTTCGTGCGATAGCGCCACGGCGAACCAGCCGAACGGGATCGGCATCTGGCTGTAGCCGCGATCAAGCGTGTTGGTGGTAACGTCTATCGGGTTCATCGGCTCACCTCGTGGTCTTTCTTGGGACCATAAGAGGCGAGCGCGCCGAGCGGTGCATTGAGCGAAATCAATTCCCGATCAGGGCAAAGGCAAACGGCCCTCCAACCGAAAGGGAAGGAGAGCCGCTGTTGCAAATCGGCTACTGTAAGAGTTGCAGTTTATTCCGCCGCGACCGCTTCGGGCACCGGATCGGGGGTGAAATCGAAGTAGCGGTCGTAGTTGCGGCGGTAGGCGAGGATTGGCCCGTCGCCCTGCACCAGCATCGGCTTTTCCATGTTCTGCTTGTTGTTCCAGATCGGAATGTCCTGGTCGACTTGGCTGAGAAGGTCGCGGATGCGCGCCTGGGTAACGCGAAGCTGGCCATCGGAAAGACCCGGAGCGTAGTACATCTGCCAGCGCACATGGGTGGTCGAGGCATCGATCGGGCTGACCTGCTGGCACTGCACGACGTGGGTCACGTCCTTGTATTCGACCACCGACTGGCAAGGCCCGGTCGCGGTGGTCTCGATCCGGCCGACCATCAGCCCGCGCGGGGTCTTCATCTCGGCCTCGACCTTGTTGTGGCGGATCCAGCCATCGACCTTCATCTCACCCTTGGGCGCGAAGGGCACGCCGTGGACCGCACCGAAGTGGGCATGATCCTGGCCGTTCTCGGGAATTTCGCGGCAGTGGATGTTGACGATCCATTCGCGCGTCATCGCCAGCACCCAATCGCCTTCGGGGCAATCGGGGATGTGTGCGACTTCCCACTTCGGAGCCGCCTTGGCGGGGTGATACCAGACGTAAACGACGCCTTCGACTTCCTCGACCGGCCAGGTTGGCAGGCAGCTCCGCTTCATGCTCGGCGAGATCACATCGGTGTAGGGGATCTTGGTGACGCCGCCATCGCCGTTGAACTGCCAGTGGTGATAGGGACAGCGCAGGTCGTTGCCGACCACATTGCTGTTGACACCAAGATGCGCGCCGAGGTGCGGACAGAACGGATCGACCGCACGCAGGCCGCCGTCACCGCCGCGCCACAGCACGAATTCGGTGCCGAAATAGCGCATTGTGCGGATGTCGCCGTTCTGGATCTCGTTCGAAAGCGCCACGGCAAACCAGCCGAACGGAATCGGCAGCTCGTCGTATCCGCGCGGGAGAGTGGTCATCGTGGTCATCGTTTGTCTCTCTCTTGCCTTTGCCGCGAGGACGGGCCGCCCTGCCCGGCCCTCGCATATCTCATGACATGTATTCTACAGCGCCGCGTCGGCCCGGTCAAAGCGCGAGCGGCCTCACCTTCCCGAGGGGATTTCGCGGAACGGCACGCCCTTGTCGACGCGAACATCTGCGGGCAGGCCCAGCACGCGCTCGGCGATGATGTTCTTCTGGATCTCGTCGGTGCCGCCGCCGATCCTGAGGCCGCAGGACCACAGGAACCGCTGCTGGAAAGCGCCAGCGCGCGGGGATAGCACCGAATCCTGCACCAGCCCGAACTCACCGAGCATGTCGAGTGCCTCGGACATCATCGTCTGGGTGCCGCCGCTCCACAACAGCTTGGCTGCCGAGCCTTCGGGGCCGGGCGACTGGCCGCGCGAGATTGCGGTCAGGGTGCGAAAGCCGATCAATCGCCGTGCTTCGAGGTCGACATAGAGATCGGCGATGAGATCGCGAAACGCATCGTCGTCCATCACCGTGCCATCGTCGGTCGGCACGCTGGCGGCAAGGTCCATCATGTCGGACCAGGTAAGCCCGTTCGACTGGCCGATAGCGGCGCGCTCGTTCATCAGGGTGGCGAGAACGACGCTCCAGCCGTCATTAACCGCGCCGACCCGCTGGTCGTCGGTGATGCGCACGTCGTCGAAGAACACTTCGTTCAGCTCCGAATCGCCGCCCATGGTCTTGATCGGCCGCACTTCGAGGCCGGGCGCATCCATTTTCAGCCAGAACGCGGTCAGGCCCTTGTGCTTGGGCTGGTCGGGATCGGTGCGGGTTATGAGCAGGCCGTAGTCGGCATGTGCAGCGCCAGAGTTCCAGACTTTCTGCCCGTTGATGACCCATTCGTCGCCCTGACGCACGGCGGCGGTGCGGATGCCCGCGCTGTCCGATCCGCTCGAAGGCTCGGAGAAAAGCTGGCACCAGATTTCGTCGCCGCGCACCGCAAGCGGAACCCGCTCGGCGAACTTGGCGTCGGAGTTGAACTTCAGGATTGCCGGGATCAGCATCTTGAGCCCGGTGATGTAATAGGGATCGTGGATTTCCGCCGCGGTCTCCTCCTGCGAGAAGATCACGTCCTCGATCTGGGTGCCGCCGGCGCCGCCCTGTTCCTTCGGCCAGGTGATGCAGGCATAGCCACCGGCTGACTTGGTCGCCTGCCACTGGCGCATCGCGTTTTTGTGGCCTTGGGTCCAGACGAGCCGCTCCTCGGGTGGGAGCACCGAAAGATCGGGCTTATTGGAAGCGATCCAATCGCGAACCTTGGTGCGATATTGCGCTTCGGTGGGGTTGTCGTCGAAGTTCATGCCGCATGCCTTTCCGCGTTGCTGGCCGCCCGTTGCGCCTCAAGCCGGTCGGTAAGCTTGTGCTTCCACGCCTTAGCCGAGCCGAGCACAAGGCCGAGATGGCGCGCGCGCCGATAATGGAGGTGCGGGTCGGCTTCCCAGGTGAAGCCGATGCCGCCGTGGGTCTGGATGTTCTCTTTCGCCGCCTGCCAATAGGCATTGCAGCCCGCGATCCGCGCGGCAGCAGCCGCGATGGGCAGTTCGGCGGCATTGGTGGATAGCGCCCATGCGCCGTAGTAGGCGCTGGCGCGCGCAACCTCGATGCGGATGAACACGTCGGCCAGCTTGTGCTTGATCGCCTGATAGCTGCCGATCGGGCGGCCGAAGGCATAGCGTTCGAGCGCATAATCGCGCGCCATTTCGAGCGCCCGGTCTGCCCCGCCAAGCTGCTCGAAGCTCATCAACACGGCAGACCGATCGTGCACGCGGGCGAGCGCGGCGATACCGTCACCGCCCGAGCCGAGCACCTGGGCTGGCGCATTGTCGAACACGATCTGCGCAGCGCCTCGCGTCGGATCGAGCGTGGGCACCATGCGGCGGTCGATGCCGGGCCCGGCAAGGTCGGTCAGCACCAGCACCGGGCCATCGCTGCCCATCGCCAGCACCACTGCTTTGCCTGCCGCCATGCCGTCGGCAACCGGAAGCTTTGTGCCGGTGAGCGTGCCGTTGGCATAGCGGGTCGCAAGCCGTTTGGCGCTCACCGTGCCCGGCCCTTCGGACACCGCGATGGTGCCAATCGACTCGCCGCTGGCGATTGTGGGCAGCAGCTCCAGCTTCTGCTCCTCGGTGCCTTCGGCCAGCACGGCTTCGGCAAATTGGTACACGCTCGATGCGAACGGCACCGGGGCGAGGCTGCGGCCCAATTCCTCGGCGAGGCCGCACAGCTCGACATAGCCGAACTCGTACCCGCCGTAGGCTTCCGGGATGGCGGCACCGCACCACCCCTGCTCGGCCACGCGAGCCCACAGTGCCGCGTCATGGCCGCGCTCGGGATTTTCGAGCACGCCGCGCACCACCGAAATCGGCGAAGCATCGCCAAGGAAGCGGCGCGCCTCGTCCTTCAGCGCCTTCTGTTCATCGGTATAGTCAAAGTCCAAGATCGGTCCCTTTCGGCATTTTCGCGATCAGCGCTTGTTCCAGATGTCACTATCATCCCACCACGGGAAATAGTCGGGCAGATCGGCGGGCACCCGCATAGGAAACTGCGGCGCGCGCTTCTCGAAGAACGAGGCGACGCCCTCGGCGGAATCGGCGCCACGCGAACGGTGCCATGCGCCCCAGCTTTCCACCTTGTGCGCCTTGAGCGGATGGTCGAGCCCGAGACCGCGCCACATCATGTGCCGCAGCAGTGTCACCGACACCGGGGCGGAATTCTGCGCGATCTCCAGCGCGAGTGCCTTTGCGGCAGGCATCAGTTCATCAGCGGGATAGACCGCATTGACCAGCCCTGCCTCCTTCGCCTCCGCCACGCCAACCCTGCGGCCAGTGTAGCACCATTCGAGCGCCTTCGACACGCCGACCAGGCGCGGCAGGAACCACGTCGATCCGCATTCGGGCAGCATACCGCGCCGGGCGAACAGGAAATTGAAATGCGCCGTCTCGCTGGCGAGCCGGATGTCCATGGTCAGCGGCAGCGACGCGCCCAGCCCCGCGCAAGGCCCATTGATCGCGGCGATCACCGGCTTGTTCAGGGAATAGAACCGATCGACGAATATGCCCGAACCCTCGATCACCTCGGGGTGGTCGTAGTCGATAGTGCCGTCAGGCCGGATCGCGGCATCGGTGCGCGATTCGGTGAAGCTGCCCGGCCCGCGCGAGATGTCCGCGCCCGAGCAGAACGCCCTGCCCTCGCCGGTCACGATCATCGCGCGAATCTCGGGATCGTCATTGGCGCGGCTGACCGCGTCGAGCAGTTCGCGGGTCATGCCGCCGCCCATCGCGTTGAGTACCTCGGGCCGGTTCATGGTGATCGTCGCGACCGGCCCGTCGACCTCGTAGCGGATCGTCTCGTAAGTCATTTCAGACGCCCGTACGCCTCGCGGTTGCACGCAGCATGTCCATCACTTCGGCCGCCGCGACACCGTCGTCGAAATTTGGCGCAATCTGCGTGCCGCTGTTCATTGCATCGGTGACCTGCTGCACCCAGGTGGCGAGCGCGCCCATGAAGCCGCCGCCGCCAGTGCCCAGATCGATATGTTCGGGCTCCTGCTTGTGGCGCAGGATCGAAAGGTGCGTGTCGTCGGCGATGGCGATTGCGCCGGCCGAGCCGATCAGGTTGAAGCTGCCGGGCAAGGCAAGGCTCGCGGCGAAGGCGCTGTCGACGCTGGCGGTGCCGCCGTTGGCAAATTCGAGCCACATCGAGAAGGCGTCCTCGGCGGTGCTCTTCGCCTCGCCGCCCTGCCCGTCCGGCCGCATGCCGACTTCGGTGCGCAGCAGCGCGCTGCCCGCAACCACCTCGTCGCCGAACAGGAAGCGCAGCGCATCGATATCGTGCGAACCCGACGCGCCGAGCCAGCCGCCGCCGAGCGACGCATCGTTGAGCCAGCCGTGATCGCGGCGGCGCAGGCCGCGGTTGAACTTGGTCCACGAAACATGAACGAGATCGCCGATGGCGCCTTCGCGGATCAGCGCGCGCGCCTTGTCCCACGAAGGAAAGCAGCGCATCTCGAAATTGAGGAAGTGCAGCACGCCTGCGGCATTGGCGGCATCGCGCATATCGCGCGCTTCGCTGGCATCGAGGCCGAACGGCTTGTCGCACAGCACCGGCTTGCCGTTCGAAAGCGCGGCCATGACATGCGCCTTGTGCTGGAACGGCGGCGAATGGACCGCAATGAGATCGGCATCGCCGGCGCAGGCCGCCTGGACTGGCCCCATGTCGCGCGAGGGCACGATCTCCACCTCCCAGCCGCACGCCTCGAACGCTGGCTTCATCGCGCTCGCGCCGAACCCCCTGCCGATAATTGCTACCTTCATCGCTTGTCCCCTCTCAGATCGCGCAGGATCGTGCCGCGATCGACCTTGCCTGAAGCCGTGCGCGGCAGGGCCTCATGGCGGAAATTGACCACCCGCGGCACCTTGTAGATCGCAAGATGCGCCTTGGCGTGCGCCTTGATTATGTCGGCATCGACCGCCGCGCCCTGGTCCACCACGCAATCGACCGCCACAATTTCCCCCAGCCGGCTGTCGGGCAGGCCATAGGCAAACGCTTCGCGCACCTCGGGATGGCCCGCGACAACGCGCTCGACCTCGGCGCAGTAGATGTTCTCGCCGCCCGAGATGACCATCGACTTCTTGCGGTCGACAATGGTGTAGATGCCGTTCTCGTCGACCGTGGCGATGTCGCCAGTCGCCAGCCAGCCATCGACGATGGTTTCCGCGGTCGCTTCGGGGTTGTTGTAGTAACCCTGCATCACCCCTGCACCGCGCATCCACAGCTCACCCGGCTCGCCGATAGCGGCCTCGGTGCCGTCGTCGCGGCGCAATTGCACATCGACGCAAGGCACCGGCCAGCCGCAGGAAGTGGGGTGATCGAGATAGATGTTGCCGCTGATCGCGCAGGTCCAGGCCGCGCCTTCGGTCTGGCCATATGTGTTCGAGATAAGCGTGTTGGGGATTCGCTGCTTGATCTGCCGCACGATATCGAGATCTAGCGGCGCGGCGCCGTTTGCCATGTTGCTGATGCGGCTGAGCAATTCGGGAGTGGCGCGCGGTGACTTGAACATGTCGAACACCATGGCGGGCACGAACGACAGCCTCGTCATGCCGATGGTCTCGATCAGGTCGAGCGCGACATCGGGGTTCCATTTTCCGGGAATGACGATGGTGGTGCCCAGATAGATCGCCCGCATCGTCGGCATGATCCCGCCGAGGTGGAACATCGGCCCAAGGATTACGGCAGGCGTCGCCATGCAGCGCTCTTCGGGCGGCAAGGTGCGGCCGCTCTCCTCCTCGTAGCGGATGTCCTGAAGGCGGCCCATGAAGGTTGCGAGCGAAACCGACTGGCATACCGCCCCCTGGCTGAGCAGCGCGCCCTTGGGAAAGCCGGTGGTCCCCGAGGTGAACAGGATCACCCCGCCCGCTTCCTGCGGCATATCGACCGGATCGAATGTCAGTCCAGGTTGCGGCTCGCTCAGCGCGGAAAACAGCGCATCGCGCCCTTCGCGCAGCGGCGCAATCGGCGCGTCGATGATGATGCGCGGCCATTCGGGATCGGGCCGCTCGGCGCAGATCGCCGCGTCCTTGTCCGCTTCAAGGATCGCCAGCTTGCACTCGACCAAGTCCATCGCGCGCAGCATTTCCTCGGCGGCACCGCGGCTATTGATTGAAGCGATAACCGCGCCAAGCGAGGTGATCGCCAGCGTCGAGACGATCCATTCCCAGCGATTGACTGTCACCACGGCGACGACATCGCCCTTGCCGACCCGGTAATCGGCGGACAGATGACCGGCGAGCGCGGCGGCGCGGGAGAACAACTCGCCGAAGGTCATCCGCGTCTCACCGTCGATGACGCCGGTGCGCTCGGGATACTGCATTCCGGCGCGGTAGAGCTGCGCCAAGTTGCGCGGCAGGCCCTTGAACACTTCGCGTGGACGCCCGCCGACGAGAATCGTCTCAAGCTCGAACTCGGTGCCTTCGGCCAGCATGCGCAGCGCCAGCGGATCGCGAATATTCTCGCGAAATCCGCCCATGCTTTCGGGCCTGAGTTTGCTGTCTACCTCGGTCATTCCGATCCTCTTGTGCCCAAGGCCATAAACCCGGGGCACGCGCCGTCAAGCAGGCTGCGCAGCCAAGCCAAATAATATCACAGGCCTTGTGCATTTCTGGCACGACAGTTCGAATCCTGCCGGTTAAGGCGGGCGAGCAAAACACAGGAGAGAAGCTTGTTCAAGGCGATGCCGCAAGGCGCAGGTGCGGAATGGCGCGCGCACTGGCCGGTCGTGATGGCCGCCTGTTCGGGCATGGGGCTGTCGACGATCGCCCAATATACCGTCAGCCTGTTTATCGAGCCGATCGAGGCGGAATTCGGCTGGACGCGCGCGCAGATCATGTCGGGCATGATCATCACCGCGACGATTGGCGTGCTGTGCGCTCCGCTGATCGGCGCGGCGATCGACCGCTACGGCCCGCGCCGCTTCGGCATAGCCGCCAGCCTCGCGGTGCCTGCGTGCTATGCGCTGCTGGGCGCGACCAGCGACAACATCTGGGTGTGGCGCGCGCTCTGGTTCCTGTTCGCCTTGTCGACGATCCTTCTGCAGCCGGCGATCTGGACCGCGGCCGTCACCGGCTTTTTCGAGAAGGGGCGCGGCTTCGCGCTGGCCTGCGTGCTTGGCGGAAGCGGATTCTCGTCGATTGTCATGCCGCCGCTCGCCTATTTCGCTATCGAGCAGTGGGGCTGGCGGATGGGCTTCGCGGCCATTTCACTGTTCTGGCTGGTGCTCGTGTTCCCGCTGGTCACGCTGTTCCTGACGAGCCGGACCGACCGTGACCGCGCCGCCGGAACGAAGAGCGAGCGCGGACCGGGGCGCAATTTCGGCTTCGTGCTACGCCACGTCATCCTGTCGCGCAAGTTCCTGCAGGTCGCCCTGGCCGGACTCCTGATCGCCACCGTCGTCGTTTCGATCGTGACCAGCCTCGTGCCGATCATGTCCGCCAACGGCATCGAGCGCGGTGAAGCGGCGGCAATCGCCGGAATGCTGGGGTTCGCCTCGATCTTTGGCCGGCTGACGGTGGGCTGGCTGCTCGACCACATCGAGGCCCGGTTCCTCGCCGCGATTATGCTGTGCATGCCGATGATCGCGATCCTGCTGCTGACCCAGATGCCGAACTCGGTTCCGGCCGCCATCGCCGCCGTGCTGATCATTGGCCTGGCGCTCGGCGCGGAGCTTGACCTGCTGGCCTATATCACCTCGCGCTATTTCGACCTCGCATTCTTCGGCACGCTGTTCGGAACGATCGGCGGTTTCGTGACCCTTGCGGGGGGCATGGGTCCGGTGCTGCTCAACATGATCTACGACGCGACCGGGTCCTATACCCCCGCCCTGCTTGGCGCGATCCCGGTGAGCCTGACCGCGGCGTTGTTGTTCCTGCTGCTCGGACCCTACCCTAAGGACGTCAATACCGGCATCGCCCTCCATTGATCCAGCGCAAGGCTGGCATGTCCTGCTCGGGTCATGATACGGGACAGTATCAATAAGCACCGGGAACCCATGAGGATGAGCGAATCGAACGGCAAATCGCTGCGCACCGTGATTATCGGCGCGGGCATGGCGGGCCTCCTGGCAGGCATCAGGCTCAAAGAGCGCGGCGACAGCAACTTCACCATCTATGAGAAGGGTGATTGCGTCGGCGGAACCTGGCGCGAGAACACCTATCCGGGCCTGACCTGCGACGTGCCCGCGCACGCCTATACCTATTCGTTCGCCTTCAACCCGGGCTGGAGCCAGTTCATGGCCCCCGGCCCCGAAATCCGCGAATACTTCGAGGACATGGCCAATCGCTACGGCGTGATGGAGCACATCCGCTTTGGCGAGGAAGTCGAAAGCGCCGAGTGGCGCAGTGATGCATGGCACATCCGCACCAGCACCGGACGCGAGGATTCGGGCAATATGCTCGTCGCGGCCACCGGCGTGCTCCATCACCCCAGTTATCCCGACATCGAAGGGCTGGATTCGTTCGAAGGGGCGTGTTTCCACTCGGCGCGCTGGGACCATTCGGTGCCATTGGACGGCAAGCGCATAGGCGTGATCGGCACCGGATCGACCGGAGTGCAGATTGTCAGCGCGCTCGCCGACCGCGCTTCGAGGCTCACCCATTTCCAGCGCACCGCACAGTGGATCATGGGCCGCCCCGGGCAGGTCTATTCGGATGAAGACAAAGCCGCCTTCGCCGCAGACCCGTCGCTGATCGAGGCAGTACGCAACAATCCCGAAGGCGCCGCGAACCGCGACCGGTTCTTGAAAGCCGTGATCGATCCAAGCTCGCCCGCTCACGCGGAATTGGAGGCACTGCTCACCGCGCAGTTGGAGGAACGGGTCAAGGACCCGGTTCTCCTCGAAAAGCTTCGCCCCAATTACCGCGCGGCGTGCAAGCGGCTGATCTTCGCCAACGACTATTACGACGCCGTGCAGAAGCCCAACGTCGATGTCGAGACGCGCAGGATCGCGCGGGTCGAACCCAAGGGCGTGCGGCTCGACGACGGCGAGCTGATCGAGCTCGACGTGCTGGCGCTTGCCACCGGCTTCCGCGCCGACCAGTTCGTGCGGCCGATGAAGATCAAGGGCGTGGGCGGCGCCGATCTCGAAGAGCTTTGGGCAGAAGTGCCGCGCGCCTACTTCGCCGTCACAGTGCCCGATTTCCCCAACATGGTGCTGCTCAACGGGCCGGCCGGCCCGGTTGGCAACTTCTCGCTGATCGACGTCGCCGAGGCGCAGTGGGACTATTTCGACAAGCTGATGGAGCCGGTGCGGCGCGGCGAATGCGCCGGGCTCGCGCCGTCGATGGCCGCGCTCGACGCTTATGACGCCCGCAGGCGCAAGGCGGCGGCCGGCACGATCTGGGCGTCAGGCTGCAAGAGCTGGTATATCGGCGGCGACGGCTTGCCGCAGGTCTGGTCGTGGCCGATGGAATATTTCTGGGAAGTGATGTCCAAGCCCGATTTCGGCGACTACGAGAAGATCGGCGAGACTCAGGACGCCTGACCGGCGCGCAAACAGGAGAGAGACGACAGGATGCCCAAGCTCGGGTTGGAAATCGCTTACAGCGGCGCACACATGGTGCTCGACATGGACAAGATCAAAAAGGCCGAAAGGCTCGGCTTCGATACGGTCTGGTCGGCAGAGGCCTATGGCTCGGACGCCTTCACCCCGCTTGCCTATATCGCCGGACAGACGCAGCGCATCCGGCTCGGCACCGGCATTGCCCAGCTTGCCGCGCGCACTCCAGCGAACTGCGCGATGATCGCCCAGACGCTTGACGATCTCGCCGGCAAGGGCCGCGTCATCGTCGGGCTTGGCGTGTCGGGGCCGCAGATCGTCGAGGGATGGTACGGCCAGCCCTGGGGCAAGCCGATGGACCGCATCCGCGATTACGTGACGATCATGAAAAAGATCTGGAAGCGCGAAGGCCCGGTCAGCCACGATGGCCCCGAAATCCAGCTTCCCTATACGGGTCCGGGATCAAGCGGGCTTGGCAAGCCGCTGAAATCGATCCTTCACGGCAACCCGGACATTCCGGTGATGCTCGGCTCGGCCACGCCCGCAGGCCTGCGGCTGTGCGGCGAGATTTCCGACGGGCTGCTTTCGATGCACCTGACGCCCGCCAGCCTGCCCAAATATATCGCCCAGCTCGAACAGGGCCTCGCCAAACGCACCGACGGCAAGACCATCGACGATCTCGAGATCGTCGCCAACCTGCGCGTCTACATCACTGACGACGTCAAGGCGGCACTTGATACGGCGCGCCCGACGATCGCGCTCTATGTCGGCGGGATGGGCGCCAAATCGAAGAACTTCCACAAGGAGAAGATGATCGAGCGCGGCTATCCCGAAGCGGCCGAGCGCATCCAGGAGCTGTTCCTCGCGGGTCGCAAGGCCGAGGCCGAGGCCGCCGTGCCCGACGAGTTTCTCGACGACATGTCGCTGGTCGGCCCGCGCGAACGCATCGCCGAACGCTTCAAGGCGTGGCGCGATTCGCGCTTCACGCACCTGCGCGTCGTCAACGTTGACGACGAATCGATGGAATACATCGCCAAGGTGAACGGCTAATCGTCTGCTGATCGAGCGCGATTGAGCGCCGCCTGCATCTGTGCATAATGCACGCAGGCTTATGCAATAGGATGGTGGAGCAAAGCATGGCGCGATTCGATCTGGTTGTCCTCTCGCGGTGCACGCCGGGCGAAGAAGCGGCATACGAGGACTGGTACGCCAACCAGCACCTGCCCGACGTGTGCCGGATCGACGGAGTGGTCAGTGCGCGGCTGACCAAGGTGCGCTACCAGAAGGATTACGACCTCGACGCGCCGCCCTATGGCTACCTGACTATCTACGAAATGGACGGCGACGATCCGAACGACATCATGGCGCGGATCCTTGCCGTATCGGGCAGCGACGCGATGCCGCTCAGTCCCGCATTGAACAAGGACAAGATGATCCAGGCGATCGGCGAGACCATCGCCACATATCCCTGAGACCGACCGGAGAACCTGAAATGACAACCCAGATCGACGAAGCCCTGGCCAAGGTGCCGTTCCAGATCACCGATCCCGAACGCATCCCCGCCGAGCGTTATTACGACGAGCACTTCTTCGAGATGGAGAAGGAGCATTTCTGGCCCAAGGTCTGGCAGATGGCCTGCCGCCTTGAGGAAATTCCCGAAGTCGGTGATTTTACCGAATACACGATCCTCGACAAATCGGTGATCGTCATCAACACGCCCACCGGGATCAGGGCCTATCACAACGCCTGCCGCCACCGCGGCGTGCGGCTGATCAACGGTCCGGGCCATCTCGGCGAAGGCGGCTTCATCTGCCCGTTCCACGGCTGGCGCTTCAATGCGCAGGGCGAATGCACCTTCGTTTTCGGCAAGCCGATCTTCGACGAAAACGTGCTCGCCGAGGACGAGATCAACCTTCCCTCGGTGCGCTGCGAAACCTGGGCGGGCTGCGCCTTCATCAACTTCGACGATGACGCGCTGCCGCTCGTCGACGGGCTCGGTCCGGTCAGGGCCAAGATGGATGCGCGCAACGCCGACAAGCTGAGGATGGACTGGTGGTACGGCACCGTCCTGCCGACCAACTGGAAGCTCGCGATGGAAGCCTTCATGGAAGGCTACCACACGATGCAGACTCATCCGCAGTTGCACTGGCTGAGCCCGCGCAGCAATCTCGGCCCTGATGGCGATGGCCGGATACCTGACGAGACCCGGTCCGGCACCGAAGTCGTCAACCGCTTCATCGACTTCATGCAGCGGCTGAGCACCGGCATGGCGGGCATGGTCCATCCCACCGAGGCCGAAGTGCTCGAGAAGCTGCGCGACATGGACGCCCCCGACGACCTGATGGGCGCGATCACCACGTTCTTCACCAAGGCGGCGGACGAGATCGTCGAGGACGCGCGCGAGCGCGGCGTCTCGGCGATGTTCGACATCAACAAGATCAATGCCGAAGTGCCGACCACGCAGGTCGAATTCATCTTCCCGCACTTCTTCCTGCTGCCCACCTTCGGCGCAATGTCGAGCTACAGGATCCGGCCGCTGACGGCGGAAACCTGCTTCTATGAGATCTGGTCGCTCGGCTTTCGGCCCGACGGCGAAGAGTTCGACACGCCCAGCCATCCCACGGTCCTGCCTTACAATTCGCAGGATTTCCCGGAGGTGCCGCGGCAGGACTATTCGAACCTGCCGATCCAGCAGCTTGGCCTCCACGCGGGCAAGTTCACGCACATGCGGCTATCGCGCGAGCACGAAGGCACGATCAGCAACAATCACCGCCTGATCGACGGATACCTCGCCGGACTGGACAAGCAATTGCTGACCGAGGCACAACACGCCGTCAACACAGGCCTCGACTCGCCGATCAACGACCTGCCCTTCGGCCCCAATCTCGATCGATAAGGAATTTCGCCATGGACGAACAAGACAACACCAAGTTCCAGATCTTCCGCGCCGGAGACGGCAAGGGCCTGATGGAAGCCAACTGCATGACCGTCGCCCCCTGGGATCCGACGGCCCGCGAAGGCATGACCCGGACCATCGAAGCCGGATCATCCGGCGGGGAAGAGGTCACTGTACTCGTCAACATCCCGGGATTTTCGGTCGTGAACGTGTGGTTCAAGCACGGTTATCCGCTGCCGCTGCACAGCCACAGTGCCGACTGCCTTTACTACATCGTGGCCGGATCGCTTAAGCTGGGCACCGAGGAGCTCGGCCCGCGCGACAGCTTCTTCGTGCCGTGCGACGTGCCCTACACCTACAAGCCCGGTCCGGACGGCGTCGAGCTGCTCGAAATCCGCACGCAAAATACCTTCGATTTCGTCAACTTTTCGAAGGGCGCGGCTTTCTGGAACAAGGCGGTCGAAAGCGTCGAGAAGAACCGCGAGAACTGGAAAACCGCCGAGCGCCCCAAGATCGACGCCTGATCGCGCGGAAACAATTGCAATGCGGGTGCGGTGAGAGCCGCACGCGCATTTCTTTGTCTGTAAGGAAAGCCTGATTTGATGTTCGACCTTACCGGCCGCGTCTGCCTCATAACCGGCGCATCCGCCGGCTTCGGAGCGCATTTCGCCCGGCTGCTTTCGGGTGCGGGAGCGCGCCTTGTGCTTGGCGCGCGGCGCAAGGACCGGCTCGACGCGCTGGTGGCAGAAATCGCGGCCAGCGGCGGCGACGCGCTCGCGGTCGACATGGACGTGACCGATGAGGCATCGACCATCGTCGCTTACGATGCTGCGGAGGCGCATTTCAGCGCGGTGGTCGATACGGTGATCGCCAATGCCGGCGTCGCCGCATCGGGCCGGGCGACCAGCCTTTCCGCCAACTCGCTTCGCCAGGTGATCGACACCAACCTGCTTGGCGTGCTCCTCACCGCGCGTGAAGGCGCCAAGCGGATGATCGCGGCGAACTTCCGTGAAAGCGGACGCGGCCGTGTGCTGATCATCGGATCGATGGGCGCGGAATTGGTGCTGCCCGGCGAAGCGGTCTATTGCGCCACCAAGGCGGGCGTCGCCCACCTCGGCCGCAATCTGGCAGGCGAATGGGTGCGCCAGGGGATCAATGTAAACGTCCTGCAACCCGGCTACATCCAGACCGAAATGGCCGGAAGCTGGTTTGAAAGCGAGGGCGGGAAGAAGCAGATGGCGGGTTTCGGGCGACGGCGATTGCAATCGATCGAATCGCTCGATGCGCCGGTGCTCTATTTCTGCTCCGACGCCTCGGCCGCCGCCACCGGCACCGCTTTCACCATCGACGACGGCCAGTCGCTCTAGGAAACGCCGCTATGACCATTTCCCCAGAAGCCCTGGCCCTCGCCGACAAGGTCGAGGCCTTCGTGCGCACCGCCGTGTTCCCCTATGAGGCAGATCCGCGCCGCGACCACCACGGCGCGCCCACCGACGAACTGGTCAGCGAACTCAAGGAGCTGGCGCGCGCGGCGGGCGTGCTCACTCCGCATGTCCGCGCGGACGGTTCGCACCTCACCCAGCGCGAGACGGCAGTGGTGCTGATCCGCTCGGGCTTGTCGCCGCTCGGCCCGCTCGCCTGCAACACCAATGCGCCCGACGAAGGCAACATGTACCTCATCAGCCATGTCGCCAGCGCGCAGCAGAAGGCGCGCTTCCTCGATCCGCTGGTATCGGGTCAGGCCCGCTCGGCCTTCCTGATGACCGAGCCTGCCGGCTGGGGCGGCGCGGGTTCTGACCCGTCGATGATGAAGACCACCTGCGCGCTGGACGGCAACCACTGGGTGGTCAACGGCCGCAAGACCTTCATCACCGGCTACGAGGGCGCGAAGGTCGGCATCGTCATGGCCAAGGCCGATGAAGGCGCGTGCATGTTCCTCGTCGACCTGCCCGATCCCGCGATCAGCATCGACGAGATTCCCAACACCATCGATAATTCGATGCCCGGCAGCCACGCCACGCTCAGCATCGACAACGTGCGTATTCCGGCCGACCAGATGCTCGGCCAGGCAGGCGAAGGCTTCAAATATGCGCAGGTGCGCCTCTCCCCTGCCCGCCTCTCGCACTGCATGCGCTGGCTTGGCGCCTGCATCCGCGCGAACGAGATCGCCACAGACTACGCCTGCCGCCGCGAGGCTTTCGGCAAGGTGCTGATCGAGCACGAAGGCGTCGGCTTTATGCTCGCCGACAACAAGATCCTCATCAAGCAGTGCGAGCTGATGATCGACTGGTGCGCGGGCGTGCTCGACAGCGGCTCGCTAGGCACGGTCGAAAGCTCGATGGCCAAGGTCAGCGTATCCGAGGCGCTGATGAAGATCGCCGACAATTGCGTGCAGGTGATGGGCGGCCTCGGCGTCACCGACAAAACGGTGGTCGAGCAGGTTTTCCGCGAAATCCGCGCTTTCCGCATCTATGACGGGCCGACCGAGGTCCACAAGTGGAGCCTCGCCAAGAAGATCAAGCGCGAGTGGAAAGAAGCCGGGCAAACAGCAAAGGGACCGTGGTGATGAGCGGATATTCGACGATACGCTACGAAGTGGACGACGGGCTGCTGCGCCTGACGCTCAACCGCCCCGAGGTGATGAACGCCTTCACTGTCGATATGGCGAACGAGCTCGAGGACGCCTACAAGCGCGCCAGCGGCGACGATGCCGTGCGCGCGATCGTCGTCACCGGCGAGGGCAAGGCGTTCTGCGCGGGCATGGACCTTTCGGTTGGCGGCAACGTGTTCGGCCTCGACGAGAGCCTGTCGCCGACGCTGGAAGACATGTCGAACTGGCCGCTCAAGCCCGAGATCGAAAGCGGCGTGCGCGATACCGGCGGACAGGTGACGCTGGCCATGTTCGATTGCCTCAAGCCGATCATCGGCGCGATCAACGGCGCAGCGGTAGGAATCGGCGCAACCATGCAGCTGGCGATGGACATGCGCCTCGCCTCGACCAAGGCGCGGTTCGGTTTCGTGTTCGGGCGCATCGGCATCACGCCCGAGGCCTGCTCGACCTGGTTCCTGCCGCGTATCGTCGGCCTCGAAAAGGCTCTGGAGCTGTTTTACCGTGCGGACATCCTTTCCGCCGAGGAAGCGCTCGAACTGGGGCTGATACGCTCGATTCACGAGCCTGAGACGCTGGTCGAGGACGCCTGCACGCTTGCTCGCTCGCTGGTCAAGGACCGCTCTCCAGTCGGCATTGCGCTGATGCGGCAGCTTACCCTGCGCAATTGCGGCCTGCCTCACCCGCGCGACGCGCACGAAGTGGAATCGCTGGGCGTGTTCTACACCTCGCAGATCGACGGCAAGGAGGGCGTCGCCGCCTTTCTCGAAAAGCGCACGCCGAATTTCCCCGGCAAGGCGAGCCAGATGCCCGCGTTCTATCCCTGGGACAGGAAATAGACTGCCGATGACTGCCGCGCTGACCGAGGCGAACACCGGCACCACCGCGGTGCGCGAAGGCTATGGCTTCGATCAGGCGGCGCTGTTGGCGTGGATGCAGGGCAATGTTGCGGATTTTGACGGGCCGCTCAGCGTCGAGCAGTTCAAGGGCGGCCAGTCGAACCCGACGTACAAGCTGGTCACGCCCGCGCGCAACTATGTGCTGCGCCGCAAGCCACCGGGCGAGCTGCTGCCCGGCGCGCACGCGGTCGATCGCGAGGCCAAGGTGCAGGCCGCGCTCGGCAAGGCGGGCTTCCCGGTCGCCCACATCCACGGGCTGTGCACCGACGAGAGCGTGATCGGCACCATGTTCTACGTGATGGACATGGTCGAAGGCCGCATCTTCTGGGACAACACCTTCCCCGATGTCAGCCGCGAGGCGCGTCCCGACTATTTCGACGCGATGAACGCGGTCATGGCGCAGCTTCACAGCTTCGATCCGGAAGCGATCGGGCTTGGCGACTACGGCAAGCCGGGCAATTATTTTGCGCGGCAGATCGGGCGCTGGTCGAAGCAGTATCTCGCCGACGAGCTGGCGGGCCGCAACTCAGACATGGACGCGCTGGTCGCATGGCTTCCGGGCAACATTCCGGCGGGCGACGAGAGCAGCGTCGTCCACGGCGACATGCGCTGCGACAACATGATCTTCCACCCCAGCGAACCGCGTGTGCTTGCCGTGCTCGACTGGGAACTGTCGACCTTGGGTCATCCGCTCGCCGATTTCGCCTATCATACGATGATGTACCGGATGCCGCCGAGCATTGTACCGGGGCTGGCCGGCGCAGACCTTGCCGCGCTCAATATCCCGAGCGAGGCAGACTATGTCGCTGCCTACTGCGCGCGCACCGGGCGCGAAAGCATCGCGAATTACGAATTCTACATCGCCTTCAACCTGTTCCGGCTGGCGGCGATCTTTCATGGCATCAAGGGCCGCGTGCTGCGCGGCACTGCGGCGAGCGCGCAGGCGGCAGACCGGGCCAAGGCATTCCCGCTGCTCGCCCGGATGGCGCGCGAAAGCATGGAAAATTGCACCTGACCGGTTTTGACGGGAGAGAATGATGACGGCTTACACACCGCAGCAACTGGCGGACATCGAAGGCATCCGGGCGATCCTCGACGAATATTGCCTGCGCCTCGAGGTCAACACATTCGAGGAATGGCTCGACGTGTTCACTCCCGATGCGGTCTACACCGTCTACGGCCGCGACCTTGAGGGGCATCAGGCGATCAACGACATGCTCAGCCAGGCACCGCACGGGCTGCATATGCCCGGCGCGACCCGAATCGAGCTCAATGGCGACAGCGCCGAGACGATTCAGTCCTATTCGTTCATCGGCAACGATCCCAAGTTCTCGAACACCGGCTGGTACCACCGCACCGTGGTGCGCACTGCCGACGGGTGGCGCATTTCGCAGTGCAAGGTGCAGTTCAACAAGCCCGAGAAGAAGTAGATGTCGGCCGTCATTGCGAGGGGCAAGGCCCCGAAGCAATCCAGGGGTATTGCAACTGGCTCTGGATTGCTTCGCTACGCTCGCAATGACGAAGTGATCGGCCTACATCCTTGGTCTCATACGCCCCGGTAAAACCGCCGCGTTCCCCCCTTGACCAAGGCCATCGCCTCCAGCGCGTAGCGGTTCCAGTTCGCGTCGCCGCCGGTACTGAAACGCATCGGGTTGTAGTGCGCGATCGACGGCATCTCCCAGATCGACTGCACTTCCGCGCCGAGGTAGCCCTGATCGACCGTGCGCAGCCGCTGCACCAGCTTGCAGCCGTTTGCCGCCATGTGCAGATCGTAGGAACTCTCCAGCAGCGCGACATAGGCGGCGACATCCTCGGGCGCCAGTTGGGCGGTGATGGCGTAGAAGGCCGGACCATCCTCGGGAAGCGGCGCAGGGATCTGTGGTTCCTTCAGTTCAAAAGGATAGGCCAGGATCTTGAGACTGGAAATATCGATGCCAAGCCGCCGCAGCCCGTCCTTACTCGACGTGGCGATGCCGTGCGCGGTTTCGAGATAGGCGTCGAGCGACTCTTCGTCTGCGAAACCCTGCTCAAGGATGTGCGTCCAGGCCTTACCCTTGGGCGATACCCAATTGACGTTGTCGCGGTGGAACACCGTGGTCGCGGCGTGCTCTGCGCATTCGGACAGATGCTTTTCCGCAATTGATTCAGTTTCATCCGAGATATTCATCAGAACCAGTCTGCGTATGCCGCTTTCGATGCGCGGCACGTCTCCCGGGATCTCGTAGCGCACGGTGAAGATGTCGTGGGTGAGCAGTTCGGGACTGTCCGCCATCAGGTAGCTGTCGAGCGAGCAGCCGTGATAGGGATGAACCATGTAGAGGCCCGAATAGGTCTCTTCGCTGTCGAATATGTTCTCCCACACCACGGTCTCGCCGCCGAAATCCAGCCCCGCCGCCGATGCCGAGAGCCCCGGGATGAACTGGTCGCAGGCGTCGTAGACCTCGATGAATTCCGCAACCCTTTCGGGCGTGGCGCGGTGGTTGAGCGGCATGATGTAGAAACGGCGGATCATGGCTTCGTCCTCTCTTGCAAATTCACTGGGCGTCCATTGTGAACACCTTGCCCGGATTGAGAATTCCCTTGGGGTCGATGGCGCGCTTGATCGTCCGCATCAGGTCGAGCTCCTCGGCGGTGCGGGTCATGCCGATGTATGGCAAACGGTCCATGCCGATGCCGTGCTCGGCGGAGATCGAGCCGCCAAACGAACTCACCGCGCGGAAGATCGCGGTATCGAATGCCGCCTTGGTCGCCGCGTCCATCGTCCCGTTGCTGACATTGGCGTGAAGGTTGCCGTCACCCGCGTGGCCATAGAACAGCGACGTCGCATCGGGCACGGCCTGTTTCAGATTGGCGAGCGCGAGGTCGACGAAAGCGGGCATGTCCGCGATCGCCATCGAGACATCATAGGCGACGAACGGACGGCGCGGCGTGAAGCCGGGCGACAGGTCCTCGCGCACCGCCCACAGCGCCTCGCGCTGCTGGTCGGACTGGGCGATCACCGCATCGCTGAGTAGCCCCTCCTCCATCAGCACGGCCAACGCCTGCTCGAACATCTGCCCGTCGAGCGCCTCGTTGCCGCCCATCGCCTCGACCAGCGCATAGATGCCGTAACCGCTCGGCATGGGCCGTGGCCGCTGCGGCAACTGCGCGGTGGTCAGGGTCTCATAGAAATCCGCCCACATCAGCTCGAACGAGGAAAGCTGGCCCGAAAGCGATACTTCCAGCCGTCGCATCACCCGGATCATCTGCTCAAAGCCGGGCGCGGCGACCAGCGCTGTCTGGCGCGTCGTCGGCAGCGGACGCAGGCGAAGCACCGCCCGAGTCACGATGCCCAGCGTGCCTTCGCTACCGATCAGCAGGTGCTTCCAGTGGTAACCTGCGTTGTCCTTAAGCATTTTCGTCAGCGAGGAGACCACGGTACCATCAGCCAGCACGGCTTCGAGCCCGATCACCATGTCGCGCATCATGCCCCAGCGCACGACGCGGTTGCCGCCCGCGTTGGTGCCGATGGTGCCGCCGATCATCGCCGAGCCGCGCGCGCCCAAATCGAGCGGCAGGAACGCGCCCTGCACCTCGGCCGCCTCCTGCGCGATCTGCAGGATGCAGCCGGCCTCCACGTCCATGGTCATCGAAAGCGTGTCGATCGCGTGAACCCGGTTCATCCGTTCGAGCGAGATGGCCAGCCCGCCATCGCTCGGCACCGCAGCGCCGCTGGTGCCGCTTTGCCCGCCGATTGCGGTGACCGAAATCCCCGCCGCGTGCGCCGCACGCATGATCGCGGAGACTTCGGCGGTCGAGCCGGGCCGCACCGCCCAGCCCGGCGCGGTCGCATATTTGCGGGAAATGTCGGTTCGATAGCGCTCGTCCACGGTGTCGCCGCGCTGGACGTGCTTTTCGCCGACTATCGCCGCAAGCTCGTCCCCGAACCGGTCCGCCATCATTCTCTCTCCCGTGCTCCGGGACTAACCTTTGACTTGCTCACGGCGAAATGCAAACTCGCTTCCAATGGGAGAGGCTGAATTGGACAAGGTAAGGGCATCGCACGCGGCGGGGAAACCCGCAGTCGGAAGCTGGGTGACGATCGGCAACGGCGTATCGGCCGAACTGATGGGCCGCGCGGGCCTCGATTTCGTCGCACTGGATGGGCAGCACGGCGGGATCGACTGGCACAACATGATCGACACGCTGCGCGCGGTCGAACTGGGCGGCACGCAGACGTTGGTGCGGGTGCCGTGGTGCACCGCCGATCATATCATGCGCACGCTCGATCTTGGCGCGGGCGGCGTGATCGTGCCGATGGTCTCGACAGCGCAGCAAGCCGCGATTGCCGCGCAGGCCTGCCGTTATCCGCCGCACGGCAACCGCTCTTTCGGCAAGGTGCGCAGCTACTATTCGCCGGGCGGCGAGACCATCGAGCCGCTGTGCATGGTGATGATCGAAACGGCAGAGGCGATGGACAACCTCGACGCTATCGCCGCGACTCCCGGTGTGGACGGGATGTTCGTCGGTCCGGTCGATCTCGCGCTGTCGCTCGGCCACGGGCTGTCGCTGCAGATGTCGGAAAAGATCCTCGATGCCTGCCGCAAGGTGGTCGATGCCGCCGACCGCCACGGAAAGATCCCCGGCTGCGCCGCCTTGGGCGAGGACAATGCGCGCGAGCTGGCGTCGATCGGCATGACCTTCATCGCATTCGGCGCCGATTCGGGCTTCGTGCGCGCCGGAGCAGCGGCAACGGTGGCCTTCGCCAAGGAACTGCGCGGCGATGGCTGACCCCCGCCGCGTGCTGATCCTCGACGAGGTCGAAGCGAAGCCGGGCATGGCCTCTGCCGTGCGCGAGGCTTACCGACGGGACTACATCCCCGGGGCAAAGGCTCGCGGCATGGTGCTTGAACATGCCTGGCAGAACCCGCCCGCGATCGAGATTTCCGAACTGCCTGCAACGCTGTTCTGGCTATGGTCGGTCGAGGGCGAGGCAGGCTGGTGGAAGCAGCGGCTCAGCCGCAAGGCGGACGGCAGCGACGAGCGCGAGGACAAGCTCGCTTTCTGGCAAGCCCTCGCCCCGCTCACCCTTTCGCGCAAGCGCCGCATGCTCACCGACCAGCCGGGAGACGCCTGAGTCATGTTCGTTTCGCTGCGAATGCTCACCCTGCCCGCCGAGCGAATCGGCGCGCTCCACACCGTCATCGTCGGCCTGCGTGCTGCGGTCGCCAGCCTTCCCGGCGTGATCGAGAACCTCGTCACGCCTGTCTATCATCAGGCGACGATCAATGCCGGGCACATCGTCTGGCGCATGGTCCATGAGAGCGAGGCCGCGGCCAATGCCGCCATGCTCTCCCCTGCCTGGCGCGGCGCGGTGCTTCCCGCCATCGAGGGGCTGGAAGTTACCGGGGCCGGATACCGCATGACGCGCAAGTCTGCGTCTACCGGCGGCACCGGTGTGTGGCGCGCACTGCTGTTCTCATGCTTTCCCCATGCCGATCCGGCTCTGGTGCGGGAGCTTGAGGAGCGCACCCTGCTGCTGGCGAAATATGTGCCCGAAATCCGCGCTTGGGGCCTCAACCGCGCGGCATGGAGCGAGGGGCGCAAGCCGACCCATTTCATCTGGGAGCAGGAATACGACGACGTCTCCGGCCTGACCGGCCCCTACATGGACACGCCGGTCCACTGGGGCATTGTCGATGCCTATTTCGATGCCGATTGCCCCGAATTCATCGTCGATCCGCATCTGGTGCAAGTGGTCGC
This sequence comes from Sphingomonadaceae bacterium, assembly GCA_947477745.1. Lineage (GTDB taxonomy): Bacteria > Pseudomonadota > Alphaproteobacteria > Sphingomonadales > Sphingomonadaceae > Novosphingobium. The sequence continues at coordinate 37,001 of CANJUF010000010.1, read as the reverse complement.
CGCCATTGCCGAGCCGGTGATCCGGTGAGCGCGCTGACGCTGTCAGCGTTCCGCTACGATCCGTTTTCGGACGAGGCGATGCACAATCCGCAGCCGCTTTACCGTGAACTGCGCGAGAGCCATTCGCCCTACTACATCGCTGAATACGACACCTGGGTGTTCAGCCGCTTCGAAGATGTGTGGAACGGCTACATGGACCGCGACCATTTCTCCGAAGCCGAAGGCATGCTGTTCACCCGCGAGCAGCTTCTGGTCCATCATCGTGGTTCGCCGCCCGAACCGGTGCTCGAGCCGGTGAAGAACATGTTCCTGTTCCTCGATCCCCCGGTTCACACAGCGCACAGGCAGGCGACCGCCGCGCCGTTCCTTAAGGGCAGCATCGCCAAGCGCGAGGCGGAAATCACCGCGCTGGTGCGCGAGCGGCTCGCCCTGCTGCTGCCGCGCGGCGAGTTCGACCTCAACGCCGATTTCGCCAGCCATGTCGCGGTCACGATGGTGTGCCGGGTGCTCGGTCTGGAGCCGGATGATCCCGAGGCACTGGCGCGTGCTGTCAACCTTACGGTCGGCGTGCCTTCGGACGCACCGGGCGTCGCCGAAGCGAGAGCGCTGATCTACTCGCTGCTGCTCGAAACCGTCTCGCGCCGACGCGCTGGCAAGGGGCCGGAAAGCCCGGTGATCGATGCCCTGCTCCACCGTGACACCATTGGCCGTCCGCTCAGGGACGAGGAGATCGCCACCGATCTCAACGGCATTCTCGTCGGCGGCACCGAGACCCTGCCCAAGATCGTCGCGGGGTGCCTGCTCGAACTGGCGCGCCGCCCCGATCAGCTTGCCGAGGTGCGCGCCGGAATGCCCGCCAGCGTCGCACCAGCCTTCGAGGAATCGCTGCGCTTCTGCGCGCCGGCGCAGTGGTTTGGGCGCACGGCGAAGAAGCCGGTCATGCTCGGCGGAGTTGATCTTCAGCCCGGCCAGCGCGCGATCCTGATCATCGCTTCGGCCAACCGCGACCACCGCGAATTCGCGCAGCCGGACGAGTTTCAATGGAACCGCAAGGCGCGCCGCCTGCTGAGCTTCGGCGTCGGCCCGCATTTCTGCATCGGCATTCACCTCGCCCGGCTCGAAGGGCAGGTCATGCTGCGCGAGTTCCTGAGCGCGGTAAAACGCTATACCGTCCATCCCGAACGCGGCCACTGGCCGGTTTCGCAATTCCAGATCGGCTGGACCAGCCTGCCGGTCACCATCGACGAACTTGCTTGAGAGGATAGAAACATGGGAGAATTGGAAGGCCGCATCGCGGTCGTCACCGGCGCAAGCCAGGGCATCGGCGCGGCGGCAGCCGAGCGCATCGCCTCCGAGGGGGCGACGGTCATCGTCGGCGCGCGCAAGGTGGGGGATGAGAACGACCCCCAGCCGCTGACACTGGCCTGGACGGTGGCGCAGATTCGCGGGCGCGGCGGGCAGGCCCACGCGCTGCCGCTCGATGCGACACAGCCCGAATCGCGTGCCGCCTTCATGGACGAAGTGCTCGCCCGCTTCGGCAAGGTCGACGTGCTCGTCAACAATGTCGCGGGCGGCGCGATGAAGGGCCAGCGCGTCTGGGAGATGTCGGACGAGACCTTCCGCTCGGCCTTCGAGATAAACGTGTTCGGCACCCGCGACATGATCGTGCGCGCGCTGCCCGGCATGATGGCGCAGGACTGGGGGCGGATCGTCAACGTCTCGTCGACCATCGCCGACCGCGCCGCGCCGAACGCCGACGGGCCTCCCTATCTCGAGTTTCACAAGACGCAGGGCTGCTCGTCCTACACGTCCTCGAAATCGGCGCTCAACCTGTTCACGCGTGCGCTTGCCGCCGAACTGCACGGCACCGGGATCAGCGCCAACACGGTCGCGCCGGTAAACTCGGTCATCACCGAAAACGTGCAGAAGATGATCGACAAGGGCATCCTCTCGCGTGACCGGCTGACCGCGCCCGAAGACCCCGAAGTCATGGCCGAGGCGATCCTCGCGCTGTGCCTCGTCGATCCGCTCGTCACCACTGGACAGACGACTTATTCGGGGCAGTACCTGCAGAAGATCGGACGCGAGGTTCGCGGCCGCGATGGCGGACCGTTCGACGCGAAGATCGCGGTCGAATCGGTGAAATACGAGGCTTGACGGGTCTTGCCCGGCACGGCCGCCGGGCCTAGGCCAATCGAAACAGACTCGCGCAGTTGGAGAGGAACCCCATGCAGATACCCGGACGCACGAACATCGCGGTTGCCGAAAACGGCGACGCCTGGGTGCGCGCATTCCGCTGCACGGCCTGCGGCACCGCCGCCGAAGTGCCCACCATCGCTTGCCGCAAATGCCATGCGCGCGGCACCATGGAGGAGTTCCGCGCCGGTGACAGCGGCAAGCTCGTCACCTGGTCGATCGTCCACAGGAGCTATCCGGGCGTGCCGGTACCCTTCGTCTCCGCGGTCGTGCGGCTTGACGACGGCATCTCGATCAAGGGCAACCTGAATGGCGTATCCCACGAGGACTTGCGCGCGGGAATGCCGGTGCGCCTCGTCATGAACGATGCTGGCGGGGCTAAAGACAAGGAAGGCAACGATTTTGTCGCCTATCACTTCACGGCCGCAACGGTCGACGCATAGGAGCTGAACCAATGAGCGAAGCCTATATCATCGGCGCCGACATGATCGCCTTCGGCCGCTATCCCGACAAGACCCCTGCCCAGCTCGGCGGCGAGGCTGCGCTGATGGCGCTCGACGATGCGGGCCTTACCATCGACGATGTCGAGGTGTTCTACACCGGATCGAGCTTTACTGCCGGCGCTTCGATGAGCCAGCAGATCATGCGCGAGATCGGCCAGACCGGGATCCCCTGCGTCAATGTGTCGAACGCCTGCGCCTCGGGCGCGACGGCGGTGCGCGAAGCCTTCATCGCGATCAAGAGCGGGATGTACGACATCGCGCTCGCCGTGGGCACCGAGATGAACCCGCGCGGCATGCTCGGCGGCGGACCCTCCAGCGGACTTACGCCTGAGGGCATTTTCGGCTCCGGCTCGATGCCCGCAGTCTTCGCCGAGTGCGGCATGGTCCATGCCGGGAAATACGGCACGACGATGGAGCAGTTCGCCAAGATCGCAGTCAAGAATCGCAAGCACGGCGCGCTCAATCCCAAGGCAAAGTACCAGACCGAGGCTTCGCTCGAGGAAATCCTCGCCAGCGACCTGATCGCCTATCCGCTGACCAAGCTGATGTGTTCGGCCAATGTCGATGGCGCAGCCGCCGTGGTGATCGTCTCCGAGAAGAAGGCGAAGGAACTGGGCCTGGGCCGCGCGGTGCGCATCGCCGGATCGGGGCTCGCCTCCGACCCGTGGGAAGCCAACAACCCCGAACTGTTCGATCCCAACTCGGTGACGCGCATGGCCGTCGCCAAGGCCTACGAGATGGCGGGCATGGGGCCTGAAGACCTCGACATCGTCGAGCTGCACGACTGTTTCGCCACTGCCGAGATGCTTCATTACGAGAACCTGGGCCTGTGCGCCGAAGGCGAGGCGGCGCGGCTGATCGAGGGCGGCGAAGTGATGCTCGGCGGCAGGCTGCCGGTCAACGTTTCGGGCGGGCTGATCGCCAAGGGCCACCCGATCGGCGCGACCGGTGTCGCCAATATCGTCGAGATCGTCGAGCACCTGCGCGGCGAGGCCGGCAAGCGGCAGGTCGAAGGCGCGCGCATCGGTCTTGCCCATGTTCTGGGGTTCGGCACTTCCTCGGCGGTTCATATCCTGCAGAAGGCGTGAGCCGCGATCCTACGGCGATTGCCGAGGCGCTGCGGGGCTATATGCCCGGCGGCGAGGCAATCGGCGCAGTCGTGCCGCTGACCACCGGGTTCTCGAACGAGACGTACCGGATCGAAGGCGTCAACTGGATCCTGCGGATGCCGCCCGCTGGCGGTGCGATCCTCGAAGGCCATGACGTGCTGGCGCAGGCGCGGCTCTACGCTGCGCTCGGCGAGGTACCCGGCGGACCGCCGGTGCCCGCCATCGTCGCGATCTGCGAGGACGATAGCGTCATCGGCGCGCCGTTCTTCGTGATGGAATGCGTCGCGGGCGCCGAAGTCCACGACACCCAGTTGCCCGAGTGGTTCACCGCGCCAAGCGACCCGTTCCGCCGGCGGCTGTGCGAGACGTGGATCGAAACGCTTGCTGGCTTCGCCCGGCTTGAGCCGCTTGCCCTGCTCGGCGATCCCGTCAGCCCCGATGACGATGTGCGCATGTGGCGCAGCTTTGCCGACAGGGCCAATTGCCCGTCGCTTGTCGCCGCCTATGACCGGCTGCTGTCACGCCCTGCCCCGGTCAGCGGGCCGCCCAGCGTGGTTCACGGCGATGTGAAGCTTTCGAACTTCATGTGGCACGAGAGCGAGCTTAGCGCGGTGCTCGATTGGGAGATGGCGCTCAATGGCGAGCCGCTGTGCGATCTGGGCTACCTGATGATCTTTTTCGAGGGACCGTTCCACCGCGCCGCGACTCAGCTCAAGGCGCCGGGCATGTTCACGCGCGAGGAAGCCATCGCCTTGTGGGAGCGGGTCACGGGCCGATCGAGCCGGGGCCTGATCTGGCACGAGATGGCGCAAATTGCCAAGATCCTGTGCACCATGGCCGAAGGTACCAACCTGTGGGTGACCGGCAAGAACACCGATCCCAAGCTCGCCTATTTCCAGCAGAATCTCGATTATTACCTCGGCGTGCTGGTCTCCATGCTCGACGCCGAGGGCATGTGACAGGTACAGACCCATGATCCCGACCATTGCCGCGCTGACCAATGCGGACGAATTTTTCACGCACCAGATCGTCAACACTCACGCTGCCGTCGGCACCGCCGACCGGGGCTGGACCGAGAAGGTGTGGTTCACGCTGATGAGCAAGCGCGGCGGCATCCAGGCGAGCTTCGGGCTCGGCAAATATCCCAACCGCAACGTCATCGACGGCTTCGCGGGTGTGCAGATCGGCACTTCCCAGCGCACCGTGCGCGCCAGCCGGGTGCTCGACATTGCGAGCGAGGACATGAGCGTCGGCCCGCTGCGCTACGAAGTGGTGCGGCCTTTCGAGGAGCTGCGCATCACGCTGGCGGCGAACGAGGCGCAGCCGCTGTCCTTCGAGCTGACCTTTCACGCGACCATGCCCGCGTTCTTCGAGAAGCGCGACGTGGTGATCGCTAGCGGCCGCGCCGCCTCGGATGTTATCCGCTACCACCAGCCGGGCGAGGTTTCGGGCTGGATCAAGGTCAAGGGCGAGCGGATCGAGGTCAGCCGCGACGATTGGTTCGGATTCCGCGATCACTCGTGGGGCGTTCGCGAGCATGTCGGCAAGGATCCCGACGATCTCGTGCCCGGCCACGCCGGGGGCACCGGGGGCATGAAGGACAGCGCCTACCACTTCAACTGGCTGGTTTCGCGGATCGAGCGGCCCGACGGCTCCAGCTACGATCTTGCCTATTATTTCCGCGATTTCGGCGGCGACGGCCCGCTGGAATTCTTTTCCGGCTATATCAACGAGAGCGACGGCACCCAGACCCCGATCCTGCATCTCTATCCCGAGATCACCTATCGCGCTGCCGACAAGGCAGCGATGCACGGCACGATCACCGCAGTGCTGGCTGGTCCCGGCAAGTCGATGGTGGAGCGCATTTTCGAGTTCGAGGCGATAGACCCCGAACTGGGCTTCCGGCTCAATCCGGCAATGTACGGCGCATGGAAGGGCCAGCTTCACGGCAGCTACAAGGGTCAGTCCTTTGTCGACGGCGAATGCGTCGACGATGTCAACGAGCCGCGCAAGACCGAAGAGAACTACCGCTGGCAGATCCGCGACCGCCCGATCCGCATCCGCGAGGGCGAAAACAGCGGATACGGCGACATGGAAAGCATTATCATCGGGCAATACCCGGGCGTGACGCTGGTGTGATCACGCCCGGACCGACAAGGGGAGTGCCGGTTACTCCGCCGCGATTGCGAGCTCAGCCCCGCCCTCAACCTCGGGGCCGATAAATTCGCCCGGATAGCGGCCGGTGAACTCGCCGCGGTCGAAAGTCGGCTCGCCGTTGCAAAGCGTCAGGCGCATCGGCGCGGCATCGCGGGTATAGCGGAATGTGCGGCTGCCCTTGCCGTCGTAGACGTCCCAGATCTTCTTCTCGGGGCGCATTTCGATCTCGTCGAGGTTGAACACGGCGATGTCGGCGACCATGCCCTCCTTGATCAGGCCGCGATCGTGCAAGCCGAAGAACTCGGCGGTGCGCCAGGTCAGCATGTAGATCGCGCGCTCAATGGTGAGGAACTTGCGCTCGCGGACATATTCGGTGAGCAGCGCGACGTTATATCCCGCGCCGCAGAACATCTTGCCGTGCGCGCCCGAATCTGAAACGTTGCACAGCGTGTTGTCATCCATCAGCAACCGGTTGAGCATGTCGTTGTCGCGCGGGTAGCTGCGCTTGAGGATGATCGATTCGTGCCCGTTGTTGAGCACCCATTTGGCGAGCGCGTCGGAAGTGTGGTTGAAACCCGCGTCGCGCTGGTAATCGGCGAGCGTGCAGCCAACCGGGCCAAAACCCGATTCGCTTTCGCGCAGCAGCATACCCTCGGTGTCGTTGAGCGTGGAATGCGGAAACTGGTTGTCCCACGATTCGCGGGCGCGATCGAGCCATGCCTCGTCGGTCAGCATGGCCTTCTTGCCTTCCCAGCTCTTCTCGTTGATCAGCTCCTGCCAGACCGGGTTTCCGTTCTGGCCGAAGATCAGCGTTGAATAGAAATTGAGGATCGAGGTCGGCGAGATCACGTTGAAGGCGGTAAAGATCGGCAATCCTTCGGCCTTGAACTGCTCGTGCAGTTCCAGCGCGCGCTCCTGGTATTTCTTCATGAAAACGAGCGCGGGCATGCCCGCCCATTGCAGCTTCACGCCGGTTTTCTTGGCGAGCTTGGCCCAATGTTCGACCTGCTCGTTGCCTTCGCCGGCCAGGAAGTAGTCGACGATGAATTGCACGGTGGAGCCAGGATACTTGGCTACCACGCGCATCAGCGCCTCGATCTCGGCATCGTCCGCCATCTGCGGCGGCAGGCGGCGCTCGTACTTGTCGCGGTCCATCATGTTGGATGAAAGGCCCATCGCGCCTGCCGCCAGCGCATCGTCGAGATAGGCGCACATCTGCGCGATTTCCTCAGGGGTCGCGGCGCGGGTCCAGGCGTCCATTCCCATCACCGCAATGCGCAGCGGAACGTGACCGCAGAACGAGCAGAAGTTGAGCGGCAGGCGCACCTTCGACTGCATCGAGGCCTTGTATTCGCTCCACTTGTCCCAATCCCAGGGAACCACCTCGTTCATCGGCTCTTCGGGGATGTCCTCGAAGTAGTTGAAGATGTCGACGACGGTCTGCTTGCCTTCGGCGCTCTTCGGAGCGGGCGCGATCGAGAAGCCGCAGTTGCCGTTGATCGATGTGGTTGCGCCGTAAGCGGGCAGCGGTTCCATGTTGGGCGCCCACCAGACGCCGCCATCCCAGTGATTGTGCGTCTCGATCATGCCGGGCGTGACGTAGCAACCGGAGGCATCGAACACGCGCTCACCCTCGCGGGCGGCAAGGTTTTTGCCGATTTCGGCGATTCGCCCGGCCGTAACCCGCACGTCCGCCGCATAGGCATCCGCGCCGCTGCCATCGACAACGGTTCCGCCCTTGATCAGCATATCGATCTGCATCTGCTCTCTCCAAAGCTCCCGGCGATACGAGCCGCCGAATCTCATTAATAATACAGGGTTGGCAATTATTCTGACCGACGTTGCCTTTTGATGCAAGTCATGCTTCCGATGGCGGAGAGCAAATGGTGATACCGGCCCGATATCGAGGCAGGATAGCCGGTCGGGAGAGAAGCATGACGCAAGCAAAGGCCAAGGCGCCGTCGGAATGGAAGCTGCACTGGCCGCTGCTGCTCGCCGCCACATTCGGAATCTCCTTCGGCGGTATCCCGACCACGACGCTCGGCCTGTTCATGCAGCCGCTTCAGGACGCATTCGGCTGGGACCGCACCACAATCTCGCTGAGCATGACCGTGTTCGCCTTCATCGTTACCCCCCTCACCCCGTTTGCGGGTGCATTGGTGGACAGGTTCGGCGCCCGGGCCATCGCGATCCCCGGCCTGGCGCTGTGCGGCCTCTCGTTCGCGGCGTTCAGCCTGATGAACGGCATGGTCGCGCTGTGGATCGGCATGTGGGTGGTCTATGCGCTTGCGTCGCTGTTGATCCGCACGATGGTGTGGAACCCGCCGGTGGCGACGGCATTCGTCGCCAATCGCGGCGTCGCCATGGCGATCATGCTGAGCGGCATGTCGGTGGCCAGCGCGATCACTCCGCTACTCACCCAATTGCTGATCGCCGAACTGGGATGGCGCATGGCCTATGTCGCCATCGGGCTTGGCTGGACTGGACTGGCGCTGCTGCTCGTAGTGCCGTTCTTCAGGGTCAGGCCCGCGCCGCTGCCTTCGCGCGGCGCAGATCTGCCGGACGGATCGCCGGGCGCTGCCGAGCCGGTGATGGTGCCTGGGGGACTCAGTTTCCGCGAAGCCCTGCGAAGCGTCACGATGATCCGGATCGCCCTCGCTTGCTTCCTGGCAACCCTGCTCGCTTCGGCATGGAGCGTCCACATGGTTCCGGTCTACCAGTCGTTCGGTGTGAAACCGGTCACCGCCGCCAGCCTTGCCGTGGTTGCGGGAGGCTCCGCAATTGCCGCGCGCCTGATCGCCGGGACAATCATGGACCGGTTCAATTCGGCTGTGCTGCCGTTCATTTTCCTGTCCACGCCCGCCCTCGCCTACGGCCTGCTGCTGGTAAGCGGCGGTTCGCTTCCCATCATCATTACCGTTGCGGCGCTGATCGGGTTCGGGGGCGGCACCAGCCTATATCTCATCATTTACCTAACGACACAGTACGGCGGGCTCAGGCACTTCGGAAAGATATATGGTACGGTCTCGATGATGACCGGGCTGTCCGCCGGGATCGGGCCGGTTTCCGCAGGCCTGATATTCGACAAGACCGGCAACTACGAACTTTACCTGATGCTTGGCATTCCCGGCTTCATTCTCGCCGGACTGCTGGTGTTCGGGCTAGGCCCCTATCCGCAATTTGCGCCAGAGGAAGCTCCTCGCGCAGCCATTTAATCTGAGAGGATAGAAATGACCCCGAATTTCACCATCGAGATCCCGCTCGGCGTCCCCACGCCGGGCGAATTCCAGACGCTCGACGCGATTGCCGAGATGGCGTCCGCCCTCGAAAGGGCGGGGTTCGACGCCGCCTTCATCACCGATCACCCCTCACCCGATACGCACTGGCTGCACCAGGGCATGGGCCACGACGCGCTCGATCCCTTCGCGGCATTGATGGCGCTCGGCTCGGCCAGCCGCAAGCTCAAGCTGCACACCAACATCGTGGTCGCGGGCTATCGCAATCCGTTCCTGCTCGCCAAGTGTGCAGCCACGGTCCAGACGCTGACCGGCGGGCGGCTGATCCTGGGCATGGGTGCGGGCTACCAGAAGGTCGAATTCGACGCGCTCGGCTCCGATTTCAAGCGGCGCGGCAAGCTGTTCGACGAGGCTCTGGAAGTGCTGCGCCTTGCCTGGAGCGGCGGCCCGATAAGCTACAAGGGGATGAATTTCGACGCGGTCGAGGTCGAACCGCGCCCCGCGCTTTCCTCCCCTCCCCCACTGTGGATCGGCGGCAGCAGCCCCGCCGCGCTCGAGCGCGCGGGCAAGTACGGCGACGGCTGGTGCCCGTTCTTCGCCGCCAGGGGGATGAGCGCGGCCAACCGCGACATTGCCGTGGGCGATATTCCCGACTTCAAGGAGCGCGTTGCCAAGATCGAGGACATTCGCGCGCGCGAGGGGCGCAGCGGACAGTTCGATCTCTCCGCCGGGCCGCCGGTCAAGGTCGGCTGGCTGGGCGACGGGGACGTATCGGCTTATGTCGATGCGGTTGGCGAGATGGCTGAAGCGGGTGTGAACTGGATCTCCGCCATGGCTCCGCACGGCAGCCGCGCGCAATACATCGAAGCGGTGGAGTGGTATGGCAGCGAAGTGATCGCAAAGCTGCGATAACGACAAGGGAGAGCGACATGGCGAGCGTAGCAGCAAAACCAGCGGTGAGCGAAATGTCGCAAGCCGAGCGGGCCACCCGCCGCGACCTTGCCGCGTTTTACCGGCTGGTCGATCATCATGGCTGGACCGACCTCATTTACAACCACATCTCGGCCAAGATTCCGGGCGAGCCGGACGCCTATCTCGTCAATCCCTATGGCCTGCTTTACGACGAGGTGACGCCTGACAACCTGGTCAAGGTGCGGCTCTCGGACGGGGCAATCATCGACCGCCAGGCCGATGCACAGACCAATGTCGCCGCGCACGACCTGCACGCGCCGGTGCTCGCCGCGCGCGGTGACCTGCAATGCCTCGCTCATGTCCACACGCCCGCGATCATGGCAGTATCGGCGATGGCTTCGGGTCTGCTGCTGCTGACGCAGACCGCAATGGGGTTTGCGGGCCGCGTAGGCTATCACGATTATGGCTTCGGCGGCGATGCCTGCGAGCGGCTGGTGCGCGATTTCGAAGGCAAGGACACGGTCATCCTGCGCAACCACGGGGTAATGATTGCCGGACGCACAATCGCCGAAGCCTATGTCCAGCTTCACAATTTCCAGATGGCCTGCGAGGCGCAGGTCATGCTGATGGCGGCAGGCAGCGACCTGCACTATCCGCCCCAAGCGATCCTCGAAGGCCAGGCCAAGGGCTTCGGTCAGTGGCTCGACCGGCCCGGCGGCCCGCGTGATCCTGCCGGATGCCTCGAATGGCAGGCGGCGTTGCGATTGCTGGCGCGCAAAGGCGTGAATTTCCACGGGCGCGGCGCATGACCGCTCCTGCTGCCGCGCCGCGCTGCGATCCCGGTTTCGTCAAGCTGCACGTCCCCGATCTCGAAGCAGCCATTGCCTTCTTTCGCGAGGTTTTCGGCTGGAACGCGGGACAAGTGCTCGATCTTGCCGAGTTCCGGCAGGTCGCCATGTCAGCGCCGGACAATCCGTTCGACGTGATCCTGCGCTGCTGGAAAGACGGCAAGCCGCGCGACATCGGCAACGGCTGGGGACCGCTGGGCGTGCGCACTGACAATCTTGACGGCGTGCTCGCCCGCGCGATCGACTGCGGCTCAAGCATGGTCAGGGAGCCGACTGCCGCAGGCGCGGTGCGCTTTGCTATCCTGCGTACGCCGCACGGCCACGAGATCGAACTGATTCAACAGGGGAATTGAAACATGACAAGTGCCGCATCGCGTCTCGGCTTTTTCAAGATCACGGTCGCAGATGCCGCCGCCACCCAGCGCTTTTACGAAGAGGCGTTCGGCATGGTGGCGAGCGAGCCGGTCGTTGCGCCCGGCTTTCGCGAACATATTCTCAAGACGCCTGACGAAGCCTGCGGACTGATCCTGTTCGAGAAGGACGGACTGGAGATCACGCGCGGCAATTCCTACGGCCCGATCGGATTTTACGTACCCGAGATGGAAGCCGCGCTCGCCCGCGCCGAGGCCGCCGGTGCCAAGCGCCAGGGCGAGCCGCAGCGCTTCGGCACGGTATGCTACGTCTTCCTCGAGAGTCCCGATGGCCACATCATCGAGCTCATCGAAGGCATGGACTGAATCGGGGAAGGGTCGCCCCTTCCCGCTTATTCAATTGTCCGGCGCGAAGTGCCAGATGGTCACGTCTTCGCCCGGAATTTCCTCATAGACGACCTTGACCGGCATGCCGGTGTGGACCGCGTCAGGATCGACATCGACCATGGTGCCGAGCACGATCGGGTTGCGCGGGCCTTCGGGAAATTCGACCATGGCGAGCACATAGGGCACGTCGTCACGGAAGCCGCCTGGCCCGCGGTGAACCACGGTGTAGGAAAACACCGTGCCCTTGCCGCTGGTCGCGGTCCAGGTCTGGTCGGTCGAGAGGCAGTTGCGGCAGGCAGGATAGGGAATCCAGTGCCAGTACCCGCAATTGTTGCACTTGGGCACGCGGAACTCGCCGGCCTCGAGGCCCTCCCAGAACTCCTCGTTCTCGGGCAGGCGCTGCGGCAAGGGCTTGTTGTAGGGTTGCTCTGTCATCGTTGCTGATCCTCAATCCTTGCCGAGAATGGCGACACCCGCGACGCCGTGGACTGCATAGCCCTGCGACAGGACCGCGCCGATCTTCGCATCCTTGACCTGCCGCGCGTCGCATTCGCCGCGCAGCTGCTTGACCACTTCGACCACATGCATCCCGCTCGGATTGCCGCAGTGGCTGTGCGACAGCAGGCCGCCATCGGTGTTGGTCGGCAGCTTGCCGCCCAGCTTGAGGTGGCCTTCCTTGATGTATTCGTGGCCTTCGCCCACACTGCAGAAGCCCATTTCCTCGATGTTGCGGGCCATCGTCACCGGGAAGCAATCGTACATCGCGGCGACGTCGATGTCGTCGCGGGTCACGCCGGCACCGGCGAAGGCCATCTCGCTCGCCTTGCGCACCGACTGGCCGTTGTCGTTGATCCAGTCATTGGTGAAGGACATGTAGAAATCGGTATAGATGCCTTCGCCGCCGCCCAGCACCCAGATCGGCTCCTTGCGGCAATTCTTCGCCACTTCGGCCGAGGCGACGAGGATCGCATAGCCGCCATCGTTGTCGAGCGAGCAATCGAGCCGGTGCAAGGGCGAACTGATCATCGGCGAATCGATCACGTCCTGCACGGTAATCTCGCCGCGCTCGCCCATGATCGAGGCCGGGTTGAGCGTAGCGTGATAGCGCGCGATCACCGGATATTCGGCAAGGTTCTCATAGGGCGCGTTGAACTGGTCCATGTAGCGGCGCGTCCACAGCGCATACCAGGCCGACATATAAGCGCCGTGAATGTTGAAATCCCAGTCGGGCACGCGCGGCGCCTTGCGCACCACCGGCGCGGCTTCGGCCGCGGCGCGCTGCTTCGAGGGGCCCGCGCGCATCCCGGCATTGCCGAAATAGATGCACACCACGTTGGTCAGGCCCGCCGCGATCGCCGCCGCCGCCTTGGTCACCAGCGCACCGGCGATACCGTGCGAGGTATAGGTCATCGGCCTGCCGCCAAGCTGCTCCACCCACATCTGCTGCGCGGTGAGGCTGGCATCGTACATCATCGAGGACAGGCCATCGATATCGCTGTGCTTGAGACCCGCATCGTCGAGCGCGCCTTGAATCGCTTCCAGCGCGAGCGTCCACGAGCTGCCCTCTATCATCCGGGCCTGTTTCGTATTGTAGACGCCGACGATAGCCGCCTTGCGTTGCGGAAATCCCATGCGGGGTCACTCCCTTATGGCCCGGCCCGGAAGCGGGCAAAGGCATTTCACTTAACTCAATAGACTTGTTGCAGCTCCGCTAGCAGAACAGGCGGGCAAGGCACAATATGTCAATTGGCGCCATCTTCGCGCTTGCGCAGGGTCGGCTCGACAATCGCCTTGACGCCGGGATGCGATACCGCGCGCGACTGGCGCCGCGCGATTTCCCAGCGCCCGCCGCTGCGCCGCAGTTCCCACCGCCCGAACGATTGCCGCCAGACCTGCGACTGCCCTTCCGCCCGCTTGCCCTCGCGGACATAGACCGTCTGGTAACCGGTCGCGACTGCGTGATCGGCATCGATCACGTCGATCCTGAACGGCCCCATGACATGCGCGGAATAGGGCTGGATCGACTGGTGAACTTCCGATTCGATGATCCCGCGCGACTGCTCGCGCCCCTGCGCGATGACGTTGCCGTCGATCTCGATCACGCAGTCATCGGTCCACAGCGACATCATCGCAGGAATGTCGTTCGTGTCGGCGGCAAGGCCGTAAGTGGTGATCACCTGCTGCACGCCAAGCCGCGCCTCGGCATCGGCGAGACGCGCCTCGAGCCGCTCGATCCGCTGCGCGAGATCTTCCTTTGCCATTGCCGTGCTCCCCTGCGCCAGCGAAAGGCCAATCGCCATTGACCACACCAGCCATCGCCCATTGCGCGCCTGTATCATTCGGCTAGTCTCCCCTCCAAAGGTCCACAAGGGACAGGAGAGGACATAACATGATTACTGGCAAGCCCGCGCTCATCATCCACGAAATGCAGAAGTTCGTGGTCGATCCGCAATATGCGGGCTTTCCCGCACTGGCCAACCAAGTGACCGAGCGCGGAATCGCCAAGAAAATTGCGGCGCTCGCCGCCGCCTTCCGCAAGGCTGGCGCGCCGGTGTTCCACACTCCTGCGCGCGGCAGGGCGGACCGCGCCGACGTCAAGGTGAACACGCTGATCGCGGCCATGTCGATGAAGGGCACGCCGCTGCCCAAGGATCACCCCGCGCAGGCCTATGTCGAAGGTTGCGAATTCCAGGAAGGCGATTTCGAAATCCCGCGCTCCTCAGGCATGACCGCGATGGTCGGCACCCAGCTCGATACCCTGATGCGGCGCATGGGGATCGAGACCGTCGTCGTCACCGGGGTTTCGGTCAATGTCGGCGTGGCGGGCAACGTGATGGTCGCCTCCGAACTGGGCTATCACGTGCTTGTGCCTGATGACTGCATCGCCGCCTCCGATATGGCCACACACCGCGCCATCGTCGACAACCAGATGCGGATGATCGCGCGCGTGGTGCAAAGCGAGGACGTGATCGCCGCGCTGGGACAGTAAAACACTTGGGGCAATTGCCCCGGGCGCGGCCATCGCCTAGCCAGCTGCAATGCAGCTGCGCGACCTCCTTCTCCTCGCCAGACCCTATCGGACGCAGCTCGCGCTGATGTCGGTGGCCGGCTCGCTGGTGTCGCTCGCCATCCCGGCGCTGGGCGCGCGGCTGCTCGGCGGCATGTTCGGCAAGGGCGAGGCCCCCACGGGCGTGATCGCGGCGCTGCTGGTCGGCGCGGTCGTGCTGACCGCGCTGGTCGGCTTCCTCACCGCGCTGTGGTCGGGCATGGCGTCGGCACGCATTCTCGCTGACCAACGCCAGCGCATCTACCGGCATTTGCAGTCGCTGCCGATCGGCTACCACGAGAATCACCGGCAGGGCGACACGCTGGCGCTGATGACCTGGGAGGTGAGCAGCCTCGGCACCTTTCTCACCTCGACGCTGACCGGCATTCCCGCGCGGCTGATGACGGCGGCCGGCGCGGTGGCCATCATGTTCACCATCGATCCGCTGCTCGCCTCGATCGTGCCGGTGGCGGTTCCGCTGTTCTATCTGATCATCAAGCTGATCGGCCGCAGGCTGCGCGGCCTCGCCATCCGGATCCGCGAAGCCGAGGCCGAAGTGGTCGCGGTCGCCGAGGAAAACCTCGAAATGCTTCCCGCGATCAAGTCCTTCGCGCGCGAGGATATCGAGGCGGCGCGCTACGGCGCAGCGGTCGAACAGGCGATGGTGCTGGCGCAGCGCGAGAGCCGCATCAAGGCCGCGATCGGTCCCGCAATCGAACTGATCGCTGCCAGCGCCGCGATCACGCTGCTGATCGTCGCCGGGCGTTCGATGCACGGCGGGGCGATGAGCCCGACCGAGCTGTTCGGCTTCCTCTTCTACGCGGCGCTGCTGACGCGACCGGTCGGCGCGCTTTCCAACATATACGGCGAGGTTCAGACCGCGCTCGGCACGCTGGAAAGGCTGAACAGCGTGGTGCAGCGCGAGCCGGAAGCCGGCTATGCCGCGCCAGGCACGCTGGGGCGGGCCAAAGGCGCGCTTTGCCTGCGCGGCGTGACTTTCGCCTATCCGGGGCGCGAAGTGGTGCTCGATCATGTCGATCTCGACATTCCGGCCGGGCAGATCGTCGCTCTTGTGGGCGAGAACGGCGCGGGCAAGACCACGCTCGTCAACCTGCTGCTGCGCTTCCATGAGCCGTCGGCAGGCGAAGTGAGGCTCGACGGGCGGGAGATCCGCGATATCCAGCTTCAGGCGCTGCGCCGCCAGTTCGGCCTCGTTCCCCAGCGCCCGCTATTGTTCAACGGCACGATCCGCGCGAACATCGCGTTCGGGCGGGATGGCGCGGACCAGGCGGCGATCGAGCAGGCCGCGCGGCTGGCGCAGGCGCACGAGTTCATCAGCGGGCTCGCCAGCGGCTACGATACCGAGATCGGCGATCACGGCGTGCGCCTGTCGGGCGGACAGCGCCAGCGCATCGCGCTCGCCCGCGCGCTGCTCGCCGATCCTCCGGTGCTGGTGTTCGACGAGGCGACCTCGATGTTCGACCTCGACGGCGAGAGTGCATTTATCGCCTCGTGCGAACAGGCGCTGAAGGGCCGTACAGTGATCCTCATCACGCACCGCCCGGCAAGCCTTGCGCTCGCCGGGCGGCTGATCCGCATCGAGGGCGGAAAGGTGAGCGAGGTCGAAGCCTAAAGTCCGAACCGGTCCAGGTACTCCGCGAAGGCGGCGTTAATCTCTGCTTCGGTCAGGCCGTATTTCTCGACCGTATATTTGTGCTCGCCGTGCGCGCCCTGCGCATTGCGGCTGTTGTAATCCAAAATGCGCGCACGTGTCCCGTCGTCCATCGTGAAGCCCAGCCGGTCGTAAAGCTTTTCCAGCGTCGCCACCGGATCGGCAACCAGTTCGCGGTTGTGGACATCGGCAAAGCGGTCCTCGCCCAGCTTGTCGCGCGCGCGCAGCGCGATTTCCATGCCGCGCGCCCAGAAATCGAGGCAGCGCCGACCAATCCAGGCGTTGTCGACTGCACCCGGCGGACAAATCGAGGCATAGAGCTGCTCATACATGCTGGAGACCGAACCGATCATCCGCACCGGATCGCGGTGAGTCATGACGATCCGCGAACTGGGATAGCGCTCGACGATGGCCTCGAAGCGGAACAGATGCGGCGGCGATTTCAGCACCCAGTGGTTGGGGCCCCGCTTCCACTGCAGCAGTTTCAGAACCCTCTCGTGAAACTTGTAAGTCGAGTGGAAGCTGTCCTCGATATATTCGTCGAGGTAGCGGTCGGGCATGGGATAGCGGCCGTGATAGCTGCGCATGTCGTAGGCGGCGATGGCGATCATGTCCTCTTCCGGGCCGTCGGGGTCGTGGAGGTGGATCGACTGATCCATCAGCGCGGCGCGCTCGCGAGCGGCGATAGCGCGCGGATCGCTGTCCTCCTCGCCCAGGACCGGAGGCGGCAGCGGCTGCTTGATTTCCCAGTCGCGGGTATAGCGAAACCGGGGATCGAGCGCGAGCATGGCAAGGGTTGCCGTGGTGCCCGAACGCGGCACAGAGGTGACGATCAGCGGGCCTTCGATCTGCTGCTGTTCGATCTCGGGATGATCGGCCAGATACTGCTCTAGGCGAAACCGCATGGCGAGATCGCCGCGCATCGCATTGTAGGCGTCGGCGCGGGCGGCTTCGGTCAGCGGCGCTTCGGCAAAGCCGAGCACCGTGCGTTCGAGCCCGACGAGGAGCTCGGCATCCACTCCCCCGGTCCATCCGGTTGTTGCCGTCGCCTCGGCGATCATATCTTGGGCAGTCGGCACGCTTGCTTGACTCACTACTCTCTCCCTGTGTCGTTTCAGGCAATGCTGGCGGTCGCCGCGTGATTCCGCAAGCGTTGCGTGCAATGCAAAATGCCATACAGTTGGCGCGGAGAGGATTTGCAATGGCCACAACGACCCCGCTCACGCCAGCTTTCGCCGCCCGCATCGAGGGCATCGACGCCG
Source organism: Sphingomonadaceae bacterium (assembly GCA_947477745.1). GTDB lineage: Bacteria > Pseudomonadota > Alphaproteobacteria > Sphingomonadales > Sphingomonadaceae > Novosphingobium. The sequence goes on along the minus strand of CANJUF010000010.1, from coordinate 19,302 downwards.
CGCGCGCCAGCAAGGCGGACGTGGCCTTCATCCGCGAGGCGCTGATCGCGCACTGCGTCATTGTGCTGCCGGGCCAGGCGCTTGACGGCGACCAGCAGGCCGATTTCGCCGCCAAGTTCGGTCAGCTTGATTCTTACAGCCAGATGTCGGGCGACTATGCGCGCGGCATGCGCAAGGACCTGCTGCAGGTTTCCAACCTTGGAGAAGACGGCAAGCCCGTTGCTGCCGGTGACCGGCGGCGACTGCTCGATATGGGCAACCGTTTCTGGCATACCGACGCCTCGTTCAAGGCGGTGCCAGCTCATCTTTCGATGCTGTACGGCATCACCGTCACCAGTGAGGGCGGCGAAACACAGTTCGCTGATATGCGCGCCGCATGGGATAGCCTCGACCCCGATCGCCGCGAACTGGTCGAAGGGCTGGTCGCAGAACATTCGTCGACCACCGCGCGCCGCGCGCTTGGCTTTGACGATTTCGATGCCACCAATCCCGCCATCACCGGGCGCGTCACGCACGATCTGGTGCGCGTGCTGCCCGAAACCGGCCGCAAGACGCTGTATTTATCGGCTCATGCGGACCACATCGTCGGCATGCCCAAGCCTGCCGGGCGTATGTTGCTGGCCGAATTGACTGAACACGCGACCGGCCCCGGCAACGTCTACACCCACACATGGCACCAAGGCGATCTCGTGATCTGGGATAATCGCTGCTCGATGCACCGCTCGTGCCGCTACCGCGCCGACCGCGAAACGCGCCACTTTCGCCGCGCGAGCACCACTGCGCCCGAATTCGCCGCGCGCACCGGGTCTGATATCAGCGTCCCGGCGTGGAAGATCGAAGCTGCGGCCTGACCTGTTTTATCTGGGAGAGACATTTTGACCTACCGCGTAATTCAATGGACCACCGGCAATGTCGGGGTGCGCACGCTGCGCGCGATCATCGCCAACCCCAAGTACGAGCTGGTCGGCGTCTATGCGTGGAGTCCCGCCAAGGCAGGCACCGACGCCGCCGAGCTTGCCGGGCTCGATACGCCTACCGGCATCAAGGCCACGAACGACATAGACGCGCTCATCGCATTGAAGCCTGACGCCTGTTGCTACACCTCGCAGTGGCCCGATTTCGACGAACTGGTGCGCCTGCTCGAAGGCGGCATAAACGTCGTTACCACCGCAGCCATCATCACCGGCATGCATTATGGCCAGCGCGAGCGGCTGCACGCGGCAGGCGTCAAAGGCGGTGCCTCGCTCTATGGGTCGGGTATCAACCCCGGTTACGCCGATTACTTGGCGCTCTCGCTCACCCAGATCTGCGACCGGGTCGATCAGGTGCGCATGCTCGAATCGGTCGATTGCACCGACTACGACAGCTGGACCACCGAGATTAAGGTCGGTTACGGCAAGGCGCTCGACGATCCGACGATCACTCCGGAAGCCAAGGAAGCGACCGCGGTTTTTTCAGACGCGGTCGAAGTCATCGCCGAGGGGCTCGGCGTCACGCTCGACGAGATCACCTTCGACATCGACGTGTTCCCGGCGACCGAGGACAACGATCTGGGCTATGCCTTTATCCCCAAGGGGACGGTGACGGCGGTCGATGCGCGCTGGCGCGGCTGGAAGGCCGGCAAGGACCTCATCGTGCTGCGCACCCAGTGGCTCAAGGGCAAGCACTGGGATCAGGCTTTCGAACTGCGGCACGGCTACATCATGGAAGTCGACGGCAGGCCAACGATCCGCAACCATTTCATGATGCTGCCCGATCCTGACTGGAACGAGCCGGACTTCATGGGCCTGGGCATGATCGCAACCGGCATGCCCGCGCTGAACGCCATTCCCGGCGTGGTCGCGGCCCGGCCGGGAGTGGTGACGACGAACGATATTCCGACGGTCGGGGCTTACGGGCTGGCGGGGTGAAATAAGAAATTTCCCTCCCGTTTACGGGAGGGGCAGCGAGACCTGACTTGCGAAGCAAGGCTTGGTCGCAGCGGGGTGGGTCCTGGCTCGACGCAGTCGCATGACTGCAAAACCCCACCCCTCGATCCCCTCCCCTCAAGGGGAGGGGAGGTGAAAATCACAGCCCCCACTTCCCCGCGGCCAGCCGCTCGGTGTGGAAATGATCGTCGCCGAGCAGCTCGCCGGCCGACTGCGCGCGCTTGACGAACAGGCCGACGTCGAAATCGTCGGTCATGCCGATGCCGCCGTGCATCTGCATCGCCTCCATCATCACGTCGCGCGCAAGGCGGGTCATGGTGCCCTTGGCGAGGCTGGCGAGCCAAGTCGCATCCTCGCTGCCCTCGTCGATGGCACGGAGCGCCTTGAGCACCACGCCGCGCGCAATGTCGAGCTGGGCGTACATCCGCGCCGCGCGGTGCTGCAGCGCCTGGAACGAGCCGATCACCCGATCGAACTGCCTGCGTTCCTTGAGGTAGGACACGGTGCGCGCGAACGCCTCGTCAGCCATGCCGAGAAGCTCGGCGGCGAGCAGCGCGCGGCCAAGGTCCAGCCCCGATGCAATTGCCGCGCCGGCATCGCCCTGGCCCAGCCGGGTCGCGGGAGTTCCGGACAGCGTGAGCTTGGCGTAATTGCGCGAATCGACTGCAGCGAACCGCTCCGCGCTAAGCCCGCTTGCGCCTTTCTCGACGAGGAACAGCGCAGGCGCGCCGTCCGCCATTGCCGAAACGACAAAGCCATCGGCCCCGAAGCCGTCGATCACGGCGGTCTTTGCGCCGGTCAGCGCCCAACCATCGCCGACTTTCTCCCCTTTGGTTTCCAGCTGCGCCGGATCGTGGCGCGCGGCTTCGTCGAGCGCGGGCGCGATCACCCGCTCGCCCGATACGATCGGACCAAGCAGATCGGCGCGCTCGCTTTCACTGGCCGCGCCAGCAATCAGCCGCGCGGAAAGCGCCGCGCTGAGCAGCGGTGCGGCGGCAAGCACATGCCCCGCCTGTTCGAGGATAAGGCCCGCCGCAGACGCACCCAGGCCCATTCCGCCGTCAGACTCGGCGACATTGGGTGCAACCAGGCCGTTCTCGGCCAGCTTGCCGTAAAGCGAGCGATCCCACGCCAGCGGTTCGCCGCTGTTGCGCAGGGCGCGGAATGCGGTCAGCGGCGCATCGCGCTCCAGCAAGCCGCGCGCGGAATCGACGAGCATCGTCTCGTCTTGCGAAAGAACCAGCGCCATCACTTGTGCTCCGGAAGTTCGAGGGCGCGCTTCGAGAGCACGTTAAGCTGGACCTCGTTCGATCCGCCCGCAACGCAGTTGGGAGGGTCCTGCAGCCACTGGTAGGCATCACGACCGTCGCGATCCAGCGCGTCGAAGCCGCCAAGCGACATCGCCAGCCGCGAACGCCGGGCCGCCAGCTCGGTGCCGAGCAGCTTCATCACGTTAGGGGAGAACGGCGAAAGGGTTCCCGCCTTGCCCGCATCGTACATGCGTTCGCCAGCGATCTGCATCGCCCAGGTTTCCATCATCGTCTCGGCAACCTCGTGCCGAAGGCCGGGCTCGCGGGCAAGACCGTAATGGCCAAGCGCCTCAAGCGCCAAATCCGCAACCGACTTGCCCATGCCGCCGCCGAGGCTCTGCCCCATCGACGAGCGCTCAAATGTCAGCAGGTACTTGGCAACGTCCCAGCCCCTGCCTTGCTCGCCGACAAGGTTCTTCTTCGGCACCACGGCGTCATCGAAGAAGGTCTGGGCGAAATGCTCGTTGCCGCTGATCATGCGGATCGGGCTGGCGTTGACGCCGGGCTGGTCCATGTCGATCAAGAGGAAGCTGATGCCAAGGTGCTTGGGCGCATCGGGCTCGGTGCGCACCAAGGTGAAGATCATGTCGGCCTTGTGACCGTAAGTGGTCCAGATCTTCTGCCCGTTGACGAGGAAGTGATCGCCCTTGTCCTCGCCGCGCGTGGTCAGGCTAGCGAGGTCGGAACCCGCGCCCGGCTCCGAGTAACCCTGCGCCCAGCGGATCTTGCCTTGCGCGATCAGCGGGATATGCTCGAGCTTTTGCTCCTCGGTGCCAAATTTGAGCAGCGCCGGGCCAAGCATCATGATGCCAAGGCTAGACAGCGGATCGGGCGCGCCGATGCGCTCCATTTCCTGCTTCAGCACGCGCCCCTGCGCGGGATCGAGACCGCCGCCGCCGTATTGCGCGGGCCAGGTCGGCACTGTCCAGGCGCGCTGCGCCATGCGTTCGAACCAAAGCTTGTGGTCATCGCTGGGATAGACCGGGTTACGACCGCCCCAGAACGAGGTGTCCATGCCGCGCGGCTGGTTGCGGATCGAAACCGGGCAGTTCGCGGCAAGCCACTCGCGCACCTCCAGCCGGAACGTGTCGAGATCGCTCGCGGTGCGCTCCTCAGCCTGGGTTGCCATGTTACTTGTCCTCCATGCCGAACAGCTTGAGCGCATTGCCGCGCAGGAACTTGGGCCACACGTCGTCGTTGAACGGCACGTTTTGCATGTCGGACATGATCCGCTCAAGGCTCATGCCCATCGGGAAATAGCCGGCGTAGAGAATCTTGTCGGCACCGCGCGTGTTGGCATAGTTGATGATAGACTTGGGGTAATGCTTGGGCGCGAAGGCGCTGGTCGAATAATAGAGGTTCGGGAACTTCAGCATCAGCTTGACCGCAAGCGCATCCCACGGCTCGGCGCCGTGGCGCATCACGAAGTTGAGCTCGGGGAAGAACCAGACCACTTCCTCGATCAGGTCGGTGCGCTGACACATCGAGGGGATGCGCGGGCCGGCGATGCCGGTGGTGCAGAAGAACGGCAGGTTCTCTTCCACGCAGACCGAATAGATCGGGTAAAGCTTCTTATCGTTGATCGGAACCTGCGGGTGCATGCCCGCGGGAAACGCGGTGATCGCGACGATGTTATGATCGCGCTTCATCTGGCGGATCTTGCGCACCTCTTCCATGCCGAGGTTGGGATTGACCTCATAGCTGAGCAGGAACCGATCGGGATAGCGCGCCACCGCGTCGATACGCTGGCCCTGGCTCGCGCTGATTCCGATCATCGCCTTCTCGATGCCGTGCTTGTCCATCTGCGCGACGGTCCAGGCGACCTTGTCCTCGTCCGCGTCGGTGACGGGAATGTCCTTGAACATGTACTGGACGGGCATCTTGAACATTTCCTTGCTCTGCGCGTCCATCAGGTTCGGCTTGATAAACTCGTACATCTCCTTGTTGTCGGAGGAGACGGGAATGCCGAGCATCAGGTCGATGATTCCGATATCCTTGGGCATGGGCATGGAAATTTACCTTTCGTTATGAAGCGTTTGCGGGAGCAAGCTGCGAATATCTCTGCGCAAGCTGCGCCTTGTTGATCTTGCCCAGATCGTTGCGGGGGAACGGCCCGAGATCAAAGCGCACCTCGACTGGAACTTTGTAGTCGGCCAAATGCGCGCGGACGTGCGATTTCACCATGGCCTCGTCGAAAGCGACCCCGGCATCGGGCCTTAGCGTGACGGCGGCAATCGCGCGTTCGCCCAGCCGGTCGTCGGGAACCCCGAACAGCGCCACTTCCTGCTGCTCGTGCAGCATCGAGAGGACGCGTTCCACCTCGGCGCAGTAGATGTTCTGGCCGCCGGTGATGACCATGTCCTTGGCACGATCAGCTATATAGACGAGCCCCTGCACATCCACGTAACCGAGATCGCCGGTGTGCAGCCAGCTTTCGCGCAGCGCCTCGGCGGTCGCCTTTTCATCGTCCCAGTAGCCGCGCATCACGGTTGGGCCGCGCACCAGCAGCTCGCCTACCTCGCCCGGCAGCATTTCGTTGCCCTGGGGATCGATAACCTTGATGTCGACGAGCTGCGCGACCGGACCGACGGTGCCGGGATAAGCGCCGAAGATCGCCCCGGAGCCGGTTGTTGCAGCCCCGGTGCACTCGGTCTGCCCCCAGCACGAGGTTACGCCGATTGCCGCCTCGCTTTCGCGCAGTTCCTCTGCGAGACGGCTGGGCGTTGCCTGCCCTGCAACCGCGCACGAGCGCAGCGAGCGCATCCGCCGCGGCGCGTCCGGCAGCGCCAGCAGGTCGGAGAAAACGAGGCTCGGCCCCGAAAGCCCGACGACGCCGCGTTCGTCGATCAGGTCGAGCGCCTTTACCGGGTCCCAGCGCCGCATCAGGATATTGACCGAGCCGACATGGAGCGACAGCAGCATGCCTACGATCCCGGAAATATGGAACATCGGCGAAATCAGCAGCGTCGGCGCCGGCGGCGGCGCGACGACGCGAAGGGCCTCCACATCCATGCCCATTTGCTCGGCCGCCTGAATCAGGCCCATTTCGGCGCGCAGTTCCATGTCACGCGCAACCGAACAGATGTTGCGGTGAGTCAGCGTCGCGCCCTTCGGCCTGCCCGTCGTGCCCGATGTGAAGATGATGATCAGCGGATCGTCCGCCTCGGGCTCGGGATGGTCCGCAGACAGAGGCGCGATGCTCTCATCCGATGCGATCCGGTCGATCTCCTCCACGGCGAGGACCGGGCAATCAAGCTGGCCGCGCATCGCCCGCGCGCGCTGCTCGTCGGCGAACACCAGGCTGCACCCCACCTGACGCGCGGTGAGGCACAGCTCCTCGGGCGCACCGCGGCTGTTGAGCAAGGTCGCGATCGCGCCAAGCCGGGCGGCGGCGAAATAGGCGATGAACCATTCGGGCAGGTTGCGCATCGCGAGACCGAGACGGTCACCCTTGCGAACACCATGTTCGGACGCAAGCCATGCGGCCAGCCGATCTGCCCCGGCAAAGATTTGCTCGAAAGTGAGCACGCGGCCTTCCAGCTCGACGAACGGATTCGGGCCGAACCGGGCGCGGGCGCGCGCACCGATCGCGCAGACATTGGGTAGGGTTCCCGCGAAGTGCCGACGCGGAGGCTCATCGTAATCGAGCAATTCGAACGGCGCGCCGGGCGCGGTCAGCGCGTCTCCGACGCGGCGAAATGCCTCAAGCAGCCCCTCTCCCACCGATACTCTCTCCCGATCCCTTGCATGCCTTTGCCAAGGCTGTTCTCGAACCGCACGCGAGGCCCCGCCCGGCCCCGCGCAATCGGTTCCGCCCTCAGGCCGCTGCCGCTGCTTCCTGGCGCGCCCGCAGCGTGTCGGTGAACAGGTAGCAATACGAATCGGTCGGGATTTCCTCGTCGTGCAAAGGCTGGTTGACCTGTGAAGGACGCGGGCCGACCCTGGCCGCGCGCTTTTTCATCTCCGCCTCGTCGAACTTGTAGAGCTTCATCGCATTGAGGCCGAGCACCTTGCGGCGGCGCTCTTCCGACATGTCATCGAAGGTCATGCGCAGCGATTCGAGGTTATAGGGGAACGTGCCCTCGTAATGCGGGTAATCGTTACCCCACAGCACGTTGTCCTCGCCCACTGCTTCGATGCCTTCGAGGTCGGCCTTGTTGGGGAAGCTCGCGCCGTAAAAGACGCAATCGCGCGCATATTCGCTCGGCTTGCGCTTGAGCACCCAGTCGCCGCTGTACTTGATTTCGCCGGTGACGCCCCGCTTGATGCTGCCGTCGATACGGTCGAGGTCGGCAAGCAGCTCGCCCGCCCAGCGGCAGCCGCTTTCGGTGATGATGTACTTGAGCTTGGGGAACTTCTCGAACACGCCGCTCAGCATCAGGTGGCGCAGGCCGGTTTGCGCTGCCCAGCGCACGTCCGACATCCAGATCGCCTGGCCGATCAGGTCGTCGCCATGATCGGCGATGCCCGCGCCGGTGTGCTGATTCATCACCAGGTCGTGATCCTGGATCGCGGCATAGACGCGGTCCCATGCCGGATCGTAAAGCGGCTTGAGCCAGGTCGCGTCGGGCGCGATCAGCGGCAGCAGCACGCCGCCGCGCAGGCCCATCTTGGCAAAGGTCGCGATGTCCTTCTCGGCCTTTTCGAGGTCGTTGGGCAGGATCACGCCGATCCCGGCGCGGCGATGCGGATCCTCGGCGCAGAAATCTCCAAGCCAGCGGTTGTGCGCGTCGATCCCGGCTTGATACAGCTCGTACTTCTCGGGCGGCACGGCAGAAGGCGGCATCACCAGCGGCTTGTGCCAAAACGGCGGCACGGTGTTGGGGAAGATCACTTCGCCGACCACGCCCTGGCTGTCCTGCTCCTGCGTGCGCAGGTCGAAGTCCCAGTTCCGCAGCTTCTTGACGTTATGGTAGTGCTCGGTTTCCGGGTTGCGGTAGCCGCCGCGCCACTCGTCGAACTGTGCGACATATTTGGGATCGAGATACTCGCGGTAAGCGGCGTGGCCGCCCCCGGCGTGAGTATCGGCAGTGATCAGGATATAGGGATCGTCGGACACGGGTATCTCTCCTGCAGGCGCGGTCAGGCGCAGCGAATCGCGCGCCTTTCCGTTATTCTGTTACTTCAATGGTGCCTGCCGCTTCGGGTGCAGTCAACGTGTCCGCAGCCCCGCAGCAAGGTTCCGTAATCACGCGGATGCGCCGGGACGCACCACGCAGCGAAAGCCCACATGGCTGGTCGAGGAATCAATCGCCTGGGCGAAGCGCGCGGCGGGCCGGTAGCGGCGGCAATGATTGAGCGCGCACAGGTGCGAACCGCCCTTGATGACCCTGCGCCCTATCTTCAGCCCCGGCGCGGCCGGATCGAAGCTCTCGCCCTTTCTTGCCCCGCGCGGGTTGTCGATCGTGCAGCAAGCGGAGGGCGATTTCTTCGCGGCCAGTTTCGGCTCGGCGTACCAGTCAGCGGTATGCTCCCAGACATTGCCGATCATGTCGTAAAGCCCGAAGCCATTGACGGGAAAACTGCGCACCGGTGAGGTGCGCTCCCAGCCGTCGTCTTTGGTGTTCGCGAAGGGGAACAGGCCCTGCCAGTAGTTGGCGAGCATGACGCCCCCCGGCGCAAGCTCGTCCGCGAACTGCGCCGCCCAGCCATATTCGCGGCCCTCAAGCCCGCCGCGCGCGGCAAATTCCCATTCGGCCTCGCTCGGCAGCGCCTTGCCCGCCCACTGGGCATAGGCAAGCGCATCGCCGTGAGTGACATGGACGACGGGATGTTCCTCCAGTCCGTCGAGGCTGCTATCCGGCCCGGTCGGATGCCGCCAGTCTGCGCCGGGGCAAAAGTGCCACCATTGGCTGAAATCGGTGAGATCGACCGGACCCCCAGTTTTTTGGAAAACCAGCGATCCCGCCGAGGCCAAGGCCGGGTCCATGCCCGGATAAACGCGTGGATCGGGCGCAATCTCGGCAAATGTCCGATGGTCCGTCGCCTCGACGAACGCGGCGAACTGGCGATTGGTCACCGGGGTCTCGTCGATCCAGAACGGGTCGACGCGCACCTTTCGCACCGGCGCTTCTTCGGGATAGAAGGCCTCGGACCCCATCGCGAAAGTGCCGCCTGGGATTGCAACCATGCCCGGCGACGGCGAACCTTCAATCGGCAAAGACCGTTCAGCCAAGCTGCGGCATCACCTTGTCGCCAACCACGCGCAGGTATTTCCACGCAATCTCGGGCGGAAGTCCTCCCGCCAGCGGCAGCAGCCCGAGCGGCGAACCGCCCTTGATGTACTCGACCGCCTGATCGACCGTCATGATCCGGTGGCTGGTGTTCTGCGCGCGCAGTTCGTCCACCGTCTTGGCGAAGGAGATGCTGGCGACATCGGTGCGGCCCTCGTTCCACTTCGCATAGGTCAGCACGTCGTGCATGATGTAGGAGCCAAGCTCCTCCCATGCTGCATCGACATCCTCGGCAACGAAGGTGGTGGTCGGCGCGGTCTGCGATGGCAGCATGCAGAAGCCGACCTCGTGGCCGTTCGCCTTGCAGGTTTCCGCATAGATCTCGCCAAGCTTGGGATCGTCGGTCTGCGCCATGAACATCAGGCCATGCTTGCCCGCGCGCCGCGCGGCGGGCGGACTGCCGCCGCCCCAGCCGACCACCGGTCCGCCCGGCGTCACCGGCGGCGGGGTAACGCGGATGCGCCGACCTTCGTGGACAATGGCGTCACCGCCCTTGATCTTGAGCAGCAGGTCTAGCTTTTCCTCGGCCATCTTGCCGCGCTTGGTGAAATCGGTGCCGAACATCTCGTATTCGTAAGGCACATAGCCGATGCCGCCGACATAGCTGACCCGCCCGCCCGATATGACGTCGAGCACCGCCATGTCCTCGGCCAGTTTCACCGGATCGTACATCGGCAACATGAAAATCGCGATCGCGATCGGCAGCGTGGTCGTGCGCGCCGCCATCGCCGATGCCAGGATCAATGGCGAAGGCAGATAGCCGTCATCGCTGGAGTGATGCTCGCACAGGGTGGCGGCAACACATCCGTTCTTCTCACCCCATGCGGCCATATCGAGCGCGGCGGCATAAAGCTCTTTGGCGGGCGCGCCGGCCTCTGGCGCGCGCATGTCGAAGCGCATGGAGAACATGGTCTGGCTTTCCTCTCTCGGCTTTGTCCGGTTGCCGTTCCATGCGCGATTGGCGCGGTCTTGAAAAGAACAGACTTGCCGGGGTGGGCAGCGGATCGCTGAACCGTTAGCGTGGCGCGATGCCGCAAGCCGCCAATTCGCCGAGGATCGTGATTTTCGCCCGCTGGCCGCAGCCGGGCATGGTCAAGACGCGGCTGGCGCGGGCCTATGGAGAGCAAGGCGCGGCGCGCATCTATCGCCGCCTGCTGGACCACACGCTTGCCGCCGTGCGTGACAGCGGTCTGCCGGTCGAACTGCGGGTGACGGGCGCGAGCTGCGAACGCTTCGAGGAGGAATTCGGCCCCGGCATTTCAGTGCACGACCAGGGGCCCGGCGATCTCGGCGAGCGGCTGGCGCGGGTTGAGCCTCCCGCGCTGGTGATCGGCAGCGACCTGCCCGCGCTTTCGGCTTCGCTGCTGCGCGAGGCGGCGGCACTGCTCGCATCGCACGAAGCGGTGATCGGCCCGGCGCGCGACGGCGGCTATTGGCTGATTGGCTTGCGCAAACCCTCGCCATGGCTGTTCACCGGCATGCCGTGGTCTACGCCAGCGGTGCACTCTGAAACGCTTGCGAGAATGGAAGCGCGCGGCGTTACGCCTGGCCTGCTGCCCGAACTGGCCGACATCGACGAGCCCGGCGACCTTGCAGGCTGGCCGGAGTTTGCGCCGTGAACGCGGTTTCGCTGGTCGTGCCGGTGCTCAACGAGGCGAAGGCCCTGCCCACCCTGATCGAAGCGCTGTCCGCGCTCGATCCCGCGCCGGTCGAGGTGCTCGTCGTCGATGGCGGCAGCGAGGATGCAACCTGCGCATTGGTCCGCGCGGCAGGCTGGCGCGTGATGGCCAGCGAGCGCGGGCGCGCGGTCCAGATCAACGCGGGCGTTGCGGCAGCGCAAGGCCCGCTCGTCTGCGTGCTGCACGCGGACACGCTACCGCCCGCCGATATGATCGGAGTAATCCGCGAGACGCTGACGGACCGGCGCGTGGCACTTGCCGGGTTCACCCCGCTGATCTGCGGGCCGGACAAGACCCGCTGGGGCACCTCGTTCCACAACTGGATCAAGACCTGGTACGCGCCGCTGCTGCTGCGCCCGCACCTGTTTTTTCGCGGCGTGCGCCTGCTGTTCGGCGATCACGCCATGTTCTTTCGCCGCGCCGATTTCCTCGCCGTAGGCGGCTGCGATCCGGGCACCCCGGTGATGGAGGAGGCGGACCTGTGCATCCGCATGGCGAAGCTCGGCAGGGTGAAACTGGTGCCCCGCATCGTGCGCACCTCCGACCGCCGCGTCGCCGCCTGGGGGCCGCTGCGCGCCAACTGGATCTACTTCAAGGTCGGCGTGATGTGGGCCTTCGGCGCGCGCAAGCGCCTCGCCCGCCACTATCCCGATGTGCGCTAAGGGCTTAGAGCGAGGCCATGAAATACACCCATGACGCCATTGTTATCGGCGCAGGCGCGGCCGGCCTGACGGCGGCGGGCGGCTGCGCGCTGTTTGGCCTCTCGGTCGCGCTGATCGAACAAGGCGCGATGGGCGGCGAATGCCTCAACACCGGATGCGTGCCATCGAAGGCGCTGCTTGCCGCAGCAGAGCGTGCGGCGCAGCAGGGCGAGCGGCTCGGCGTTGGCCTCAGCAAGGCCTCGATTGACTGGGCAAGCGTCAGAAAACACATTGAAAATTCCATCGCGGCGATCGAACATCACGATTCGCAGGAGCGGTTCGAGGCCATGGGCATCGAGGTGATCTGCGCACGGGCGAGCTTCGTATCGCGAGATAGCCTGCAAGTCTGCGAGCGTTTGCTGCGCGCCCCGCGGATCGTGATCGCCACCGGCTCTCAGCCGATGATTCCCCCGATAGACGGGATCGGCAAGGTTCCGGTCCTGACCAACGAAAACCTTTTTGCGATCAACGAGTTGCCGCGCCACCTCGCGATCATCGGCGCAGGCGGCATCGGCATGGAGATGGCGCAGGCGTTTCGCCGTCTCGGCAGCGAGGTGACGGTGATCGCTCTTGCCCGGCCGCTCGAACGCGACGACGAGGAGGCCGCCGAACTGGTCAAGGCGCGGCTGGAGGCCGAAGGCGTGCGCTTCGTTTCGGGCGAAGTAACGCGCTGCGACGGCACCGGGACAGACCTGCATTTGACCTGCAACGGGGGCGAGACGATCCCGTGCAGCCATGTGCTTGTCGCTGCGGGGCGCAAGGCGAATATCGAAAGGCTAGATCTTGCCAAGGCTGGGGTCGAGACCGGCAAGGACGGCATCCTGGTCAACGCGCGCCGCCGCACGTCCAACAAGCGGATCTACGCCATCGGCGATTGCCGGGCAGGTCCGCGCTTCACGCATGTCTCGGGCTACGAAGGCTCGAACGCCGCGCTGGAGATTGCGCTGGGCATTCCGGCAAAGGCCGATTTCTCGGCGCTGCCTCACTGCACCTACACTTCGCCCGAACTGGCGCAGATCGGAATGACCGAGACCGAAGCGCGCGCGCAGCATGGCGACAAGGTGCATGCCGTGCGCCAGCAATTCGCGGACAACGACCGTGCGGTTTGCGAAGGCGCGTCACAGGGCTTCCTCAAGCTGGTGATGAAGGGCCGCAAGGTGCTCGGCGCGACAGCGGTGGGCGAGCATGCGGGCGAGCTGCTGCTGCCGTGGTCGCAGGTGATCGCGGGCAAGGCTTCGACCTTTGCGATGGGTTCGGCAATCGTCGCCTACCCGACGCGCGCCGACATTTCGAAGCAGGCCGCCTTCGCTGCCTGGGAGCCCACCGTATTCGGCAAGTGGCCCAAACGCATGGCGCGACTGGTCGCGAAATGCCGCAGGATCGGTCGGTGAACCTGTCACCCTTTGTGCCCGATGCGCCGAGCCTTGCGCCGGGCAAGTTCAGCGATCCGCTGCGCACTCTCGACGGCAGCGAGCGGGCGTGGGTGCCTCTGGCCGCGCTCGAAACGCTGTGGTTCAACACCGGAACCTTGTGCAACCTTGCCTGCAAGGCCTGCTATATCGAGAGCAGCCCCAGCAACGACGCGCTGGTTTACCTCGCCTCAGCCGATGTTGCGCGGTTCCTTGACGAAGTCGCGGCCGACAAGCTGCCGACCCGTGAAATCGGCTTTACCGGCGGGGAGCCTTTCATGAATCCCGATATTATGCAGATGCTTAATGGATCACTTTCGCGTGGATTCGAGGTTCTGGTGCTGACCAATGCGATGAAGCCGATGCGGCACCGCGAAGCTGCGCTGCTGGCCCTGCGCGAACGGCATGGCGCGCGCCTCACCTTGCGGGTCAGCCTCGATCATTACACTAAGCAAATCCACGAAGCCGAACGCGGCGCGCGATCATGGGTTGCGGCGCTTGACGGCCTCGGCTGGCTCGCCGCAAACCGGTTTTCCATTGCTGTCGCCGGGCGGCTCCTCCCGCACGAAAGCGAGACACAGGCACGCGCGGGCTATGCGGCGCTGTTTGCCGAGCGCGGCCTCCCCATCGATGCGTACGACCCGGCCCGACTGGTGCTGTTTCCCGAAATGGATGCCCGCGCCGACATCGCCGAAATCACCACCGATTGCTGGAGCATCCTCGGCAAGTCGCCCGGAGATGTGATGTGCGCAACCAGCCGCATGGTCGTGCACCGCAAGGGCGAGAGCGCCCCGCGCGTCGCGGCCTGCACGCTGCTGCCTTACGCGCCCGGGTTCGACCTGGGCGACAGTCTGGCCGAAGCGTCCAGTCCGGTCCGGCTCAACCACCCGCATTGCGCCCGGTTCTGCGTGCTTGGTGGAGCGAGTTGCTCGGCGTAGCGCTTCGTGCGAGTATCTGGCGAGGGAGATTAGCCATGCAAGGAAAAACCTGGTCGCAGCGGCTTGGAGGACTGGCGCGCGTGCTCGGTATTGGCGCGGTCCTTCTGGCGATCGTTGGCACCACCCTCGCCCGTAACGACCTGATTCCCAAGATGACCGGCTTCATGGGCCTGACCTTCGGCATTCTCGCCGCGCTGCTCGCGCTGGTCATCGGCCTGATCACGCTGCTGATCGCCTGGCGGCGGCCCGCCCCCGGCGCGGCGCGCAAGGCGCTGACCGGCGTGATTCCCGCGGCCGCGCTGCTCGGCGTTGTACTGACCATTGTCGTGCCTGCGTCCAAATATCCGCCGCTTCACGACGCATCGACCGATCTTACCGATCCTCCGGCATTTCAAGTGCTCGAAGTGCGCAAGGACAACCTGGTCGGCGTCGAAACGGTCGAAAATTGGCGCGCGATCCACGCCAAGGCTTTCCCCGACCTCAAGCCGATCACGCTGGGCAAGCCGGTAGCGGCGGTGATCGCCGATGCGGAAAGGCTGGCGAAAGCGCGCGGCTGGAAGATTGCCAAGGCCGATCCGGCGTCAGGAAGGCTGGAGGCGACCGCCTATGCCGCCTGGATCCGCTTCAACGACGATGTCGTGCTGCGCGTGCGGCCCAGCGCTGACGGCAAGGACAGCGTGGTCGACATGCGCTCGGTCAGCCGCGTCGGGGTGGGCGATCTGGGCTACAATGCCAACCGCGTGAGGGCGTTTCTGGCGGATTTGAAGGGGGCTTGAGCCCAACCTCAGGAGACACAAACTTCGTCATTGCGAGCGAAGCGAAGCAATCCAGAGCAGTGCAAACCGCCCTGGATTGCTTCGGAGGCCGAAGCCCCCTCGCAATGACGAAAATCCCTCAGTCGTAAGCGCCGATCATGATCCGCGCCATGTCGCCCGAGGTGACGATCGGCTTGCCGCCTGCCGCCGTGCCGGTCGCCTCGATCGTGGCGCCGCCCAGACCTTCGCGCGGGGTAGTGTCGACATGGCCCGCCTGAGCGCGCAGCGCGCCGACGGTGCAATTCTCGCGCCCGCCATTCTGCGCAATCGCGTCGGAACGGAATGCGGTCAGCGCGTTCCTGTGCGTGATCTTGTCGATCTGCTCATCGGTGAGGTGCTGCATCGTTTGCAGCAGGCGCTCGGGGCAATTGGGCCACAGCGTGTCCGAATGCGGATAGTCACACTCCCACGTCACATGATCCTCGTTCATGTGATGCAGCATTTCGAGCCCGGCCACATCGTCGAGGAAGCAAGTGTAGAAATGGCGGTTGAACACGTCGCTTGGCTTTTCGCCGGCGAAGTCGACATTGGTCCAAAGGCCGTGCCGCTCGTTGGTGAAGTTGGCGCGTTCGAGGAAATAGGGGATCCAGCCGATGCCGCCTTCGGAAAGCGCCATGCGAAGATCCGGATATTTCTTCCACATCGGCGAATAGAGCCAGTCCGCCGTGGCGTTGACGATCGAGATCGGCATGGTCGTGATCCACGCCGAGATCGGCGAATCGGGCGAGGCATGCGGCGCGGATTCGCCGCTGCCGATGTGGCAGTTGATCAGGATGTCGTGATCGACCAGCGCCTGCCAAAGCGGTTCCCAGTACTCGTTGTGAATCGAAGGAAGGTTGAGCCGCACCGGGTTGTCGGGGAAAGTAATGCCGTGGACGCCGAGAGCGGAGACGCGTTTCACTTCCTTGATGGTCTCGTCCATGTCCCACAGCGGCAGGATCGCGCAAGGCAGCAGGCGGCCGGGCGCATGGGCGCACCATTCGAGGATGTGCCAGTCGTTGTAGGCGCGCGTCGCGATCAGCGACAGTTCGCCCGGATCGTTGATGAAGGTCGCCCCCGCGAACTGCGGGAAGGTCGGGAAATTGACCGAGCCGAACACGCCGTTGACGTTCATGTCGTCGATCCGCGCGGCGGGATCATAGCAGCCCTTGCGCATCTGGTCGAAGCGGGTGGGTTCGAGCCCATATTCCTCGAGCGGACGGCCGACCACCGCGTTCGA
The DNA here is from genome assembly GCA_947477745.1 of Sphingomonadaceae bacterium. Lineage (GTDB taxonomy): Bacteria > Pseudomonadota > Alphaproteobacteria > Sphingomonadales > Sphingomonadaceae > Novosphingobium. The sequence continues at coordinate 3,070 of CANJUF010000010.1, read as the reverse complement.
CCCGCAGGTGGGATGAATCTTGCCCTTGAAGAACCAGGCGTCCTTGCCGTTGCGGTTGATGACCTTGGGCGCTTCCTCGAGCCGGTCCTTGGGCCAGTGGCGCAGGAAAGCCTCGGGCGGTTCGATGTTGTGATCGTCAACGCTGACGAGGACCATATCATTGACTTGCATTGGTTTTTCTCCCGCACCGGAATCGCCTTGAGGCGCTGTGTGCCTGCTTGTAACAGAATTCACCAGACCGCGATATTGCGCGTCGACAAATTTGCCAATCGCCCCGGCGAATTGAGCCGGTCGTTCTAATCCTCATCTTCGATCAGGATGCGCGCCGCAGCGCCGTCGGGGTCCTCGAACTGGCCGTCGCGCAGCGCCCAGAAGAACGCGGCGAGGCCGCTGAGGCCAAGCAGCAGTGCGATCGGGACGAGCAGCAGCAGCCCGGTCATCGCGCTGCCCTCACCAGCCGCAGCGAATTGGCGATGACGATCAGTGAGCTGATCGACATGGCCGCCGCCGCGATCAAGGGCGTGACCATGCCTGCCATCGCCAGCGGAACCGCGAGCACGTTATAGCCGATGGCGAGCACGAAGTTCTGGCGCACGACCGCCATGGTCCGGCGCGAAGCCGCGACCGCGCGCGGCAGCGCCATGAGCGAGGCCTGCACGAAGACCATGTCGGCCGCCTGAAGCCCCACTTCGCTTGACCGCCGCAAGCGTATGCACCGCCGGGGCATAGATCTTCGAGGCACGGTCGGCGATCCGGACATAGCGGCTGCGGTTCTGGGTACCCCTGCTGGAAACGTCGCGTCCGGATTACGCCCCAGGCACCCGGCACGTATTGATCGAGCGCAATTTCGAGGAAATTATTCCGCACCTGCGAAATGATTGGCGCGCGCTTTGAGCGCTTCGCAATCGAGCAGCTGGACGCGGCTGCGGCTGGGCGTGGCGATCAGCCCCAGCTTGCGCATCTCGCTGATCTGGCGGCTGATCGTCTCGATAGTCAGGCCAAGGTAATCGCTCACATCGCGGCGCGACATCGGCAGCTCGACGACCGGTGCGTCGCCCGCCCCCTGTCCGCCCCGTTTCGCCATGGTCAGAAGAAAACTCGCGACGCGTTTGCTGGCGCTCTTGCGGCCAAGATTGACGGCATTCTCGCGGCAGCGCTCCAGACCGTCGATGACCTGATTGAACACGGCTTCAAGCATTGCCGGATCGTCGCGTACCGCCGCGAGGAGTTCGGTGCGCCCGAAGGCGAGAAGGTTGCAATCGCGGATCGCCGCGAGCGCATAGGCGTGAAGCCCCGCCGCCGGCACGGTGACGAGATCGCCAGCGCAATGAAAGGCGACGATCCGGTCTTGGCCGCCGGGCGTGCGCGCGACGAGCTTGGCATGGCCGTCGAGCATGTAGACCAGATGATCGCGTTCCGGCCCAAGCGCGGCGGCGGCGCCCTGTGCGGTCCTCTGGTGACGGGCGAAAGGGCGTAGCCGCTCGCGGATCGGCGCGATCGCTCCACCGACGGCAAGACCGAAACGGTCAAGGCCTTGAGCCAAATTCACGATACCTGTCCGCACACCATATGCGGGTGATGGGAGAGGATCGGTTGGCCGGTCCTTGATCCAGCGCAAGATTTCTTGTGGCGGCCTTACTTCGCGAACATCGCGCGCAATTCGCCCTTCATGATCTTGCCATTGGCGTTGCGCGGCAGGTTCTCGTCAAGGAACAGCACGCGTACCGGAACCTTGAACCTGGCGATGCGCGCGGCGACGTGCTGCCTGAGATCGTCTTCGCTGGTGCTGCTGCCCGCAGCCAGCCGCACCACCGCCGCCGGCTCCTCGCCGAGCACCTGATGCGGCACGCCGACCACGGCAGCATCCACGACGTCGGGATGCTCGTAGATCGCGTTCTCGACCTCGAGGCAGTAGATGTTCTCGCCGCCGCGGATCACCATGTCCTTGGCGCGGTCGACCAGCGTGAGGTATCCCTCCTCATCCAGCTTGCCGAGATCGCCGGTGCGCAGCCAGCCATCGACGAAGGTCTCGGCGCTGGCTTCGGGCCGGTTCCAGTATCGGGTGACGACCTGCGGTCCGCGCGCCCAGACTTCGCCCACTTCGCCGCAGGGCAACAGGGTGACGCCGTCTTCGGGATCGCGGATCTGCAGCATGTTGCCGGGAACCGGCGTTCCGGCGGTCTCGGGCCGGGTCTCGTATTCCATCCCGCTCGCGGTGGTGAAGGTGGCGAGGGTCTCGGTCATGCCCCAGCCGGTGCCCATGCGGATCGCGGGAAAGCGCGCCTTGAGCCGCCGCGTCAATTCGGCAGCGGCAGGTGCGCCGCCATAAGCGATCGAAGTTAGGCTGGAGAGATCAGCCGAGGTATTTTCCGCCTCCTCCAGCAGTTGCCAGGCGATTGTCGGCACGCCGCCGGTGACGTTGACCTTCTCGCGCTCGATCAGGCGCACGGCCTCGCTGGCGTTCCAGCGCGGCATCATCACCACCTTGAAGCCGCCGCTTGCCGCGAGGATCAACTGGGTGACGAGGCCGGTCGCATGGAACAGCGGTACCGCGGAAAGGTTCACCCGCTGCGGCGCATCGAGCGGATCGACGGGCGGTGGCAGCGGATCGCCCCAACGCATCATCGCGCGCATGATCGGGAGCGCGACCGCGCCGATGTTGTTGAGAATGTTACGGTGCGTGGCGACCGCGCCCTTGGGTCTGCCAGTGGTGCCCGAGGTATAGAGGATCGCCACGTCGTCATCGGGAGCGAAGGCCGCGGCGGGAAGGCTGCCCATCGGCAGTGCTGCCCATTGGTGCGGCGTTCCGATCACGTCTTCGAGCCGGGCAAGACGCGCGTCTGCCGGCAGCGGCGCCTCGTGGCGGGTGACGAACACCCGCTCCAGCGCCGGACAGGCATCGACATGTGGCAGAATGCTCGCCAGTTGCTTGTCATCGACAATCGCAAGCCTTGCGCCCGAATCGGCGAGGCCGAATTCCAGCTCCGGCCCGGTCCCCCAGCCCGTGAGCGGGGTGACGACCGCGCCCGCCAGCGCCGCGCCATAACAGGCGACGAACCATTCGGGCAGG
>CANJUF010000009.1 GCA_947477745.1 Sphingomonadaceae bacterium | reverse complement strand
AGTTCATGACGGGGCATCTCGCATCGCTGGGCGCGGTCGACATTCCGCAGGAACGCTATCTGGCGCTGCTCAAGGCAGCGCAGCGGCCCTATGCCGGCTCGGCAGCGGGGCTGGCGACCGGCTGGGGCGCTGGAGACGGCGACGGCGCGGGCGAAGGCGCGCCGCTTCCCGAAGCTTTCGGCGCGCTCTTGGGCGATGCGGCGGCAGCCGGCTTTGCTTCCTCGCCCGGAAAGTTCATCGCGCAGTCCTTGACCCAGACATCGTAGACCGGGTGCTCGACCACGTTGAGCGCGGGCGAATTCTTGAACAGCCAGCCCGAGAATATCTTGCGCCAGATCTTGTCCGCGCCCGGGCTGGGCGGCTCCTCGACATAGAACTGCACGAAGGCGCCGGTTTCGGCGGGCATTTCCCACGGCGCGGTGCGCTCGCAGCTTTGCACGCGGACCACGACATTGCCGATCTGCTGGCGTTCGCCGACCTTGAGGACAAGGTCGCGGGTGATGTTGTTGCGCTTGTTGAGCAGGCCGATGGTGGCGATCCGCTCGGAATTGGGGGTGACTTCAGTGCCCTTGGCCGCAACCAGTCTCGGCACCGGCCTGGGCGCCGCCTTGGTGGCGACATCGGCAGACGGATCGGCGGCAGGATCGCCCTGCCCGCAGGAAGCCAGCAAGGCGAGGGCGGCAGTGGCGGCGAACCCCCGCTTCACCGATCAGCTCTCTGGCGACCAGGCTTCGTAGTCGCCGGTCGCGCGGGCGCGGCGTCCGCCCATTTCCAGCGCGCCAGCCGGGCGATAGGCCGCGGCGGTGCCGGTGGCGTTGGGGGTGTAGTCCACTTCCCAGATGCGCGCCGGCGGCAGATGGCTTTCGGGCACGTCGTCGAAACTGCCGTGCAGCCAGCCGTGCCATTCGGCCGGAACGCGGCTGGCGTCGTTCGCGCCATTGTAGATCACCCAGCGCCGTTCGCGGCCGTCGGGATGCGGCTTCTTGCCGCGATAATACTTGTTGCCTTGCGCGTCGGTGCCGACATGCACGCCCTTGCGCGCGCTCCACAGCATGGTGCCGATCGTCGCGCCGTCCCACCAGGTGAAGATCTTGCCGAGAATACCCATGGCCTCGCCGTTACCTTCCGCTCGCGAGAGTGGCAAGCGGCTTGCCGGGATCATCCCACATTACCATTCCACCTTGTCGCCGGCCTTGATGCCAAGCTGCGCCGCGCGCCCCCCGACCAGTTCGAGCACCGCAATCGCCAGACCTTCGGAAAGGATCAGCCGCTCGCTATAGGGTTCGGCATTGTCGTAGACGTTGAGAATCCGCCGGTTCTGCCCGATGAAGATGAGGTCGAGCGGGATCACCGTATTGCGCATGTAGAAACTTGCCTGGCGCGGCTGGTCGAAGGGAAACAACATGCCTTCGTCCGCGCCCATCGCGGTACGAAACATCAGGCCTTTCGCTTGTTCGTAGCGACTGCGCGCGAGTTCGGCGGTGACGCGGTGCACGCCCCCGGTGGACTTGATGGTGACCGGGATCAGCGCAAGGCCCGATTCGGGATGCCTCGCCTGGACCTGCGCGGCCTGGCTCGGCGCATCGGACACGGCGGGCGAGCAGCCGGCAGCAAGCGCAAGCAGGCCGAGCGCGGCGACCAGCGCCCTGGGCAGCAGGCGAACCCGTTTCATCCTTCGCAATCTCCTTCGGCCTGCGCCCACTGCTCCGCATCTTCGATGCCGGCAGAGCCGAGCAGCGCCATTATATGGTCCATCGCATGGCCCGCGCGCAGCATCGCGGCAATCTGTTTTTGCCGCAGCGCGCGGTCGGCCGGTGCATCGGCGAATGGCCCCAATCGGCGCTTGCGCGCCATCACCAGCGCGGCGGCGCGGCGCTGCGCTTCCTCGGGAGCGACCTGCTCGCGCACTTCGGGCTCGATCCCTGCCGCGCCCAGCGCCTGGCCGACCCGGCGCATGCCATAGCCGCGCCGCATCAGGCTGCCGGTTTTTGAACGGGCATAGGCGAGATCGTCGACATAGCCCGCCTCAACGAACCGCTCGGCAAGTTCGGCGACGCGCGGCGGCGAGGCGAAATCCCAGCCGCGTTCGCGCAATTTGCGCGCGAGATAGGTCTCCAGCTTGGCGCGGCTGGTCGAAAAACGGGCGACATAGGCAAGCGCCAGTTCCTCCAGCCGGGCCGGATCGAGCGGTTTTGGAATGCGGCGGGTGTGAGCCATTGCCCTATTCGTGCCACAGTCCGGACCGAATGGGGAGAGCCTGCATGGCGGCGCAATTTGGGATCCGGGGCGCGCGTATTGGCGGCAATCCGCCCGACATGCTGGTTAAACGGTTGAAACCATAAGGGTAAACATATCCATGATCGATACCGATACCCTGGTGCATGGCACCGCCGAGGCCCTTGTGCCGACCCCCAACGTAGACGCCTTGCCGCGCCGTTTTGCCGATTTCGCCACATTCGGCGAGGCGCTGGACTATGCCGCGCGCGGCAAGCGAGGTTTCAATTTCCACGATCCGCGCGGCAATCTGGCGCGGGTCATGCCGTTCAGCGAACTGCGCGAACTGGCGCTGCAGGCCGCCTGCAAGCTGATCGCATGCGGCGTCAACAAGGGCGACCGCGTGGCGATGATCGCCGAGACCGGACCCGAATTTGCCGCGCTGTTCTGCGGCGCGGTCTATGCCGGCGCCTGGCCGGTGCCGCTGCCGCTGCCGACCAGCTTTGGCGGCAAGGACAACTACATCGACCAGATTGCGGTGCAGATGTCGAGCGCCGAGCCGGTCATGCTGCTTTATCCGCGCGAACTCGAAGGCATGGCCGCAGCCGCCGCAGAGCGCCAGCAATGCAAGGGCATGGCCTGGGAAAATTTCGCCGAGATCGATGCGCCGCCGGCTCCGCTGCCCGAAGTCTCGCCCGACGATGTATGCTTCCTCCAGTATTCCAGCGGATCGACCCGCTTTCCCCACGGCGTCATCGTCACGCACCGGGGCCTGCTCGCCAATCTCGCGGCGCACAGCCACGGCATGGAATTCACCGAGACTGACCGCTGCATCTCGTGGTTGCCGTGGTACCACGACATGGGCCTTGTCGGCTGCTTCCTCTCGATGATCGCCAACCAGGTCTCGACCGACTATTTGCGGACAGAGGATTTCGCCCGGCGCCCCCTTGCCTGGCTCGATATCATCAGCCGCAATCCCGGCACCTCGTGCTCCTATTCGCCCACCTTCGGCTATGACATCTGCGCGCGCCGCGTCTCGAGCCAGACTCATGTGTCCGAGCGTTTCGACCTGTCGCGCTGGCGGCTGGCGGGCAACGGCGCGGACATGATCCGCCCCGACGTGATGCAGAACTTCGTCAACGCCTTTGCCCCTGCCGGTTTCCGGGCTTCGGCCTTCCTGCCCAGCTACGGCCTGGCCGAGGCGACGCTGGCGGTCACCCTGATGCCGCCGGGCGAAGGCATTCGCGTCGAACTGGTCGAGGAGGAGCGCCTGTCGGGCGCGCCGCGCGACTTGTCGCGTCCCGCGCGCTACCGTGCCATCGTCAACTGCGGCAAGCCGGTGCGCGGCATGGAAGTCGAGATCAGGGGCGCGACCGGCGCAGCCGTTCCCGATCACCACATCGGCAAGGTGTGGTGCCGCGGCACCAGCCTGATGCAGGGCTATTATCGCGATCCCGAAGCCACCGCTGAATGCATGGCTGACGGCTGGCTCGATACCGGCGACATGGGATACATGGGCAGCGGCCACCTGTTCATCGTCGGGCGCGCCAAGGACATGATCATCATCAACGGCAAGAACCACTGGCCGCAGGACATCGAATGGGCGGTGGAGCAGCTGCCCGGCTTCAACCACGGCGACATCGCGGCATTCTCGCTCGAGACCGAACACGGCGAGGAAGTGCCCGCCGTGCTTGTCCACTGCCGCGTTTCCGACCCGGTCGAGCGCCTGAAGTTGCACGGCACGATCCGCGACAAGGTGCGCTCGATCACCGGCATGAACTGCATCGTCGAGCTGGTGCCGCCGCGCACGCTGCCGCGCACCAGTTCAGGCAAGCTGAGCCGCGCCAAGGCGAAGAAGCTTTACCTCGAAGGCGCGATCGCACCGTTCAAGCTGGCAGCTTGAGGGAGCGCTTGCGCAATATCGCGCGAAAATGTATTTTACGCGCATGGCACAACTGAACATCTCCGTCCCCGAGGGACTTAGGAAGTGGGCCGAAGAGCACGTTGCCGAGGGCCGCTATTCGAGCACCAGCGATCTGGTGCGAGATCTGATGCGGCGCAGGCAGGACGAGGAAGCGGCGCTGGCCGATTTGCAGGCCGCGATCGACAAGGGTAGGGCTTCGGGCGTGTACCCCGGTAAGCCCTCCGAGATCATCGCGGAAATCAAAGCCGAAAATCGCAGAAAGCATGGCTGAAATCGACGTAAGCGTCGAGGCGCGGGCTGACATGCTCGAGCTCCACACCCAAAGCACCATTCGTTTCGGCCTCGACGTGGCCGACCAGTATATCGACGGCATTGATGCGGCGCTTGCACGGCTTGCGGAATTTCCCAAGTCTGGTCCGATTTATCCCGGCATACGCCCGGCAATCCGCTTTCTGACCTACAGACGTCATCACATCATGTATGACTACGATGGCGAAACGGTCTGGGTAGTGCGTATCATCCATCACGCCAGGGATGTGCGGCAGTTGATGTGATGCCCTTCAAACCGGCTGCAATACTCCCGCCTCGTCCTCAGGCTCGTCCCATTGGGGATAGCGCGGCAGGCTGATCAGCAGCAGCGCCGACACCCCCAGCCCTACGGCGGCGAGCGAGAGGAACTGCGCATAACCGCCGGTCATGTCGTAGGACACGCCCGCGATCAGCGGCCCGGCTGCGGCACCGGCGGCGACCAGCGCCGAGATGAACCCATAAATCTTGCCGAAGTTCGCAAGGCCGGCGTAGCGCACGGTCAGGTAGCTGGCGACCTGCAGTTTCGCCCCGGCGGTATAGCCGTTGACCAGCATCGCGATCACGATCAGCGCCGCCGAAGCCGCGCCGCTCAGCAGCAGCGCAAACGCCAGCCCCGCCGCTGCCATCGTCAGCCCGCCGACCATTGCCCCGTGATAGCGATCGAGCAGCCAGCCGGTCACCAGCTTGCCGGCGATGCCCATCAATCCCGACAGCCCGGCGAGCCAGGCGGCAGTGCTCCGCGAGACACCGACCGAGCCAAGGATCTCGATCTGGTGGACAAGGAAGCCGATGGTCAGCGCAATGATGATCAGGATCGAAATGCCGATGCGCCACAGCGCGGTATCGCGCGCCGCCTCGCGCAGGGTCAGGCCGGGGAGCAGCGCATTGTCGGAGAGGGTGCCGGTCTCCCCGGCAGCGACCGCAACCCGCAAACGGTCGCGCCGGTCATAGAAGAACAGATAACACAGCACATAGGAAAGCGCGCCCAGCCCCGCCGCCATCGCCACCGTGCCCATGCGCCAACCGAAATGGTCGATCAGCGCCACGGTCAGCGGGGGGACCAGTGTATGCGCCCCGGTCGCACCCGCCAGCGTGAGGCCAAGCGCCATGCCCTGCGAGGCCTTGAAGGTGCCGGCGACCGCCGTGGTCCACAGCACCGCGCCGATCATGACGTTGAATATCGCGTGAAAGAAGAACAGCGAAAGCCATTGCCACTGCGCGCCGGTCATCAGCGCCAGCAGAGACCATGCCAGCGCGGAAAGCACGATCCCCGGCAAAACGACGCGGCGCGAGCCGAACCGGTCCACCATGGCGCCGATCAAAGGCATCATCAGCGCCGATACGCCCGAGCCCACGGTTATCCCGAACGAGATGAACGTGCGGCTCCAGCCGAACTCGGCCTCGAGCGGCGCGATATAGGCGCTCATCGCCGAAACCGGCATCGAATGGAACATGAACCCGACGAAGGACGCCGCGACCAGCGTCCAGCTCGCCTTCCATTCGCTCACGCTCGACGTCATGGCCTCTCCCTTGCCCGACTGCATCCGCAGCCCGGCAGGGACAAGCGGAACGTTATCCTTCCCGCGTCTGGACCAGCGTGTCAACGACGCCGGGATCGGCCAGCGTCGAGATGTCGCCAAGGTTCGAGACGTCGCCCTCGGCGATCTTGCGCAGGATGCGGCGCATGATCTTGCCCGAACGGGTCTTGGGCAGCGCGGGCGCGAAGTGAATCACGTCGATCGTCGCGATTGGGCCGATTTCCTTGCGCACCCATTGCACCAGTTCGGCCTTGAGCGCGTCGGTGGGCGTCTCGTTGGCGTTGATCGTGACATAGGCATAGATGCCCTGCCCCTTGACCTCGTGCGGCATGCCGACAACCGCAGCCTCGGCCACGGCCTTGTGCGCGACCAGCGCGCTTTCGACCTCTGCGGTGCCCATGCGGTGGCCCGAGACGTTGATGACATCATCGACGCGCCCGGTGATCCAGTAATAGCCGTCCTCGTCGCGGCGGCAGCCGTCCCCGGTGAAATACTTGCCCGGATAGGTACTGAAATAGGTCTGGAAGAAACGGTCGTGATCGCCCCAGACGGTGCGCATCTGGCCCGGCCAGCTCTGCGTGAGGCACAGGTTGCCCGAGGTCGCACCTTCGAGCACCCCGCCCTCGCCGTCCACCAGTTGCGGCACCACGCCGAACATCGGCAGCGAGGCCGAGCCGGGCTTCATCGCGATCGCGCCAGGCATGCCGGTGATCATCGCCGCGCCGGTTTCAGTCTGCCACCAGGTATCGACGATCGGGCAGCGCGCATCGCCGACCACGTTGTAGTACCATTCCCACGCCTCGGGATTGATCGGCTCGCCCACCGTGCCCAGCAGGCGCAGCGACGAGCGCTCGGACTTCTTCACCCAATCGTCGCCTTCGCGCATCAGCGCGCGCAGCGCGGTCGGCGCGCCGTAGAAGATGTTGACCTGGTGCTTGTCGACGATCTGCCAGAACCGGCTGTGATCGGGATGGTTGGGCACGCCCTCGTACATCACTTGGGTCGCGCCGTTGGCAAGCGGACCGTAGACCACATAGGAATGGCCGGTGACCCAACCGACATCGGCGGCGCACCAGTAGATGTCGCCGGGGCGGTAATCGAACACGTACTGGTGCGTCATCGCCGCCCAGGTGAGATAGCCGCCGGTGGTGTGGAGCACGCCCTTGGGTTTGCCGGTGGAACCCGAGGTATAGAGGATGAATAGCGGGTCTTCCGCGCTCATCTCCTCCGGCTCGCAGATTTTGGTTATGCCAAGCTGCGCGTACCACGAGACATCGCGGTTTTCCTTCATGTCGATCTCGATGCCGGTGCGGCCCACGACCATGACATATTTGACGCTGGGGCACTGCACGAGCGCCTCGTCGACATTGTCCTTAAGGCGCACCAGCTTGCCGCCGCGCATGCCGCCGTCGGCGGTGATGACCACCGAGCTGTCGCAGTCCTGGATGCGTCCGGCCAGCGCCTCGGGCGAGAAGCCGGCGAACACCACCGAGTGGATTGCGCCGATCCGCGCGCAGGCGAGCATGGCGATCGCCGCCTCGGGGATCATCGGCAGGTAAATGGTGACGCGGTCGCCCTTCTTGACGCCGAGCGCACGGAGCGCCGCACCGGCGCGGCACACCGCTTCGTGCAGTTCCTTGTAGGTGAACGAGCGGTACTCGGCCGGATCGTCGCCTTCCCAGATTATCGCCAGATCGTCGCCGCGCGTGGCAAGGTGGCGGTCAAGGCAGTTGACCGAGACGTTGAGCGTGCCGTCCTCGAACCACTTGATGCCGAAGGTACCCTGGTCGAAGCTGCATTCGTTGAGCTTGGTCCACGGCTTGATCCAGTCGATCCGCGCCGATTCCTCGCGCCAGAACGCCTCCGGCTCCTCGATCGAGCGGCGGTACATCTCCTGATAGCGCTCGGCGTTGACATAAGCGCGGCTGGCCCACTCGGCGGGGACCGGATAAACTTTGGACAAGGACTGACTCCCAGGGGTTCTTGGCGGACTTCTCTGGGCTGTCCTTTGCAACCGCGCCGCGCAGCGATCAAGTGTCAGTAAGGCTGCGCCAGCAGATAAGTGCCGTGATCGGACAGGACGACGTCATCAACCGACAGCGCGAACCCGCAGGCGCCCGGCGCGATCTCCTGCCCGGCCAGGCTCGCAGGCCGGTCCCGCGGGATCACCAGCAAAGGCGCCCCGGCATAGTACTGCGCAATCCCGGCCATCGTTTGCCGCGTCACCTGGTCGAGCCGGAACAGCGGTCCGCCGACCAGCCGCTCAGCTTCGCCCAGCGGCGCCTTGGCGCGAAGGGCCGAGGGATAAGGCTCGCCCCGCGCCACCGCCACGGCTTCATCGAGATGCAGTTCGCGCGGGCGGCCGTAGTCATAAAGCCGGTAAGTCACTTCGCTGGTCTGCTGGACCTCGATCAGGCTGACGCCTGCGCCAATGGCGTGGACAGTGTTCGCGGGAATATAGAAGAAATCGCCGGGCGTAACCGGATGCCACTCCATCAGCGCTTCGATCGAACCATCGAGGGCGGCTTCGCGCATCGCCTGCGGGCCTAAAGGCTCGCGAAAGCCGATGCCAAGACTCGCGCCCGGCTCTGCATCGACGATCAGCCAGCATTCCTCCTTGCCGTGGCCGGGAAGCTGCGCGTCCGACGGGTGGACCTGCACCGACAGCTTTTCGCTGGTGAAGATATATTTGACGAGCAGGCCGGGCAGTTCGGTCGGCGGCTCGAACCACACTTCGCCGATGCGTTCGCCCGGAGGCGCGAAGAACGGCGCGGGCAGAACGTCCCTGCCCCACGGCTTTGCCACCTGGCGGACAGGCAGGGCGCCGATCACTGATTGGCCGCTCCGCCCAGCTTGCCGACTTTCTGCGCGCCGTCCATGCTGGTGACGAGCACTTCGTCGCCGTCGACCACCACGACCACGCCTTCGAGCCCGATTACCGATACGCGGGGCCCGTCGCTCTCGACCAGCACGCCCTGGCAATCGACCAGTTCGGCGCGCCCGTTTACCGAGTTACCCTGCGCGTCGCGCTTGCGCGCCATATGGAGAGATTCCCAGCTTCCTATGTCCGACCAGTCCATCCGCGCGGGAACCAGCGCTGCATGGGTTGTCCTTTCCATCACCGCATAGTCGACCGAGATGGCCTCGGCCCCGGCGAAGGCAGAGGCATCGGGATGGAAGCGCGCGCCCTCTTCGCGCCCAGCCGCGACCGCTGCCCACACCGATCCGAGTACGCCCGGGCAGTGCGCCTCCAGCTCCTCGAGGAAAGTGGCGGCGCGAAAGGCGAAGATGCCCCCATTCCAGTCATAGCCGCCTTCGGCCAGGAATGCCGTGGCGCGTTCCAGATCGGGCTTTTCAACGAAGCGCGCGGTGCGGAAACCCAGATCGCCCAGCGCTTCGCCGCGCTTGAGATAACCGTATCCGGTTTCGGGGCCTGTCGCCTCGATCCCGAAGCTGACCAGCCAGCCCTCCTGCGCCAGCGCGGCGGCCTTGCGCGCTGCATCCGCAAACGCCTGCGGGTCGCCGATGTGGTGATCGCTAGGGCAAACCAGCATGACCGCATCGCCGGGCAAGCGCAGCGCGGCAAGCGCGATGGCGGCGGCGGTGTTGCGCGCCTGCGGCTCGATGATGATCGCCGCCTCGCTGGCGCCAAGCTGCGCCTCGACATGCTCCAGATGCGCCGCGCCGGTCACCACCACCGGCGCGGCAAACGGCGCGCAGCGCGCCAGCGTCGCCTCGAAAATGGTTTGCTCGCCGATCAGCGGCAGGAACGGCTTGGGCTTGGAGGCACGGCTGCGCGGCCACAGCCGCGTGCCGCTGCCGCCGCACAGGATGACGGGAACGATTTGACTCATGAGTGAGGCCTAACCGCGAAACCCGGCCCATTCAATAATGCTGCCAGCATTCAGCCCGCTATGCGCGCAGGTTAACCCGATCTTTGCCATCAAACCTTAATGGAACGGACACTGACAAACCAAGGTAGTCCCGCCCGTGCCATCGCTTGTGATCCCGCTCGCTTCGCGCATTCCGCCCGATTTTCCCGCGAAGTGGATTATCGGCTGGCTGCTGCTGCCCAACATCGTGATCGTGCTGATGTGGCAGATTGCGGGCAAGCCGATGCAGGCGTTCATCCTTATATCGGGGATTGCCGCGCTGGTCCTGGCGCAGGTCCGCTCGCGAGCGATCCGCACTATTGGCGCGCTGGGCATCTTCGTGACGATCTCGATATTCTATGTCGCCCGCTTCTTCGGCATTCCGCCGCTCAACCTCGCGGTCGTCGCCCAGTTCATCACCGAGGTCAGGCCGCTGCGCTCGCCCGAATATGCCGCGGCGGGCGCGGTTATGGCGGTCTTCGCCGTGGTGATCTGGCGGATCACGCCTTCGGTGGAACGCTTCCACAGCCGCACGCAATATCTCTACGCGGCGGTCGCGATCGGCCTGTTCGCGATGCTCGACGCCTCGTTTTCTCAGGCCAAGGGGGTCGGCCTGCAGCCGCCCGCGATCGGCGAAAAGGTCGATTCGGCAGTGAAGCAGGTGGGCCTCACACCCGCCGCGGTCCAAGGCCGGAGCGTTCTCGTCATCCTGGTCGAAGCGCTGGGCAAGCCGGTCACCTCGCCCGAGCGCGAGATTTTCAATGCCGACTGGAACCGGACGCACTGGAACAGCCGCTACACCGTGCAGACCGGCTCCAATCACTTCGCCGGCTCGACCACTTTCGGCGAGCTGCGCGAACTGTGCGACACCACCACGCCTTATGACAACTTCGATTTCGCCAAGGCCGATTGCCTGCCAGGGCGCTTTGCGAAGGCGGGATACGAGACCACTGCGATCCACAGCTTCGCCGCCAATTTCTTCGACCGGACGACGTGGTATCCCAAGACCGGGCTTCACAACCTTGAGTTCGATGACGAGCTGCGCGCGGCAGGCGTGAAGGCGTGCCAGGGCATCTTCCCCGGCCGCTGCGATGTCGATGTCGGCAAGGTGATCCACAAGCGCCTGACGCAATCGGACAAGCCGCAGTTCATCTACTGGCTTACGCTCAACACTCACGCCCCGGTCATCGCCGACGAGACGCTGGGCACGCAGCGCTGCACGCTCGGCACCGAGCAGTGGCGCTATGGCTTCCCGGTCGTCTGCCGCATGTTCGAGGCGCATCACGCGCTCGCCGACAGCATCGACCGGCTGGTGATGGCGCCGGACCTTCCGCAGGTGGATATCCTTATCGTCGGCGATCACCGCCCGCCGCTGTTCGACCGGGCTGCCAGTGCCCGCTTCAGCCAGGACCGGGTGCCGTGGATCTATCTGCGGGCCAGGGACCGCGCGAAGCCCGCGAACGCTCAGTTGCGCTCCTTGTAATACCAGCGCTGCTGCCAGCCGTAGTCCGATTCCACTGGCTGTCCCGCAGCATTGGTTGCGGGCCGGAAGCGGAACCGTTTCATCGCAAGCTCGCAGGTCACCCGGTCGGTGTCGGGTTCCGGACTGGGGCGGGCGATCCGGCAGGCCCTGGGCCGGCCGTCGACGCCAACGGTCAGCACGATGATCACGCTGCTTCCGATCCGGCGATCGCGCGTCCGGCGCGGGTAATCGGCCGCCGAGCTGATGTCGCCCGCGATCTTTTCAGCTTTGGTGGGCGTTCCGCCGCCCTGCCCCGTGCCATCGCCGCCCGCGCCGGTTCCCTCGCCTTGCCCGCCTGCCCCCGTCCCCGCGCCCGCCTCGCTCGCGCCCGAACGGTTCTCGGTCCCGGTCGAGCTGGCTTGCGGCGCGGGCTTTTCGGAGACGGGAATCTTCGCTTCGGGCGCGGTTTCCTCGCGCGGCTTCGCTTTCTTGCCGGCAGCTCCCTGTGCGCCTTGCTCGGGCGCGGCTTTTGGCGGCGGCGGAGGGGTCGGACTGGGCGCAGTAATCGTCACGAACACCGCCGACGTCACCTTATCGACCATCACGTCGACCACGCCCGGCGCGAAAGCGCGGATCAGGCCGAAGATGGCGGCAACATGGATCACCATGATCACCGCGATCACGCCCACGCGCAGGGGCCTGGGCGTCGAGAAATCGGCCTGTGCCATGTTTCGCGATATGACACGGCGCTTTGCACCGGGCAACTTGGCGCTTTGACAGCGCGGCGGCGCGGCTTCACAAAGCACGCAAATTCATAAGACGAGAGGTGCCCGGCGATATGACTGCGTTCGAGACGACAAGCTGCATGCACGACGGCGTGGCGATGGACGGGTTCCTCGCCCGTCCGGCAGGCGCGAAAGGTCCGCAGCCCACGGTGCTGCTATTCCCCGGCGCGGGCGGCACCGGCCCGACCTTCGAAAGCAACGTGAGGGCGCTGGCCGAAATGGGCTATCTCGCCGTCGCGGCCAGCGTTTATGATCGCGGCGCGGACCTTTCTACCCCGGAAAGCACCGGCGCGAACTACGTCGGCTTGCTCGAACGGCCCGAACTGCTGCGCGCTCGCGTGGTCGAATGGTTCGAGCATGTCTGCGCGATGGACGGCTCCGACGAGAGCCGGATTGCGGCGATCGGCTACTGCTTCGGCGGCAAATGCGTGCTCGAACTGGCGCGCAGCGGCGCGGACCTCAAATGCGTGGTCAGCTATCACGGCGTACTGCCTACGCATGCCCCCGCGCAGAAGGGCGGCGTGATCGCGGAGGTGGTCGCCTTTTGCGCGGGCCGCGATCCCTTCGCGCCGATGGACGATTTCCTTGCCTTCCAGACTGAACTGCGCGAGGCCGAGGTTACGCATCAGCTTACGCTGTTCAGCCACGCGCAGCATTCGTTCACCGATCCGGACCACGAAGGCGTGGCGCCGGGCATTGCCTACGATCCGCAGTATCACCGCGTCAGCTGGGCCAGCACGCTGGCGCTGCTCGACTATCACCTGAAGGCTTAGGAGTTCATCGCATGACCGAAACGATCGCAGCGCAAATCCCGCTGGCGCTTGCCGGCGCGGCAGACAAGGACTGGGTCGAAACGCATCCCGGCATGGCCTGGTTGAAGCAACTCTGGGCCGACCCAAAGACCGAAAAATCGGCGAGCCTGATCCGCTGGACCAAAGGCTACACCGCGCCGCCGCACGTCCATCTGCACGATGCGCATTTCATCATGCTCGGCGGCAGGATCGCGGTGCGCGATGCGGAATATGGTCCGGGCGACTATGGCTATGAACCGGCGGGCGCGGTCCACGACGCCACGACAACGCTCGAAGACTGCGTCTATTTCTTCGTCAGCAATGGCCCGATCCGCTTCACGGGCGATGCTGCCGCATAAAGGCATCGCTTGTGAAATAAGCAGCCGCGACATTGTCGGTCGCTAGTCTGTGGGGTGAGCTGAGAGCTGCCGTTCCGGACCCGATAACGTGGCGGATGCCATGCGAGGACGGTAATGAAGAGTACGAATTGGAAGTTCGATCAAGCGCCGAACGTTGCCTGCATCACCTGTCGCTCGGTGATCGCGGGTCACCCCGTTCTCGTCGCCACGCACTACGAGGACGACCATTCGTGGGCGTTCATGGACGGAGAACCGACCGACGCGGCGACGGCGCTCGTGGTCGCCATGTCAGAGGTTATAGACCGGCACCCCGACATTGACGAGATTGCCACCCTTCTTCCCGGTCGGTCAGCAACGCGCCTTGCCCCTGGCGAACCTTGGGCAAGGCAACCGGATGATTGGGGTTCGGAGGCTTAATGGTAATTTCCGCTTCCCACGCCAAACCCGCTGGAGGTCGGCGGGCTGACCTATCCGAAACCTGCCAATCAGTCGCTACGTGGCCAATTGCCGCCAGACCGCACCCGGAGCCTAACCTTCCGCACCGCCGCCGTGCCGAGCCGGTCCTCCAACGAAAAATGTCCGGAAGATCAGGCAGACCTTCCGGACACGGTGACTAAGCGGGTACTGATCTGCTGAGCGAGGTTATTTGAGCAGCGACAGCACGTTCTGCTGGCTCTGGTTGGCCTGCGCGATCATCGCCGTCGAGGCCTGGCTCAAGATCTGGGCCTTGGCCATGGCGGTCGTTTCCACCGAATAGTCGGTGTCCTCGATCCGGCTGCGGGCTTCGGAAAGGTTGGTGACGTTGCTGGTCAGGTTGTTGACCACCGATTCGAGGCGGTTCTGCCCGGCGCCAAGCGTGGCGCGGGCGCTCGAAAGGGTGTCGAGTTCGGTATCGAGCGTGCCGAGCAGTGTGTTCGCTGCAGTCGCGCTCGAAACGTCGTAGGAGCCCGCCGCACCGCCGCTGGCAGCCAGCGCGGTAAGGTCCGCCATGACGAGATCGACGGTGTCGCCCGAGGCCGCACCCGTCTGCACCGTCACCGTCGCGGTGGTGCCGTCGAACAGCTGCACGCCGTTGAACTTGGTGTTGGTGATGACCTGGTCGATCTGCGCGGTAAGCTCATCGACTTCGGACTGCATGTACACGCGGTCGGTGGCATCCTGGTAAGTACCCGAAGCCGACTGGGTGGCCAGCTCGCGAATACGCTGGACCATGTTGGTGACTTCGGAAAGCGCGCCTTCGGCCGTCTGGGCTAGCGAGATGCCATCGTTGGCGTTGCGGATGCCCTGGCTCATGCCGCGCACCGACGCGGTCATCGATGCTGCAATCGCCATGCCGGCGGCATCGTCCTTGGCGCTGTTGATGCGCTTGCCGGTCGACAGGCGCTCCATCGCGGTGCCAAGCATCTTGTTGGCCGAATTCGAAGCATTGGTAGCCTTGATCGAGCTGATATTGGTATTGATGACTGCCATGTGTCCCTCCTTTTGGATTGACAGGCATGGTGAACGATCCTGGTAAAATCTGGGTGGCGCACTGCATCGGTAAAAGCCCGTAGGCCTTTTCCGCAGGCGATTTTTCGGCCTTTCGTGCGCCGCTCGGTGTCAGACGATCCCGAGCAGCCGGAACGTATCGTGCCGCATCGCCGCCTTGCCGAGCCGGTCGGTGAAGCGGTGGATGATCGGCGGATCGACCCGCCGCGTGATCGCCCACATGAACAGGCCGTAAGCGACGCCTTCGCGGTATTGCGTCCAGGCGTCCTCGTCATTCGGCATGTCCATGCCCGACGCGCGCATGCGAGAGAGGTAATCGTTCAGAAGGCGGCGCTCGTCCTTTTCCGCCACTTCGACCGGCAGCACCGCGTTCAGGTGATAGGCGACATCGAGCGACCATGCGCCGCGCTGGATCACTTGCCAGTCGATCAGGCCAAGGCCCTGGGCAGTGCGGAAGATGTTGCCCGCGTGACTGTCGCCGTGAAGCATGAACTGCGGCCGGGTGTCGGAAAGGTCGGCGAACTTGCGCATCGCGGCGAGGATGTTGTCGCCATTGCGCACCTCGGCGGAAAGATTGTCGCCGCGCGGATCGTTCATCAGCGCCTGGATCGATTCGCCCGTGAAGCCGAGCGAGCGGGCGATCTGCGAGGCGCGCGGTTCGATCCAGCCCTGCTGCGCGAGCACGCCTTGCGAGGCATGGAGCACGGCAAGCTCGGCCAGGCTGGAGGCGGCATCGTCGGCGGTGAAGATGTCGAGCGCGGAGCAGAAGCTTCCGCCTCCCGCGATCACATCGCGCATGATGATCGTCGCGTTCTGCGCCTCGCGGTCGATCACCGCGACGACGCATTCGGGCACCCGGACCTGCATATGCGGCGCAAGCTTGCAGTAGAAATCGGCCTCGGCCACGCAGGTCGAACCCAGGCTGGCGTTGCCCTCGTCGACGTCGAGCAGGCCCTTGACGCACAGCGCCACCTTCTCGTCCGAACCTTCGAAAGTGACGGCGAAGCGGATCTTGGTCGCCATGGTCTTGAGGTATTCGACCTGTTCGACCGAGGTGACCGCCTTGCCTCCGCTGATGCTCGCGAGCGCCTGCGAAAGCCAGGCCGGATCGAGCGCCTGCGCGGCGGTTGCAGGAACCGCGACGGCGGGCTGGGCGGGCACTTTGACTTGGCTGGACATTGGCGGCATCTCTCACTTTTATGGCTCTCGGGGCCGTATTGACCCAATTCGCTATTTCGTTCAATGCTTCGAAATAGAGAATTTTGGACGAGCGTCGGCAGAGCGCCGGACAACGCGGTCCATACCCCGGATAGCATGAAATCGAGGATCGGAATGAGCAGACCGCTTGAAGGCTTCAAGGTTGTCGAAGTGGCGATGTGGGCGTTCGTGCCCTCTTGCGGCGGGGTGCTGTCCGATCTCGGCGCCGACGTGATCAAGGTCGAACCGCCGAGCGGCGATCCGCTGCGCGGCCTCAACATCGGCGGCATGGACAAGTCGCGCGTCGACCTTTCCTGGGAAAGCTACAACCGCGGCAAGCGCTCGATCACGCTCGACCTCAAGATGGAGGAAGGGCGCGAGGTTTTGATGAAGCTGTGCGAGGGCGCCGACGTGTTCCTCACCAACCTGCTGCCTCCGGCGCGCAGGAGGATGGGCATCGACGCCGAATCGATCCGCGCCAAGTTTCCCGGCATCGTCTACGCCTCGGGCCGCGGCACCGGTCCCAAAGGCCCGGAGAACGAAAAGGGCGGCTACGATTCGATCACCTACTGGGCGCGCGGCGGCATCTCCTCGACCATGACAGAGGACGGTGCGCCTTATCCCGTGCCCGCGCCCGGGCCGGCGTTCGGCGACACCATGTCGGGCGCGATGCTCGCGGGCGCGATCTGCGCGGCGCTGGCCAAGCGCGAACGCACCGGCGAAGGCTCGGAAGTCGATGTCTCGCTGCTGGGCACGGCGATGTGGTCGATGCAGCGGCTGATCGGGCAATCGACGATGGACGGCATCCTCAAGTTCCCCAAGCCGCCCAACCCCAAGCCGTTCAACGTGCTCGTCCACACATACCGCACCAAGGACGACCGCTTCGTCGCGCTGTGCATGCTGCAGGCCGACAAGTACTGGAAGGGGTTCTGCGAAGCCGCCGGCCGCCCCGACCTTGCCGCCAATCCCGACTATGCGACCGACGCGCTGCGGCGCGAGAACATCGACACCTGTATGCCCGAAATGACCGCGCTGTTCGCTTCGCACACGGTTGACGAATGGCGCGAGATTCTCGGGGCTCAGGACGGCCAGTGGGACATTGTCCAGCACGTCGGCGAGATCCACAAGGACCCGCAGGTCGTCGCCAACAACATGATCCAGACGGTCGACTACGGCGACGGCACGACGATCCCGCTCGTCACCATGCCATGGATGTTCGACGGCGAACCGATGAAGGCGCGGCGCTCGCCCGACCTCGGCGCGGACAGCGATGCGATCCTCGATTCGCTCGGCTACGACGAGGACGCAATCATCGACCTCAAGGTAAAGGGCGTTGTGTTTTGAAGCGTGCCGGACTGGTGGTAAGCTGCGTCATTCCGCAATGACAGGCGCAGGAGCAGCTTGACTCTTGCGTTCAAAATCGCGATAATAAATTCTCTATTTCGAATTAAATCGAAACCGGTATTCGAATAAGGAGTTTGGGACATGAGTGAAGCCGATCCGCAAATCGTCAGTGGCAAGGTCGAGAACTGGCACCTTGGCCCGATCTTCGACATCGATGCCCATATCGATCCGCCCAAGGACATGTGGGCGAACTATCTGCCCGACCACCTGAAGAGCCGCGCGCCGCAGCTGGTTCACGAGGAAGACGCCGACTACATCGTGTTCGAGGGCAAGAAGAGCCCGTTCATGATGATCAACAACCAGGCTGGCCGCACCGGCAAGAACTTCAAGATGAAGGGCCGCGTCACCGACGTGCGTCCGATCTGGGATCCCGAGATCCGCCTTTCCGACATGGAAACGGACGGCATGGACTATGCCCTGATGTTCGGCGGCGGCCCGCTCGGCACCAAGGACAACGAGCTCTACATCGCCAGCTACGATGCCTACAACCGCTGGGTGATGGACTTCGCGCAGGCCGCGCCGGACCGTCTGTTCCCGGTCGGCTATGTCACCATGCGCGATATCGACGAGACGGTCGAACAGGTGAAGAAGCTCGCCAAGATGGGCTTCAAGGCGATCAACATGCCCGCCTTCCCGCAGAACGCGGAAGCCTGGAAGACCAGCTCGGGCGTCGCCGCGCTTTCGGATGGACAGGTCTCGGCGCTCACCGGCGACCGTGACAGCCCGCTGCAGTACAGCGATCCGGCATTCGACAAGTTCTGGGCGACCATTGTCGACCTCGACCTTGCGCTGACTTTCCACCTTGGCGGACGCACGCCGCGTTTCGGCCAGAAGGAATTCTTCCTCGCCGACATGCCGATGAGCAAGATGGCGATGGCGGAGCCGATCGGCATCCTGATCTACAACGGCGTGTTCGACCGCTTCCCCAAGCTGCGCATCGCCTCGGTCGAATCGGGCGTGGGCTGGATGGCCTGGTTCGCCGAATACTGCGACCGGACCTGGGAAAAGCAGCGCTACTGGACCGAGAGCAAGCTCCAGAACCCGCCCAGCTTCTACATGGATCAGAACATCTGGGGCTCGTTCATCAACGATCGCACCGGCATCCTGCTGCGCCACCAGCCGGGCGGCAAGAACATCATGTGGTCGTCGGACTATCCGCATTCGGAAACCACTTTCCCGAACTCGCACCAGGTGATCCTCCGCGATTTCGAGGGCGTTCCCGAAAACGAAATTCGCGACATCATCTGCAACAACGCCAAGAAGTTCCTGCGCGTCGATTGATGCGACAGGCTGAATGACATGACGCGAGCCGCGTCGGGCCATCACGGTCCGGCGCGGTTTTGCCGTCAAGGGGAGATAGGCATGGAAGACGTCCTGACAGCGGACGATCCGCTTTACGGCAAGCTCTATGACGTTCGCGAAGAAGCGAAGCATATGGGCAACTATATCGACCGCGACGTCACCGACGAGATCGCCGCGCTGCGTGACAAGGCACCGGTTCACAAGGGCAAGCTGCGCGAACTGCTTGGCTTGCCGACCGATCACCTGCGTCACCCCGGCATGAAGGGCAAGCAGCACTGGACAGTGCTGACTTACGAGGCCTGCGAGGCGGTGTTTCGCGATCCGACGACCTTTTCCAACGCCATCTCGCATCAGCCCAATGAGGCTGGCGAGCAGACGCTTTCAGTGCTCGAGATGGACCCGCCGAAGCACCGCGCCTTTCGCCGCACGATCCAGCCCAAGTTCCTGATGCCCGAAGCGACCGGCTGGTGGCGCGAGTTCACCATCGATTCGATCGTCGAACGGCTGGTCGACAGGCTCAAGACCCGCGACCGCGCCGATCTCAATATGGAAATCTGCGCGCGCATCCCGGTCTACACCATCACCACCGCGATCGGGCTGGAAGGCGACGAGGCGCTGCGGTTCCGCCACGCCCACGTCAACAGCGTCGAGAACGCCGGCGTCCCGCCCGAGGAGCGTTACAAGAACTTCCTGCTGGTCGAGAAAATCCTGCTTGGCCTGATTGAGGAGCGCCGCGCCAAGCCGACCAGCGATCTGGTCAGTTCCCTGCTCGACGCAACCGTCCGCCTGCCGGGCGAGGATCCGCGACCGATGACTGACCGCGAGATCATGCACATGGCCAAGATCGTCATGATCGCCGGCGGCGGCACCTCGTGGCGGCAGATGGGGATCACCCTGCTGGCGCTGCTGACGCACCCCGAGCAGCTTGAGCAGGTCAAGGCCGATCGTTCGCTGCTCGACGACGCGGTCGACGAATCGCTGCGCTGGAACCCGACCGCGCCGTTCTTCTATCGCAACGCCACCTGCGATACCGAGCTCTACGGCCACAAGATCGCCCAAGGCGACATCGTCGAAGTGGGCATCGGTCCCGCCAACCGCGATCCTTCGCGATGGGACAATCCTGATGCATTCGACATCAACCGCCCCAAGCTGAGCAACATGGCGTTCGGTCTCGGCGTCCACCGCTGCCTCGGCATGAATGTCGCCAAGGTGGAAATGATGCACGCGATCGGCGCACTGCTCGATTCGTTTCCGAACATCCGGCTCGATCCGGGCGAGCCGTTGCCCGAGATCGGCGGCGGCTTCGAACAGCGCGGGCCGACGGCGGTACCGGTGTTGCTGAGGTAATTGCGTCATTCCGGCGCAAGCCGGAATCCAGTTATCAGAATGAACGGACTGGACCCCGGCCTGCGCCGGGGTGACGGAAAGACGCTTACCGCCCCAGCTTGCTGACCAGCAGGTCCGAGAGCAGCCGTTTCGACACCTTGTTCGAATGCAGCATCGGCACTTCCTCGCGCTGGATCTGCACATAGGCGCGCGGCACCTTGTAGCCCGACATGTTGCGGCGGAGCTGCGCTTCGATAGCGCCGAAATCGAGCTCGCCTGCGCCTTCGCGCGCGATCACCGCAGCGGCGACGATCTGGCCGCGCTCCTTGTCGGGAAGCCCGGTCACATAGGCATTCTCGATTTCTGGAAGAGTCTGCATTTCCAGTTCGACCTCGGCAGGAGAAACGTTCGAGCTGGCGGTCTTGATCATGTCGCCACTGCGCCCGATGAAGTGGACGCGCGTTCCATCGACGAGGCACAGGTCGCCGGTGTGGAAATAGCCGTCGGCGGTGAACATCTCGCTCTTTTCGATCTTGTGGAAGCCAGGCGTCACCGGATAACCGCGCACCTGCATCTCGCCGATCTCGCCATCACCGACAGGCTGGTCGTTCTCGTCGGCGACGCGCACGTCATAGCGTTCGGCAAAGTGGTCCATCGGTGCGCACATCGGCCTGCCGGGCGCGCGAAAGTCGTCGCCAAAGGAATAGGGGCCAAGCGTTTCGGTCATGCCCAGGCCCCAGTAGGGCTTGAACATGTTCTTTCCCATGTTTTCCATGTCCTCGTCGCTGAGGACCGTGCCCATGGCCGAGCGGCTGTCTATGCGGGTCACATTGGTGAACAGCGTCGGCGCGCCGTGCGCCCAGTTGGGCAGCAGGGTGATCGTCAGCCCGCCAACCCAGAACATCGGCAGGAAGCAGTAGCCCTCCACCCCGCGCTTGGCGCCCTGCATGCGCCCGACATATTCGGCGCGGAACAGCACCGGGCCGTGGTTGTGCTTGACCCCTTTGGGCAGCGCCATCGAACCGGACGTGTAGATCTCGATCATCTGGTCGGAGGAATGCACCTCGGCTTCGACTTCGTGCAGGATCGAGAGGTCAACCGCCGCGCCGCCCGCCACGATATCGCCAAGCTGCAACAGCGCCGGCGGCAGGCCCTCGCCGGTCGATACGACCCAGCGCAGGTAAGGAGCCTGCGGCAGGAACAGCATGCCCGGTTTGGCCTCGGCGAGACCGGGAAGCGCCTCGCACAGCCGCTCGACATAATCGCGCCCGAGCAGCTCGCGCTGGACGATCAGCGTCGATACGTCGCACTGGCGCAGCACGCGGACCAGCTCATTGCCCTTGATCAGCGTGCTGATCGGGATGGCGACCGCGCCGATCCGCGCCAAGGCCGACAGCACGATCACGAAGGACGGGTTGTTGCCATAGATGAAGCCGACGCGCGTGCCCTTGCCGATGCCGCGCGCGAGGAAGCCGCGCGCCATTTCGGCCGAGCGATCGTCGATCTGGCGATATGTCAGCGTATCGTCCGGCCCCTCGCCGTCCTCCAGCCTGCCGAACAGCTCGTCGCCGAATTTCGCAGCGGCGGAGCGGATGAACTGCGGGAAGGTGGTGGCTTGGCGGGGATCTTCGGGAATCGACAAGGCTTTGGTCACGTTATTCTCTCTCCCGTGCACTCGCCGCGCGTTTACCGCGCCTGCTGTGCCCGGATTAAGGGGAATTGCACAAGAGCACAATCATTGCGCCCGCAATTGTGCGCGCCGCGGCGCTCAACCCATCCGGAGCCGCTTGCGGATGGTTTCCGGATCGATCAGCGGTCCCTGCCCGCGCAGGCGTCCCATGCGGATCGACATCAGACAGGTCTTGAGCACCATGAAGTCCTCGTACCACTCAAGCCCGTCTACCGACTGGCCGGTGATGCCCTGCCACAAGTCGATGGTGTCCTGCCGGGTTCCCATGCCTTCGAGGTGCTTGCCTAGGAAGCCCGAGGCGCCGTGCATCTGTTCGCCAAGCGTGATCCACCAGGCCAGATCGTTGAGGCTGCCGCCGAGTGTCGCCTGCTCCCAGTCCATCACCGCGATCAGATCGTAGTTGGCATCGAACATCATGTTGCCGATGCGGCAATCGCCCCACACCAGTCCGGGCGCGGTGTGGCCTGGCTTGGTCGCTTCGAGCTGGGCAAGCGCTTCCTTGAGAATGGGGATTTCGCCGTCGGCATTGACCCAGTCGACATAACGGGACCACTTTTCCCATTCCTGCGGCAAGCCCTGCTCGGCACCCGGCCAGTCGAACTTGAGGAACCCGAGCCTTTCGACCGGCATGGTGTGCAGCCGCGCCATCGCCTCGACACCTTGCCGCCAGGCCCTGTGGCGCTGCTCCGGCGTCGATTCGGCAAACCAGCCCGACATCGAATAGGGCGGCACGCTGACCGTGACGCGGCCCTTCTTCTTCTCCATCACATAGAACTTGCCGCCGAGGATGGATTCGTCGTCTTCCTTCCACCACACCTTGGCGACCGGAATCCGGCCGTCTTCGTGGAACACCCGCATCACCTCGATCTGCTGGTCCCACAGGTCGTCGGGAAACATGATGAAGCTGATCGGCTTGAAGCGCACGACGAAGCCCTGGTCGATGCGCTCGCCGCCGTCTTTCCAGTGCGCATCGAACAGGATCGTCTCGTGCGACTGGCCCGCCCCGCGCGGATATTCGAGATTGTCGATGGTTATCTCGCGAGCCTGCGGCATTTGCGCCTGCATCCAGTCGGCAAGATCCTTGCTCAGGTCATCGAGGTCGCGCGTCGAAGGCGCAACGATTACGTCAGACATTGCCTGCTCCCGGTCGGCCAGCTGTCCGCCAGCACAAATTCACAATAGTGAATAAATTTTCGAAATCGCGATGGTAATGATGGCGCAGTAAGAGGTCAAGCCGCGCGCGCCTGCTCGCCCCTGCCCGCAATGAAATCGGAAACGCGCGCGCAGGCATCGCGCAGCCGCCCGCCTGCATGGATCACGCGCTCAGCCGACATGGTCGAATAGAAGCCGGTTATGCCCAGGGCAAAGCTCACCCGGCCCTTTTCATCGTGGACCGGAGCCATGATCGCCGCGATCGAATAGGGGCGATCATCGGTCACCCGGGTGATAATTCTGATTGGCAGTTGCGCGGTCGACGTCGCGTCATCTGCATCGTAGGTGGCATCGTCCATCGAGAAGCCCGGCTTGCGCTCGATGACGATATAACCGTCGCGCCGAACCGCAGCGGCTGCCTCGCGGAACAGTTCCTTCTGGGCTTCGTCAGGCTCGAAGTCGGTCGTGCGCAGCCAGTTGTCGAAGCCCTTTTCTGCATCGGCGAAGAACACCGGGGCGAGCGCCTCGTGCAGCTTGAAGCGTGCGCCGAGCGGGACCGGATAGCCGACATGGCTGGCCGAGGCGGCCCGGTCGCGCAGGTGAACCACCGCATCGTCGAGGAAATAGGCGCCGCACAGCACGTTGAACTCGTCGGCGAGCTTGCGCATTTCGGGCTGGGCAACCTGAAGCGGCGAAAAGTGTTGCGCCGCGGTGCGGCCGATCGCCGCCAGCGCCGGGCCGAGCACATAGGTCTTGTCGCTGGTGCGATAGAGATAGCCAACATCGACGAGGCCGGTGAGCAGCGCATGGCACGTCGCGCGGCTGAGCTTCAATGCGCGCACGAGATCGGTCAGCGCGAAGGCCTGGCCGGGGTGGTCGGCAATGAAGTTCAGGATGGCCGCGACGCGCTTTACGCCCGGAGAGGATCTCGACATGTCCGACTTTTCGCTATTTCGAATTGCGGTGCCTAAGGCGCGTGCGACAATGCGTCAAGAGATGCCCGTCAAAGCGGTACCCGAATCTGCAATTCCTGAACCCTCGTCATTCCGGCAGAGGCCGGAATCCAGTCACGTCACAGCATCTGGACCCCGGCCTTCGCCGGGGTGACGAAACACTTTGAACCGGAGCCAGCCTGTCAGCTTTCCGCAAATTCAAACGGCGCAAGGCTGCGGCGATAGTCGTCGGGCAATACGTCGCGCCCGATCGGCGGCAGCGCGCGCGCCGGGCACTCGGCGCGGTTGCACAGCCGGCAGGTGACGCCGATCGGCGTGGCGGTCTGATCCCCGCCTTCCGCATAGACCAGCTCGCCAGCGTGTTCGGCAGCGCAGGCCAGCGCGATCGCCCGCATCACTCTCGGCGCGCCGTGATGGCCTCCGCCTGCCACCACTGTGCGCGCGATCGAGAAGAAGCGCTGCCCGTCGGGCAATTCCATCCCCTGGGTGACGATCTCTCCGGGCCTGCGAAACACCGAATGGACCGACCACAGCGGGCAGCCGCCGCCATGCGCAGCAAACGGAAAGCCCGCGCCGTCAAGCCGCTTGGAAACGTTGCCCGCCTCGTCGACCCGGATGAAAAAGAACGGCACGCGCGCCTCGCCCGGCCGCTGCAGCGTCGTCAGCCGGTGCGCCACCTGCTCGAAGCTGGCGCCGAACTGGCGCGCGAGCGCCTCGATGTCATAGCGTCGCGCCAGGGCCGCGCGCGCGAACTCACCGTAAGGCATAAGCAGGGCTGCGGCACCGTAAGCCGCAAGCGCGCGGCGGACCAGCGCCTCGGTGGTGGTGTCGCCAAACTCCTGCCCGCGCACGATCCGCGAAATCTCGCTGCGCAAGGCAGTGTGCGCGACATGGACCGCCATCTGGTAATCGCGGCTGGCACCGTCGAGTGTGTCTGCCAGCAGGAGCTGCTGGTTGTGCCGGTCGAAACGGCGCAGCGAGCCGAGCATCACCTCCGGCGGCAGGAAGCGCACCCGCACCCCCTGCTTGCCGAGCCAGAGGCGCAGGCCTCCTTCGCGCGCGATTTCGGCTGAGAGCGCTTCGGCGCGGCTGTCGATATCCGGAAAATGGTTGCGCTGCCCGGCCAGGAACATGCGCGCAGCATCGATCTGGTCGCCTTGTTCGCCGCCGGCCCCGCTTACCCGCTGGCGGGCAAGCGCCTCCTGTTCGCGGGTGAAAGCGCCGTGGAGGCGAAGCAGGGCCTCGGACACGCCGGGAAAATTGGTGGCCAGATCGGCGACTTCAAGCGCGGGCAGATCGATGTCGGCGAAGATCGGATCGCGCAGCACTTCGACGATGCGGCGGGCATAAGCCTCGCCGTCTTCGCTTGCGAGCTGCGTGATATCGAGCCCGTAAGTCCGCGCCAGCCGCAGCAGCATATCGGCGGTAAGCGGCCGCTGATTGCGTTCGAGCAAGGCGACATAACTTGGCGAAATGGCGAGGTCGTCCGCCATGGCCTGCTGGGTGATGCCAAGTTCGCGGCGCAGGCGGCGCAGGCGCGGCCCAATGAACAGGGGTTTGGTTTCGGCCATGACCAACCGTCTATGTCAAATCATTACATTATGACAAGGAATATCTGTCATGTTTGACAACACGACTCCGCCAGCCGTTCCGCAATGCAGCATGGACAGGTATCTCGCGAACATTATCCAACCTCACATCGGGGACATTGCACGTGACATATCAGCAGACCATCGCCGAAGCCGACCGCACCATTTCGGCCAACACCGCCACCTGGGACGGGATCGACGCGCAATACGTCGCCCGCATGCGTCTGCAGAACCGCTTCCAGACCGGTCTCGACATTGCGCGCTACACCGCCAAGATCATGCGCGCCGACATGGAAGCCTACGATGCCGACCCGGCGAACTACACCCAGTCGCTCGGCTGCTGGCACGGCTTCATCGGCCAGCAAAAGCTGATCTCGATCAAGAAGCACTTCGGCACCACCAAGGGGCGCTACCTCTACCTTTCGGGCTGGATGGTCGCGGCGCTGCGCAGCGAATTCGGCCCCCTGCCCGATCAGTCGATGCACGAAAAGACCTCGGTTCCCGCGCTGGTCGAGGAGCTTTACACCTTCCTGCGCCAGGCCGACGCGCGCGAGCTAAGCCTGCTGTTCCGCGATCTCGACAAGGCCCGCGCCGCCGGTGACGAAGTCGAGGTCAAGCGCATCGAGCACGCCATCGACAATTACGACACGCACGTCGTCCCGATCATCGCCGACATCGATGCGGGCTTCGGCAATGCCGAGGCGACTTACCTGCTCGCCAAGAAGTTCATCGAGGCGGGCGCCTGCTGCATCCAGATCGAAAACCAGGTTTCCGACGAGAAGCAGTGCGGCCACCAGGACGGCAAGGTCACCGTCCCGCACGAGGACTTCCTCGCCAAGATCCGGGCCGTTCGCTACGCCTTTATGGAACTGGGCATCGACGACGGCGTGATCGTCGCGCGCACCGATTCGCTGGGCGCAGGCCTCACCAAGCAGATCGCCTTCACGCGCGAGCCGGGCGACCTTGCCGATCAGTACAATTCGTTCCTCGATTGCGAGGAAGTCGATCAGTCGAATCTGGCGCACGGCGACGTTCTCATCGCCCGCGACGGCAAGCTGATGCGGCCCAAGCGTCTGCCCAGCAACCTCTATCAGTTCCGCCCCGGTACCGGCGAGGATCGCTGCGTCATGGATTGCATCGCCTCGCTCCAGCACGGCGCCGACCTGCTCTGGATCGAGACCGAAAAGCCGCACATCGCCCAGATCGGCGGCATGGTCAGCCGCATCCGCGAGGTGATCCCCAACGCCAAGCTGGTCTACAATAATTCGCCTAGTTTCAACTGGACGCTCAATTTCCGCCAGCAGGTTTACGATGCCTGGGAAGCCGAAGGCCGCGACGTGTTCGGTTATGACCGCGCCAGGCTGATGAGCATCGACTACGACGATACCGACCTCGCGATCGAGGCGGATGAGCGCATCCGCACCTTCCAGAGCGATTCGGCGCGTGAGGCGGGCATCTTCCACCACCTCATCACCCTGCCCACCTATCACACCGCGGCGCTCTCGACCGACGATCTGGCGCGCCAGTACTTCGGCGATCTGGGCATGCTCGGCTATGTCGCCACGGTGCAGCGCGCCGAAATCCGGCAGGGAATCGCTTGCGTCAAGCACCAGAACATGGCTGGATCGGACATCGGCGACGACCACAAGGAATACTTCGCCGGCGAAGCCGCTCTCAAGGCGGGCGGCGAGCATAACACCATGAACCAGTTCGCGGCCTGAGGTCACGAACTGATCTGCACGGAGCCAAGCCATGTCTACCCCGACCCGTTCCTATTCGGTGTTCTCAGACGAGGATTTCAAGCTGCTGAAAGAAGCGGTAAGGCATTGGATCCAGACCAATGACGAGAGCGAACTGACCTCGAAGTACGCCAATCTCTATCACCGGCTGGGACGCGCCGCAGGCACGCCCTGATCCGGTAACCCCACGCCCGCCGCTGTCCCCCACGGCGGCGGGCGACAGGGATCATGCTGGAGAACCAAGATGAGCGAACCAAGCCCCTCACGCGCCGTCCTTTCCAATGAGGATTTCAAGCTCCTCCAGGAGGCCGTGCGCTACTACATCGAAAATCACTCGGACGATCCGGTCTCGTCGAAATATTCGGCGCTTTATCACCGGCTCGGCAGCGCCTCCGGTCGCGGCTAGGCCCGGATCCGTGCGACAACGGCGCGTGGACAGCGTGCCGCGCCGCGCCTAGTCTTTGCTCGGAGAGCGAAGGGAAGCGGCGATGAGCGACACAGCGCAAGTGAAAACCGTCTGCAGGTCGTGCTGGGCGGGATGCGGCGTTATCGTCGATGTCGAGCAGGGCAGGCGCGTCACCGGCGTGCGGCCTGACCCTGATCATCCCCGCTCACGGGGCTACATGTGCCCAAAAGGCGCCGCGCTGCCCTGGACCGTGAACCGTCCCGACCGGCTCAATCATCCCATGATAAATGGCCAGCAAGCCGGCTGGCAGCAGGCGCTCGACGATCTCGGCGCGAAGTTCGCGGCGCTGATTGCCGAGCATGGCCCGCATTCGGTCGGCATCTGCGTCGGCAGCGGCTGCGATTCGCTGGGCATGCAGGCGGCAGGACGGCTGCGCCTCGGCCTGGGCACCGAGCAGTTCTACACGCCGATGACCGTCGACATCGCGCCGGCCGTCAAGGCGGCCGAACTGGTGACCGGATACGGCATCGAGATGTTCCCCAAATGGGTTCCCGAAGACGAGCAGGTGCGGCTGCTGGTGATCTGCGGGTCGAACCCGATGGTCAGCCACGGCTATGTCGGCACCGGCGGCTTTACCGATGGTCCGCGCACTTTCGCCGCGTTTCGCGCGCGGGGCGGCACAATCTGGACCCTGGACCCGGTGCGCACCCGCACCGCCGACTTGTCCGATCATCACCTCGCGCTGCTGCCGGGCACCGATACGCTGGTGCTGGCGTGGCTCGTGCGCCAGGCGCTCGATGCCCTTGCGCCCGATAGCAGCGTCCACACCGTCACCCGCCCGCATGACCTTGCCGCCCTGCGCGGCGCGCTTGCGGGGTTCGAACTCGATGCAGTCGCACAGGCGGCGGGCGTCCCCGCCAGCGAACTGCAAGCCTTGTGGCAGGATATCGCCAAGGCCGGTCGGATCGCCTTTCCCACCGGATCGGGCATCACCTTCGGCCCGCACGCGCTGGTTACCGAACTGCTGCGCTGGGCGCTGCTGGTGCTCACAGATTCGCTCGAGAAGCCGGGCGGCATGTGGTTCGACCCGGGCTGGTTCGACATGTTCGAGACGCGCGAGGAGTGGTCGCCCGCGCCCGAGGACGGACACGACTATCCGCGCCCCGGCTCGCGCCCCGAGATGAAGCGCATCGGCGGCGACATTCCCGAATCGCTGATGGCCGACGAGATCGAGCACGGCCCCTTGCGAGGCCTGCTGCTGGTCGGCGCGAGTCCGCTGACCGCGGTGCCCGATCCGGACCGGCTCAAGCGCGCGCTTGGCACGCTCGAAGTGTTCGCCGTGGGCGATATCATCCCGACTCCGCTCACCGAGATGGCGAACCATGTCTTTCCGCTCACCAACCAGCTCGAGCGCGTCGACTTGTGGACCGTCAACGAAGTGATCGGTCCCGCCTATCCGCAGCTTTTGCGCCCGGTGGTCGAGGCACCCTTCGAGCGCCGCTCTTCGGTTCATCTGTTCGCGCAGATGGCAAAGCGTCTGGGCGCGCAGCAAATGGTAACCGGCGGGCTCGATCCCGACGGCCTGAGCGACGAGGATGTTCTCGAAAACTGGATGGGCCGCGCGCGCCATTCGATCGAGCAGCTACGCGCCGCGATCCCATATGGCATCGCTTACGACCGCAAGGTGCCGTGGGCGCTGGAGAAAGCGGTTCCCGATGGCAAGTGGCGGATCGCGCCAGAGGTGCTGCTGCGGCGCCTGTCGGAACTGCTCGCCAGTTTCTCCGGCACGGCGCCCGGCTATCCGCTGCTGCTCACCTCGGGCCGGCAGATCAGACGGGTCAACACGATGGAAAACGCCCGCCGACCGCGTGACGGCGAAGCGCCGAACCTGCGCATCACGGCCGTGGACGCGCAGCGCCTGGGCATTGCTCCGGGCCAGGCCGTAAGCCTTCGCAGCGCGAACGGCGCGCTGGAGGCTCGCGCCGCTTTCGACGAGCGCCTCAGGCCCGGCGTGGTTTCGCTGCCGCATGGCTGGCACGAGGCGAACACCGGCCACCTGACCAGCGCCATGCGCATCGATCCCGAGACCGGGCAGCCGCAGATGACCGCGATCCCGGTCGCAGTCGAACCGGTCGCAGCCGCGATATCGTAGCGCCGCCCTTGACGCGGCATGGCGCTGCCGTGAAGGAGCGCGCACTTGTTTTCACACGGAGCGCCCATGCCCAGGATAATCTACGTCGCCCATGACGGCGCGCGCACCGAGATCGACGTTGCCGAAGGCGAAAACGTGATGCACGGCGCGCTCTACAACGGGGTCGAGGGCATTGTCGGCGAATGCGGCGGCGCGCTCGCCTGCGCGACCTGCCATTGCTATATCGACGATGACTGGACCGGCAAGGTCGGTGGCCCCTCATCGCAGGCCGAGATCGACATGCTCGAAAACACCGCCGCGCCGGTGAAGCCCAGCAGCCGCCTGACCTGCCAGATCACGGTGACCGGCGATCTCGACGGCCTTGTCGTCCACATGCCCGAAGCGCAGTATTGAGGAGCTTGGAATGGCCACTACCGCTCAGCCGAAGGTTCCCGATCACGTGCCGCCCGAGCTGGTCCGCTCGGCCGACATAATCGTCGGCGAGGAGTTTCTCACCGATCCCTACGGCTACATGTCGACGATGCACGAACGGCTGCCGCGCCTGTTCTACAATGTCGGCTCCGCAGTCGGCGACGGCTGGATGACGATCAGCCAGCCGCTCGCCTTCAAGGCGCTGCGCGACGGCGATCACTTTGGTGTCCCGCCGCTGTTCATCTTTCCGCGCGACGAGGACAACTGGTTCCGAATGATCCCGCTGGAGATCGCTTCGCCCGATCACCGCAAGTTCCGCAACATCCTCGATCCGATGCTGAGCCCGCGCGGCGTGCTGGCGCTCGAAGCGGATATCAAGGCGCTTGCCAACCAGTTGCTCGACACGTTCGCCGACAAGGGCGAGTGCGAGTTTACCAAGGAGTTCGCCCGCCCGCTGCCGGTCATGGTCTTCCTCAATTTCATGGGCCTGCCGCTCGACCGCCTCGACCAGTTCGTCAAATGGGTGGTCGCCTTGATCCAGTTCGCCGAATTCGACCGGGCCAAGGAAATCATGGAGGAGATCGAAGAGTATCTCACCACCGTGATCGACCAGAAGCGCGCCAATCCCGACGACAAGGCGATCAGCCGCATCGTCCACGCCACTTTCGATGGCGAGCCGATGACCGAGCGCGACGTGCTGGGCTTCACCTTCTTCCTGTTCATTGCCGGGATCGACACGGTCTATGCCGCGCTCAACAATTCGTGGCTGTGGATGGCGCGCAATCCCGATCGGGTGAAGGAGCTCGTCGCCGACCCCGATAACCGCGACCTCCAGACCGAGGAATTGCTGCGCGCCTTCGCGCCCACCTTCTCGGGCCGTTACCTCACGCAGGATCTCGAGTTGGACGGGGTGCTGCTGAAGAAGGGTGACAGGTTCACCAGCTTCCTGCCCGCCTGCAACTATGATCCGGAAGTGTGGGACAATCCGCGCGAAATCGATTTCAAGCGGGTCAAGAAGCCGATCCTCACCTTCACCGGCGGCATCCATTCCTGCATGGGCGGCCATCTGGCGCGGCTGGAATTCCGGATTGGTCTCAACGAATGGCTGAAGCGCATTCCCGAGTTCAGCCTCAAGCCCGGGACCGCAATCCGTTATACCCCCGGCGGCGTGGTCGGGCCGGACAGCGTGCCGCTGGTCTGGTGAATTGACCGCCTGATGGAGACGACCGAGGCTGTTGTCGTGGGCGCGGGCGTCGTCGGTCTTGCCATTGCTCGCGCGCTGGCCCTGGCGGGCAAGTCGGTCGTGGTGCTAGAAAAGGAAGCGGCGTTCGGCACGGGCGTATCCTCGCGCAGCAGCGAGGTGATCCATGCCGGGCTGCACTATCCGACGGGCTCGCTCAAGGAACGGCTGTGCATCGCGGGCAAGCACCTGCTCTACGACTATTGCGCTAGCCGCAAGGTGCCGCATCGCCGCCTTGGCAAGCTGACCGTGGCGTCCAGCCCCGATGAGGTGGCGAGGCTGGAAGCCATAGCAGATCATGCCCGCCGCGCGGGCGCGGACGAAGGTCTGGCGTTGTTTGGCGGCGAGGAAGCGCACAGGCTGGAGCCGATGCTGGATTGCACGGCCGCGCTGCTTTCGCCGTCGAGCGGGATCGTCGATTCGCATGCACTCATGCTCTCGCTGCTCGGCGAGGCCGAGGATCATGGGGCCATGCTGGCGCGGAATGCGCCTGTCACCGGAATCGCGCGGCAAGGCGATATGTGGCGCGTGGCGTGCGGCGGCACGGCGATCGGCTGCTCGCTGCTGGTCAATGCCGCAGGGCTCGGCGCGCAGAATGTGGCAGGCATGATCGAAATGCTCGATCCGGCGCTGATCCCGCCGCTGCATTTGGCCAAGGGCAGCTACTTCGCCTGTTCGGGCCGGGTTCCGTTCGTCCGGCTGATCTATCCGCTGCCGCTGATTGGCGGGCTCGGCGTTCACCTGACGCTCGACATGGCGGGGCAAGCGCGCTTCGGTCCCGATGTAGAGTGGGTGGAGGCCCCCGATTATTCGGTCGATCCGGCGCGGCGCGGTGCGTTCGGCATGGCCGCGCGGCGGATCTGGCCCGGCCTCGATCCCGAACGGCTGGTGCCTGCCTATGCGGGCGTCCGGCCGAACATCGGCGGGCCTCACGCGTCACCTATGGCGGATTTCCATATCGCGGGGCACGAGCATCACGGCCTGCCCGGCCTCGTGTGCCTTTTCGGAATCGATTCGCCGGGGCTCACCTCAAGCCTTGCGCTGGGCGCTCATGTCGCGGCGATGCTTCTCGATTAGCTCCAGCGATCTAGGCTCAGCAGTTCGAGCAGCGCGGCATTGAAGCCCTCGGGCCGTTCGTACATCGCCCAGTGTCCCGCGCCTGCGACCACGCGAAATTCGAGCTGCGGATGAACCGAGCGGATCGCCGCTTCCTGAACCGCCGGATCGAAATGCGGCAGGTCATGCTCGCCCCAGATTGCAGCGAGCGGAACTTTCACCTGCGGCAGGATCTTGAGCAGCTTGTCGGGCACGACGAGCTCGCCGCTGTCCATCCGCGCCTTCTTACCGTTGTGGACGAGCTGCCAGATCGCCGCCTCGTCCACGCTTTCGCGCGCATGGAGCATCATCCCGTTCAGGTTGCGCCGTAGCCGTTCGAGCAGGTCATCGCCCTCAAGGCCGCGAATGCCGCCGATATCGAAATTGCCGATCGGCGTATCCAGCCCGCCGGTATCGACCAGCACCAGCCGCTTCAACACTTGCGGCTGATAGGCGGCGACGTAAGCCAGGCAGACCCCGCCCGCGGAAAAGCCGACATGATCGACCGCGACATTCTCGCCCATGATTTGCGCGATCCCGGCGGCCATGGCGCGCGAGATCGCGTGATGATCGTGGCTGTCGGGCACGGCGGATTCGCCGTGGCCGGGCAGATCGGGCACCAGCAGCATGCGGCGGCGCGAAAGCTCGGGTATGTTGCGGATCCAGTGCGGCCAGGCGCCGCCCGCGCCGTGCGCCAGCACCAGCGGCTCACCCTCGCCCCAAATGCGCCAGACCATCGTGCCTTCGCCGCAGGGCGTCTCGATGCGCCGCGCGCGCGCATCCATTTCAAGAACCTCTTGCGGGATTTTCGCGGCGATGTCGGCTGGTCCTAAGGTCATCTTCGTCCGTGTGCTTTCAGCGATTGCATTGACCTGACCGGCCTTTTCGGCAAATCGCCCCCCTGTCAATTGC
The DNA here is from genome assembly GCA_947477745.1 of Sphingomonadaceae bacterium. Classification (GTDB taxonomy): domain Bacteria; phylum Pseudomonadota; class Alphaproteobacteria; order Sphingomonadales; family Sphingomonadaceae; genus Novosphingobium. Next base: position 50,940 of record CANJUF010000009.1, on the reverse strand, counting down.
CAGAACCGGAACACCGATGCCTTCGCCGCGATCCGACTATCCGCATTTCCCGCCAGGCTTCTGGCGGCGGATCAAGCTCCATCCCGGGGCAGGCTGGATCGGCGGCGCGATCGAAGACGACATGCACCACTTCCGCATCCGCTTTGACCATGCGGACGGCGTGATCGTGTCAGCGCGGGCAAGCGCGGTGCGCCATCCCTGGACCGGCTGCGGCGGCGCTCCCGGCCACATCGTCGAGCGGCTCACGGGTGAGAGGCTGGAGGACGTGGCGCAGCGCAATCCGGTCGAACACTGCACCCACATGTTCGATCTCGCCGTGCTGATGGCGGCGCACGCTCACGACGATGCGCCCAGCCGTTTCGACATGCAGGTTGCCGACCTGGCGGATGACCGGACTACTGCCACGCTCGCTCGCAACGGCGAGGAGGAGCTGCGGCTGTCGCTCGATGGGACGGTGATCGCAGCACCCGAAACATACGCAGGCCTCGACCTTCGGCAGGTCTCGAAATGGAAGCACGATCTCGACCCTGTAACCGCCGAACTGATGACGATCCTGCGCCGCGCGGTCTATGTCTCGGGCGCGAGGCGCTACAAGATGCGTCCCGGTATCGAAGGGCCGAAATCGCCGCTCGCGGTCCATGCGCCGTGCTACAATTACCGCTCGCCCGTGGTCGAGACGACCCGCTCGCTCTATGAGGTGCGCGATTTCTCGACCGGCGAGTTCGAGCCGTTGCAGGACCTTGATTTCGGCGCAGGCTTCATCGCTTCCTGAAAATCACCGTCAGGTTGTTGGCGGGCATTTCAACGACCCGCGACAAGACAAGGCCATTTGCCTCGGCGCATTCGCCCACTGTTTCGAGCTCCCGCAGCCCCCAGCGCGGATCACGCGCTTTCAGGCTTTCGTCGAATGCCGCATTGCTTGGCTCAAGCGGATGACCGGCGCGGCGATAGGGGCCGTAAAGCACCAGCGGCGCACGCGAAGCCAGGAAGCGCCCCGCCCCGCGCATCAGGCCCTCGGTCGCCTCCCACGGACTGATATGCACCATGTTGATACACACGATCGCATCGGCGCGGGTCACCGGCCAATCCTCACCGGCGGCGTCGAGTTCAAGCGGGGCGAGCAGGTTCTCCGGTCCCTCCCCGTCGCGCCAAGCGGCAATCGACGCAATCGCTTCGGGCGAAGGATCAGTGGGCTGCCACGTCAGACTAGGAAGCGCCTTGGCGAAATGCACCGCATGCTCGCCGGTACCGCTTGCAACTTCGAGCACCAGACCGCTTTCAGGCAATTCCTCGCGCAGAATGCCAAGGATCGGCTCGCGGTTGCGCAGCGTGGCGGGTGCGGTCTGGCGCGCGTCTGCGCTCATCCTGCGGTAATGCCTGCGTCGATGTTGATGCAGGCGCCGTGGAACGACCGGCCCGCCGGGCTGGCGAGCAGCGCGATCATATCGGCCACGTCCGAAACCTCGACCATGCCCCGAAGCCCCATGTAGCGGCTCAGCAGCTCCATGTCGGGATCGGCGGGGAAGCTCATGTTCGCGCCGATGTTGGTGGCCATGCCGCCCGGCCCGACCGCATTGATGCGGATCGGCTTGTGGGTGTATTCCATTGCCAACGCCTTGGTCATGCCCAGCAGGCCGAACTTGCTCGAGCAATAAGCGACCGCATAGGCCTCGCCGATATAGGCCGCCGAGCTGGCGACATTAACGATCGCGCCCTCGCTTTCGAGCAGGTGCGGGATCGCCGCCTGCGAGAGCAGGAACGGCGCAGTGAGGTTGACGGCAATCACCCGGTCCCAGTCAGCGCGCGCCATCTCGTGCGCGTGGGCCATGACGATGATGCCCGCGACATTGCACAGCGCATCGAGCCTGCCGAAATGCGCTGCCGCCGCTTCGACGAGCGGGACGCACTGGTCGGGGTCTGACAAGTCCGCGCGGCGAACCATCACCTTCACGCCCAGCCCTTCGACCTCGGCCGCGGTCTCGCCAAGTCCGGCCTCGTTGAAATCGGCGAGGCACAGATCCGCGCCGCAGCGCGCGAGCTTGAGCGCAGTCGCCTTGCCGAGGCCGGATGCCGCGCCGGTAACCAGCGCCACCCTGCCGCTCATATCGATTGCGATGGACATTCCTGCTCCCTATTCCCTTTAGTGCCGCGTCCGGCCTATCGGCGCTGCGGCGGGAGAGCAACAATGCTGAAGCTGACGTTCCTGATGAAGCGCAAGGAGGGCATGACCTTCGAGGCTTTCAGGGACTATTACGAAAACAACCACGCGCCGCTCGCGGCCGGCCTGTGCCCGCACATGGTGCGCTACCGCCGCACCTATCTGACTGGCTGGGAGCCGCTGGCACGCTCTGCGCAGTTGCCAGAGCCCGGCTTCGATTGCATTACCGAGTGCTGGTATGACGTTGAAGGCAGCTGGGAAGAGCGCAAGATGGACTTGCTGCCCGCCGAGGTGTTCAAACAGCTTGCGGCGGACGAGGAGAATTTTCTCGACCGCAGGGCCAACCGTCTGGTCATGACGCAGCAGAATGAAAGCGCGCCTGGTACGTTGCAAGGCAACCAAGGCTGAACGAGATTACGGGAAAGGATCAAGGATAATGGCAGAGAGCGGCAAGATCGTGAAGATCGGCGGCGGCACCGCCTTCGGCTTCGACAGCTTCTATGGCCACCAGCCGCTGATCGACGCGGGCTGCGACTATATCGTCTACGACTGCCTGGCCGAGCTGACGCTCGCCTCGCTGTCGAGCGACACCCAGACCAATCCCGATGGCTATATCGCCTCGTTCCTGCGCGACATCACGCCGTACCTGCGCGAAATGCTGGCCAAGGGCTGCAAGATCGTCACCAACTGGGGCGGGCTCAACCCGCACGGCGCCGCCGAGGCGATGCGCAAGGTGCTGGCCGAGCAGGGCCTGACCGCGAAGATCGGCGTCGTCACCGGCGATGACATGCGCGGCCGCATCGCCGAATTCCAGGCCAAGGGCCTCAATGAAATGTTCAGCGGCGAACCGCTCCCCGGCGATGTCGAGTTCACCGCGATGAACGCCTACTTCGGCGGCTTCCCCATCGCCGCGCTGCTGGCCGAGGGCGCCGACATCGTGCTCACCGGGCGCGTGGTCGATTCGGCGCTCGCGCTCGGACCGCTGATCCACGAATTTGGCTGGACGCCCGACGATTTCGACCTGCTGGCAGCGGGCACCCTGATCGGCCACCTTACCGAATGCTCGACGCAGGTCACCGGCGGCACCTTTACCGACTGGGAACTTGTGCCCGACCCCGCCAACATCGGCAATCCCATCGCCGAATGCCGCGCCGACGGCTCGTTCGTGCTGACCAAGCCCGCAGGCACCGGCGGTCTCGTCTCGGTGGGCACCGTGGCCGAGCAGATGATCTACGAGGTCAGCGATCCGCAGGCCTATATCGTGCCCGATGCGGTCTGCGATTTTAGCGAGGTGGTGATGACGCCGCAGGGCGAGAACCGCGTGCTGGTGACCGGCTGCAAGGGCTATGCCGCGACCGACAGCTACAAGGTTTGCGCCACCTATTCGCAGGGCTGGAAGGCTACTGCGTTGCAGCCGATCATCGGCATCAACGCAGCCGCCAAGGCGCAAAGGCAGGCCGACGCACTGTTCGAGCGGACCAACAAGGTGCTGCGCGACCGCAACGCCAAGCCGCTGAACGAGACCTATGTCGAGATCGTCGGCGCCGAATCGAGCTATGGCCCGCGTTCGAACGGGCAAGGCTCGCGCGAGGTGGTGGCGATGATCTCGGTCACGCATGACGAGCCGGCTGGCTGCGGCGTGTTCCTGCGCGAACAGGCGAGCAGCATTTCCTCGATGTCGCCGGGAACCTCGGTCAGCCTCGGCATGATGTCGGCCCCGCCGCGCCCGCTGATGCGCGTGTTCCTGTTCCTGGTGAAGAAGGCGGATTTCACGCCGGAAATCTGGCTCGACGGCAAGCAGCTCGCGTTCCATTCGCAGCCCTCGCGCTGGTTCGCGCCCGATATGATCGTGCGCCCGCCGGAGCCCGCGCGGCCAAGCGATGCCGAAGCAGACCTGACCGTGCCGCTGATTTCGCTCGCCTGGGCGCGCAGCGGCGACAAGGGCAACCTGTTCAACGTTGGCGTCTTCGCGCGCGAGCCGCGCTATGCGCCCTATATTGCCGCCGCGCTCAGTGCGGAGGCGGTCGGCGGCTGGTATGCCCACCTCGTCAGCGATGCCGCGCCTCGGATCGACCGCTTCGTCCTGCCCGGAACCCACGGGCTCAACTTCGTGATCAACAACGCGCTGCAAGGCGGCGGTTCGATGTGCCTGCGGCTTGATCCGGTGGCCAAGGGCATGGGCCAGATGCTGCTCGAGTATCCGGTGCCGGTCTCGCGCGAGATCGCCGAGCAGCTTGGAGTGCTAGAGGCGGCTTGAACGCATTGTCTCCCCTCCTCTTCAGGGGAGGGGCAGCGAGACCTGCCTTGCACAGCAAGGCTTGGTCGCAGCGGGGTGGGGCGATTTTTCCAGACACGGTGCCAATCAAGCAATAACGCCCCATCCCTCGATCCCCTCCCCTGAAGGGGAGGGGAAGAATCACGTCACAAACATCTTCTCCACCTCGACCTTGCGGATCTTGCCCGAGGCGGTCTGCGGGAAGCTCTCGAGCGCTAGCCATTTGCGCGGGATCTTGAAGTGCGCGAGGCCTTGCGCGGCGAAATCTTCCATCGCCGCGGGATTGAGCATTGCCCCTTCGCGCAGCACCAGCGCGCAGGCTACCGTCTGGCCCCAGCGCTCGTCGGGCACGCCGACCACGGCGAGCGAAACCACGTCGGGATGCTCACTCAGGTAATCCTCGATCTCGGCGGGATAGATGTTCTCGCCGCCGCGGATGATGACTTCGCGGGTACGGCCGTGGATGCGCAGGTAACCTTCGGCGTCGAGCGATCCGAGATCGCCTGTGTGGAGGAAACCATCGCTGTCGATGGTCTTCGCGGTCGCTTCGGGCTGGCGGAAATAGCCGCTCATCACCATCGGCCCCTTGGCGCAGACCTCGCCCACCTCGCCCACCTTCAACGTCGCGCTGCTCGCCACGTCGCAGATCTTGAGCTCGACATGCGGGGCGGCGCGGCCCGAGGTTTCAGCAGCAATCTGGGGAGGGTCACTCGGCACCGAGCTGGTGATCATCACGCTCTCGGACTGGCCAAACACCACCAGCACCGGCGCGCCGAATTCCTTGTTCAGCCGCTCGATCAGCGGGCTGGGAACCGCCGCGCCGCCCGATCCGATCGATCGGATGCGGAAATCCTGCGGCCGCCAATCGGGATGTTCGCACAGCGCGATTAGCATGGTCGGCACCCCGCCGATCCTCGTCGCGCCGGTCTCGCGCATCATCCGCAGGTATTCGGTAGTGTCGAACCGCTGCATCAGCACGTAGCAACCGCCGAAGGCAACGGTGCCGAGCACGACGCTGAGCGCGCCACCGACATGGTTCAGCGGCCCGGCGTTGACCCACACGTCGGTCTCGTCGAAATCTGCCGCCACCGATCGCAGGTAAGCAGCGTTGAGCGCCTGGTAATGGGACAGCGCCGCGCCTTTCGAGCGGCCCGTGGTGCCCGAGGTGAACTGGATCAGGAACAGGTCGTCCAGCGCAACTTCGGGCATGGCCCTGCGCTGCGTACCTTCGACGAGCGCGAACAGCTCCTCGAGGGGAAACACCGTGCCTTGCGGCATCAGCGCATCGGCGCGCTCCATCAGCGAGACGCCGCGCGTATCGTATCCGGCGAGCAACAGCGCCGGTTCGGTCAGGTCGCGCGCGTGCTCGCATTCGCGCTGCGACCAGGCCGGGTTGAATCCGGCAACCACCATGCCTGCGAGCGCGCAGGCATATTCAACCAGCACCCATTCCGCCGAATTGCGCGACCAGATACCGATCCGATCGCCCGGCGCGGCGCGCGTCAGCAGCCATGACGCGACCACCTCGGCCATGTCCAAAAGCTGCGCATAGGTGAAGCGGCGCAGCTCCCCGTCCTGCCGCCAGATCAGTGCATCGCGCGCCCCGAAGCGCACCGCCTTGTCGCGCAGGCATTCGCCGATCGTCATGTCGAGCAGCGAGAACGAGGTGTCGGCGGCAATATGTGCGAGGCCGGTTGCGGGATCGGGGCGTCCATCAAACATCGGCGATCACCTGAACCGGCGGAAGAACTCCCGCAAGTCCCCCACGATGAGGTCGGGCTTTTCGGCGGGAGCGAAATGGCCGCCCTTCTCCTCCACTTTCCAGCTTTGCACGTTGTAGACCCGGTCGGCCCACTTGCGCGGCAGGTTCCAGACGTCCCCCTTGAACTGCATCACCCCGGTGGGCACCGGCACCAGCGGCTGGTCCTCGTTCAGAAAATCGCCCTTGATTCCCTCGCCCTGTCCCGGGTTGTAGTAATACATCGCGGCGGAAAGATAGGTCTCGGTCAGCCAGTAAAGCATGACGTTGTCGAGCAACTCGTCCTTGCTCCACACCGAATCGATATTGCCGCCGGTGTCGGCCCAGTCGCGCCGCTTTTCGACCAGCCAAGCCGCGAGGCCGACGGGCGAATCGTGCATCGCATAGGATATCGTCTGCGGCTTGGTGCGCTGGATATGCATGTAGCCCGAGCCGGTGTTGTAATAGTCCATCATTTTCGCGCCGCCCGCGAGTTCTTGCTCCTCGAAGTCCTCAGGCGCGGGTTGCTGTCCGCCCAGCGGGATCAGAAGATGGACATGCACGCCAAGCACGCGGTCCGCGTGGCGGTGGCCGAGCATGGTCGAAACCGCCGCGCCGATGTCGCCGCCTTGGGTTCCGAACTTGTCATAGCCCAGCTGGTCCATCAGCTTGACGTAGAGATCGCCCGCCTGGGTGAAATGGATACGCGGCGTTTTTAGCGGGCTGGAAAAGCCGTAGCCCGGTAGCGACGGGCAGATCACGTCGAACGAGTCCGCCGGATCGCCGCCATGGGCAGCAGGATCGGACAGCGGGCCGATGATCTTGCGCATGTCCCACCAGGTCCACGGCCAGCCGTGATTGATGATCAGCGGCACCGGGTTCGGGCCTTTGCCCTTGGCGTAGACGAAATGGATCGGCACGCCGTCGATCTCGGTCCTGAACTGGGGCAGCGCGTTCATCTCGCGCTCGCGCGCGCGCCAGTTGTAAGAATTCTGCCAGTAATCGACGAGCCTGCGCAGGTAAGCGAGATTGGTGCCCATCTGCCACTGGCTGTTATCGCCGATCTCGCCCGGCCAGCGGGTGCGCGCCAGCCGCTCCTTGAGGTCCGCCAGGGCGGCGTCGGGAATGGCGATGGTGAACGGCTCGATGGTCATGCAGGCTCCCTCTCTCGTGCTTGCGCCGGGCCTAACCGATCGGCCCGTCGCGGTCCACTTCGCTTGCGATATACGGTGGATCATAGTAGGCGCTGGCCAGCAAAAGCAATCGGGAACGCCGCATGAGCAACCTCACCATCAAGCAGATCGACTGGCAGTTCGACAATCCCGAGTTCTATTTCAATCCCGCGAACCGAGAATTCTCGGCCTTCATGAATTCAATCGGCTTCATGGCAGTGGGGCTCGAGCGCTATTTCTGCAAGGCGATGAAGGACGCGGAGAAGCTGATCACCGATCCCCGGGTGCTGGAAGAATGCAGGATGTTCAATCGGCAGGAGATGGTCCACTCGAAGGCGCACCATAAGCACTGCAAGGCCCTGATCGCGCGGTATCCCGGCCTGCAGGAGGCGCTCGATCGCTGCATAGAAATGTACGACGAGCATTATGAGACACACGATCTCAAGCATCACTTGTCCTACATGGGCGGGCTGGAATCGGCCTTCACCCCGCTGTTCGGCACGATCATCGACCAGCGCGACCTGTTGTTCGGTGGCGACCCTCAGGTAAGCTCGCTGTTCCTGTGGCACTTCTGCGAGGAGATCGAGCACCGCTCTTCGGCAATCACCGTCTACAACCACGTTTACGGCGACCACATCTACCGCATGCGCAACGTGAAGCCGATGATTGCGCACGGGCATGAGATCACGCTGATGCTCCAGGACGTGTTTCGCAAGGCCGTGCCCGAGTTCGATACCGAGGAATTCTTCAAGACCTGGGCGAAGCCGCTGCCCAAGTGGACGCTGCGCAAGATGGGCTGGAAGATCGCGGCTTCGCAGCTGCCGTTCTATCCGCACGACACGCAGCGCCTGCCGGCCTATTTCGCCGAGTGGAACAAGCGTTACGATGCCGGCGAGGACATGCGCGCGGCCTATGCAGGGCCGGTGCTGGCGGCGGCCTGACTCCGGTCAGGCCCGCCAATACAGCGTCTCGTCCTCGCGCTCGATCCGCCCGGCGGTGCCGACCGGTTCCGCCTTGCCATCGGTGAGGAAGGCAATCGTCGCCGCATCCTCGCCGCGCACTCTTGCGACCACGCGCCGCCCATCCGGCGTGAGCGTGACGACTGTGCCGCCGGTCGGATCGCCCTCGCGCGAATGGAATACGGTGTAGGTTTCGATGCTCGCCGGGCCTTCGTAGGTCTGGTCGTTGACCGGTATCGCCCCGCGCCGCGCATCGGCCGCGGCATCGAACTTGTAGTTCTGAGGGAACGACACACCCTCGATCGGCTCGCTCGACAGCACCAGCGTGTGATGATGCGTGCAGTATCCGCCGTTGCCATACAGCAGGCCCTTGCCGCCACCTTCCCGCAATTTGCCGACCATCGCTGCGGTCGCATGCATCATGTAGTTGCCGAGCGGCCCGCCGCCGAAAGTCAGCCCGCCGTGGACGGTGAGCGGCCTCTCGTCGCTGACGCCCAGCGTGCGCCGCGCCATCTTGGGGACCACCGGGAAGCAGGAATAAAGCTCGATATGGTCCATTTCGCTGGCGGACAAATGGTTTTCCTCCAGCGCCTTTTCGAGGCTGACGTCCATCGCCGGAGTGCCGGTAAAGGCGTCGCGGTCGAGCGGGCCTTCGGCTTCATAGGCCTGCGCGCCAGCGCCGATGTAGACCAGCCGCGTCTCGTCAATGCCCGCCGCGCGCGCGGTCGCCAGGCTGGTGACAATCACCGCCGCGCCCTGGTTCACCGACGAATTGGCGACCTGCAGCTTGGTATAAGGGAACGAGAGCGGCCGGTTCTCGGCGCTGGGAGTGACGATTTCGTCAGCCTTGCGCGCTTTCTTGAGCCACGCGCCTTCGGCCTCCACCGCAACCTGGCTCATCTTTTCCCAGATGCGGCCCGATTCGGCGCGCGCCTCGGCCAGCGACTGGCCCCAATGAGCACGGGCGGCGTTCTCGTAAAGCGGATAGATGTCCTGCGGCGTGGTCAGGCCGTAGCGGCGCTGCACGTCGGTGGAAACAGCAGCCGCATTGCCGAACAGCTTGGCCCCGCCGTCCTGCGGGCGCTTGGCGGCGGTGCGCAGCGCCTCGCCGCCGCAAGCAATGCACACGCTCGCTTCGCCTGAAGCGACGGCGTTGGCGGCGTCGCTGATGAGCTGGATCGGCGCATCGCCATAAGGCGGCTTCTCGATCCGGGTCTTGGGCGAAATCCCGAGCTGCTGCGGCAGCTGGCCGAGCACGTCCGCGCCTGGGAAGGCCATCTGCTGGACATTGGCGAGCCAGTCGCAGCGTTCGAGCCAGCGGCCGCCAGCGTCCTTGTCGGCGCGGCGGATCGCCTCGGCCATCAGCCCGGTCGAATCGAGCCCCTGCATCGGATCGTCGGGCCGGTCGTTGACCTGTCCGACGCCGATGATGACGGGTATGCGGGCGGGATCGGTTGCCATGATATTCCTCTCTTCAATCGTTCAGTCGTTCGCCATCAGTTCGACAAGGTTCCCGTCCAGGTCCTTGAAGTAGACCGATTGCGCCTGGTTGCCTTCGTTGTCGATGCGCGGGCTTGGGCCCTCGATGATCTCGATGCCGTGCCCCAGCAGAAGCGCCTCGGCTTCCTTGATCGTGCCGCCGAAGCGAAAGCAGATGTCGACCGAGCCGGGGGTCGGCTTGTCCGCCACCAGATCGATGCCGTTGCCCTGCTGGTGGACGTTAAGCCGCACCCCGCCGCCCACGATCACCGTGCGCACCAGCGTGCGGCCATTGGGCGCATGATCGAACGGCACTTCGGCCCCGAAAAGCTTGTCGTAGAAGCGCGTCGTGCGTTCCGCATCGGCGACCGTGATCGCGACATGGTCGATGAATCTGAGCAGCGCCATGGCGGGCCGGTTCCTCTCTGCGTCCATTTAATGGGACGACCTTGCATCATTATGGACAGGCCGCGCAATCCAATACAGTATGAGGCATAGCGTATCGCAGCACAGCTGCCCTGATTCTCGGGAGAGACAGTTTTGACCGCCGCCAGACAATTGCAGCGCTCCGCCCCGGCGAGCGCGGTGCCTCCGCATGCAGACGTGGTCGTGATCGGCGCGGGCTTCGGCGGGCTCTATGCGCATTATCGCTTCCGCCAGCTCGGCATGAGCGTGTTCGGCTTCGAGCAAGGCACCGACGTTGGCGGCACCTGGTACTGGAACCGCTATCCCGGCGCGCGTTGCGACGTCGAATCGGTCGATTACACCTATTCCTTTTCGCGCGAACTTCTCGACGAATGGCAGTGGAGCGAGCGGTTCTCGACTCAAGGCGAAATCCTCGAATATGCGAGCTATGTCGCCGACCGGTTCGACCTGCGGCGCGACATCAAGTTCGAATCGAAGATCGTCTCGGCGATCTACGACGTGGCGGCGAACCTGTGGACGGTGCGAACCGAAAAGGGCGAGAGCATCACTTGCCGCTATCTCGTCACCACCGTCGGCTGCCTCTCGGTTCCCAAGGACCCCGATTTCGAGGGACTTGAAAGCTTCAAGGGCCAATGGGTGCAGACCGGGGCATGGCCGAAGGAAGGCGTGGACTGGGCGGGGAAGAACGTGCTGGTGATCGGCACCGGCTCCTCGGCGATCCAGTCCATCCCCGAAGTGGCCAAGACCGCCGGCCACCTCACCATTTTCCAGCGCACCGCCAACTACTCGGTGCCGGCCTATAACGGCCCCCTGCCCGAGCACCGCCAGAAGGAAGTGTTCGCCGATTACCCGGCCTACCTCGCCATGCTGAGAAAAACGCGCGGCGGGCAGACCTTCGAGCTTCAGACCGACAATTTCGCTGCGGACTTTTCGCTCGAAGAGCAGCGCGAGCGGATGGAGCAGGCGTGGCAACTGGGGCGCTGGAACCTGCAAAGCTGCTTCCGCGACATTACCCTGAACGAGGATGCGAACCGGCTCGCCGGTGAATTCGTCCACGCCAAGATCCGCGAAACCGTCAAGGATCCGGCGACGGCGGAAAAGCTGATCCCCCGGGGCTATCCCTTCGGCACCAAGCGGCTGTGCCTCGACACCGATTATTTCGAGACCTTCAACCGCGACAATGTCGACCTCGTCGACATCAACGAGGAGCCGATCCTCCGCATTACCGAGACCGGATTGCAGACCAGCGCGAAGCACTATCCGGCAGACCTCATCATCTTCGCCATCGGCTTCGACGCCATGACCGGCCCGCTGGTCAATCTCGGCATCAAGGGGCGCGGCGGCCACTCGCTGAAGGATGCATGGGCGGACGGCGCGGAAAGCTACCTCGGCCTTGCAGTGCCGGGCTTCCCCAACCTGTTCACCGTCAACGGCCCGTCGAGCCCGTCGGTCCTGACCAATATGATCCTCTCGCTCGAGCAGCATGTCGACTGGATCGCCGATTGCATCGCCGCCTTGCGCGAGCGGGGTCTCGACATAATCGAAGCGCGGCAGGACGCGACCGACGAATGGGCGCAGCACACCGAAATGGTCGCCAATCATACGCTCTTCCCCAAGGCCAATAGCTGGTACATGGGCGCGAACGTCGAGGGCAAGCCGCGCATGTTCCTCGCCTATATCGGCGGCTTCGACAATTATGCCGCGCGCTGCGATGCGGTGGCCGCGAACGATTACGAGGGCTTCGCCCTGTCGACCAGCAAAGTGGAGGAACGGGCATGAGCGCGATACGCGAAGGCAATGTCGCGGTCATCACCGGCGCGGCGAGCGGCATCGGCTATGCCCTGGCCGAAGAGGCTCTGCGCCGGGGCATGAGCGTGGTGGTCTCCGACATCCGCGAGGAAGCGCTGGCAGAGGCAGCGCGGAAGTTGACGGGACAGGGCGCGAATGTGCTGCCCGTGCTCGCCGACGTGACCAGCGAGGCGAACATTATCGCCCTGCGCGACAAGGCGCTCGAAAAGTTCGGCAAGGTCAACTTGCTGGTCAACAATGCCGGCGCCTTCGTGGGCGGACTCGCCTGGGAAACTAGCGCGGCGCAGATGGACTGGATCGTCGATCTCAACTTCAAAAGCGTCGCGCACGGCATCCGCGCATTCGTGCCGCGTATGATCGAGCAGGGCGATGACTGCCATGTCATCACCATCGCATCGGCGGCGGGAATCTCGGTCTATCCCGGCTATGCCAGCTATTCGCCCACCAAGCATGCCGCGCTGGCAATCACCGAGGCATTGTACCTCGATCTCCTCGCCGAGCGCATCGAAAGCATCGGCGTCACCGTGGTGATGCCCGGCATGGTGCGCACCGATATCATGAACCCGGAAAAGGCGAGTCCCGCCAATCTCGGGCTGGACCGCGACGCGCGCCACGCCAATGCCACCGTTCGCGGGATCGAGGCGACCATGACCTCCGCTCTCGACACTGCGCTTGCGCCCGAGGAACTGGCGCGGCGCGTGTTCGACGCAGCCGATGCGGGCGAACTCTACATCCTGCCCAATCACGAAGGCGAGGCCCTGACCGCGCTGACCAGGGCGATCGCCAACGGCCGCGCATCGGGCACCAACCCGTGGCCGGCAATCATGGCCGGGATGACGACGCGGATGTTCGGCGAGAAGAGCTAGGGGAGGCAAGGCCATGGCACATCAATACGACACGGTGATCCGGGGCGGGCTTGTTGTCGACGGAACCGGCGAGGAACCTTTCATCGGCGACGTGGCGATCAAGGACGGCGTGATCGCCGCAGTGGGCGAAGTCGAAGGCAGCGGCGCGGAGGAAATCGACGCGCGCGGCCTTGCCGTCACTCCCGGCTTCATCGACCTGCACACTCATTACGACGGGCAGGCGATCTGGTCGAACCGGCTCAATCCCTCATCCGGGCACGGCGTCACCACGGTGGTCATGGGCAATTGCGGTGTCGGCTTCGCGCCCTGCCGCCCGAGCGACCGCGACCTGCTGGTAATGACCATGGAAGGGGTGGAGGACATTCCCGGCGTGGTCATGGCCGAAGGACTGACCTGGGACTGGGAGACTTTTCCCGAATTCATGAGAGTCCTGGAATCGAAGCCGCGCGACATCGACGTTGCGGTCTTCGCGCCGCATTCACCGATCAGGGTCTATGTCATGGGCGAGCGCGGCGCGAACCGCGAAGCCGCGACGCAGGACGACCTCGACGCGATGCGCGAACTCACGCGCGAAGCCGTCGCCGCCGGGGCGATCGGGATTGCCACCAGCCGCACCCTGATCGACCGCCGTGCCGACGGCGCGCCGGTGCCGAGCTTCGACGCGCCCGCCGAGGAACTCGTCGCGCTGGCGCAGGGCGTGCGCGAAGGCGGCGGCGGCCTCGTCCAGGTGCTTCCCGAATTCGGCATGAACGGCAATCCGCCCGAGGCCGACTTCGAGATCATGCGCAAAGTCGCGGACGAAAGTGGGCTGCCGGTCACTTTCAGCATCGTTCCGGGACGCTCGGACAAGGCCAAGGCGTTCTGGGTAGAACTCATGGACCTGGTCGAAGCCTACAACGCCAGCGGCCAGGGTCCGATCCTGCATCCCCAGTATGCGCCGCGCCCGGTGGGCATGCTCGCGAGCTTCGATCTCACCAGCAATCCCTGGGCCGATTGCCCAACCTACAAGAAGCTCGCGCACTTGCCGATCACGGAGCGCGTGGCGGAACTTCGCAAGCCCGAGGTCAAGCAGGCAATCCTGACCGAAACGCCCGACGAGGCGGTGATCCCGCTGACCGCGCTCACCCGCAACAACTATCACGTCATGTTCGAGGTTTCGGCCAATCCGAAGTACGAGCCCGAACCGGGCCAGTCGATTAAGGACCGCGCCGAGGCGATGGGCGTATCGCCCGAAAGCCTCGCCTACGATTTGCTGCTCGAGCATGGCGGCCGCAATTACCTGCTGGTTGCTTTCGGCAACTACCCCGAAGACACGCTCGACCACCTGTTCCGCTTCTACGACAATCCCGACGCGGTGATGGGGCTTGGCGATGGCGGCGCGCACTATGGCCTGATCGTCGATTCGACTTATCCGACCTTCGTGCTCCAGCACTGGGCGCGCGACCGGCAGGGCCGCAGGCTCACGCTGGCACAGGCGGTCCAGGCGATGACCTCGCGGCCCGCCTCGGTGATCGGTTTCCATGATCGCGGTGTGATCGCGCCGGGCATGAAGGCGGATATCAACGTGATCGATCACGGCGCGATCTGCATGGATGCGCCGCGCGTGGTCAGCGACCTGCCCGGCGGCGGGCGGCGGCTCGACCAGCAGGCGCACGGCTACCGCTACACTTTGGTCAGCGGCGAGGTGATCGTGAAGGACGACCAGTTTACCGGCAATCTTCCGGGCCGAGTGGTCAAGGGCGCGGGTGCTGGCAAAACAGCCGCCGCGCTGGCCGAAGGCGTCGCCTGATGGCGGAGCGCAAGCTTCATCCCTTTTGCGCGACAGTCGTCGCGAACCGCAAGGAAGCCGGCATACCCGAATATGCCTCGCTCGATCCCGATGGCGCCCGCGAGCTGATGGCCTCGGTTATGGCCGCCGCGCCCGCGCCGACCGACCTGCCCGAGCTCGCCTCGGTGAGCGATTTTTCGATCCCCGGCCCGCACGGCGACATTCAAGTACGGCGCTACACGCCCCGCGGCGAGGCCAGGGCGACGATCGTCTATTTCCACGGCGGCGGCTGGGTACTGGGCGATCTCGATACCGGCGATGGCATTTGCCGCCGTTGGGCCGGCTGGGCCGGAGTCGAGGTGCTCTCGGTAGACTATCGCCTCGCACCCGAGCATCCTTTCCCCCTGCCGCTCGACGACTGTTTCGCCGGCCTTGAATGGGCCGCCGCCAATATGTCCGGACCGCTGTTCATCGCCGGGGACAGCGCCGGCGGCAACCTGTGCGCGGCTGTCGCGATCCGGGCGCGGGATCAGGGCGGACCTGCGCTGGCCGGTCAGATCATTATCTACGGCGCGCTCGGTCTCGACTTCACCACCGCCTCCTACCGCGAAGTGGGCGATGAGGGCTGGATGCTGACCGGTGCGGACATGGACTATTTCTGGGGGCACTACCTTTCCGGAGAGGCTGACAATGCCTCGCCGCTGGCGGTTCCGCTCAACCTTTCATCGGCGTCCGGGCTGGCCCCGGCCTTCATCTGCACTGGCGACTGCGATGTGCTGTGTGACGACAACCTCGCCTATGCGGAATTGCTCAAAAGCGCGGGCGTGCCAGTCGAACTGCGCGTCGAGCCGGGCATGTTCCACGGCTACTATTCGATGACCAGCTTTGCCGAACCGGCCAAGGCCACTGTCGATGCCACGGTGGCCTGGATCGGGAGACAGATCGCCGCGTGAGAATCGTGGACGGGCCGTCCAGCCAGCGTTAGACCTTCACCAACAAGATCAAGAACCGGGAGACACCATGAAAGCCGCAGTCCTTCGCGAAATCAAAGCGCCGCTCACCATCGAGGAGCTTTCGCTCGCCGCGCCCGGCCCCGACGAGGTGCGCGTGCGCGTGGTCAGCAGCGGCCTGTGTCACTCGGACTATCACTCGATCTCGGGCGATTTCCCGGTGCCGATGCCCGCCGTGCTCGGACATGAAGCGGCCGGCGTGGTCGAGGCGGTCGGCTCCGACGTCACCGAGTTCAAGAAGGGCGACGAGGTCGTCACCTGCGTCTCGCAGTATTGCGGTCACTGCCGCGAATGCCTCGACGGACACAACAATGTCTGCGGCAACAAGCCGACCAATCGTCCGGCAGAGCAGCCCGCGCGCATCACCAACGGCTCGGAAGTGTTCACCCAGTACGCAGGGCTTGGCGCATTCGCCGAGGAAATGCTGATCCATCGCACCGGCCTCACCAAGATTCCCGAAGGCATGCCGCTCGAGAAGGCGGGCCTGCTCGGCTGCGCGGTGCTCACCGGCGTCGGCGCGGCATTGAACGGCGCGCAGGTCAGGCCCGGCAGCACCGTGGTCGTGGTCGGCTGCGGCGGCGTCGGCCTCAATGTCATCCAGGGTGCAAAGCTGTGCGGCGCGGCGCGGATCATCGCGGTCGATGTCAACGAGCGCAAGTTCGACCTTGCCCGCGTGTTCGGCGCGACCGACTGCGTGAAAGGCGGACCGGACGCGGTGGCCGAAGTCAGGGAACTGACCGGCGGCGGAGCGGACTATGCCTTCGAGGTGATCGGCCTCACCCAGACGCAGGAACAGGCGCTGGGCATGCTGCGCCGCCTCGGCACACTGATGATTGTCGGCATGGCGCCGGCAGGATCGCAGTTCAAGGTGCCCGGCGTGATGATGATGGCGCTGCAGCTCCAGATCAGGGGTTCGCTGATGGGCTCGGTGCCGTTCCAGATCGCCATCCCCGAATATGCGCAACTCTATCTCGACGGCAAATTAAAGCTCGACGAGATGATCTCGCAGAACATCAGGCTGGAAGACATCAACGATGGCTATGCCAAGATGATGGCGGGCGACGTGGCGAGGAGCGTTATCGTCTTCGACAGCTAACCGGCGAGCCGGGATTTCCACGGGAGAGGATACCATGGCGACGATTGCACCGACTGCACCCACTCCGCAGGGGATCGACCCGGCGCTGGTGATCGATTTCGACCTCTACGACGATCCGCGCTTCGTTTCGGCAGGCGGCGTGTTCGAAGCCATGGGCGAGCTTCGCGACATGGCGCCCGACGTGTTCTGGTCGACCGCGCATGGCGGTTACTGGGTGATCCAGGGCTATGACGCGATCGTCGAGGCGGCGAAGCGCGGCGACCTGTTCACCTCCAGCAAGATGGGCATTCCGCCGGTGGCCGACGACGGTCGTCAGCGGCGACGGCTAGCGCCGCTCAACTACGATCCGCCCGACCATGCGGCGCTGCGCTCGCCGCTCAATCCGATGTTCACGCCAGCTTCGATGAACACCTGGTCGGGCCATATCCGCGCGCTTGCGGTCGAGCTGATCGAGAAGATCCGCCCAAAGGGTGCGGGCGACATGTTCGACGAGGTGACCGAGCAATTGCCGGTGCTGATCTTCATCGACCTGATGGGGCTTAAACGCTCGGACTACCGCTTCTACCGCGCCCTCGCCAAGGCGGCGGTGGCATCGCAGGACCGCGACGAGCGCTACGATGCGATGCTGCAGGCCTACCACCTGCTCAAGGGCGAGATCGAGGAGCGCCGGGCCGCGCCCAAGCAGGACCTGATCAGCCGGCTCCTGACCCTGGAAGTCGAAGGCAAGCCGATCACCGACGAGCTGGCGCTGGCCTATCTCGAACTGCTGTTCATCGCCGGGCTCGATACCGTGGCCAATGCGATGACCTTCGCGGTGCGCTATCTCGCGATGGACCAGGCGCTGCAGCAGCGGCTGCGCGACGAGCCGGACAAGATCCCGCACGCAATGGAAGAACTGCTGCGCCGCCACGCCGTCGCCCCGGTGATGCGCTCGGTCACGCACGATTTTTCGTGGCGCGGGTTCAATTTCCGCGCGGGCGATCCGGTGCTGCTCAACTATTCCGCCGCTAATCTCGACGAGCGCATGTTCGAACATGGCCGCGAGGTCGATATCGACCGTGAGCGGATCAACCATGTCGCGTTCGGTGCGGGGCATCACCGCTGCCTCGGGCGCAATCTCGCCCGGATCGAGATCGTGATCTTCTTCGAGGAATTGCTCAGCCGCCTGCCCACATTCCGCCTCGCGCCGGGCGAGGACGTGCCGATGCGCGGCGGCAGCGTGATGTCGATTACCCGCCTGCCGCTGGTGTGGGACGCGGGCTGACCATGGCTGCGCTCGCGGCAAAAGCCCCACCCCAAGGCATCGACCCGGCGCTGGTGATCGATTTCGATTACTATTCGGATCGCCGCTACCGCGAGCTGGGCGGCATCCCGGCTGCCATGGCGCAATTGCGCGACGAGGCACCCGATGCGTTCTGGTCCACGGCGCTGGGCGGATACTGGGTCGTGCAGGGCCACGAGGCAATCGTCGATGCCGCGGCGCGAACCGACCTGTTCTCCAGCGGCTACATGCGCATTCCCGCCCGGCCCGACTTGCCCGAGCCGCCGCTCAACATCCCGCTCCAGCTCGATCCGCCCAATCATGCCGCGTTCCGCGCCCCGCTCAACAAGGTGTTCACGCCGAGCCAGATGAACCGCCGGCAGGGCCAGATTCGCGCGCTCGCGGTCGAACTGATCGATGGAATTGCGCCGCTCGGCGAAGCGGACTTTTTCGACACGGTCGCCGAGAAGCTGCCGGTGCTGATCTTCATCGACATCATGGGGCTCGACCGCGCGCACTTCCGCCAATACCGCGACATGGCCAAGGCGGCGGCGAGCGAGCCCGATCAGGAAGTGCGGCTGAAGGCCGTCCACGAAGGTTCGGAATTGCTCGCGCAAGTCATCGCCGAACGGCGGGCCAACCCGCGCGACGATCTGATCTCCTATCTGCTCGATCTGGAGATCGAGGGCGAGCCGGTCAGCGACGCGATGGTGCTGGGCTATTGCAAGCTCCTGTTCTTCGCCGGGCTGGACACCGTCGCCAATGCGATGTCCTTCATCATGCACTACCTGGCGAAGGATCAGGCACTGCAGGAGCGCCTGCGCCGCGAACCGGCGAAAATCCCGCACGCCATGGAAGAACTGATCCGCCGTCACGCGGTCGCCCCGGTGGTGCGGATCGTGGCCAAGGACGAGGTCTGGCGCGGCCTGGCCTTGCGAGCGGGCGACATGGCGCTGCTCAACTATCCCGCCGCCAATATCGACCCGCGCGTGTTCGACCATCCCGACGAGGTCGACATCGACCGCGAGCGCATCAATCATATCGCCTTCGGCTCCGGCCCGCACCGCTGCCTAGGCCGCCACCTTGCGCGCATCGAGATAGTCGTGATGCTCGAAGAAGCCCTGAGCCGATTGCCGGTTTTCCGCCTTGCGCCTGGCAAGCCGGTGCCAATGCGCGGCGGCGGCGTGCTGACCATCGAATCGCTGCCGCTGGTGTGGGAAACCGCCAAGGATATGGAATGACCAACTTGGTTGTGCGCCAGATCCCGTTTGATTTCGAAGGCGCGGAATTCATCTGGAACCCGTCAAATCCCGCCTTCGCGGTGATGATGAACGCCATCACGTTCCAGTCCATCGGCTTCGAGAAATACATCTGCAAAACGATGAACGCGGCGGAGAAGCTGGCGCGCGATTCGGCGATCACCGAGGAAATCCGCGCCTTCAACGCGCAGGAAATGGTCCACAGCCAGGCTCACCGCAAGCACGCGAAAGCGCTCATCGAAGCCTATCCCGGCCTCAAGGACCTGCTCGATTTCTGCATCGCCGATTATGACCGTCTCTATGAGGAGCGCGACCTCAGATACCACCTGTCCTACTGCGCCAATATCGAGGCGACCTTCACGCCGCTGTTCGGCAGTATCATCGAGCACCGCGACGTGCTTTTCGCGGGCGGCGATCCGCGAATTTCCTCGCTGTTCCTGTGGCATTTTGTCGAGGAGATGGAGCACCGCGCGTCGGCGCACCTCATCTATGACAATATCGTGCGAAACCCGTTCACGCGGCTGTTCAAAATGCGCAGCGTATTCGGGCACACCCGGAAGCTGGCTGCCAAGGTGTACGAGGCGTTCCACGAGCATGTGCCCGAATCGCGGCCTTATGGCCTGGGCGACGGTGTGAAGGCGATCCCCAAGCCCGCGCTCAAGAAGATGCGCAACGGAATAATCGGCTCGCAGATGCCGTGGCATCGACCCGGCAGCGCGCAAGTGCCCGCCTATTACGGCGAATGGTTTGCCCGCTACGAAAGCGGCGAAGACATGCGCACCGCCTACGCTGCCTGACGCGGCGCGCCTTAATCAGGAGTATCCATGAGCATCGATCCCAGACCCTTCACCGTCGACATTCCGCAGTCCGCGCTCGACGATCTGGCCAAGCGGCTCGACCTCGTGCGCTGGCCCGAGAAGGAAACGGTCAGCGACTGGAGTCAAGGCGTGCCGCTCGCCGAAGCGCAGCGCGTGGTCGAATACTGGCGCGGTTCCTATGACTGGCGGCGCTGCGAGGCCAAGCTCAACGCGCGCGACAATATCCTCGCCGAGATCGACGGGCTCGACATTCACTTCATGCATGTGCGCTCGCCGCACGCCGATGCCCTGCCGATGATCATGACTCACGGGTGGCCGGGTTCGGTGATCGAATTCCTCGAAGTGATCGACCCGCTGGTGAACCCCACCGCGCATGGCGGATCGGCGGATCAGGCATTCCACCTCGTGATCCCCTCGCTGCCGGGCTACGGCTTTTCGGGCAAGCCAGCCGCGACCGGATGGTCGGTGGACCATACCGCGCAGGCCTGGGGCAAGCTGATGCGCGGTCTTGGTTATGATCGCTACGTTGCTCAGGGCGGCGACTGGGGCTCGGCGGTGTCCTCCGCCATGGCGCTGCAGGCGCCCGAAGGCCTGGCAGCGATCCACCTCAACATGCTGGTCGCCAGCCCGACTCCAGAGCAGCTCGAAAAGATGTCTCCGGAAGAGCACCAGGTGCTCGAAAAGGCCAAGCTCTGGTCGCGGTACGAACGCGGCTATTCGGAAGAGCAAAGCACCAAGCCGCAGACGCTGGGCTATTCGCTGGTCGATTCGCCAGTTGGCCAGGCGATGTGGATCTACGAGAAGTTCCACGGCTGGACCGATCACAATGGCAGCCCGGCGGACAGCTTTTCGCTCGACCATGTGCTCGACAACATCATGGTCTACTGGCTTACCGGCACGGGCGCTTCATCGGCGCGGCTCTATTGGGAAAGCCTCAGCAAGTGGCCGCGCGGCCAGACCAAGGTGCCGCTCGCCTACAGCAATTTCCCCAAGGAAATCATGCGCGGCATCCGCAGCTGGGCCGAAAATACCTATGCCGAGATCATTCACTGGGGTGAGCTCGACAAGGGCGGCCACTTCGCTGCTTTCGAGCAGCCGGACCTGTTCGTTTCGGAACTGCGCAAGGCCTTCGCCTCGCTGCGGTAATTATTGATACAGCACGGCTCATTTGATACACCACGCGGCAACGCATCCGGGAGAAGACAGACCATGTTCGATACGATCATCAGAGGCGGCAAGATCGCCGACGGCTCAGGCGACGCAAGCTACACTGCCGACATCGCCATCAAGGACGGCCTGATCGCCGAAATCGGCACGGTCTCGGGCACCGCAAATACGGAAATCGACGCCGATGGCGCGCTCGTCACTCCCGGCTTCATCGACCTGCACACGCATTACGACGGCCAGTTCGTCTGGGACGACAAGATGGACCCCAGCTTCTCGCATGGCGTGACCACTGCGATCGGCGGCAACTGCGGCGTCGGCTTCGCGCCGGTGGAAAAGGAATTTCGCCGCCCGCTCGTCGAAATGATGGAAGGCGTCGAGGAAATCCCCGGCATCGTCATCGACGAGGGGCTTGACTGGAACTGGACCAGCTTCGGCGACTATCTCGACCGCGTCGACCAGAACAGGTTCACGATGGACGTCGCCAGCCATATCACTCACGCGCCGCTGCGCGTGTTCGCGATGGGCGAGCGCGCGATCAACCACGAGAAAGCCACTCCCGAGGACATCGAAGTGATGGCCCGCCTCGTTCGCGAGGCGATGGATGCCGGCGCGGTCGGTTTCTCCTCCGGCCGCCTGATGGAACACCTGTCGAGCGTGGGCGATCACGTGCCCGGTACCTTCGCCAACGATGACGAACTGCTCGCCATCGCCAGCGCCATGGGCAGCTCTGGCCACGGCGTGTTCCAGATGATCCCCAAGGGCGCGATCGGCAACATCATCGACCAGGACGACATGACCAACAACCGCGTCGCCGAAATGGAGCGGCTGGTTCGGCTGACCCGCGCGGCGGGCCGACCCTCGACTTACACGGTCATCGAGTTTTCGGACGAGCCGGAGAACCGCCGCTTTCTCGTCGAGGAAACCGACCGCGTGCTCAAGGCGAACCCGGGCCTCGAAATGCACCCGCAATGCGCGTCGCGCGGGGTTGGCTCGATCATGATGCTCGATTCGCATCACCCCTTCAAGTTCAAGCCCGCCTATCTCGAAATTGCCGATCTTCCCGCCGCGCAGCGCGCCGAGGCGATGCGCGATCCGGCGCGCCGGGCCGCCATCCTCTCGCAGGAAGATGCGCCCCCCGCTGGAAGCGATCCGATGATCGTGCGGATGATCTCGCGCATGCCGATGACCGCCGCCAGGTACAACGTGATCGGCGACCGGGTCGATTACGAGCCGGGTCCGGAGTCGCGCATCGAGGCGCTGGCCGCGGCTGCCGGGCAGACCCCGCTCGAATATCTCTACGACTACATCACCGCAGGTCAGGGTACCAATGCGGCGATCTCGTTCTTCCTCAACTACAACGCGGGCAATCTCGACGAGACCTTCGAGATGATGTCGAACCCCAACGTCATCAGCGGCCTCGGCGATGGCGGCGCGCACGTCCGGCTGATCTGCGATGCTTCGCAGACCACGTTCCAGCTCGCCTTCTGGACCCGTGACCGCACGCGCGGCCCGAAGCTGCCGCTCGAATACGTCGTGCGCAAGATGACGCATGACGCGGCAAGGCTTTACGGCATGAACGACCGCGGCCTGCTCAAAGTCGGCAAGCGCGCCGACATCAACGTGATGGACTATGACAAGCTGAACCTTGGCCGGCCCGAGATGCTGTTCGACCTGCCGAGCGGCGCGCCGCGCATGCATCAGGGCTCGACCGGCTACCTGGCGACCATGGTCAATGGTCAGGTAACCCGCCGCAACGACCAGGATACCGGCGCTCGGCCCGGACGGCTCTATCGCAGCCGGCCGAACTGAATACCATACTCCCTCTCCCCTGAGGGGAGAGGGATGCACTGGAAGGGGCGATGCGACTCAGGCCGCGCGTTCGAACACTGCGGCGATACCCTGCCCGCCGCCGATGCACATCGTCTCAAGCGCATAGCGGCCCTGCCGCCGCTCCAGCTCGTAAAGCATGGTGGCGAGGATGCGGCCGCCGGTCGCGCCGATCGGATGGCCAAGCGAGATGCCCGAACCGTTGGGATTGAGGATCTCGTGGCGCGAATCGTCCTCGCTCCATCCCCAACCCTTGAGCACGCCGAGCACTTGCGGCGCGAAAGCCTCGTTAAGCTCGATCAGGTCGATCTGGTCCCAGCTCATGCCGGTGCGCGCAAACAGCCGCTCGACCGCCGGAACCGGGCCGATGCCCATGCGCGAAGGCTCGCAGCCCGCCGCCGCCCATGAATGGAACCACGCCATCGGGGTGAGGCCCAGCTCCTCAAGCTTGTCCTCGGCAACCACAAGGCAGGCTGCCGCCGCATCGCTCTGCTGGCTGGCGTTGCCGGCGGTTACGACGCCGTCCTTTTCCATCGCTTTCAATTTACCGAGCGATTCGGGGGTCGAATCGCCGCGCACGCCCTCGTCCTCGGCGAACACCAGCGGATCGCCCTTGCGCTGCGGGATCGTGATCGGAACCATTTCCTTGTCGAACTTACCGTCGGCCCACGCCTTGGCGGCGCGCTGCTGGCTACGCGCGGCGTAGATGTCGCACTCCTCGCGGGTGATGCCGTGGTCTCGTGCGACGTTGTCGGCGGTCTCGATCATGCCAGTGATCACGCCGAAACGTTCGATCGGCTGCGACATCAGGCGGCCGCGCGCGAGCCGGTCGTGCAATTCGATCGACCCGGCCTTCACCCCGGTGCGGCCTTTGATCGTGTAGTGCTCGACCTGGCTCATCGATTCGCAGCCGCCCGCGATGACCACGTCGGCAGCGCCGGTCTGTACCATCATCGCCGCATCGATCACCGCCTGCAGGCCCGAGCCGCAGCGCCGGTCAAGCTGATAGCCGGGCACGCTCACCGGCAGGCCTGCCGCCAGCGCCGACCAACGCCCGATGGCGGGAGCCTCGCCGTTGCCGTATCCCTGCGAGAACACGACATCGTCGATGCGCTCGGGATCGACGCCGCTGCGCTCCATCAATGCGCGGATGACCACCGCGCCAAGCTCGCCCGCGGGAATGCCCGCGAGCTTGCCGAGAAACTTGCCGACCCCGGTACGGATCGGCGTGACGATGGCGGCTCTACGCATGATGGTTCCTCAATGTGATGTTGCGTTGGATGGTGATTTCGTCATTGCGAGCGATCCCGGACCTGATCCGGGGTCGCGCGGCAATCCAGGGCAGTTTCGCGCGGCTCTGGATTGCTTCGTCGGCTTTGCCTCCTCGCAAAGACGCAAAATGAAAGCGGATTTCTCAATTCGCCTCGAACAACTTGCGCAGTTCGGGCTGTGATACCTTGAGCG
This sequence comes from Sphingomonadaceae bacterium, assembly GCA_947477745.1. GTDB lineage: Bacteria > Pseudomonadota > Alphaproteobacteria > Sphingomonadales > Sphingomonadaceae > Novosphingobium. The sequence goes on along the minus strand of CANJUF010000009.1, from coordinate 26,388 downwards.
AGGGTGTGCGCGGGAAGTCCTCCATGCAGCGCATCTCGGTCGGCACCTGGTAAGGCATCAGCCGCTCCTTGAGGAAGGCGCGCAATTCGGCATCATCGGGCGCGGTGGCGCCAGCCTTGAGCAGGTAGCCCGCTACCGGAACTTCACCGAGGCGCTTGTCGGGCAGGCCGACCACCGAAGCCTCGCGGATCGCGGGATGGGCTTCCATCGCGGTGGCGACGTCGGTCGGCTGGATCTTGAAGCCGCCGCGAATGATCGCGCCGTCATAGCGCCCGCGAATATAAAGGAAGTTGTCCTCATCGAGTTCGGCAAGGTCGGTGGTGCGGGTCCAGTCCTGCGAGCCGGAATTGCCGCCGCGCAGTTCGAGCAGGCCCTGCTCGCCCGGCGCGAGCACCGCGCCGCTTTCAGGATCGACGATGCGCGCATCGACGCCCTTGTTGACCCGGCCGACCGCGCCGCGCTTGGCCTTCCAGTGAGCGTTGAAGTCCTGCAGGGTCCAGCCCGCGACGCCGCCCGCGAATTCGGTCGCGCCGTAAGCCTGGAGCACAGGCACGCCGTAGCGATCGAAGAAGGCGTCGGCGAGATCGGGATCGAGCGGCGCGGTGCCGGTGCGGTAAGCCAGCAGGCTGGAATAGGTGTCGTCTGGCAGGTCGGCGTCGAGCAGCATCCTGAGCGCGGCGGGCGGCGCGCCCGCGACCTTGGGCCGGTGGCGCACCAGTGCGCTGGCGAAACCATCGACCGTGAACTTCTCGATCACGCAGATCTTCCGCCCGCCGAGAAAGTTGTTCATCACGTGAGTGATGCCCGAGATATGCGCGAGCGGGTTGGTGATGATCTGCACGCCGCTGCGCAGTTTGGGTTTCTGTTCGCCGCCGCGGCCTTTCTCGAACGCTGCCGCGCCCTGCAGCGCCTTCTCGAATCGGTCGCGCGGCAAGGGGATGCGCTTGGGCGAGCCAGTGGTCCCGCTCGACAGCATTTCGATGGCGACGCCGGGCGCTTCGGCATTTTCCCATTTCGACTTGTCGCCCGGCAGAGCTTCGATCAGGCGCGGTTTTTCGGTCAACTCGGCAGGAAGGATGATCCCGATCGCGCCAATCTTGTCCGCCGCCTGCTTGAGGCCCGCACGCTCCCATTCGTCCTCCAGCGCCACGACCACCGGCACCTTGGACTTGATCAGGTCTTCGACCAGCTTTTCGTCGGGCGCCGATGCATTGATGCTGGCGACGCACCGGCCTGAGCGGAACATCGCGATCAGCGCCGGGACCATCGGTGCGGAATTGCGCAGCAACATGCCCACGCGCATGTCGGGGCCGATGCCCTGGGCCTCGAGCAAGGCGACCAGCGCCTCGCTCGCCACCATGATCTGGCGCCAGGTGAACCAGCGCTCGCCAACCTCCAGCTCGGGGGCATCGGGATCGATGCTGGCATAGAGGTCGATCTGCTCGCTGAGCCAGGATTTCTGCGTCGTTTCGGACATGCTGTGCGGTCGCTTTCCTGATGTTCGGAGGGCACTGGGCCTTGCTCGGCCCATAATTGGCGTCGCCATCCTAGTCCATGGTCTCGCCATCGAAAGTGCGGCCCTTGAAGTCCTGCTCGAACCATTCGTCGACCAGTTCGGAGCAGCGGCGGCTGGCAAGCCGGGCAAGTTCGATGTCGGCGTCGATTACCGCGCGGGCAAGACGCGCGCGCATCCGGCGGTATGTCTGCACGCGTTCGGGCCGATCGATCAGCACGTCCTCGCTGCGCGAAGCCAGCGCGGCGAAATCATAGAGGATCGCCATCAGCAGGTTGAGGACCGAATTGTTCGCAAGCGCGCTGATAAGCTGGAGAAATTCGCGCTCGCTCTTGAGAAAGGCGCGGTAGCCATGCGCCATTTCGAGCGGGGCGGTCTCGTCCTGCACCGCGAACTCCTCGAGCCGGGCAAGCAGGACCGGGTCGCGGTTGCGCGCCGCGAGCACCGCCAGTTCGGCCTTGAGCGGTCCGATCCCCGAGGTGATCTCGGTAAAGTCGGCATCGTGCGCGCGCAGGTAAAGCGCCGCCATGCGCGTGACGTTCATGGTGCTTGGGCGGGCGGAGAAGTACCCGCCGCCGACGCCGCGCCGCACCGCGATGAAGTTTTCCTGCGCGACTCGCGAAGCCGCCTGGCGCAGGGTTGCACGGCTGACGTCGAGCCGGGAAATCATCTCGTCTTCGGAGCCAAGGAATGTTCCGTCGGGATTTTCGAGCGAGAGCACGCGCAGCGCCTCGGCCGCGCGGTCGACCACCGAACCTTGCGGGACGGGCGGCGGTGCCAACTCGTTCATTGACCGTCCTTATTGCAAGAGGACGCTCGGCGTTTGGCCTTGTATGCGGACAACAAGCTCATGCGCCATCCTTATTGAGTATCCTTTATTATTGCAAATGCCGCATTGCCCTGCAATGCTGCATTGCAACAGGAGCAGGTTATGGACCTTGGGGGAAAGACACTTTTCATCAGCGGCGGCAGCCGCGGCATCGGCCTCGCGATAGCGCTTCGTGCAGCGCGCGACGGCGCGAACGTGGTGATCGCAGCAAAGACCGCAGAGCCGCACGCGCATCTGCCCGGCACGATCTACACCGCCGCGCAGGAAATCGAGGCCGCGGGCGGCAAGGCGCTGCCCCTAGTGCTAGACATTCGCGATGTCGATGCGGTCGATGCGGCCATGGCAAAGGCCGCGCAGCACTTTGGCGGGCTCGACGTGCTGGTCAACAATGCTTCGGCGATCAGCAAGACGCCCACGCTCGAAACCGAGGCTAAGCGCTATGACCTGATGCACCAGATCAATGCGCGCGGAACATTTTTCGTTTCGAAGGCGGCAGTGCCCTATCTCGAGAAATCAGCCAATCCGCATGTCCTGACGATGTCGCCGCCGATCAACCTCGATCCCAGGTGGTTCGCCCCGCACGTTGCCTACACCATGAGCAAATACGCCATGTCGATGACCGTGCTGGGCATGGCAGAGGAATACCGCGCCGATGGCATCGCCTTCAACGCGCTGTGGCCGCGCTATGGCATCGCCACCGCCGCGATCGAATTCGCCGCCGCCGATGCAGATCAGCTAAAGCACTGCCGCACGGTCGACATCATGGCCGACGCCTTCCACGAGATCGTGACGCGTCCCTCGCGGACATGCACCGGCAACTTCTTCATCGACGATACCCTGCTGGCCGAATGCGGGGTGACCGACTTCACCAAATACCGGGTCGATCCCACGCAGTCGCTGCGGGTGGGCATGTTCCTCGCCGAAGACGACTTGCCGCCGCCGGGGAGGCATTGACCGGTCATCATCGTCACCCCGGCGCAGGCCGGGGTCCAGTCTGAACGGTCAAAATAGGCTGGATTCCGGCCTTTGCCGGAATGACGGTTTGTGTTTCAAACCACCCCGGCAGCCATCAGACCCTCAATTTCCCCATCGCCATAGCCCAATTCGCGCAGAATCTCGGCGTTGTGCGCGCCGATCGCGGCGGGCGGCGTGCGGATTTCAGCGGGCTTGCCGCCCAGCTCGACCGGCGCCCTGGTCAGCGGCGCCTCCTTGCCGATAAGCGGAACAAAGGTCGGCTCGACCAGACCAAGCCCTTCGACCTGCTCGTGACTGCGCACTTCCTTCGGGGAAAGCACCGGCCCGGCGGGCAAGTGCGCGGCGGCCAGTTCCTCGAGCGCCTGCGCGGACGTGCGCGTGTCGCACCACGCCTGCATCTTGGCGGACAGAAACTTGCCTTGCTCGGCGCGCGCCTCGTCGCTGCCGAAGCGCGGATCATCCACCCATTGCGGCTCGCCCATCAATTCGGTCCAGCGCTTGAAAATGGGATTGCCGACGATCTGGGTGACGATCCAGCCGTCCCTTGTGCGAAACGAATCGGTCGGCCCGTTAAGGAAGCTGCGGTTGCCGATCGCCTTGCGGCCAATCCCCGTCATCGCTTCCTCGATCATCGCGGTTGAGGCGAAGGCGAGCGCGGTGCCAAGCAGGTTGCAATCGACTTCCTGTCCCTTGCCGGTGCGGGTCCGCTCGAACAGCGCCATGGCCACGCCGAAAGCGGCGAACAGGCCGGTCGAATGGTCAACCCACGTCACCGGCGAGCGGAACGGAACTTCGCCGGTGCCGGTGAGATATTGCGATCCGCTCATTGCCTGGCCGACGCTGTCGAAGCCGGGGCGGCTTGCCCACGGCCCGCGCGTGCCGAACGAGGAGATGTTGGCAAGAATGATGTCGGGCCTGATCGCGCAAAGCGATGCATAATCGATGCCCATACGTTGCAGCGCGTTTGCCGGCACGTTGGCAACCACCACGTCGGCGCTGGCGACAAGGCGGCGCAGCACCTCGCCGGCACCCTCGGCGCGCGGATTGAAAGTCATGCAGCGTTTGTTGCGGGCAAGTTGCAGGAACCCCGCGCCTTCGCCGCTTTCGGCAACCGGGCCGATGAACCGGTCCTCGCCGCCGCCGGGCCGTTCGATGCGGATCACGTCCGCGCCGAAATCGGCCATCAGGGTCGCGCAATAGGGGCCGGACACATAGCGTCCGAAATCGAGCACCCTGATACCGTCGAACGCTGCCATTCCCGCCACCTGTCCTCTGGTTCACATGAAGGACGGCGGGCCTTGCATATCGGTGCGATTCTCGCAATAGCGGCCCCAATTCCCGCCCCTCACCCACCCGCCAGGCGCGGGCTGTACCGGAGAGCACCTTGGACACCGAAACCTTTTCGCTGCTGCGCGAGACCGTGCGCCGCTTCGTAGACGAACGTCTCATCCCCAATGAGGACCGGGTCGAGGAAGAGGATGCGGTTCCTGCCGAAATCATCGAGGAGATGAAGGAGCTCGGCCTGTTCGGGCTGACCGTGCCCGAGGAATACGGCGGGCTTGGCTTGACTTCCTCCGAAGAAATCCAGGTGATCTACGAGATGGGCCGCACCAGCTTCGCCTACCGCTCGGTGATCGGCACCACGGTCGGCATCGGCAGCCAGGGCATCGTCATGGACGGCACCGAGGAGCAGAAGCGCGAATGGCTCCCCCGGCTGGCCGAGGGCATGTTCGCCAGCTTCGCGCTGACCGAACCCGATGCCGGCTCGGATGCCGGATCGGTCAAGACCCTCGCGATCCGCGAAGGCGACAATTACCGGGTCAACGGCACCAAGCGCTACATCACCAATGCGCCGCGTGCGGGCATGTTCACGCTGATGGCGCGCACGCAGCCCGACGTGAAGGGCAGCGCGGGCGTCACCGCCTTCATCGTCCCGGCCGATACGCCGGGGATCAGCTTCGGCAAGCTCGACAAGAAGATGGGCCAGAAGGGCACGATGACCTGCGACGTCATCTTCGACGACGTGATCGTGCCTGCCGCCAACATCATCGGCGGCGTGCCCGAGCGCGGCTTCAAGACCGCGATGAAAGTGCTCGACCGGGGCCGCATCCACCTTGCCGCGCTGTCTGCGGGCATGTGCGACCGGCTGGTCAAGGACAGCGTCCAGTACGCGGTGGACCGCAAGCAGTTCGGCCAGCCGATCGGCGCGTTTCAGCTCGTGCAGGGGATGCTGGCCGACAGCCGCACCGAAGCCTATGCGACCTGGCTGATGACGCAAGACGTCGCCCGCCGCTATGACGCCGGAGAGAACGTCTCCGCCGATGTCGCCTCGACCAAGTATTTCGCCAGCGAGGCCCTGGGCCGGGTCGCCGACCGCGCCGTGCAAATCCACGGCGGCGCGGGCTACATGGCCGAATACAAGGTGGAGCGCTTCTACCGCGACGTGCGCCTGATGCGCATTTACGAAGGCACCAGCCAGATCCAGCAGACGATCATCGCCAAGGCGCTGCTGCGCGATGCGGGCCTGAAGGTCTGAGCGGAACAGGGAACAAGGCAATGAGTGACGTGAAGACGCTTGGCGTCGTCGGCGCGGGGCCGATGGGACAGGGCATCGCCCAGATCGGGCTGCAATCGGGTCTTGAGGTCGTGCTTTACGATCTCAACCGCGAGGCGCTGGAAAAGTCTGCCGCCGCGATGTTCGGCTTCATCGAGAAGCTCGAAAGCAAGGGCAAACTGGAGGCCGGCGCGACCGAGAGCGCGAGGGCGCGGCTGACGCTCGCCAGCGGGATCGAGGATTTCGCGCGCTGCGAGGCCGTGATCGAAGCGATCATCGAGCGGCTGGAGCCCAAGCAAAAGCTGTTCGCGCAGCTTGAGGGCGTGCTTGCGCCCGATGCGATCATCGCTTCGAACACCTCGTCGCTATCGGTCGCCGAGATCGCTGCGGGCTGCACCGGCAAGGACCGCATTTGCGGCCTGCACTTCTTCAATCCGGTGCCGCTGATGCGGCTGGTCGAAGTGGTGGTCGCGCCCGGCACCAGCCAGGCTGTGGCGGACCGCGCCGTCGCGCTGTCGCACAAGATCGGCAAGGATCCGGTGGTGGTGAAGGACGGCCCCGGGTTCCTCGTGAACCTGCAGGGCCGCGCCTATACGCAGGAAGGCCTGCAGGTCGTGCAGGAAGGCGTGACCGATCCGGCCACGCTCGACCGGATCATGCGCGATGCCATGAATTTCCGCATGGGTCCGTTCGAATTGATGGACCTCACCGGGATCGACATCAATTATCCCGCCTCGACCTATATCTACGAGGGCTACCAGCACGATCCTCGCCTCAAGACGACGACGCTGCACGCGCTGATGTTCAATTCGGGCGATTTTGGCCGCAAGACCGGCGCGGGCTTCTACAGCTATGCCGATGGCGCGGGCGCGGTGACCGAAACTGCTGCGGCTTCGGCAAATCCGCCGAGTTTCAGCCCAAGGATCGGCGAGGCCAACGCCGATCTCGATGCACTTGCCGCCGATCTGGGCTGGGCCGAGGGCAACGACGTCACCCTCATCGCCCCGATCGGCGAGGATTGCTCCACCGCCTGTGCGCGGCTCGGCCTCGATCCCAAGACCACAGTTGCCATCGACTGCACGGCGCGCACCAACATACACCTCACCGTCATGGCCGCGCCGGGCGGCGGCGCCATGGCTACGCAAGTGGCGGACTGGCTGCGCTCGAAGGGCTTCAAGGTCGAGCAGATCAAGGATTCCGCCGGCTTCGTGCTCCAGCGCGTGCTCGGCATGATCGCCAACCTCGGCTGCGAACTGGCGCAGATCGGCGTCGGCAAGCCCGAGGACATCGACCTCGCGATGAAGCTGGCGCAGAATTATCCCAAGGGACCGATCGAGATTGCCGATTGGCTCGGCGTGGAAAAGCTGCACACCATCATGCGCACGCTTCAGGACGTGACCGGATCGGACCGTTACCGCCCCTCGCTGTGGCTGCGCCGCCGCGCGCTGCTGGGCCTGTCAGCCTACGTCGCCGATTAAGGGGCGAACCGCGTGTACAACCTGCTCGCCGGCATGACCGTGATCGAAGGCGCGGCGTTTATCGCCGGGCCGAGCTGCGGGCTGTACCTTGCGCAGATGGGCGCGCGGGTCATCCGTTTCGATGCTATCGGCGGCGGGCCGGATTCCAAGCGCTGGCCGCTCGGCAACGAAGGGCAGAGCCTCTATTGGGAAGGCCTCAACAAGGGCAAGCGATCGATCGCGCTCAACCTCGGCAAGCCCGAGGGGCGCGAACTGGCGCAGCGCATCGCCACTTCGGGCGACGGTCTGTTCGTCACCAATTTCCCGGTGAACGGGTTTCTTTCGTATGAAGCGCTGTCCGCGCTGCGCGCCGATCTCATCGCGCTCAGGGTCATGGGCTGGGCCGATGGCAGCCCAGCGGTGGACTACACGATCAACGCCAGTGTCGGCGTGCCCTACATGACCGGCCCGGCTGACGACGCGCGGCCGGTCAACCACGTGCTTCCGGCGTGGGACCTGCTGGCAGGCGGATACGGAGCCTTCGCCCTGCTCGCCGCCGAACGTGAGCGCGCGAAATCCGGCAAGGGCCGCGAGGTTCGCCTTTCGCTGTCGGACCTTGCCGCCGCGACCATGGGCAACCTCGGCAATGTCGCCGAAGTGCTGAGCACGGGCGCTGACCGTCCGCGCAGCGGCAACAACCTGTTCGGCGCCTTCGGCCGCGATTTCGTAAGTCTTGATGGCGTGCGGGTCATGCTGGTGGCGATCACGCCCAAGCAGTGGAACGGCCTTGTCTCAGCGCTCGGCATCGAAAACGAAATGGCCGCGCTCGAAGGTGAGCTTGGCGTGTCTTTGGCAAGGGATGAAGGCGCGCGCTTTACCCACCGCGCGAAGGTCGATCCCGTCTTCGAGCAGGCCATTGGCAGGTTCCCGCTCGAAAAGCTGGGGCCAATGTTCGACGAGGCGGGCTGCACCTGGTCGGTCTATCGCTCGCTGCATGAGGCGCTGACCGCCGAGCCGCGCCTGTTCGGCGACAACCCGATATTCTCCGATGTCACTCACGCGGGCGGCATGACCTATCCCACTCCCGGCGCCTTCGCGCGCCTGCCCGCCGATGAACGCCTCCCCGCCGCGCCCAGCCCGGCAATCGGCCAGCACACCGACGAAGTGCTGGCTGAGCTGCTCGGCCTGTCGAGCAGCGAGATCGGCGCTCTCCATGATCAGGGCCTTGTGGCATGAACGACACTCTCACCGCTGAAAGCACCACGACCATGACCGACTGGACCCAGCTTGCCGCCGCCGCTGCCGAAGCCGCGCGGGGCTATGCAGAAGCCGCCCGGGCGCGCACCGCCGAAGCGATTGCGCCGCAGGGCAAGATTGACGCCAGGCTCGCTGACAAGGAACAGCGTCTGGTTCACGGCTTCGCCTGGATCGCCACCACGGCAGAGGCGCTTGCCGCCACCGCCGACTGGGCTGCGCGCGGCAAGGCGGCCGGCCGCCACGGCACGATCGAGGAATGGACGCTGCGGATCGGCTTCGGCGAGTATCTCGCGCAGCTTCTGGGCGGCGTGCCGATGAGCCAGAGCGAGATCGTGCGCCCCGGCGAGCTTGGCCTTGCCGATGCCGCCGCCGCGCTTGCCGCCGATCCCGCCGCCGCGCAATTTCTGGCACAGGGCAATACCGCAGAGATCCGCGCCGCGCTCGCCGAACTGCTTGCCCAAGGCATGGTCCCTGACGAATCCTTGGACGACGAAACGCTCGACATGATCCGCGATCAGTTCCGTTCGTTCGCGGCGGACCGGATCGCCCCCAAGGCGCACGAATGGCACCTTGCCGATGACCTGATCCCCGACGAGATCGTTGCTGAAATGGCATCGCTTGGCGTGTTCGGGGTGTGCATCAAGGAGGAATACGGCGGACTCGGCATGGGCAAGCTCGCCATGGTGCTCGTCTCCGAGGAACTGTCGCGCGGCTGGATCTGCGCCGGATCGCTTGGCACCCGTTCGGAGATCGCCGGCGAACTGATCGGCGAGAACGGCACCGAGGAGCAGAAGCGCAAGTGGCTTCCCGCGCTGGCGGACGGATCGGTGCTCCCCACCGCGGTGTTCACCGAACCCGACACCGGTTCCGACCTCGCCTCGGTGCGCACCCGGGCGATCCGCGGCGAGGATGGCGGCTTCACCATCCAGGGCGCGAAGAACTGGATCACTCACGCCGCGCGAACCGACCTGATGACGGTGCTGTGCCGCACCGATCCCGACACGCCGGGCCATCGCGGCCTGTCGATGCTGCTCGCGGCCAAGACGCGGGGAACCGAAGCCAATCCTTTTCCGGACGAAGGCCTCGACGGCAGCGAGATCGAGGTGCTCGGCTATCGCGGCATGAAGGAATACGCGCTCTCGTTCGACGGCTTCCCCGTTGCTGGCGAGGGCCTGCTGGGCGGCGAGCAGGGCAGGGGCTTTGTCCAGCTTATGCAAACATTCGAGGGCGCCCGCATCCAGACCGCCGCGCGCGCCGTGGGCGTTGGCTGGAACGCCTACGACCTCGCGCTGCGCTATGCGCTGGACCGCAAGCAGTTCGGCGAGCCGCTGATCCGCTTCCCGCGCGTTGCCGACAAGCTGGCGATGATGGTGGCCGAACTGGTCATGGCGCGCGAGCTGACCTATTCGGCGGCGCGCCACAAGGACAGCGGCAAGCGCTGCGACATCGAGGCGGGCATGGCCAAGCTGATCGGCGCGCGCGTGGCGTGGTCGAACGCTGACAACAATGTCCAGATCCACGGCGGCAACGGTTATGCGCTCGAATATCAGGCGAGCCGCGTGCTGTGCGACGCGCGCATCCTCAACATCTTCGAGGGCGCGGCAGAGATTCAGGCCCACGTCATCGGTCGCGGACTGGTTTCGTCGCGGAACTGACATAATCGTCACCCCGGCGCAGGCCGGGATCCAGCGACCTGCAGCAGGACTGGATTCCGGCCTACGCCGGAATGACGGGCAAACTATGCTGTCGCGGTCAGCGCCGCCCGCCTCGCCCGCGAATCGCTGCCGAGCATGTCCATCACCATCGCGCGCTTGAGGAACAGGTGCGCGTCGCACTCGGCGGTGAAACCCATGCCGCCATGCGTCTGGATATTGGCCTTGGCATTTTCGAAGGCGGCGCGCTTGGCGAGGGTGCGAGCCGCCGCTGCTTCGACCGCGTCGTCCTCGCCAGCGCCGAACACGGTGGCGGCATAGAGCGTCTGGGTGTCGGCAGCCGAGGCGCGCGTCGCCATGTCGGCGCAGCTGTGCTTGATCGCCTGGAACGCGCCGATCGGCTGGCCGAACTGTTCGCGCGTCTTGGCGTATTCGACCGCCATGTCGGTCGCGGCCTGGGCAATGCCAGTGAGGTAAGCCGCGATCAGCACCTCTAGGCGCAGCGCGGGCTGCGTGTTGCCGGCCCCGCCCTCGATCCGCTCGAAGTGCATGGTATGGTCGAGCCCGCCGTGGGTAGCGGCCAGAGTTAGCTCACCGCGCGCGCGCAGCGACGCCCCGCCGGGGCCGAACACGACGATCCAGTCCGCGCCTTCACCATCGAGCACATAGGCTTGGTCAATCGCAAAAGCGGCGCGCGCCTCGCCCGCGATCAGCGCGTCGCGCACGCTCTCGTCACTGGTGAGGTGCGGAGCGCAAAGCTGCGCCAGCACGCCGGGCGAAACGAGATTGCGGCCAAGCGCTCGCGCGACCAGCACTTCCTCGGGCAGGCCAAGGCCAAGCCCGCCCTGCTCTTCGGGAAGGCCAAGACCGAACAGGCCCAGTTCGCAAAGCTGGCTCCACACCGCGCTTTCCGCCGCGCCGCCGTGGCTCGCCGCATCGCGCAGGCGCTCGACCGGCAGCATATCGGACAGGAACGAGACGATCGTGTCCTCGATCGCGCTCTGGTCTTCATCGGGAATGAGATCGACGATCATACCGCTTTTGGTCCCTTAGGCAGGCCGAGCACACGCTCGCCGATGGTGTTGCGCCGGATTTCGGAAGTGCCGCCGCCGATTGCCCACTTGAAGCATTCGAGGAAATGCGCCGGATAATTATAGCCCGCGCGCTCGAGCGAATGGGGGCCAAGCAGATCGAAGGCTGCCGCGTTTACCCGGCGAGTCAGCTCGCCGAAATAGAGCGCGACGATATTGCCTTCCGCGCCGGGCACTGTCTCGTGCATGCCGCGCGAGATCGAAGCCGCGGTCATCGAGCGCAGCGCCATCACTTCGGACTTGAGCACCGCGAGCATCTCGAGCTGCGCTTCGTCCGCGCCTCCCGGAGCCGACTTTACCGCCTCGATCACCCGGTCGACCCGCGTCGCCAGTTCGATCTGGTGCGCGACGGTGCCGGTGCCGCGCTCGAAGCCAAGCGTGGTCATCGCCGTCTTCCAGCCCTGGTTGACCTCGCCCACCACGTTTTTCAGCGGGATGCGCACGTCGTCGTAGAAGCACTGTGCGAAGTGTTCGAGGCCCGCCATGGTGCGGATCGGCCGCACTTCGAGGCCGGGAGCCTGCATATCGCCGATGATCCAAGTCAGGCCGCGATGCCGTGTCTCGCCCGGATCGGTGCGCACCAGCAATTCCTGCCAGCGAGCGTGCTGAGCGTAAGTCGTCCAGATCTTGGTGCCGTTGATGACCAGATCGTCGCCATCGATCTCGCCCTTGCATTTGAGGCTGGCGAGGTCGGAGCCTGCGCCCGGCTCGGAAAAGCCCTGGCACCAGTTCTCGGTGCCGTTGAGAATGGTCGGCAGGTAGCGCGATTTCTGTTCTTCGTTGCCCGAAACGATCAGCGTCGGCCCCGCATGGCTCAAGGCCACGAACATGCAGCCCGAGGGCGGTCCGCCCGCCAGCGCATATTCCTCGTGCCAGATCAGCTGTTCGAGCACGGAGGCGCCGCGACCGCCATATTCCGTGGGCCAGTTGATCCCGGCCCAGCCGCCTTCGAACTGCCTGGCCTGCCAGGCAAGGTCGAAATCGCGCATCGCCTCGCCGTCGTCCGGGCGGTCTTTCGGGACGTTGTCGGCAAGCCAGTCACGGCATTGCTCGCGAAACTGTTTGAGCTGCGCGGATTCGACGATCTTCATGAAAACAGCACCTTCAACTCTCCAAGCGCCACTTTGAGCGACTGGTTGCGCGGTAGCGCGTCAAGAACGCGAATGTCTACCGGTTGCTGCCAGGCCAGCAACCTGTCCGAAAGGTAAGCCCGCAATTCATCGGAACTGGCATCTGCTCCCGCGACGAGTTCGACAGCGGCAACCGGCACTTCGCCAAGCCGCGCATCAGCGATGCCCAGCGCGGCGGCGTCCGCAACGGCGGGATGCTGGCACAGCGCGGCGGCGATCGTCTCGGGCATGACCTTGAAGCCGCCGCGATTGATCGCGCCATCAGCGCGGCCATGGAGGAACACGAAACCGTCGGCGTCTATATGGGCAAGGTCGGTGGTGCGGATCCAGTCCGGCCCGATCCTTTCGGCCTGGACCTCGAGTACGCCTTGCTCGCCCGGGGGCAGCTCCGCGCCAGTGACGGCATCGATCACGCGCAGCCTGGCAGAAGGTATCGCACGGCCGGAACTGCCGCGCTTGCTTTTGCCGTATTCGCGGTAGAGATCGGTCGACCAGGCCGCGACCACGCCTGCAAATTCGGTCGCCCCATAGGCAAGCGTGACGGCGACGCCGTATTTCTCCTCGAACTCGGCCTGAAGCCGGGGATCGATGCTGCCGCCGCCGACGCCCACGACCTCAAGGCTGGCGAGCCATTCCGCGGGCACCTCGCTATCGAGCATCATGCGGATCCCGGCTGGCGGCAGTGAGCCGCGTGTCGGCTGGAACTCACGGATCGCTGCGGCCCATTCCGCCGGGCGGAACCGGTCAAGCAGCACCAGCGGCTGGCGGTTCATCAATGGCGCCATGGCATAACCGAGGCCCGAAATGTTGCCGAGCGGCGCGGCCATGATCTGCGGCTTGGCGCCGTCGCTGCCGGCAAACATGGTGCTGTTGGCGGCGAGCGAGCGCGCCACCGTTGCGCGGCTCAAGGGCACCTGCTTGGGCGCGCCGGTGGTGCCCGAAGACAGCAGTTCCAGCGCGGTTCCCGCCGGCGGCTCATCGAACGGTCCTTCGCCCCGCTGCGACAGCACGGCAACGATGCTGCAATCGTCTCCATCCGACACTGCAATCGCCGCGCTGCCTACCTTGCGCGCGGCAGCGAGAGCCTCTTCGGTCCAGTCGCCGCGTTCCGCCACCACCGTTGGCCTGCGCAGGCGTTCGATATCGGCGGCGAGCCGGGCCGGGCTCTGCGCCGAATGCACCATCGTCAAGGGCCGGCCCGCATCGAGCGCGCCCGCCATGACCGCGACATGCGCCGGACGGTTGCGTGCGACCAATGCGATCGCGCCGTGCGGTCCCGCCGCGTCCAGTACGGCCCGGGCAGTGCCAGCCATCCAGTCGCCGCTGTACCATTGTCCGGCGAAATGCACGGCAGGCTCGCTGCCCGCAGCGAGCAGCGGCGGGATCGGCGGAATCGATGCGTTGGAACCAGCCTCGGACACGCGATTGCCATATCTCCGTGATCATGGAAGCGCAATAGAGGACCCTCTATTGGTGGATTTGGACTCGACATGCCCCCCGAATCGCGCCAATAGAGGACACCCTATTCAGTGCAGGAGCGAAAAGAAATGGCCACGACGAGCGAAAAGACCACGGACGATGGCCTCGTCCGCAGCATGCTGAGCGACGAATCGATCCAGCTGATGCGCGATCGCATCGGCTATCCCAACCCGACAGTGCGCACCGGCTTCACCGATGAGCCGTGGAACACCATCGCCACGGCCGACGCCATGCGCCGGTTCTCGTACTGCATCGGTGACGACAATCCGCTCTATTGCGATCCGGAATATGCCAAGAATACCCGCTGGGGCCAGACCATAGCCCCACCCGCCTTCGAGAAGTCGATGGGCATCATGGGTAACCGGATGTTTGACGACCCGGAATTCGAGAAGGAAACCAGCAAGGCGCTGCGGGGCGTGCAGCTGTTCCATTCGGGCGGCGAGAACTTCTATTGGGCGCCGATCACCGAAGGAGTGAAGCTGTGGCGCTCGCGCTACGTCAAGCAGGTCGACGTCAAGGAATCGGAATATGCCGGCCGTTCGGCCATCGTTACCAACGGCCTTTGCATGTGGGACGAGAACGACAAGGTCTATGTCGACGGGGTTGACTGGTTCGTCCACGCCGAGCGCAAGAAGCGCACCGATGCCTCCAAGGACAAGTACGCCAAGGAAGAGCCTGCCTTCTACACCGACGAGGAAATGAAGGAGATCGAGGACTGCTACGATAACGAATATCGTCGCGGCGCCGACACGCTCTATTACGAAGATGTCGAGGTCGGCACTTCGCTGCCCAAGATGGTCAAGGGTCCGTTCCAGATTACCGACCTGATCAACATGCACATGGGCACCGGCTGGATCCTCTATGGCTGCTGGCCGAACCGCCTCGCTTACGAAGGCCGCAAGAAGCTGCGCGGGTTCTACACGCGCGACGAGTTCAACGCCTGGGATTCGCTGCAGCGCGTCCACTGGGACAAGGACCTGGCCGAAAAGGTCGGCGTCAAGATGATGTACGACATCGGCGCGGTCCGTCAGTTCCACGTCAGCAATTTCCTGACCAACTATGCCGGCGACGATGCCTTCATCCACCGCATCAAGTTCGAATTCCGCCGCTTCAACTATACCGGCGACGTCACCTGGATGACGGGTGAGATCGTCGACAAGCGGATCGATCCCAAGCTTGGCCCGGTGATCGAGGTTGTGCTGCGCGGCACCAACCAGCGCGGCAACGACAACATCAACGCGACCTCGACGATCATGGTCGCCAGCCGCGAACATGGCCCGGTCAAGCTGCCCGAGCCGCCCGCGCCGACGCCGTACCGCCGCAAGACGCCCTGATCGGATCACACTGTTCCTTGGGAGAGGAAGTGGCGGTCTGGAGAAGTCCGGGCCGCCACGAACATTTGGGAAGGCGCTAATGTCTCAAGCGATCGAATGGCTGCGCGAGGAGTGCGAAGAGCTCGAACAGCTGCTGGGGGGCCTGTCCGATGCGGACTGGAACCTCGTCACCGACTACAAGGACTGGACCATCGCCGATCAGGTGATGCACCTGCATCAGGTCGACATGTGGGGCGCAAGGGCCGTCACCGATCCCGCCGGCTGGGATGACTTCGTCAAGTCGGTGCGCACCTATCAGGCCAGCGGCAAGAGCCATTACGATGTCGCGCGCGAAACCTGGAACGCGCTCCCGCGCGCCGACCTTCTCGCGCTGTGGAACAAAGGCTGGCGCGAACTTATCGGCAAGCTCGAACAGGTCGTCGGTGACGACAAGCTGCCCTGGTTCGGCCCGCCGATGCGCCCCGATTCCTTCGCAGGCGCGCGCCAGATGGAAACCTGGGCGCACAGCCAGCGGATCTGGGACGTGCTGGGCAAAACCCGCACGCCCACCGATCGCATCAAGGGCGTTTGCGAGCTTGGCGTGCGCACCCAGGGCTGGAGCTTCGCCAACCGCAAGCTTGAGCGCCCGCCAGTCGCCCGCGTCGAATTGACGTCTCCGGCTGGCGAGCAATGGCTGTGGAACCCGGATGCCGAGGGACTGGTCTCGGGCAGCGCGCTCGATTTCGCGCTCGTGGTGGTGCAATCGCGCAACGTCGCCGATACCGGTTTGAAATGCGAGGGCGACAATGCCAAGGCGTGGATGGCGATCGCCCAGGCCTTTGCCGGAGTGCCCGCCGATCCGCCCAAGCCCGGCACGCTCAAGGTGCCCAAGTAACGAATATCCGGGGAGCACCCATGCCTGAAGTTTCGCTGAGCCGCCCGTCCGACCACGTCGCCGTCATCCGCATCGACCGGCCCGAAGCGATGAACGCGCTCAGCCTTTCGGTGCGCCAGCAGATTGCCGAGATCGTCAACCAGCTCAACGAGGACGACGAGACCCGGGTGATCGTGCTCACCGGCGGCGAGAAAGTGTTCGCCGCAGGGGCCGACGTTGCCGAACTCAGCAAGCGCAGCGTGCTCGACAAGCAGTTCCGCCTGTCGCGCGTCGCCTGGGACGCGCTCGATTCCTGCCGCAAGCCGATTATCGCGGCGGTCAACGGCTATGCGCTGGGCGGCGGCTGCGAAATGGCGCTGCACTGCGACATCATCATCGCCGGGGACGAAACCAAGCTCGGCCAGCCCGAAGTGCGGCTCGGCATCATGCCCGGCGCTGGGGGCACCCAGCGTTTCGTGCGCGCCACCGGCAAGTACCAGGCGATGCGCTGGCTGATGACTGGCGACCAGATCCCGGCGCAGACCGCTTACGAGATCGGCCTGATATCCGAGGTTGTGCCCGAAGCCGAAGTGCAGAGCCATGCGCTCAAGCTCGCCGAGAAGATCGCGCGCCTGCCCCCGCTCGCGATCGAAGGAAGCAAGCAGGCTGTGATCATGGGCGCGGAAGCCTCGCTGCCGACCGCGCTCGCCTTCGAGAACAAGATCTTCCAACTTCTGTTCGCCAGCGAAGACCGCACCGAAGGCACCAGCGCCTTCCTTGAAAAGCGCAAGCCCGAGTTCAAGGGCAAGTAGCGACCTTCGTCATTGCGAGCGTAGCGAAGCAATCCAGGGTAAAGCGCACGTTCGCTCTGGATTGCTTCGGCCTTGCGGCCTCGCAATGACGATATGGCTCACAATTCCATCATGCCCGCATAGCGCTCAACCTGTGCGCCCGCGCCGCCGTGGCGCATTTCGAAGGCGATAAGCTGCCGGAAGTGGTGGCCGACCGGATATTCCTCGGTCACGCCGATGCCGCCGTGAAGCTGGATGCCCTGCGCGCCGACGAAGTGCCCGGCCTGCGCCACTTTGACGCGGCAAGCCGCAGCCATGGCCGAACGGTCAGGCCCGTTGCGCACCAGCGCATCCAATCCCCGCAGCACCACCGAGCGCGATTGCTCGAGCTCGATGAACATGTCGGCCAGCCGGTGCTGCAATGCCTGGAACTGGCCGATCAACTGGCCATATTGCTGCCGCGTGTTGAGATATTCGCGAGTCAGCTCGAACGCGGTGTTCATCACGCCGACGGCCTCGGCGCTCTCGACCACATGCTCGCAGTCGATCGCATAGGTGATCGCGGCAAGCGCATCGGCCGAGATCAACGTCGCGGGTGTGGCTTCGAGCACCAGATCGCCAGCGGGCCGCATGTCGAAATAGAGATATTCGCGCAGGTGCCCGGCCCCGGCGGCCACCTCGAACAGACCGATCTTCCCGTCCGGCGTCTTGGCCGAAACGAGGAAGCCCGTCGCCAGCGGCGCGCCCAATATCGCGGTCTTCGTGCCGTTCAGCACCCAGCCCTCGCCCGCCGGCTCGGCCCGTGTTTCAACCCATGAGGGATCGCCGCCCTGCCCCGCCTCGACGTGCGCCAGCAGCGGAATCTCCTCGCCCGACGCCACGGCCTCAAGCCGGTCGGGCGCAAGCGCGAGCAGCGCCTGAGTCGCGGTGACGGCCACGCCGACATAAGGCGCCTGGACCAGTCCCCTGCCCAATTCCTCGGCGATGATGGCGTTGTCATAGACATCCCCGTCAAGGCCTCCGGCGTCTTCGGGCAGCGCGATCATCAGCCAGCCCAGCTCGGCAAATTGCGCCCACTGCGCAGCCATGTCAGCGCCCGATTTCGCTTCCTGCTCGGTCCAGCGGCGCGCCGCATCGCGGAACATCACCTGCTCTTCGGTGGGAAGAACCTTCATGCCCATCGGTTCATCTCCTCAGCAGAGTGCCAGCGATAATATTGCGCTGCACCTCGTTGGAGCCGCCATAGATCGTCAGCGAGCGGCGGAACATGAAGTCCGACGAGACGCCGTAGGCGTCGGGCCGGCCCGGCGGGTCGTCCGGGGCGGAAAGGAAATAGTCCTTCTCGGCATAGTAGGGCAGCCCGGCTTCCTCGAGCGCCTCGAGCATCAGCGCTCCGAGCCGCTGCACGAGTTCGGTGCCGCGCACCTTGAGGATCGAAGGCGTCGGCGCCGCACCGAGGATGCCTGCTTCCTCCTCTGCCACCACCCGCCACAAGGTCGCCTCGTGAGCGAGCACCTCGATCTCGAGCTGGGCAAGGCGGCGCCGGAAATGCGGATCCTCGATCAGCGGGCGACCCCGGATCTTCGTCTCGCGCGCGATCTGCTTGATGCGTTTGAGCTGGCCCTTGTGGCGCTTGACCTCGGCGCTGAAGGTGCGCTCTTCGGCGAGCAGTTCCTTGGCATAGGTCCAGCCCATGTTCTCCTCGCCGACGAGGTTTTCGGCCGGAACGCGCACGTTGTCGAAGAACACCTCGTTGAGTTCGTGCCCGCCATCGATTGATATGATCGGGCGGATGGTGATCCCCGGCGTCGACAGGTCGATCAGCATGAACGAGATGCCCGCCTGCTTCTTGCCTTCGTTCGAGGTGCGCACCAACATGAACACCCATTCCGAGTAATGCGCTTCGCTGGTCCAGATCTTCTGGCCGTTGACGACATAGTGGTCGCCGTCGCGAATGGCGCGGCATTGCAGCGCGGCAAGGTCAGAGCCTGCATTCGGTTCGGAAAAGCCCTGCGCCCACATGATCTCGCCCGAGCGGATCTTCGGCAGGTGAAAGTCCTTCTGCGCCTGGGTGCCGTAGTGGCAGATCACCGGGCCGACCAGAGTAAGGCCTTGCGGGCTGAGCGCGGGGCAGCCTGCCAGGAACACTTCCTCCTCGAAGATGTGGCGCTGCGAAATGGTCCAGCCGGGACCGCCGTATTCGACCGGCCAACCGGGCACCGACCAGCCCTTTTCGTTGAGCTTGCCGGTCCACCAGACTACGTCGGGCTTGTAGGGATGGTACATCTTCTTCCAGCGCGCCGCCATTTCGTGAGGCAGGTTCTGCGCGATGAAATCGCGCACGAGCTGGCGAAAGTGTTCGTCTGGCATCTGCGAATAATCGGTCACAGTGTTGTCCTGGGTCGAGGTGCTCATACGGTCAGCTTGAATTTCTGAACCTTGCCGGTGGGCGTGGTCGGCAGTTCAGCGGTGACGATAACCTTGCGCGGCACCTTGTAGTTGGCCATGCGCTCGCGGCTCCATTCGATCAGCTCCTCCTCGGTGATCGAATGGCCTTTTTTGGGCACGACATATACGCAGCAGACCTCGCCCATGCGCTCGTCAGGCACGCCAACGACCGCGACCTGGAAGATAGCAGGGTGAGCGATCAGCATGCGTTCGACTTCGGCGGGATAGACGTTGAAGCCGCCGGTGATGAACATTTCCTTCTTGCGATCGGTAATCGCGACATAGCCCTGTTCGTCCATGAAGCCGATGTCGCCCGAATGGAGCCAGCCATCGGGCGTGATCGCCTCGCGCGTGGCCTCGGGATCGTCGAGATAGCCGAGCATCACGCTGATGCCGCGGATCATCACTTCGCCCGGCTCGCCCCGCGGGACGATATTGCCATCATCGTCCATGATCTCGACCTCGACGCCTTCGATCGCCTTGCCCGCAGTGTTGACGATCGTCTCGGGCGGGTCGCCTACGCTCGACATGGTCGCGGTGCCGCTGCATTCGGTGAGGCCGTATCCGGTCAGCACGATGGGAACGCCCAGATCGTTCTGGATCGCCTCGATCAGCGAGGGTCCGACAGAAGCCGCGCCCGTCACCGAAACCCGCACCGAATCGAGCGCACCCGGTTTGCGGTGAGGCATGGCGAGCAGGGTCTGGAACAGGGTCGGCGGGCCGGGCATGAAGGTTGCCTTGTCGCGCTGCACCCGCTCGAGCAGGTCCGGCCCGTCGAGCACAGGCTGGGGCAAGGCCGCTCCGCCCATCGCCAGGCATACGACCCATCCGGCCTTGTATCCGGCGGAGTGAAAATAGGGCCACAGCAGCAGGAACCTGTCGCGATATCCGAACGAGGTCGCCTTGGCCCACAGCCGCGCGGTCTTGACGGTCTGCCCGTGGGCGGAAACCACCCCCTTGGGTTCGCCGGTCGTGCCGCTGGTGAACATGATGTCGCAGACGTCTTCGGGCCCCAGCGCGGCAAGGCGGGCCTCGGCCTGCTTGCGATGCTCGGGCGTCGCAGCGGCGAGGAATGCGTCCCATCCGGGCCCGGTCAGATCGATTGTGTGGCGCAGGTTCGGCAAATCGAGCCCGCGCACCACCTCGGCATGGCGCACGCCCAGGAATTCCGTCGCCGCGACTGCCATGGCCGCCTTTGCCTTGCCCAGCGCGTACTGCACCTCGCCGCCCTTGAAGCGCGTGTTGAGCGGCACCATCACGCCTTGCGCCGCCTGAATGCCGAGGCAGGCGATCATCCATGCCGCCGAGTTCGGCCCCCACAGGCCGACCCGTTCGCCCGGCTGGAGCCCCGCCGCAATGAAAGCAGCGGCGGTATTCAGCATCGCCACCTTCAATTCGGCGAATGTGATGTGCAGATCGCCGTCGATGGTGGCCAGATCATGCGGCCACAGCCGCGCCGCATCGTCGACCAGTCCGGGAATGGTAAGTGCAGTGGTGGTGGGCGCGCTCATTTAGCCTCCGCGCGCTTGCGCATCTCGGTGATCGCCGCCCGGCACAGCATCAGATTGCGCGATTCGAAGTCGATCGCCTGCTCCAGCGTCTGGTGCAGCACGGCATTGAGATTGGCCTTGGCATAGAACATGCCCTTGGCCGGCATCGAGGCAAGCTGGCCGGCAAGCTCCAGCGTCTCCGTTTCGAGAGCATCGTCGTCGCAGATGCGGTCGATCAGCCCGAACTCAAGCGCTTCTTTCGCATCGCGCTTCTTGTCGATGAAGAACAATTGCCGCGCCTTGCCCGTGCCAAGGATCTGCGTCCACAGCCAGTTGCCGCCATAGTCGCTCGAAAGGCCCATGGCGATGAAGGCGGACCGGAACTTGGCAGATGCTCCGGCGAAACGAATGTCGCAGGCTCCCGCGAGATTGAGGCCCGCGCCCGCGCAGGCGCCGTTGATCATCGCGATCACCGGCTTGGGTGCCTGATGCAGAATCCGGCTGGCCTGCGAGCATTTGGCCAGCCAGGCGGCGCGCTTCTCGAAGCTCGACTTCGGCGGGGCCGCGCTCTTGACCTGATCGTCGGCCATCTTGCCGATCGCGCGGGTATCGCCGCCCGCGCAGAATACCTTGCCCGCGCCGGTCAGCACGATGCAGCGCACGTCCTCGTCTTCCGCCAGTTCGCGCGCAGCATTGGGCAACTCGCGCATCAGGGTGCTGTCGAGCGAGTTCATCGCATCGGGGCGGTTGAGCACAAGCAGGGCCACGCCGTTGTCACGGCGGTCGATCAGGATTGTTTCGTAGGACATGGCACCTTCCGGGACTCTGCGCAGCGCCCGGCACCTTTAATTAGAGTGCACTGAATTGCAAGGCGGGGGCGGACCTTGCCGGACCGCCCCGCCGGTTCAGTTCAGCTCCTTCGCCTTGTCGAGCACAAAGCCTTCGTAGCCCTTGGCGGCGACTTCCTCGGTTTCCGACTTGTAACCCGGGTAGCCGGCGACATAGAGCAGGAAACGGCGCGGCTTTCCGGGAATGTTGGAACCCAGATACCAGCTGTCCCCCTTGGTGTAGATCGTCGCATCAGCCAGTTCGTTGCAGCGGTTGACCCAGGCCTCCTGCGCCTCGGGCGTCGGCTCGATCGAGGTGTAACCGCGTTCGTCCAGCCAGGTGATCGCATTGCAGATCCAGTCCACCTGCTGTTCGTTGGCGGTGATGACATTGGCCAGCGCCGAACAGCTTTGCGGACCGCCCATGATGAACATGCCGGGAAACTGGGTTACCATGATGCCGAGGTAGGAAGCCGGGCCGTCCTTCCACGCGTCGCGCAGCAGTTGCCCATCCCGCCCTCTGATTTCCATCCGGGTGAGCGATCCGGTCATCGCATCGAAGCCAGTGGCGAAAACGATCATGTCGACTTCGATCTCGCGGCCCGACTCCAGCAGTATCCCCTTTTCGGTGATCCGCGCGATCGGATCGCCCTTCACATCGACCAACTCGACATTGTCCTGGTTGAAAATCTCGTAGTAATTGGTGTCGAGGATCACGCGCTTGGTGCCGAAATACTGGCTGGAAATCAGATTTTCGGCCACCGCCGGGTCTTTCACCGTCTCGCGGATGCGGTCCGCGATATAGTCTCCCGCGATGGTGCTCGCCTCCACGGTCTTAAGCGTGTCGGTGAAAGCGCGCTGGAAGCCGTAACCGCCATAGGCCCAGGCGTTGTCGAAAATCTGCTTGCGCTCTTCGGGCGTCACTTCGAAGATCGACTTGTTGCCGGGAACCAGCGGCGGATCGCTCGGCAGGCTCTGGTAGAAAGTCGCACCGATCAGCGTCTGCCAGAACTGGCGCAGCTCGGGATAGCGCGCCTTGATCTCCTCCTGCTCGCCGTCAAGCAGCGGACGGTTGCGCGCCGGGATGATGTGGTGAGCGGTGCGCTGCAGCACATAGTGCTTTGCGGCGTCCTTGGAAATTTCCTGCGCGATCTGCACGCCTGACGAGCCAGTGCCGATCTGCGCGACGCGCTTGCCCGCAAAGGACACTGCGTGCTTGGGCCACATGCCGGTGTGATAGGTCTCACCCTTGAAATCGTTGATCCCGGGGAAATCTGGAATGTTCGGCGTCGACAGCGGGCCTGCCGCCATGATCAGCCAGCGGCAGCGATAGACCTCGCCGCCCTCGGTCGTGACAGTCCAGCTGTCGTCATCATCGTTGTAGACTGCCGACGCGACCCGCGTTTCGAAATCGATGTCCTTGGCCAGATCGAGCTTGTCGACGACGAACTGGGTGTAGTCGAGGATTTCGGACTGGGCGGCGAAACGTTCGGTCCAGCTCCACTCCTGCTGGATCGAATCGTCGATCGCGAGCGAATATTGCAGGCTCTCGACGTCGCAGCGCGCGCCGGGATAGCGGTTCCAGTACCACGTGCCGCCCGCCTGGGTGCCGGCCTCGATCGCCCGGACCGAATAGCCCATCTTTTCGCGAAGGCGGTGCAGCGCCGCCAGCCCGGCAAATCCCGCGCCGATGACAACCACGTCGAATTCGCGTGTCTGCGCAGAGCTTCCCGCCTCGCTCGAAACCATGTCCATGTCGTTTCCTCGTTCCCGTATGCGTGCTTTTCCAGACCTGACCTGCACCTATCGCGCCCGGACCGATCGCACAACGGCCCGCCGCCACCGGCGTAATTTTGACTTCGAGCCTATCGGTCCGCTGCCATCATTGATCATGCGCAAACAGGGTTCTGCAAGGGGAGGCGCTCAGTTCCGTAAATACGGCTGTGCAATCGTCTAACCATAAGCTGGCTGGAAAATCGGGATCGGCTGTGCCAGAGCCGCACGGTGCCCGATTCCCTTCGGGTTATCACAACCCGACAACGCGGAGATGGATGATGTCCGAACTGGTTCTTTATGACGTGAAAGATCGCGTCGCCACGATCACTCTCAACCGGCCGGAGCGCCGCAACGCGCAGAACCCGGAACTGCTCGACCTGCTCAACGATTGCTGGGAACGCGCGGCTGCCGACGACGAGGTGCGCGTGATCCTGCTGCGCGCCGAAGGCCCGCACTTCTCCGCCGGACACGACATGTCGGGCGTCAAGGACAAGTCGCTCAGCACCATCAGCGACACGATTTCGGAAACCGGCACGCTGGCGCTCTACCGCTGGGAATCGAAGCGGTATCTCGGCTATTCGCGGCGCTGGCGCGAGATTCCCAAGCCCTCGATCGCGGCGGTGCAAGGCGCCTGCATCGCGGGCGCCCTGCTGCTGGTATGGCCGTGCGACCTGATCATCGCGGCTGAAAACGCCCGCTTCTCCGATCCAGTGGTGATGATGGGCATCGGCGGCGTCGAATATCACGGTCACACCTGGGAACTGGGCGCGCGCAAGGCCAAGGAAATGCTGTTCACCGCCCGGCCGATCCTCGCCGACGAGGCCGAGAAGCGCGGCATGGTCAACAAGGTCGTGCCGGTCGAGGAACTCGACAAGGCAGCACGCGACATGGCGCTCGAAATCGCGCAAATGCATCCCCACGCGCTCGAAATGGCAAAGCGGGTCGTCAACCAGACGCTCGACATCCAGGGTCAGTATGCCGCGATCCAGTCGTGCTTCGACATCCACCACCTCGGCCACAATTCGGCCTATGCGCAGTCGGGCAGCTTCGTGCTGGTCGATCACACCGCCGTGAAGGCGGCAGGCAAGGTCTGACCGGCCAGGGAAGGATGCAGGCATGAGCGATAACAGCGATATACTCGTCACCGAAGAGGGCGGCGCGATGACCGTCACCCTCAACCGGCCCGACCGGCTCAATACTTTGACCTGGCCGATGGTGGCCCAGCTCGAGGAGATGGTCAGCCGTGCGAACCGCGATCCGGGCATCAAGGTGTTCGTGCTCGCGGGCGCGGGGCGCGGCTTCTGCGCCGGCCACGATCTCTCCGCGATGGGAGACGGCGGCGACGCGCTCACCGAAAAGTGGAAGGATCATCCCATCTGGATGGAGCCTGAGCAGGTCGGCGCGCGCATGCTTGAAGACAGCCAGATCTTCATCAGCCTGTTCCGCATGAACAAGCCGACCATCGCGGTGATGCGCGGCCCGGCGGCGGGCAGCGGCCTCGCGCTCGCCACCGCCTGCGATCTCAGGCTCGTGTCGGAAACGGCGTTCTTCAAGACCTCCTATGCCACCGCCGGTCGCTGCGGCGAGCCGGGATCGGCGTTCCTGCTTCAGCGGCTGGTCGGCCCGGCCAAGGCGCGCGAATTCATGCTGCTCGACGAGAAGATCGATGCCCAGACCGCGCTGGCTTACGGGCTTGCCAACAAGGTCTATGCCGACGACGCGCTCGACGCCGAAGCGGCCAAGATCGTGGCCAAGATCGCGGGCGGTCCGGGCATGTCCTATGCCGGAATCAAGCGCAATCTCAACGCCGCCGAGCGCCTGTCGTTCGAGGATTGCGTCTCGACCGAGGCAGCGCAGAACGCGCGTGCCTCGCTGTCGCACGACGGCAAGGAAGCCGGCCAGGCCTTCATGGAAAAGCGCGCTCCCGCGTTCCGGGGCTACTGACACAAGGAACCACCCGATGAGCAAGAGCAGACGCAAGCTCAAGCAGGATGTGCGCGAACACTTGGAAGGCTATTCGGGCGCGGCGGCGCGGCTCGACATCGAAGAATACCTGACCTTCTTCACCGATGACGCGCAGATGTACGGCATCCTCGAGATGTTCGGGCAGACCGGGCCGCTGGTCGGCAAGGAAGCGCTGCGCGGTTTCTTCGGGCCGGCCTTTGCGGGCCTAGAATGGCTGGTCCAGCTCAATTCGATCACCAATATCGATATCGGCGAGGACGGCGAGACCGCGACCAGCAGCCTTGGCGTGCAGGAGCGCGCGGGCGGCGCGGACCGCTCGATCATCATGCTCGGCCGCTATGACGACAAGCTCGTGCTGACCGACGATGGCTGGAAATTCACCGAACGCCGGCTTACCGTCTACAAGTTCGGCCCGGTTGCCGATACCGAGGCCGCTTGAGCGCAGTGGGGGCACACCGAATGATGACAGCGCGGCAATGTCGAAGCTGAGGAAGAGCGCGGCCAGTGGCGCGGCGAAAAGCGAAGCCGATCGAGTCCAGCCGCGGCTGAAGATTGCCGGGAGGGTCGCTGCCGAGCTTCGCCGCGAGATCGTCACCGGCAAGCTGCGACCCGGCGACAAGCTGCACAACGAGCGCGAGCTTCAGGAGCAGTTCGACATCTCGCGTCCGACCATGCGCGAAGCGCTGCGCATGCTCGAAGCCGAATCGCTGATCGTGGTCACGCGCGGCCAGCACGGCGGCGCGCGGGTGCGCGAACCCGATCCCACCGTACTCGCCCGGCAAGTCGGCGCCTCGCTGCAGATGCGCGGCGCGACGCTGCGCGACGTGTGGACCGCGCGCACGTTGATCGAGCCGGGCGCGGCGCGGCTTCTTGCCGAGAACCGGCCGCAGGCGGCGATCGCGGCGATGCGCGAGAATATCGCCAGCGCTACCGCCGCGCTCGACGATCCGGTCGCCTACGGGCACCT